>JAODME010000041.1 GCA_025465095.1 Microbacteriaceae bacterium | reverse complement strand
GCCGGGCCGCCGGCAGGGACCTGGGCGGGCGCCGGGAACGGTTCACCGACAGCCAGATCGAGAACGCCCGCCGCCTGATCGACGCCGGCCAACCGGCCACCCAGGTCGCCCGTGACCTGGGCATGTCCCGAGCGACCCTGTACCGGCGCATGGGCGAGTTCGACGCCCGGCAATGGATCACCTCCCAAACACCTTGAGCAGAACGACCCAAATACCGGGCGAGAACGGTCACGTCAGCCACATGGCCCATGCGCAGAACGCCCCTGTTCGGTTCGGTCGCCGGGGGACGGCTTGAAAGGGATAGTTGTGGAACGAAATTCCGTGGCGTGTCGCGAATCTTCGAATGACTGGCCTGGGCGTTCCACTACCTAGGAACTAAGACGTCGACCCCGTATCAGGATTTTGTACGTGCAGACCTTGGATTAGGCATATCTAAGTCGGTGCGGCGAGGCATGACAGCGGCTAGACGTTCCTTGGCTGCATCTATGATTTCTGCAAGCTGCGGGCGTAGCCGGAATAGTCAGCGAAACGCAGCACACCGTACGTCAAGGTAGCGTCCGCGAACTTTAGAATCTTCGTGATGGCGCTGCGGAGCACGTCCGGGCCCCACAGTTCGGCGCTTTTTTCTTCCAGCGACGTGCGAAGGCCGTCTTCTCGTTCCGTGAGGAACGGTGCGGAAGGCCGCCGACGAATGCCACACTCCTGCGGGCATCAAAGCAATTAAGTTCTTGTGACCCTTGACACAAGCGATATCGGCTTTTATTGTGTACTAACTAGTACGTTCAAAGCCGGAGCAAAGTTCATGAAGCATTCGAGTAGGGCACCCTGTTGGCCGCGCGGCCTTATTGATGCAGTCAGATTGCCCGCCTAGTCCGCTCCCGCGGCTGAACGCTCTTTCAATAAGAGTTAAGTGACGATATTCCGGGACGCTGAATTGTCTGGTTACTTCAGGCACGGCATTCCTCACCATGTGTTTTGAGGCCCAATGGTGGGGAGTAGTTCCTAACGCCCAATCCGGGCTGGTTCGAAGCAGCCCTTCACTAATGTGTGCGATCTACGCGCATGGATTCACGGCGCTCGACGCCAATTTGAAAGGATCAAAGATGATTCACAAACTTATGCGCAACTCGCGTACTCCTGAAGCTCAGGGATCCGCGGCCGCGCCTACAGGCCGCCGCTGGGCCGGTCGCGGGGCTGTCGCAGCTATAGCAACCACTGCCTTGGCCCTCGCACTGGCAGGCTGTTCTACAAGTTCTGGTGCAGGGAACGCCGCGGGCAGCGACCAGATCATCGTCGGCTACTCCGGCTACACCTTGACCAACCCTTATTTCGCTGGACTCATCAAGGGCCTCGAAGATGGGGCCGCAGCACACGGCTTCAAGCTGATCCAAACTAATTCCAACGGCGATAACAACACTCAGGTTAGTGACATCCAGAACCTCGTGAGTCAGGGCGCCAAATATGTCATTATCAGCCCGGCAGACGCTTCAGCCATCGTTCCCGCAGTGGCGTCGGCCGCAAAGAGCGGCGCAGTACCTATCGGCATTTCCGACACGATTAATTCCCCGGACGTGAAGTTCACGGTAGCGATGGACCATGTCGCGATCGGCGAACAGAGTGCCCAGGGCATAGTTGATCACCTTACGGCTAAGTACGGGTCGCCTAAGGGGAAAGTCGTCGAAATGCAAGGCATTGCCGGCAGCTCTGCCGGAGCCGACCGAACCAAAGGCTTCAAAAACGTTATTAGCAAGTACCCGGAAATAGAGGTAGTGGCAACGGCCGACGGGGGCTTCGATACCGACAAGACCTTTACCGCGATGTCCAGCATCCTTCAGGCTCACCGCGACATCGACGCGGTGATGAATGCCAATGACAGTGAAGCACAGGGGACGACGAAAGCCATCGAAGCCGCAGGCCTGTTCGCCCCTGTAGGCGACCCAAAGCACATCTTCGTGACAGGCAACGACGCACCGGCCCCGGCCATTGCTGACATCCGTGCTAAACGTCAGGACATGACGGTCAGCTCCAACCCGATTGCGATCGGGAAGCTGGCAATGGACAAGATCGCCGACCTGAAGGCCGGCAAGGACGTGTCCGGATTCGTTGAGTGGAAGGGAATGGTCATCACCCCAGCCAATATCGAATCCGAAGCGGTCAAGAGCTACGGGATCTGGGCAGATGAGGTCCGCTAGGAAGCCCCTCCTCTCAGTCGCGGGCATTTCAAAAACCTATGGGCCCAACGAAGTCCTTTCCGGCATTAGCTTCTCACTCGAGCCGGGCTCCATCACGGGACTGGTCGGTGAGAATGGTGCAGGCAAATCCACTCTGATAAAAATCCTCGCGGGGGCGACGGCTCCGACCGCGGGAGCCGTGGCTCTGAATGATGTTGCGCTACCCACCACGACTGGTGCCGTCATTGAAGCAGGCGTCAGCGTCATCTACCAGGAGCTGACAGATATTCCCGATATGTCTCTGCTGGAAAACGTCCTCCTGGGCAATCTGGCGAGCACATGGGGTGTTAGCCGTAAACGCCTTAACCGAGAACGAGCAAGCCAAAGCCTCCACAAAGTTGGCCTCGGAGATTTGGACCTCGGCACGCCCATTCGTGAGCTGTCGATTTCTCAACGCCAGCTTGCCGAAATCGCCCGTTGTCTTGTTCGGGATGCAAAAGTATTGATCCTGGATGAGCCTACATCCTCCTTGCCCGAGGCTGACGTGAACAACCTGCTGACAGTGATCGAGGGGCTTCGCTCTGAGGGACTGTGCATCCTGTACGTGACCCACCATCTGAGCGAGCTGTTCCGGATAGCCGATCGGCTAATCATCCTCAGGGACGGACGCATGGTTGGAGACGCACCGATTTCTGAGTGGAACGAACGCCTCCTCGTCCGGACCATGCTCGCAAAAGACCTCGAGAATGCATACCCCTGGGTGCCTAGAGACCTTGGGGATGAGCTCTTGGCCATCTCCGGTCTGCAGGCAAAGGGCGTAGAAGGCGGAACGCTGAGCATCCGTCGCCGAGAGATTGTAGGGCTGGTGGGCTTGGCTGGCGCCGGACGAACTGAATTGATGAAAGCAATCGCCGGGGTCAATCCAGTCAAATCCGGGACCATCACGATCGATAAGCGATCACTCCGCCCAGGAAAGCTAGGGGCAGCCCGGCGTCAAGGCGTCATCTACGCACCTGAGGACCGGAAGACCGAAGGGCTCGTTCTCAACAGCTCCATCAGCTCGAACATCGCCTTTGGTAACTACGGGCCCATATCGAAATTCGGAGTGTTGAACCCAAAAGCAATGACACAGAGGGCGGTGGATTTTGCCGGAAAATACGACATCCGGTTCCGCTCGCCGCAGCAGGCAGTAGGTGAACTCTCCGGAGGGAACCAGCAAAAAGTTATTCTTGCCCGCATCAACGAAACCCATCCCAAAGTTGTCCTTTTCGACGATCCCACCCGAGGGGTTGACGTCGGGGCAAAGTGGGGTATTTACGAGCATATTTTTAATCTGGCTGCGAACGGAGCCGGAATCCTCATTACGAGTTCCGACACGGATGAAGTGCTAGCAGTGTCAGATCGGGTCTTTGTCCTTCTCGGCGGCAAGGTCGTCGCCGAGTTTAAACGTGATGAGTTTGACAGGGAACGTATTCTGCACCTCGCCTCCGTAGCCAATGCAAGCAATGAGGATTGAAATGACGATAACAAAACAGGCGCCTACCTCGGCGGCAAGTCGGACTCTTGCAGGCCCAGGCAGCTTTATTCATAATGTCTTAGGAAATAATATTGCCCCCATTGCAATAGCCCTCATAGCGGTATCGGTTGTGCTTTCTTTCATGACACCGGTGTTCTTCACTGCAGGAAATCTGAGTAACATCGTGACTCAGAGCGCCGTGGTAGGGATTGCAGCTATTGGGGCCACATTCGTGATAATCACGAGCGGCATCGATCTTTCCGTCGGGTCTAACATTGCTCTCTCTGGGCTAGCAGGAGCTATCGTCGGACAATCCGTAAACGGCATAATGGGTGTGCTGATTGTCCTCGCGGTAGCGGTCGCTATCGGAGCGTTCAACGGCGTGTCAGTGTCCTGGCTGCGGCTGGCGCCGTTTATCGTCACATTGGCTGTCATGGGGATGACCCGTGGATTGACATTGCAGTTCAGTCAGGGGCAGTCAGTATACGGTCTCCCGACGGCGCTCAACTGGCTCGGGAGTGCTGACCTGTTCGGGATGAAGGTCTCCGCCATTCTCACCGTCATCCTGTTCGTGATCGCGCACTTGGTCCTGTCGCGCACGACGTTCGGCCACAGAGTCTTCGCGGTGGGTGGAAATGCGGAGGCGGCCCGTCTTGCAGGGATAAACGTAAAGGCCGTTGTCTTCTCCACCTACGTCATCGCCGGTCTATGCGCGGGGATCGCGGCCATCATACTCCTCGGAAGGCTGGATTCTGCTACCCCGAATGCAGCCATAGGGACCGAACTGAATGTCATCGCGGCTGTCGTCATCGGTGGCACTAGCCTGTTTGGCGGCAAGGGAAGCATGGTCGGAACCTTTATAGGTGTCCTCCTCATCGGGGTCATCAACAACGGTCTGACGCTCTTGAATGTTTCAGCATTCTTCGTTCAGTTTGTTCAGGGGGCACTCATTTTCCTGGCAGTTCTCCTGGACGCTCTCAATAACCGCAGAGTCCGAAACCTCAGGGCGTGATGAAACACACCGGCTTCCGGGATGTGGGTGCCCGCCTGTCCAACTGGGGCCGTTGGGGCAGCGACGATGAGCTGGGCACCCTCAACTTCCTGACGCCGGAGCGCCGAGCGGCCGCGGCCAAACTCATCGAGCACGGGACGACCATCCCTTTAGGTCTGGACCTAAACGACAAGGGGCCCCAGCCTAGCGGGGGCATCCGTGAGAACTGTGTGCACGTCATGACCCGCACCGGAGAGTCGCCACCCGCCCCCGGAGGTTTTCTCTACCTCGATGACCTGGTCACGCTGCACACACACGCTGCCACCCAGGTGGATGCGTTATCCCATGTCGCGTACGACGGCTATCTCTACAACGGCACCAGCCTCACAACGGTCACGGAGAAAGGAGCAGGGTCGCTGGGCATAGAAAATCTCCGCGGAAGCATCCAAGGACGCGGAGTGCTCCTAGATCTTCCTGAATTCTTTGGTGTTTCCCACCTTGAGGCCGGCCGGGTTATTACTGTCCAAGAGCTCGATGCCTGTCTCGCTGCACAAGGAGTCTCAACTCGAGCCGGTGATGTCTTACTCATCCGAACGGGATGGATGAAAGTTTTCCTTCTCGATGGAGACCGTCAGCGGTACCTAGGGGCGGCACCAGGCATCGGCCTTGACGTAGCGCAGTGGCTGCACGAAAAAAAGATCGCGTTCATTGCCAGCGACAACTATGCCGTGGAGGCCGTTCCGGGAGAAAATGAAGGTGAAGAGATGCCCGTTCACTGCGTTCTCGTCCGTGATATGGGAATGCCACTCGGTGAGATGTTCAATCTCGAGGGACTCTCCCAGGAAGCCAAGAGGCGTGCCCGATGGGAGTTCTTCTTTACGTGCCAGGTGCTCCCCATAACCGGAGGGGTCGGATCCCCTGTTGCACCCGTCGCGACGTTTTAAAGACGTCCGGGATAGTGCTGCGTTCGTCCTCAACCCTCAAAACTTTGGTCTTGCTCGATTTTTGGAAGGAACCCAGTGGAGCTGCCGACAAAGACGTCGACTGATAAGGTGCGCCGTCGCGACCCTGAACGAACGAAAGCGGAAATCCTTGAAGTTGCGATGTCGGAGTTTGCCGAGCACGGCTTCGCGGGTGCACGGGTGGATGAGATCGCAAGCATTACAAGCACGACAAAACGAATGATCTACTATTACTTCGAATCAAAAGAAGGACTATATCTCGGGGTCCTGGAAGCGGCCTATGAGAGCATTCGGCGACTTGAGCAAACACTGGATGTCGAGGGGCTTCATCCCGTAGAAGCGCTGAGAAAGTTGGCGGAAAGTACCTACGATCACCATACGAAGCATGCCGATTTCATTCGGCTGGTCGCCATCGAGAACGTCCACAAGGCCAAGTACATCAAAAACTCTGAGACCATCAACAAGCTGAACTCGACAGCAATCGGAACACTGGAAGGTATCCTCCAACGAGGGGTTGCCATCGGGGTTTTCCGGACGGACGTGGACGCCCTCGACGTTCACATGATGATCAGCTCATATTGCGTCTTCCAGGTGGCCAACCGATATACGTTCCAGACGCTATTTGGCAGAGACCTTCTCGCTCCCGACCGGCATGCTCACTACCGACGCCTCGCCGGAGACTGCATCGTTGCGGCGGTCACCGCTTCTGCCCCGCGCGGGCCACGCTTCGCTGCTCCTGACGGCCGGGAGTGTGTCAATGACCAATAGTTTGTGCCCACTGGCGGCCAACAGTAGCAACACTTGCATCCGCGGAAATGCGGGGATTGTGCAGGCGGGTTCGAACGCTTGAAAGGCCGTCCCGCCCACGCAGGAGTGGAAGAGAGGATTGCTCGACCCGCCGCGCCTCAATCGCTGACTGCGTTCGCCAAGCGCCGATAACAGCGCATATGTAAGCATCGGGGCCGGTGACCGGTTCAGCTGGCCCTCAACGGACTTCTACTGCTGGATTACCCTTGCGCGGCGTCGTAGGCCTCTTTGATGTGCCGGCTGATTGCTCCCCGGCTGCTGAGGCTGAAACCGCTGCTTCGGGCCCACTGACGTATCATCTTCTGGTTTTCTGCACGGCCGGCGGCTGCCGGCTTCGAGCTGCGCCTGGCTGAGCCGCCCGGAAGACGCCGGCCGTGGGCGACGTACCGTGCGAGCTGGTTCCGCAGTTCCGCCGCGTGGGCGGCGGTGAGATCGATTTCGTGCTGGGCGCCGTCGATGGCGAACCTGACGGTTTCCTGGGCTTCTTCACCGGAAAG
>JAODME010000009.1 GCA_025465095.1 Microbacteriaceae bacterium | reverse complement strand
AGCCGTCGCCGGCCCTCGTGCTGAGCTACGCAGCCGTGCAGGGTGTGTTCGTCGGCGGAATCTCGCAGTTCTTCGAGACGGCCTACGCCGGAATCGTCTTTCAGGCGATCCTCGGCACCCTCGTGGTGGTCGGAGTCACGCTCGCGCTCTTCGCCAGCGGAAAGGTGCGCGCGTCTAAGAAGATGACGAAGATCTTCCTGGTCGCGATGGTCGGATACGCGGTCTTCTCACTCATCAACTTCGGTCTGCTTGCGTTCGGCGTGCTGGACGGCTTCGGGCTCCGCAGCGGTCCGCTCGGGGTAGTGATCGGCATTTTCGTGATCCTGCTCGCCGCGTACTCGCTCGTACTCGATTTCGACAACATCAAGACGGGGGTGGAGCGCGGGGCGCCGCGCATCTTCGGCTGGACCGCAGCCTTCGGCATCATGGTCACGGTCGTCTGGCTCTACATGGAAATCCTGCGACTTCTCGCGATCTTCCGCGAGTAGCCGCTACAGGTGAGGTCAGAGGGCCGTCCGTAAGGGCGGCCCTTTTGCCTGCCCGCCGTGTGACGTGAGCCCTTCCTCGGGGCTGAATCTCGGGCTAGCGTAGGACGCTGCCGCTCACGGAACGCGGCCGACGAGAGCCCCCGAAAGGACACTGTCATGCAGATTGACAAGAGCCAGATTATGGACCTTTTGAAGAGCCGTGGCAACGACGAAAAGGCAGAGCAGGCAGCCCAGGAGTTGCCGGACACGGTCGACACCGAGAGGGATTCCGGGCTGCTGCGTAAGTTTGGCATCGACGTGCGGGAGCTCACGAGCAAACTGCCTGGCGGCCTCCGCGACAAGCTCGGCGGTCTCGGACTCTGACTCAGGAAATCTCGGAGGCCATTGCGACGAGCGCCGTAATGGTGTTGATATTGCGCACGGTGATCGGGCCGGCGATTTCGGGGAGCTTCAGTCTCGAGCGCCCCATGCCCTCCGGGTAGTAGACGTAGATCTCCCGTTTGCGCAGCACGACGTGTTCCCCGCCGGACACCGATACCTCGTCGAGGAGCGTCGTCGGCACGAATTCGTTGCTGAGCGCGAGAGCGACCTTCGCCGGCTCGGCGTCGGGAAACGGGTTCGCGTGCAGCGCGCGCTGAAGGTCCACCCCCGAGCGCACGACGACGTCTGTCCTTTTGCCCATGTGTTCGGTCAGTGCGTCCGAGAGCGCCCGCCGAACTTCGTGCTCGGAGTCATCCGACTCGAACACAACGTTCCCGCTCTGAATGTGGGTGCGCACGCGACAGAATCCGAGGGTCTCGCTGAGCTGCCGAAGGTCGCTCATCAACAGCTTCCCTGTGCCGCCGACATTCACGGCCCGCAGGAATCCCACGAACACCGTCATGTCTACCGTCCCTTCGGAGTCACTCCCATTCGATGGTTCCCGGCGGCTTCGACGTCACGTCGAGCACTACACGGTTGACTCCCGGCACTTCGTTGGTGATGCGGTTGGAAATCCTGGCGAGCACGTCGTATGGCATCCGGGTCCAGTCGGCCGTCATAGCGTCCTCTGATGACACCGGCCGCAGCACGATCGGATGCCCGTAGGTGCGGCCGTCACCCTGCACCCCGACGGATCGCACATCGGCGAGCAGCACAACGGGACACTGCCAGATCTCCTGGTCGAGGCCCGCGGCCGTCAGTTCAGCGCGCACGATCGCGTCCGCCTTGCGCAGCAGTTCAAGCCGCTCCAGGGTGACCTCTCCGACGATGCGGATCCCGAGTCCAGGTCCCGGGAACGGCTGTCGCCCGACGATCGCCTCCGGGAGCCCGAGCTCACGGCCGATGGCGCGAACTTCGTCTTTGAACAGGGCCCGCAACGGCTCGACGAGCTCGAACTGGAGGTCCTCCGGCAGCCCCCCCACGTTGTGATGGCTCTTGATGTTCGCCGTGCCCGACCCGCCACCGCTCTCGACGACATCCGGATACAGCGTTCCCTGCACGAGGTACTTGATCGCTTCACCGCCGATCGCCGCCTCCAGCACAAGCGCCTCGGCTGCTCCCTCAAAGCTCCGAATGAACTCGCGTCCGATGATTTTTCGCTTCTGTTCCGGATCACTGACCCCGGCGAGCGCGTCGAGGAACTGGTCGACCGCGTCGACGGTTACTAGTCGCACGCCCGTCGAGGCGACGTAGTCCTCCTCAACCTGCCGGCGCTCGTCCTGTCGGAGGAGTCCGTGGTCGACGAAGATGCAGACGAGTTGATCGCCGACCGCTTCGTGCACGATGGCTGCGGCGACCGCAGAATCGACTCCCCCGGACAGCCCGCAAATCACTCGACCGCCGCCGACCTGCGCTCGGATGCGGGCGACCTGCTCGGCGATGACGTTGCCGCTGTTCCAGTCAGCGGGAATTCCGGCGGCGCGGTGCAGGAAATTCTCGAGCACGCCCTGGCCGTAGGACGAGTGCTTCACCTCGGGGTGCCACTGCAGCCCGTACAGGCGGCGTTCGTCGCTCGCGAAGGCGGCGACGGGGGTGGTTGCCGTAGACGCGAGCACCTCGAATCCGTCCGGCGCCTTCGATACCGAGTCGCCGTGACTCATCCACGCCGTCTGCTCGGTGGGCTGGCCACCCAGCAGACTGCTGTCTCCGGGCGCAAGGGTGACGGTGGTGGAGCCGTATTCGCGGAAACCCGTATTGGCGACCTCGCCGCCGAGCTGCTGGGCCATCACCTGGAATCCGTAGCAGATCCCGAGGACGGGAACGCCGAGGCTCAGGATGCCGGGGTCGAGCGAGGGGGCACCCGGCTCATACACGCTCGACGGCCCGCCGCTCAAGACGATGCCCGCGGGGTTCATCGCGGCGACCTCATCGGCCGTGATCGTATGCGGCACTATCTCGGAGTACACGTTCGCCTCGCGCACACGTCGGGCGATGAGCTGAGCGTACTGGGCGCCGAAATCGACCACGAGCACTGGCTGCTGTCCGGTGGTTTGCGCCCGCGCGACGCCCGGGTTGGCGGGGGCAGCGGTGGGTTCTGGCTGCCCTGTTTCTGCGGTGTCAGTCAACGGGGACCTCCTCGCGTAGAGCCGACTGTTCGAGCTCGGCCAGTTCGCGGTGCGCTCGGCGGGTGATGTAGTGCTCGACGAAGAACGACAAGAACGGCACGACGCCTCCGGCTGCGATCGCGACGAAGTAGGTGAACGGCCACCTCATGAGGCTCCAGAGCCGGAAGTCCGAGAACAGATAGACGACGTAGAGCCAGCCATGGGCGATCAGGATGCCGGTGCTCAGGTTGACCGCGGTCACAGTGTCGACCGGCACGAGGGCGAGGAAGCCGTTCGGTCCGCCCAGCTCGATCTCTAGCTGCAGCGGGGTGTACTTGAACAGCATCTCGAGCACGAGCAGGAGCAGCATGATCCCGGTGAGATACGCCGCCACCCGATAGAACGTGAGGGCCGAGCGAATGCGCGGCAGATCGGACGATTTCGGCTTCAGGGGCATGTCCCTAGTTTACTTCGGCATCCAGGGGCCACTGTCGCGCACCGGAGCAGCCGATCAGTCGCGGACGACGTCACGGACTCCCTCGGCGGCGTGCTGTCGGCGCGCCCTGATGTGCGTTCGACCCGCCTTGCCAAGCTCGGTGAGGATCGGGATGCCCGACAACAGGACGATTCCGATGATGAAGTACTCCGCATACTCGGCGACGAAGTCGATCTGACCGAGGAAGAACCCGACGAGGGTGAGCCCAACCCCCCAGAGGAACGCCCCGATCAGGTTGAACATGACGAAGGTGCGGTACGGCATCCGACCCACGCCTGCTGCTACCGGAACGAATGCGCGAAACACCGGTAGGAACCGGGCCATGACGATCGCTTTTCCGCCGTGCTTCTCGAAAAAAGCGTTGGTGCGTTCCACATTCTCCGGGTTGAAGAAGCGGCTCTGTTCCCGTTTGAACACGGCCGGCCCAGCTTTGCGTCCGATGTAATACGCGAGCTGATCTCCTGCGAACGCTGCGACGAAGATCACCGATGCCGTGACCCAGATCGGGAAGTCGATGAACCCGGTCGCGGTGAGAAGACCGACCGTGAAGAGCAGTGAGTCGCCGGGAAGGAACGACAGCACGATGAACCCGGTCTCGACGAAAACGACGGCGGCGACGCCGATGAGAACGAAGGGTCCGAACCAGCGGATGAGCCAGTCAGCTTCGAGGAAGTCGAGCCCGAAAAGCATGGGAAGCATGTGCGAGTGTCCCTTCGACACGAGAATGAGTGGCGGTGCACGCAGCGCTCATAGAACGTCAACCGTATCAAGAGACTCCTGAGAGACCGGCTTACGACTCGTGCGACAGCGATCCAGCGCATCGACTCTCGGGGCAGCCGACGTCAAGTGCCGGAGAACCGTGACACGCATTCGTCGCGATGACTCAAGCGGGGGTGACTCAAGCGGGCCGGACGCCTAGCGCGCCTCTTCGGCGAGCTGGACCTCGCGCTCCCATGCGTCCTTGACCAACCTCCACCACATGAAGATCGCGAAGCCGGCGAACACGACCCACTCGGCGGCGTAGAAGATGTTGAGCCAGTTGACGGCAATCTCTGCGGTCGGTGACGGGGAATCGATGCGCTCGAGGCCCGCGGGAGCGACACCCGAGACGACGTAGCCACTGTAGACGTCGCCGCGGAAATGCGGCCACACATTGATGAGCGCCGCGGTCGACATCGCGCTCAACTCCCCGTTCTCGAAATCGCTGTCCTGGGGCGCCTCGCTCGGGAGGTAGCGACCGGTGACCGTCGTGGGACCCCCACCCAGGTCTTGGGCAGCGGATGCCGCGGCGCCGGCGGTCGGCGCCCAACCGAGCGCGACGGCGAGGGAAGCACCCCCCTTCGTCAGGTGACGCCCGACGACCCAGTACCCCTCGCTTCCGTCATTCATGCGTCCGGACAGCACCACAAAGTTGTCGGCGGCGAATTCCCCTTCCACCGACACGAGCTGCCCACCCACAGCTTCGGAGAACGACGACTGAGGCTCGGCAACCTCGGTCAGCGGCCTCACCGTTTCGGTTTCTCGCTCGACCGAGGCGCCGGAGTTGATGCTGCGCTCGAGCTGCCATTGCCCGAGCGCGGCGAACGCACCCGCGACGGCGAGCGCGAGCGCGAGCATCGCGATCCACTTCGGGCGCCTGGCAACAGACCACATGTCAGTACTCCGGATCCCGGGGCCTGGCCCGCGTAGATGAAGGCGGGTCGGACTCGAACGGCTCAGCGACGTTTACCGGCACCTCATCGGCGGGCGCCGGCACGTGATTCGTCACCGCCTCCTGCCCGTCGGTGGCCGCCTCAACCAGAGCGATGCTGTCGGCGCGCATCCGATCACGGTCCGAATCCTGCCGCTGCTTCTTCTTCGTGCCCAGGATCGCCGCACCTATCCTCTCGGAGTTGGCGGCGAGGATCGGGCCCATGATCGACATGATGAGCACATACAGGCCAGCGAACGGCACGATGCGCTCGTCGAGGCCGGCGCTCAGCGAAAGGGTCGCGAGAATGAGGGCGAACTCGCCACGATTCTGCAGGATGACGGTCGCGTTGATCCCTGCCTGAGGACCGAGCTTGTTGATCCAGGCAACGAATTGCCCGGCGAGCACATTCAGCACGACAGTCATGAGCACCGCGAGGACGACGGGGACCAGCACTGCCCCGAAGGTCGCGACGTTGAGCGCGAGCCCGAAGTTGAGGAAGAAGAACGCCCCGAACAGGTCCCGCATCGGCAGCGAGAGGGCCTCGATGCGAGCCCGATAGCGGGACGCGCCGAGCACGAGCCCGATCAGAAACGCCCCGATCGCGTCTGTCACGCCGAGGATCTCTCCGATGCCGCCGAATAGCACGGCGAGCCCGAAGAACAGGATCGTGAACAGCTCGTCGTCCTTGGTGCGGATGAGTCGGGAAACGACCCTGCCGCCCCACCGCGCGATCGAGAACATCACGACGAGGAAGAGGAAGGCGACCCCGAGCTTTCCGACAACGGGCCAGATCTCCGTTTCGCCGCTCAGCACGACCGAGACGATGGCGAGGTAGATCGCAATGAAGATGTCCTCGACGACCGTCACACCGAGGATCATCGGCGTCTCCCTGTTGGGTAGCCGTTTCAGTTCGATGAGCAGCTTGGTGACGATAGCGCTGGATGAGGTGGCCGTCATCCCGGCGATGATCAGGGCCTCGCGGGTGCCCCAGCCGACGAATAACCCGAACGCGAGCCCGGCACCCATATTCAGAAGAATGTAGGAACCGCCGGAAATGACGAGACGCCCGGCGTTCGCCACGAATTCCTCGAGGTCGAACTCGAGCCCGAGGTTGAAGAGCAGGAGGATCAGCCCGAACACCGCGATGAACTCGATGTTCTCGGCGTCGAAACTCAACGGAAACCACCCGGTGTACGGGCTCGCGAAGAGTCCGACGATCATGTAGATCGGTATCGCCGGAAGCCCGACCACCTTGCCCGCCCGCCCCAGGACGTAGGCGATGAGGAGTAGCAGTCCGAGTACGAGCAGCTCTTCGCCCAGGTGCATCGCCTAGCCGCCCGGCGGTGAGTCGACCGAGGTCGCCTTCACGATGTCGCCGGTTCGGTAGAAGCTGAACGCCTTGGCCACCTTTTCCGGGGACCCCGCTACGACGAGCGTGTCGCCGGGGAACACCTTGAAGTCGTCGGACGGCGCTGGGTTGGCGGAGTCCCCACGGACTACGGCGACCACCGTCAGCCCGACGACGCCGCGCGAGGCGAGGTTTCCCAGTTGCTGCCCGGCGATGTAATCGTCATAGTCCACCGTGAACCAGTCGATGCTGAGACCCGGGATCTGGTCGAGCTTGTCGAGGCTCTCCGTGATCCGCGTTCCGCCCAGAAGTTCGGCGAGCGTGTGCGCCTCGTCTTCGCTGAGTCGCAGCGAGACCTTGTGGGAATCCGAACCATCTTCCTGGTCGGCGAACGTGATGAGGTCACTGTGCCCCGACCGATGGGTGATGACGCCGCACTTTCCGCCGTCATCGGTCACGAACGTGTGCAGGACACCGACCCCGGGGAGTTTGACCCGTCGCACATCGACCATGGTGAACTCCTTCGGGGCAGGGGGGCGCGGTCCATTCTACCGGAGCCGAAAACGCTCGATCGCGGGCGCCGCTGAGCCTAGTTGACGCTCACGATGTCGGGCGCTTCCAGCCGCACGCGGTCCGCGGACGCGTCATCCGGCTGAGTCTGGCTGTCCCGTTCCGCCTGCACCCGCTTGAGGTAGTTGGCAACCTCCCCGTTCGTGCGCTCTTCGTCCCAGCCGAGCACATCGGCCATCAGACGCGCGGCGACAGGGGCCGCGGAGACACCGCGATCCCAGGCCTCGATCGAGATCCGGGTGCGCCGAGCGAGCACGTCCTCGAGGTGCAGGGCGCTCTCGTGCGACGCCGCGTAGACGACCTCGGCACCGAGGTAATCGTCGGCGCCCGGCAGCGGCTCGCCGAGATCGGGGTTCGCCCGGATGAGGTCGAGCAGCTCGTCGGTCATGGTGCCGTAGCGGTTGAGAAGGTGCTCGATCCGCACCTTGTGCACACCGAACGCGCGCGCTATCTTGGCGCGCTTGTTCCAAGCGGCCTGGTAGCCCTCGGCGCCGAGCAGAGCGATGTCCTCCGTCGTCGAGAGGGGAACGTTCGCGTCGAGCGCCGCCACCGCCTCGTCAATCGCGTCCTTCGCCATGATCCGGTAGGTCGTCCACTTGCCACCGGCGACGACAACCAGGCCGGGAACGGCGTGCGCCACGAGGTGCTCGCGCGACAGCTTGGACGTCTGGTCCGACTCCCCCGCGAGCAGCGGGCGAAGGCCTGCGTACACGCCCTCGACGTCATCCCTCGTGAGCGGAACCGCGAGCACGGAGTTGACGTGTTCCAAGATGTAGTCGATGTCTGCCGCCGTCGCAGCCGGATGCGACTTGTCGAGGTTCCAGTCGGTGTCGGTCGTGCCGATCAGCCAGTGCCTACCCCACGGGATGACGAACAGCACGCTCTTCTCGGTGCGCAGGAGAAGGCCGAGCTTCGACTGGAAGCGGTCCCTCGGCACCACGAGGTGCACACCCTTCGAAGCGCGCACCTTGAACTGGCCCCGTTCGCCGACCATCGCCTGGGTGTCATCCGTCCACACGCCCGTCGCATTCACGACCTGCTTGGCTCGAATCTCGAACTTCTCGCCCGTTTCGAGGTCGTGGGCGTGCACCCCAACGACACGCTCGCCCACCTTGATGAACCCCTCGACTCGAACGCGGGACGCGACATGTGCCCCGTAGAACGAAGCGGTTCGCGCGAGCGTCGACACGTACCGAGCGTCATCAACCTGGGCGTCATAGTAGGTGATTCCGCCGACGAGGGCGTCGTTGGCGAGGCTCGGCACCATCCGCTGCACCTGGCGCTTGCTCAGGTGCCGATGATGCGGAACACCGGGCGGGCGGCCTCCGCTGTAGCTGAAGATGTCGTAGAGGAGCATGCCCGCACCGACGTAGAGGCGCTCGATTACACGCTTTTTGAGCGGGTAAAGGAAACGCACGGGCTTCACCAGGTGCGGGGCGAGGCGCTGCAGCAGGAGGCCGCGTTCCTTCAGAGCCTCGCGTACGAGACGGAAGTCGAGCTGTTCCAGGTAGCGGATGCCTCCGTGCACGAGTTTGGAGGACCGACTCGAGGTGCCGCTCGACCAGTCACGCGCCTCGACCATACCCACCCGGAGACCTCGGGTCACCGCGTCGAGGGCGGATCCCGTGCCGACGATTCCGCCGCCGACGACGAGAATGTCGAGTTCCTTCTCTTTCAAGGCGGCAACGGCGGCCGCTCGTTCCTCGGGACCGATTTTCGTGGACCGGCTGACCGTCTTCAGTCCGTCCGCCTTGAGCGTGGCCATTGCTGCCTCCCGGATCTTATGCCAGTCTCAGCGACCGGCCGTGATAATGCCGTTATCTGGCACTATACGGAGCTACAACGACCTCCACACGTTGGAATTCCTTCAGGTCGGAATATCCGGTGGTGGCCATCGAACGCCGCAGGGCGCCAACTAGATTCATCGTGCCATCCGCAACTGTGGACGGGCCGAACAGCACCTGTTCGAGCGGGGCAAGGGAGCCGACCTCGACGCGGTGGCCGCGCGGCAACTCCGAATGGTGTGCCTCCGCACCCCAGTGCCAGCCGCCGCCCGGCGCCTCGGAAGCACGGGCGAGCGTCGACCCGAGCATGACGGCGTCCGCGCCGACGGAGAACGCCTTCGCGATGTCGCCGGATGTTCCAAGCCCGCCGTCGGCGATTACGTGAACGTATCGCCCGCCGGACTCATCCATGTAGTCACGACGTGCGCCGGCGACATCCGCCACCGCCGTCGCCATCGGAGCATGGATGCCAAGGGACTTGCGGGTGGTGGACGCCGCGCCGCCACCGAAACCGACGAGCACGCCTGCGGCTCCGGTGCGCATGAGGTGCAGCGACGGGGTGTAGCCTGCTGCGCCGCCGACGATCACGGGCACGTCGAGCTCGTAGATGAACTTCTTGAGGTTGAGCGGTTCCTGGCTTTTGGAGACGTGCTCCGCACTCACGGTCGTGCCGCGGATGATGAACAGGTCGACGCCAGCGGCCACGACCGTCTCGTACAGTTCCTGCGTGCGTTGCGGGGAGAGAGCACCCGCGACGGTCACTCCCGCCGCCCGAATCTCGGCGAGTCTCGCGGTGACGAGTTCCGGCTTGATGGGAGCCGAGTAGATCTCTTGCATGCGCTTGGTTGCGTCGCCCGCGGGAAGCTGCCGGATCTCTTCGAGCATCGGTTCGGGGTCTTCGTACCGCGTCCAGACTCCTTCGAGGTCGAGCACGCCGAGACCACCGAGCTGCCCCATACGGATCGCGGTCGCCGGCGACACGACGGAGTCCATCGGTGCGGCGAGGAAGGGGATGTCGAACTGGTAGGCGTCAATCGTCCAGTTGACGGAGACATCCTCCGGATTGCGCGTGCGCCTGCTCGGCACGATCGCGATGTCATCGAACGCGTACACCCTGCGGGCACGCTTGGCACGGCCGACCTCTACATCACTCACGGGTTCAGCCTACCGGGCCGGCCTGCCTCGCCCTGATCCGTCGGTCGCGTTCGAGTCACGTCGATTCTCGGACCACGAGTTGCGTCGGGATTGTCACCGCCGCAGGTGCCTCGCCGTCGATCACCTGCCGCAGCAGCCGCACCATCTCGGCGCTGATCCGCTCGAACGGCTGCCTCATCGTGGTGAGGGGCGGTGACGCGGTCGCCGCGACAGGAGAGTCGTCGAACCCTGCAACGGCGACATTCCTCGGAACGTCGAGGCCGACCTCGCGCAGCACCTCGAGCGCGCCCGTCGCCATCAAATCGTTCGCCGCGAACACCGCGTCGAGGTCGGGGGCGGCAACCAGAAGCTCGCGCATGGCTCGCGCGCCGCTCTCCTTGCTGTAGTCGCCGGCGCTGACCATGCGGTTCTCGAAGGCTCCACCCATTTCGAGCCGGTACCCCTCGAGCCGCAATCGGCCACCCGACGTGTCGGGCGGACCGGCGATTGTCGCGATCAACCGTCGACCCGACTCCCGGAGGTACTTGACCATCGTCCGTGCACCGTTGAGGTCGTCTGCAGACACGTAGCCGAGCCGGTCCTCGAAGCCGAGCGGGATGCCACTGGCCACGGCGGGGATCCCGGCGGCGTGGATCTCCGAGATGAAGCGCTGCCCTTGACCGCTGTGCGAGGACACCAAGAGCACACCGTCGACATGACCCCCGGTGATGAACTGCGTCGCGCGGCGCTGTTCGGCGTCGTCTCCCGCCATCACGAGCACCAACGGCACGTCGTGCTTCGCGAGCTCGTGTGCCGCACCGCGCATCAGAATTGAGAAGTTGGGGTCGGTGAACAGACGCTCGTGCGATTCCGTCAGCAGGAACGCGACCGAATTGGCTCGACTCGTGGCGAGGCTGCGAGCATGCGGGTTGATCCGATACCCGGTCTTCTTGATCGCCGCATTGACCGCCGTGAGCGCCACGGGTGACACCCAGTGGCCTCCGTTCAGCACTCGCGAAACGGTTCCTCTGGAGACGCCAGCCTGGACGGCCACGTCGTCGATCGTCGGTCGACGGGTGCCCGGGTTCGAAGCCACGGATGAATTGTATGGGTGGACAGAGGCCATCAGGCCTTGACCGCGCCCGCCGCGAGGTCGACCCGCCAATAGCGCTGCAGAAGAAGGAATATGGCGATGAGGGGAAGAATCGAAAGCAGCGCCCCGGTGATGACGGAGGTGTAGAGCGCCGGCACCGTAGCCCCCTGGTTGAGGAGGCCGTGCAATCCGACGGTGATCGGAAACAACTTGTCGTCGCCGAGCATGATGTAGGGGAGCATGAAGTTGTTCCAGATTCCGACGAAGGAGAACAGGAAGATCGTCACGAGTCCCGGCAGCATCATCGGGGTCGCGATCCGGTTGAAGATGTAGAGCTCTTTGGCGCCTTCGGTTCTCGCCGCTTCGATCACCTCGTCCGGCACGGACGCGGCCGCATAGATCCGGGCGAGGTAGATCCCGTAGGGGCTGATGATCTGCGGCAGGAGCACGGACCAGTAGGTGTTGGTGAGTTCGAACTGCGCCATCAGCAGGTATTGCGGAATGGCGAGGATGACGCCGGGCACGAGCACGCCCATCAGCAGTACCGCGAACACTGTGCCCTTCCCTGGGAAGCGGAACTTCGCAAGCACGTAACCCGACAGTGCAGAGACGTAGGTCGAGGCGATCGCGCCCACACCGGCGTAGAGCGCGGTGTTGAGCATCCAGCGCCAGAACAGCCCGCCACGGTAGACGGACAGCTCAGCGATGTTGTCGAACAGGTGCGTGCTCGGCAGAAGAGTGAAGGTCGAGAAGAGTTCGGCGCCGCTCTTGGTCGATGCGACGAGCACCCACAGAACGGGGAGCAGGCAGTAGGCCGCCCCGAGCAGCAGAACAGCGGTCGCGATAGGGCTCGCCCGGTGGCTGATCCCGTTCCCGCCGGATTTCCTCCGGCCGGTCAGCGGGGGAACGAGCTTCCGTTCGTCCGAGTGCAGCGACAGCATGGTGGTCATGGCGTCATTCCTCCTGTCCGAACGCCCGCTTCTGCACGATGCGCAGGAAGACGAACGAGATGACGAACGTTGCAAGGGCGATCACTATCGAGCTCGCGGCGGCCGAATAGATGTCGTCCCTGGTGAACGCGTCGCGGTAGATCTTCATGAGCGGGGTCCAGCTGGTCGACAGGGTGTTGGTGAGCGGCCGAAGCGTCGTCGGCTCCGCAAAGACCTGCAGCGTCGCGATCATCGAGAACAACGACGTCATGACGAGCGCCGGCGCGATGATCGGGATCTTGATCCTGAGCGCCATCTGTACCTCGCTCGCCCCGTCGATGCGAGCCGCCTCATAGATTTCGGATGGGACGGCCCGCAGGGAGGTGAACATCACCACCATGTTGAAGCCGACGCCGCCCCACAGGGCGATGTTGGCGATACCGAACAGCACCAGCTGTGACGACAGGATCTCGGGAGCGTCCCAACCAACCGCGTCGAAGACGAAGTAGAACGGGCTGACGCCAGGCAGGTAGAGAAAGCCCCACAAGAGGGAGCTGATGACGGCCGGCACGGCGTACGGCAGGAAGATGGCGATCCGGGAGAAGCTGGTCGCCCTCGCGCGCTTGGAGTCGAGCAGCAACGCGAACAGCAACGCCAGGCCGAGCATCGTGGGAATGAGCACTAGGCCATAGAGAAGCACACGCCCGACACTCGCGGCGAACTCCGGATCGGTCAGAGCGGTGACGTAGTTCTCGACACCCGCGAAGACCTGCGTTCGCGCACCAGCCCCGAGGCCGAGGCCGGAAACCTGGGTTTTCTGAAAGCTGAGGAAGAGGGTGTAGAGGATGGGCGCCGCCATGAAGGCGACGAAGAGGAGGATGCCGGGTGCGAGCATCGCATACGGCACGAGTACGCGGGTCCGCAAGTCGCGGCGACGGTGAGTGCCGGTCTTCCGTCGTTCGGCGCCCGTCCGAGCTTCGGTGCTGGCGGCGGTCATGTCTGTTCTCCTCGGAAGTGACGCGGCGGTTCAGGGATGCGGGCGGACTTGACGAGCCCGCCCGCAGTCCACTTACTTGACGGTGAAGCCGGCTTTCTCGAGATCGTCGACCGTGATCTTTTGCATCACGGCGACCGCATCGACGAACGCGGCCTGGCTGCGAGCATCCGCCGCCTTCGCGAACTCGTCGTTGTACGCGCTGTAGGTCACGTTCGCGTTCGGCCCATAGGTGAACGGCTTTACGGTCTTGGCGATGTCAGCGGCGACGTCGTAGAAGTCGGGCTGGTTGCCGAAGAATCCTGGCGCCTTGGACAGGGCAGATGCCGCGGACGCGGTATCCGCGGGGTAGATGCCGGAGGTCTCGACGAGTGCCGCCACCGCCTCAGGGTCAGTATTCAGCCAGGTGATGAATTCGAGTGCCTCTTCGGGATGCTCCGACTGGGTCGTCACACCGGTCGAGGAACCACCCCAGTTGCCGGTTGCCGGAGTGGACGCGTCCCACTGCGGAAGCGGCGCAACCTTCCAGAGACCAGCGGTGTCGGGTGCGTTGCCGCCGAGGACACCGGGACCCCAGACGGCGCCGGTCCAGGCGATGCGGCTGCCGTCGTTCAGACCGGCATTCCACTCCGGGGTGTACATCGGCGTGTTGTCGATGACACCCTCCTCGACGAGACCACCCCAGAATTCGGCGACCTTCTGCGTTGGCTCCTCGTCGACGCCCACGGTCCAGGCTTCACCGTCGATGCCCCACCAGGAAGCACCCGCCTGCTGCGAGAGTCCGGTGAACCAGCCCGCGTCGTTCGCCGAAAAGGTGCCGAGGAACTTGGTCGGGTCGGCGGCGCGCACGGCTCGGGCGGTTTCCGCGTATTCGTCCCACGTGGTCGGGACGGTGAGGCCGAGCTCGTTGAAGATGTCCTCGCGGTAAAAGAACATCATCGGGCCGGAGTCCTGCGGAACGGCGTAGACGGAGTCACCGCCAAGGGTGACGGATGACCAGACGCCGTCGGCGAAGTTACCCGCAAGGTCGCCGGCTCCGACGGGCGCCAGGTCGGTGAGGGCGTCGGAGGATACGAGCGTGGGGATCTTCTGGTACTCAGCCTGGATCAGGTCAGGAGCTCCGTTGCCCGCTTTGATCGCCGTGAGCAGCTTGGTGATGGCGGGGTCACCGCCATCCTGCTTCTGCACGGTGACCTGGATGTCGGGGTTCTCTTCGTTCCAGACTTCCACGACCTTGTCGAGTTCGGGCGCCCAGGCCCAGTAGGTCAACTCCACGGGGCCGGGTTCGGCTCCAGAGCCTGCCGAGCATCCGGTGGCGAGCATCGCGGCTGTGGCAACTGTCAGGGCAGCGCCGGCGCGAAATGATTTACGCATTCGTCCTCCTTGTCGAATGTGCAACGCGCTTGGTCCGGTGCCGACAAAGCGACCTGAGACGACGTTGTACTGTGAGCGGTATCAGTAATACATAGTTGTTATCTGTTGTCAATCCCAGCCTACGTCTGTTCGGCGACACCAACGAGGCTGTGTGAGACTGTGACCGCACACAGTCAAAGGAGATTCGCGGATGTCCATTCAGCACCATGAAGTCGAGCCCGCCTTGAGCGCCGCACCGGCCGGATCAGGCCAGGCCGTGCCGGTCTCGGCCGAGACCGCACCCTTTCCGCAACGTTGGCCCCTCGGCACCACCAACCTGCGCTACGGAGGCGACTACAACCCGGAACAGTGGACGCGCGAGACCTGGATCGAAGACATCGAGCTCATGAAGCACGCAGGCATCAACCTCGTGAGCATCGGAATCTTCTCCTGGGCCCTCCTCGAACCACGCGAGGGCGAGTACGACTTCTCCTTCCTCGACGACATCATGGGGCTGCTCGCCGACGCTCACATCGACGTCGATCTCGGCACTCCGACCGCTTCCCCTCCTGCCTGGTTCTTCGCGAAATATCCCGAGTCCCGCCCCGTCACCCGGGACGGTCTGCCGCTCGGATTCGGTTCCCGCGGTATGGCGAGCCCGAGTTCCCCCGAGTACCGTCGGGCTGTCGCGGCGATCGCCGGCCAGCTCGCCGCACGCTATGCAAAGCATCCCGCCCTCGTCATGTGGCACGTCCACAACGAATACGGCGCTCCCGTGAGCGAGTGCTACTCAGAGCACTCCGTGGTCGCGTTCCGGCAATGGCTGCAGGTGCGCTACGGTTCGCTCGATGCCCTCAACACCGGGTGGGGCACCACATTCTGGGGGCAGCGGTACGGCGAATGGAGCGAGGTCGACGCGCCGCGGACGTCCGCGAGCGTGACCAACCAGACCCAGCGGCTCGACTTCAAGCGATTCAGTTCCGACGCGCTTCTCGCGTGCTACACGACGGAGCGGGACGTCCTTCGCCGATTCACCCCGCACCTCCCGGTGACCACCAACTTCATGGTGACCAATTGCCCCTCCGTCGACTACTGGAAATGGGCGAAGGAGGTCGACGTCGTCGCCAACGACCACTACCTCAAGGCAGAACGGCGCGACAACCACATCCTGTTGTCGATGGACGCCGACCTTTCCCGCTCCCTCGCCCGTTCGGAGCCTTGGATCCTGATGGAGCACTCGACGTCGGCGGTGAACTGGCAGCCGCGCAACATCGCCAAACGTGCCGGGCAAATGGCTCGGAACAGCCTCGCCCACCTCGCCAGGGGCGCCGACGGCATCATGTTCTTCCAGTTTCGCGCCTCACGCTACGGGGCGGAGAAATTTCACTCGGCGATGCTTCCACACGCCGGGCAGGAGTCCCGCGTCTGGCGTGAGGTCGTCGAACTGGGCCGCGATCTCGGCAGCCTGCTCGCGGTCCGCGGGTCACGGGTTCACGCGCGTGTCGCGATCCTCTGGGATGTCGAGTCATTCTGGGCACAGGACCTCGAATGGCATCCCTCAGCCGACCTTGACCACCGCGAACGTATCGAGGCGTTCTACACGGTGCTGTGGCGGCGCGGAGTCACCATCGACTTCGCTCATCCGCACGACGACCTCAGCGCTTACGACCTCGTGCTCGCGCCCAGCCTGTACCTGATCGACCAGGCGGGGGCCGACAGCATCCGCTCCTATGTCAAGGGCGGCGGACGCCTGCTCGTGTCCTACTTCTCCGGGATTGTCGATGAGAACGACGCCGTGCACGACGGTCCGTATCCTGGCGCGATCGCGGACGTCCTCGGCATCCGGATCGAGGAGTTCCTGCCGTTCTACGCACACCAGGTCGCGACGCTGGACGACGGGTCGACAGCGACGGTGTGGGCCGATGACCTAGCTCTCGTCACCGCGGATGCCGTCGTGTCATTCGTCGACGGGCCGGCCAGCGGTATTCCGGCGATCACCCGGAACGCGTTCGGCGAAGGTTCAGCCTGGTACGTGGCGACGCGACTCGATCCGGCGGGCCTCGACTCGCTCATCGACGCCGTGCTCCGCGACGCGGGAATCATCTCGACTCCCCTGCCCGACGGGCTCGAGGTCGTCACGCGCAGCCACACCAACACCAGCTTCACGTTCTACATCAATCACTCGGCGTCCGACGCCGAAGTGGACTCGACGGGCACCGAGCTGATCACGGGCACCCGGCACACCGGCACTGTCGTTGTGCCCGCGGCGACCGTGCGCGTCGTCGAGAACGCGAGCGCCTGACCGGGTGACTCGCCAGCTATGTCAAGGAGGACAACGGATGGCTCGAATATCAGCAATATATGGTCGATCGGCGCGGTGGGCGCCGGTGGCGACGGTGCTGGCTCTCTCCCTCGCTGCGCTGACGTCGGGCGCAGCACCGGCAGTAGCGACCGAGAAGACCGGCAAACCGGCAACCGGCGTCACAAACCCGGGCTTCGAGGAGGGACTGCTCGGCTGGGCTACCTCCGGGTCGGCTGCATCGGTTCAGGGCGGTGGCCACCAGTCGGCGCAGCGCCTGACCCACTGGCTCGAGGCGGCAGGTCGCGTGACAACGTCGCAGAGAGTTGCGGCTCCCGAGGGTGACTGGGTCACGTTCAGCGCCGTCGTGAAGTCCGGCGGTGGCCTCGCCTCCAGCAGGCTCACCATCAAGGGCTGCGGACCACAAGCACAAGCGAGCGTTCCCTCCACAGAATCGGATGACGCGTGGTTGCGAATCGCGGTGTCCGCCCGGGTTCGTGGCGGAGCCTGTTCGGTCGAACTCACGACTGAGGGCCCCGCGGGATCCTGGGCGGGCATGGACGACGTCACGATCAGCCAGGGCCGTGTCGAGCGGGCGATTCGAGGCGGCGACCTGTCGGGGCTCCTCAAGAACGAGGACTTCGGCGCGACGTACTCCGACGCGCGCGGCAAGCTGGTCGACCCGATCGAGCATCTCGCCGACGAAGGAGCGAACCTCGGCCGCCTGAAGGTATGGGTGGATCCAGCCGACAGCTACAACACGGTCGATGAGGTTGTCGCGACCGCGAAACGGATCGACGCGGCTGGGATGAAGCTGCTCGTCGACTTTCATTACTCGGACCGGTGGACCGACCCAGGGGCTCAGGGAATGCCCGCCGCCTGGCAGGGACTTCCCGCCGCCGAGGTTGCCGACAAGGTGCACGAGCACACCCGCACGGTTCTCAGCGCACTGAAGTCGGCTGGCCTCACCGCCGATTACGTACAGGTCGGCAACGAGATCAACCCCGGAATGCTCTGGCCGCTCGGACAGACCTGGGACGTCGTCGCTGGCGACGGAGTCGAGGGCGCGCAGTGGGACAATCTCGCCATGTTCCTGACGGCGGGTGCGCGCGCCGTCAGGGAGGTGGATGCGTCGAGCAAGGTCATTCTGCACCTCACCAACATCAACAACGGAATCGGCGGGCTCACCTGGTGGTTCGACGAGGCGACGAATCGGGGCGTTCCGTTTGACGTGATCGGTCTCTCCTACTACGGCTACTGGCATGGGAGTCTCGCCGACCTGCAGAACGCCGTCACCACACTGTCCGGGCGCTATGACCGCGACGTGCTCGTCGTCGAGACGGCCTACGCGTTCACCCTCCAGGACGACGCCTCCGCACCCTGGGAGAACATCATCCGCGATGAGTCGCAGCTGGTCGCCGGTTATCCGGCCACGCCGGAGGCCCAGGCCGCGAACCTGCGCGCCGTGCAGGACGTCGTCGCCTCGGCGCCCGGCGGCCGCGGAATCGGCACCGTGTACTGGGAGCCGACGTGGACGGCGGTGGCCGGCAACGGCTGGGACCCGGCAGACCCCGCCTCGGGCAATGCTTGGGAGAATCAAGCGCTGTTCGACTTCGACGGCCGCGCGCTACCGGCCCTTAAGGAGTTTGCTGCCGACGGCGCCGAGCCGGGACGAAGTCGCTAACAGCGCGATGCAAGGGCCACTTCGGGCGGAACGGGACACTTGTCCCCAGATCGACCGAAGTGGCCCATCTACGTTTCCACAGAATTGCGCCACAAACCCGGCCACTCTTCTAGGCTGACGATCACCCGTTGATAGCAGGGAGAGCCGTGAATCCAGCCATTTTCTTCAGCGCGGCGACCGCGAGTTACGCGGCGAATTGCGTCCTCGGGATCGGGGTGGCAACCGGTCGGGTTCACACGGGCAGAGCGCGCTGGCTGCACCACGCGCTGTACGTCTGCACCGCCTCGCTGGCCGCAGTGGCGGCGAGCTCGCTCGTCTGGAGCTCCAGCCGTGCCGGCTGGCGCCTGCTGCCCGCCGCCGTTCCGCTCGCCGTCATTCCCCACGCCGGTTCCGGGTCCCCCCGCCACATCCTCGTGGCGCTCGCGGCCGCGCCGTTCTTCGTCGCGAGCCTGATCAAGGCCTGGAGGTAACAGATGGAGTTTTTGGATGTCGTTCGACTCCGCAGGACGACCAACGGCCCGTTCCTGCCCGATCCGGTGACGGAGGAGCACCAGCGCCTGCTCATGGAGGTCGCTGGGCGGGCCCCCTCACAGCTGAACAGCCAGCCGTGGCGATTCGTCCTCGTCGAGGATCGCGGCACAATCGGCACTGTCGCGGCGATCAGCGGCGCGAGCATGGCCGAGGCGATGTCTAACGGCACGTTCTTCGAACGCTATAAGCCCTACTTCCGATTCAGCGAGGCTGAAATGGAGCATGAGCGCAGCGGGATGCTGTTCGACAAACTGCCCGCACCGTTGCGGCCATTCACGGGTCAGGTATTCACACGGCGTGGCCAGAGAATGCTCAACGGGCTGCGCGTTCCGCAGACGCTCGGCGAAGAGAACCGCAAGCTCATCGCCGGCTCCCCGCTGCTGATCGGGGTGATGCTCGACCGCTCGGAGTACCGCCCGGGGGAGCTGTCGTCGTTCTACTCCGTTTTCAGCATGGGGGCCGCGATGGAGAACATCTGGCTGACGACCGTGGAACTGGGGATGGGCATCCAGTTCATCTCCTTTCCGATGGAGGTGCCGGGCGAATGGGCCAAGCTCGAGCGACTGCTCGAGGTTCCGGCTGACCTCGAGCTCATGGCCGTGTACCGACTCGGTTACCTCCCCGGCGAACAGCGCCGCCCCGCGATCGACTGGTCGAGCCACCAGCGCAAGCTGCCGTCGCAGTACGTGTTCCGCGGCACCTGCGCGACGCCGCAGGACGGGTGGGACTGAGTCACGCCCATGCCCACCTGGCCTGCCCTCCTCCGTCAGCATGCCTCGAGTGCTCGCGACGAGCCCGAATCGTCACTTCTATCAGCCGCGCAGGAGGGACAGCGTGCGGCCCCGGAGCACGGAGGTCCTGCCCGGCAGCGAGACCATGCTGCAACTCGCTGGGCGCCCAGCGAACTTCAGCGGCTGTAGTTGGGTGCCTCGACGACCATCTGCACGTCGTGCGGGTGCGACTCCTTCAGCCCCGCCGCCGTGATGCGCACGAATTTGCCCTTCGACTTGAGCTCGTCGATAGTGCGGGCGCCGGTGTAGAACATCGACTGACGCAGTCCCCCGATGAGCTGATAGGCCACGGCGGACAATGGACCGCGATACGGGACCTGGCCCTCGATTCCCTCAGCGATGACCTGGTCGTCGTTCGCCACGTCCGCCTGGAAGTAGCGGTCCCGCGAGTATGACGTCTTCTTGCCTCGCGTCTGAAGTGCGCCGAGCGAACCCATTCCCCGATACTTCTTGAACTGCTTGCCGTTCACGAAGACGAGGTCACCCGGGCTCTCGTCGCAGCCCGCGAGCAGAGAGCCGAGCATCACCGTGTCGGCACCGGCGACGAGCGCCTTCGCGATGTCCCCGGAGTACTGAAGTCCTCCGTCTGCGATCACCGGGATACCGTGCTCACGCGCGGCGAGGGAAGCCTCGTACACGGCCGTGACCTGGGGCACGCCGACGCCGGCGACCACTCGCGTCGTGCAGATGGACCCGGGCCCGACCCCGACCTTGATCGCGTCGGCTCCGGCCTCGATGAGTGATTGGGCCCCGGAGCGGGTGGCGACGTTTCCGCCGATCACGTCGACGTGGGCGAACCCCGGATCTGACTTCAGGCGGCGGATGATGTCCAGCACTCCTGCGGAGTCCCCGTTGGCGGTGTCGACGACAATGACGTCGACACCGGCCTCGGCTAGCGCCACCGCTCGCTCCCACGCATCCCCGAAGAACCCGATCGCCGCTCCGACGCGCAGGCGACCCTCGTCGTCCTTGGTAGCGTTCGGATACTGCTCGCTCTTGTCGAAGTCCTTCACGGTGATGAGCCCGCGAAGGCGACCCTCGGCGTCGACGAGCGGGAGCTTCTCAATCTTGTGCTGGGCGAAGATGGCGACCGCGGCATCCGGATCGATCCCCACCGGCGCGGTGATGAGGGGCGGCCTCGTCATGACATCACGCACGAGCGTCGTCGACTTCTCGAACGCGGAGACGAAGCGCATGTCGCGGTTGGTGATGATTCCCACGAGCCGCCCGTCGCCCTCGACCACCGGAAGGCCCGATACGCGGAACTGACCGCACAGGGCGTCGACCTCGGCGACGGTGGCATCCGGCGTCGTCGTGACGGGATTGGTGATCATGCCCGATTCCGACCGCTTGACCTTGTCTACGTGCGCAGCCTGGTCCTCGATGGAGAGGTTGCGGTGCAGGACGCCGAGCCCGCCATTGCGCGCCATCGCGATCGCCATGCGCGTTTCGGTGACGGTGTCCATGGCGGATGACAGCAGCGGAGACGACACCGTGATTCGTCGGGTCAGTCGAGAAGAGGTATCGGCCTCACTCGGGATGACGTCGGTATGCCCAGGGAGCAGCATGACGTCGTCGTAGGTGAGTCCGATGAAGCCGAAGGGATCGGGCTGGTCCATGAGTCTCCCTGGATCGCGAGGGGTGGCTGATACTCCGGAGGTGCGGCGCTGGATCCGGTATCCCATGTTAACTCTTTAGCGCGGACCCATATTCCCCCGCCATAATGGGCGAACAAGTTTGTGCTGCGCGAAACACACGGGACACAAACGACAAGTAGCGTCAACGATGACGGCTGGCCTCATCCCGAGAGAACCCTCTGATCTCGGCGGGCCGCTCTTGGAGGTTCTGTGCACACCGTCGAACGCAGTCACGATCGCAAACTACGGGCCATCGTCGTTTTCTTTGCGTTCCTCCTCACGCTTCTCAGCATGTCGTCGCTTCCGGCGGCAAGCGCGGACGACGTCGGCACCGACGAGTATGAGTTCGTCTTCAGCGGCAATGTGCAATTCGACCGCGAACCGCTCGAGAACGTGCGCCTCACGGTCGAAGGCAACGGCTACGAGGCTGAGGTGGAGACGGATGCCGAAGGCCGTTGGCGGGTAGGCGTTCCCGAGAAGGACACGTACACGATCACCCTCGACGAGGACACCCTCCCCGAAGGGGTGATCGTGGTCGAGGGGCAGGCCTCGGTCGATGCCGAGTTCGGGCTCACCAGCACGAAGGCGGTCAACTTCTTCCTCGGTGAGGGCGTGCGGGAGACGACGAGCTACCTCGACACGGTCATCGACCGTGTCTTCAACGGCCTCAACTTCGGCCTCCTTCTGGCGCTCGCATCCATCGGGCTGTCATTGATCTTCGGCACGACGGGGCTCAGCAACTTCGCGCACGCCGAGATGGTCACCTTCGGTGCCCTCATGGCCTTCACGTTCGGCGTGGTTCTCGCGGTGCCGCTTTGGCTCGCGTTGCCCGTCGCAGTGGTTGCGACCGCGGCATTCGGCTATTTCAACGACGCCCTGCTCTGGAAACCCCTGCGCAGAAGAGGGGTCGGCCTGATCCCTATGATGATCGTCAGCATCGGGCTGTCGTTGGCGGTGCGGTACCTGTACCAGGTCTTCTACGGCGGCAGCACGTCACAGCTTCCCGGGGTCGGCATGGCCGAGATGCAGTTCGGGCCGGTGAGCCTGTCATGGGTGGACATCGGGAGCATGATCGGAAGCACCCTGATCCTGCTCGGGGTCGCCTACTTCCTTCTGCGCACCCGAATCGGCAAGGCGACGAGGGCGGTGTCCGACAATCCCGGCCTCGCCTCCGCCAGCGGCATCGACGTCGACCGGGTGATCCGTATCGTCTGGACCCTCGGCGGTGCGCTTGCCGGTCTGAGCGGCATCCTCTGGGCCTATTTCCGTCCGGGGGTCAGCTGGGACATGGGGTTCCAGATTCTTCTGCTCATCTTCGCCGCCGTCGTGCTCGGCGGACTCGGAACGGCATTCGGTGCTCTCGTCGGATCTGTCATCGTCGGGCTGCTCGTCGAGCTCTCGACCCTGTTCCTGCCATCGGACATGAAGTATGTCGGAGCGCTCGGCGTCATGATCCTGATCCTGTTGTTCCGTCCCCAGGGCATCCTGGGTCGCCGCGAACGCATCGGCTGAGAAGGTAGGAGGAAAAGATGATCGACTGGGGACAACTCTTCTCCAACGCCGCCGTAGAGCTCATCAGCCCGACGACGGCGGCGTATGCGCTAGCAGCCCTGGGCCTCGCGGTGCATTTCGGCTTCACAGGGCTGTTGAACTTCGGGCAGGCAGGCTTCATGGCGCTCGGCGCTTACGGCTATGCGATCTCGACACTGACCTTCAACTTCCCCGTCTGGGCGAGCGTACTGGTCGGTATCGGTGCGTCTGTGGTGTTCGCCCTGATACTCGGAGTGCCGACGCTGCGGTTGCGCGCGGACTATCTGGCGATCGTGACAATCGCCGCCGCCGAGATCCTTCGACTCATTTTCACGACCAACACCTACATCGATGTCACCGGCTCCGCGAATGGGCTGAGCGGGTACAAGGGCGGCTTCGCTGCGCTCAACCCGCTGCCGGAGGGCACCTACGGGTTCGCCCCATTCACCAACAACTCCTACGACACCTGGCTGCGGATCGTGGCATGGACCATCGTGATCCTTGCCTGCCTCTTCGTCTGGCTGCTCATGCGCAGCCCGTGGGGCCGAGTGGTCAAGGGCATCCGTGAGGACGAGGACGCCGTGCGGGCGCTCGGAAAAAACGTTTTCTCCTACAAGATGCAGTCGCTCATCATCGGTGGAGTGCTGGGCACGGTCGCGGGAATGATCTTCATCCTCCCGCGCGCCGTGGTTCCCTCGAACTACCAGACGACGCTGACCTTCTTCATCTACACGATCCTGCTTCTCGGCGGCGCCGCGACGATCCTCGGTCCGGTGATCGGCTCGATCATCTTCTGGGTGCTGCTCTCCTTCATCTCCGGTTTCATCGCCCGAGCCGTCGAGGTCGGGTGGCTGCCGTTCCTGTCGAACGTGCAGGCCGGCCAGCTACGGTTCGTGATCGTCGGTGTCGTTCTCATGTTGATAGTCATCTACAGACCGCAAGGCATCTTCGGAAACAAGAAGGAGTTGGCCTTTGTCAAATAGTCCTGCCCCGCGGCGCGGCGCGCCGGTCAAGACCACCGGTCTGCACATCGGGGAGGCGGAGCCCGGTGTGGCGAAGGTAGACCCGATCGTCGTCCTCGACGGGGTGAAGCGCACCTTCGGTGGCCTCACCGCGGTCGATGTGGAGCACCTCGAGATTCCGCGCAACGCCATCACCGCGCTCATCGGTCCGAACGGGGCGGGCAAGACGACGCTGTTCAATCTGCTCACGGGCTTCGACAAGCCGAACGCGGGAACCTGGTCATTCGATGGGCAGACACTCGCGGGTGTCCCCTCGTTCAAGGTGGCAAAAATGGGCCAGGTGCGCACCTTCCAACTGACCAAGGCCCTCGCCCTTCTCTCGGTCCTCGACAACATGAAACTCGGCGGGAAGGATCAGAAGGGCGAGAATCTCTTCCGGGCGCTCGTGCCGTCGAGTTGGCGAGACCAGGATCGAGCCCTCGAAGAGAAGGCGATCGAACTTCTCGCCCGCTTCAAACTCGACGGCAAGAAGGACGACTACGCGGCCAGCCTGTCAGGCGGACAGCGCAAGCTGCTCGAGATGGCGCGCGCTCTGATGAGCGACCCCGCTCTCGTGATGCTCGATGAACCGATGGCCGGGGTGAACCCCGCGCTGACCCAGTCGCTGCTCGACCACATCCTCGATTTGAAGACGCAGGGCATGACCGTGCTGTTTGTCGAACACGACATGCAGATGGTGCGGCATATCGCCGACTGGGTGGTCGTCATGGCGGAGGGACGCGTCGTGGCGGAAGGCGCCCCGCGTGAGGTGATGCAGAACCAGGCCGTGATCGACGCCTACCTGGGCAGCCACCATGACACCGACCTCGGCGAGGATCCCACCCGCGTCGACACCATCAAGGAGCTTCTGCATGACGACGACCGGACCTGAAGCAGCTTCACCGACGACCGGCCGCGCGGGCGAGCTCGTCGTCGAAGTGAGGGGCATCACCGCAGGGTACCTGCCCGGCGTCGACATCCTCACCGACTGCTCGTTGACGGCGTCGCAGGGCGAGCTCATCGGCATCATCGGGCCCAACGGGGCAGGCAAGTCCACCCTGTTGAAGGCCATCTTCGGTCTTGTGAAGGTGAGGGCGGGATCAATCAACCTGTACGGCGATGACATCACGAATCTGAAGGCGAACAAGCTCGTCTCCAAGGGCGTCGGTTTCGTGCCGCAGACCAACAACGTGTTCCCGACCCTCACGATTCAGGAGAACCTTGAGATGGGGCTGTTCCAGAATCCCAAGGGGTTGAAGGAGCGACTGGAATTCGTCACGTCGATCTTTCCCGACCTCTCCAAGAGGCTTGGGCAGCGGGCAGGATCCCTCTCCGGCGGAGAACGTCAGATGGTCGCGATGAGCCGCGCGCTCATGATGGGCCCTCACGTGCTCCTGCTGGATGAGCCTTCTGCGGGCCTGTCGCCCGTGCGGCAAGACGAGGCATTCCTGCGCGTGAAGGAGATCAACCAGGCCGGGGTGACGACGATCATGGTCGAGCAGAATGCTCGACGCTGCCTGCAGATCTGCGACCGCGGCTACGTGCTCGACCAGGGCACGGATGCGTACACGGGCACCGGCCGTGAGCTGCTGAACGACCCCAAGGTCATCGGTCTGTATCTCGGCACCCTCGGCCAGGAGGACTAGAAGCCCGAGTCGCCCCTGGCAGGCCGTCAGGGCCGTTTTTCGAGCCCTCCGCAGCCGAAGAACCCGCCGCCGGGATCGCGACACAGGCCCCGACCGTGACAGTCGGGGCCTGTTCGTTGCGCTTGCAGGCTAGTTGATGCGGGTGTACTTGTTGTCGGCACCAAACTGGTAGATGCCGATGGTCGCCCCCGTCGGGTCGCCGTTCTCGTCGAAGGTGATAGGCCCGGAGTTGCCGTCGTAGTCGACCTGTCCACCTTCCGCGAGAATCGCCGCGGCGCTGGCGAAGTCTGTGACCTTCTCTCCTTCGCCGGTGCCGCCTGAGACCTGGCGCAGGTAGTTGGCGATGGCCTCGCCAGACGTGTCGTTAGCAGCGTACGCCGCGAGCGCCATCAGGACGACGGCGTCGTAGGACTCGGCCGCGTAGCTGAAGTCGGTCAACGCGGGATCGATTTCGAGCAGGCGATCGGTGAAGTCACCGAGGTCTCCTGTGTCGAGTCCCGGCAGCGTTCCCTTGGCGCCCTCGAGAATGCCGGCAGCAAGGTCGGCGCTGTAGTCGGCGAGGTTACCGTCGACGAAATACAGGTCCTCACCCGGGTATCCCGCTCCGGTGAGAGCCGGAACGATGACCTTGGCCTGATCGAAAGTGATCAACGCGATCTTGTCCGGGTTCTCTGCGGTGACCGCCGCGATCTGCGCGTCGAAGGTCGAGTCGCCCTCGTTGAAGAACTCTGTGGCGACAACTTCGCCGCCAGCTGCCTCGAACGATTCGGTGGTGAATTCAGCCAGTCCCGTGCCGTACGAGTCATTCAGCACGATCAGCCCGAGCGACTGCGCACCGTCTTCCGCGATCAGGTTTCCGAGCACCTCACCTTGGAGCACGTCCGAGGGCGCGGTGCGCCAGTAAAGGTTGCTGTCGTCATAGGTCGTGAAGTCCGCCGAAGTGTTCGCCGGGGAGAACAGCACGACGCCCGCGCCGGTGACCTGGTCGATGACCGTCTTCGACACACCGGAGGATGCGGCGCCGACGATGCCCGAGACGCCTTGCGACAACAAGTCGGTCACGGAGGTCGTCGCGGTGTCGGTCGTGGTGTCGCCGGAGTCGCGGAAATCGATCTCGACTGTGATGCCGAGTCCGGCATCGTTGATGTCCTGGACGGCGAGAGCAACCCCCGCCTCCTCTGGCGGGCCGAGGAAGGCGAGTCCACCACTCTGCGGGAGGATGGTGCCGAGCGGCAAGGTGAGGTCCCGCTCGCCGGCCTCGATTTCGTTGAAGTCGGCTGACGCGGCGCTGTCGCCTTCTGCGGGAGCAGGAGTCTCCTCTTCGGCTGCGGCGCAGCCGCTCAGAACCAGTACCGAGACGCCGAGGGCTGCGACGCCCCCGACGACTGCCCTGAGAGTCCGTGACCGTGATGCTGGGGCCTTCGCGAAAACGCTCATGTTGCTCCTTGCATTAGGAATGTGTTCGGGCCCAGACGTGCGTCATGCACGAGCTGTTGGTTCACGGTATAGAGGGAACGGCTCCGACACAATACGCCTTTGTTACGGTCGTGTATCGCGACGGAATCGTTACACGTCGGGCAGGCAACGATCGAACGTCTCTGTGGCATCCCGCATCTGCGACGAAACCAGTTGTTCAGGGTTGGGCGATGCTCGCCCCGTAGGCGATGTCCGGCTCGGTCTCGAGCACGTCGAGACACTGCCCGAAACTGGTGCATGCAATGCCGTCCGCCATGACGCTGGCGATGTTGGCTGCGATGGATGCTCCGCCGTCATCACCGGCGAGGATCGCCGCGAGCGCGGCGATGATCACCGCGTCGTACGCTTCAAGCGCATACCGAAGGTCGGTCACACCGGGGTCGGACATCCGTAATCTCGCGGCGAAGGCATCGTCCGGCTCCGCGGGCAGCCCGATGCTCTGCGCACCAACCGCCGGGACGGGGAGATAGAAGAGGTATCCGTCGCCGGTCGCGTCCCGCGAGGGGACGACGATCGGGATGTGCGCGTCGGTGGCGGCGACGAGCACGCTGTCGGCGGCTCCGGAGGCGGTCGGCCCGATGAATACGTCGATCGACATCCCTTGCAGGTTGGTGAAGGACGCCGTGAGTTGATCACTGCCGTTTTCGCCGGAGGCCCGGTGGAAGACCTGCACGGGTACGCCTAGTACCCCTCCAGCCTCGTTGATCTCTCGCACCGCGACCTCGACGCCGGCGACCTGCGCTGGTCCGATCGAAGAATCGGTTGCGGGGAACGCCGTACCGATGCGGAGTACCCCGTTCCCGGAGGGGCCGACACTCGCCCTCGGCGTTGGGGCCGAAGGTGGTTGAGGGGTCGGCTCACTCGCGCAGGAGACGAGCAAGACGGCAACGATGGCGGCCACGCCAAGAGCGATGAGGGGGCGGGGCATGTGAGGAACCCTACTGCGGCGTCAGGCCAGGAGCGGTAAGGCGCGACGGGCCGCGTGTCCGGAGGCGATCATGTCGACGGTGAGCACGACCAGCGCCACCCACACGAGCCCGAATCCAACCCAGCGTTCCGGCGGCATCTCCTCGTTCAGCACGAAGGCGCCGATCAGGAACTGCAGCAGCGGCGCGAGGTACTGCACGAGGCCGAGAGTGATGAGAGGAAGTCGGCGGGCGGCTCCCGCGAACAGCAGCAGGGGGACGGCCGTGATGATCCCGGAGCCGACGACCAGGAGGGTGTGCAACGAATGGACCGTGCCGATAGTAAGACCCGTCGTCACCCCGACCACTACGAGCTGGATGACGGCGACCGGCACGAGCCAGGCCGTCTCTAGGGACAGTCCGCTCACGGCATCCACTCGCGGGCCGACGCGCTTCTTGATCAGCCCGTAGAAACCGAACGAGAAGGCGAGCGCGAGCGAGATCCAGGGGAACCGGCCGTATCCGATCGCAAGCACAAGCACGGCGACGAAGCTGATAGACACCGCCGCCCACTGCGCCGCCCGAAGCCGTTCCCGCAGGATGAGTACGCCGAGGAGCACGGTCACGATCGGGTTGATGAAGTAACCGAGCGCGCCCTCGAGAACGTGGCCGGTCAGCACGGCGAGGATGTACACCTGCCAGTTGACGTAGATGAACGCACCGGCCGCTGCCATCGTGAACAGCAGACGCGGTTGGCGCACGATCACCAGGACGGCACCCCACTTTCGCGTGACGCTCAGCAGGACCGCGCAGAAGATCAGCGAGAACAGGATGCGCGCGGCGACGATCTCGAACGGCCCCGTAGGGGCGATGAGCAGGAAGTAGACCGGGAGAAAGCCCCACAGCCCGTAGGCGCCGATGGCGTAGAGGAGCCCTCTGCCGCTCTGCTCGTGAGGAGGAAACGAGGAGGGCGGCACCGTGTCAGCCTAACCCGCGCCGCCGCGTCCAGGTCGGTTGCGGCCGACCTCCTCGAGCACCGCAGACGCGACGAAGGCCCGCCCGGCGAACCGGACGGGCCTTCGAGGAAGTGCGGGTGTTAGCGAACGACGACCGCGAGCACGTCGCGTGCCGAGAGCACGAGCAGGTCATCCCCGCCGTACTTCACCTCAGTTCCGCCGTACTTGGAGTAGATGACCTTGTCACCGACGGCGATGTCGAGGGGAACGCGGTTGCCGTTGTCGTCGATGCGACCCGGTCCGACTGCGACGACCTCGCCCTCCTGGGGCTTTTCCTTCGCGGTGTCAGGGATGACGAGACCGGAAGCAGTGGTCTGCTCGGCGTCGACCTGCTTGATCACAATGCGATCTTCGAGCGGCTTGATGGAGACCGACACGGTTGACCTCTTCTTTCTCAGAGCTGGAAACTTGGGTTGGCACACTCACGGTGAGAGTGCCAGAAGTAGCTTACGGGTTTCGTTAGCACTCACGCAATCGGAGTGCCAACCAGGTCGTCTTCTGCGCGAGAATGGGTGGATGGAGACCTCTGAGCTGCTCGAAGTCCTTTCGATCGAAGGCCTCCGACTACTCGACGCGATTGGACCCTACGACTCCAAGGGCGACGTGCTGCGGACCGTCAGCGAACTGCGCGCGGCCGGGCACTCCCCCGGGCTCGTCGCCGCCGTCCTGAATCAGGCGAAACTGCGCGCCCGCGCCGTGCCCAAGTTCGGTCCGTTCGCCGCCGGAATGCTCTTCACGGAGGCCGGGCTCGAGCAGGCGACGCGGTTGAGCGTCGCCGCGCTGCACGCAGGGAGGTTCCAGCGGGCGGGAATCACACGAGTCGCCGACCTCGGTTGCGGTATCGGCGCGGATGCCCTCGCCCTCGCCGCTCTCGACGTAGAAGTCACGGCGGTGGAGCGCGACGAGGTCACCGCCGCGATCGCGGCCTACAATCTCGCGCCCTGGCAGAGCGTCACGGTCGTGAACGCCGACGCGACAAAGGTGGACCTGGGTGATGTCGACGGCGTATTCCTCGACCCGGCGAGGCGCACCGTCGGGCACTCGAACACATCGCGGCTGCGGGATCCGGCCGACTGGTCGCCGCCCCTCGACTTCGCCTTCGACCTCGGTGATCGGCTGCCGGTCGGGGTGAAGCTCGGCCCGGGTGTCGACCGTGACCTCATCCCCGCTCAGGCGGAAGCGCAGTGGATCTCGGCGGACCGGGAGGTAGTCGAGGTCGGTGTCTGGTTCGGCGACCTCGCCCGTGCCGGCATTCGTCGATCTGCGCTCGTGATCGGCGATCATGGAACCGCGGAGCTGTCGGCGCCGGCGGACAGCGAGGACGTCGAGGTCGGCACGCTCGGCGCGTACGTCTACGAACCCGACGGCGCGGTCATCCGGGCGAGGCTTATCGGCGATCTGGCACGCCGCTTGGGGGCGCGGATGCTCAGCTCCAGCATCGCCTACCTCACGTCCGACGACGAAACCCCCACACCGTTCGCGCGCGCCTTCCGTGTGGTCGAGGCGTTCCCGTTCGACGAGCGGCTGCTTCGAAAGGAGCTGGCGGTGCGCGGAATCGGCCAGCTGGAGATCAAAAAGCGCGGCGTCGACATCGACCCGGCGGTGCTTCGCAAGAGGCTGTCACTCAAAGGCCGTGAGAGCGGCACCTTGATCGTCACCCGGGTTGCGGGACGTCACACGGCGCTGCTCGTCGAACGCGTCTGAGCACCGGTCAGTAGCCGTTCGGCCCGCCCATCGGGTTGCTTGTCGTGAACAGCACGATCCAGAGGACAAGAGCGATGATCGCGATGGCGATTCCCACGAAGCCCGTGATGAGTGCGGTCAGCCACAGCGGTTTCGCCTGGAGCCCTTCCTTCTTCTTGCCGAGGAAGCCGAGCACGACCGCCGCGACGGGGAGGAACAGGCCGAAGATCGAGCCGATGATAGGAAGGAACACGACCCAGAACCCTAGGAGTCCGACGACGCCGACGATCGTCCCGATGAGGCTTAGCGTCTTCGGACTGCCGGGAGGGCCAGGCTGCGCGTAACCGCCAGCACCAGGCTGCGCATAACCGCCAGCACCAGGCTGCGCATAACCGCCAGCACCAGGCTGCGCATAACCGCCAGCACCAGGCTGCGCATAGTCTCCAGTGCGGGAGGCATCGGCTTCGGCCGCGCCGGTTCCCTCGAACGAGCCGGACGGCGGGTTGTACGGCACGCCGGCGGGCGGCACTGCGTCGTCGTTGCGGTCAGACATGGTGCGCTCCTTAGAGAGATCGAAGTGATCTCAGGCGCGTTCCAGCCTTCCACCGTGGGTCGGACCTGTCAAACCACTACCGGGGACTGGGAACGCCTCTCAGACCTGGATGCTCGTGACGGGCAGGGTCGAATCGGCGGAGAAGTCGAGACCGGATGGCGGGTGCCCTGCCGCTATCAGTTGTGCGGCGAGCGCCGCGATCATCGCTCCGTTGTCGGTGCAGAGCGCGAGTGGTGGGATCCGCAATTCGATGCCTTCCACCGCGCACCGCTCCGCCGCGATCTCGCGCACCCGAGCATTGGCGACGACGCCGCCCCCGAGTAGCAGGCGCGGCACCCCGAGGTCGCGACACGCGTTCAGCGCCTTCGTCAGCAGGACGTCGGCGACGGCTTCCCGGAATCCGGCAGCGACATCCGCCACGGGCACGCTCTCCCCCGCGTCGCGTTTCTGCTCGACCCACCGCGCGACCGCCGTCTTCAACCCTGAGAAGGAGAAGTCATATCGGTGCTTCTCGAGGTCCTTGGGCAGGGCAAGACCTCGCGGGAACCGAATGGCATTCGGGTTTCCGCCGACCGCGGCGCGGTCGATCTCGGGTCCGCCGGGATAGGGGAGGCCCAGCAGCCTCGCGACCTTGTCGAAAGCCTCACCGGCTGCGTCGTCGATCGTCTCCCCGAGCAACTCGACGTCAGAGACGAGGTCGCGCACGAGCAGCAGCGACGTGTGCCCCCCGGAAACGAGCAGCGCAACGGTCGGGAGTACGATCTCGGTTCCGTCGTCGCGGAGCACGTCGGCGCCGACGTGGCCGACGAGATGGTTGACCGCGTACAGCGGCCGGTTCAGCGCCACGGCGAGCGCCTTCGCCGCGCCGACGCCGACCATGAGGGCTCCGGCGAGTCCCGGGCCGCTCGTCACGGCGACGGCGTCGATCGCGGCGAGGTTTACTCCGGCCTCGGCGAGCGCGGCCTCTATCGCGGGAGTGAGCGCCTCGAGGTGCGCGCGGGCCGCGATCTCCGGAACCACCCCGCCGTACCGCGCGTGCTCCTCCATAGAGGAGGCGATGACGTTCGCGAGCAGTTTGTTGCCTCGCACGATGCCGATGCCGGTCTCATCGCAACTCGTCTCGATGCCGAGCACCAACGGTTGTTCGATCGCAGTCACGCGGGCGCCGCCTTCGGCTGCTCGATTACGAGTCGCATGACAACGGCATCCATTCCATCCGGCTGGTAGTAGGCGACGCGCACCGCGATCTCCTTGAACCCGAGCGACTCGTACAGGCTTTGCGCTCCGGGATTGTCGGCACGCACCTCGAGGAACACCTCGCGGGCGCCTCGGTCGTGAGCCTCGACCAAGAGGGTCTGCACGAGCAGGCGGCCGAGTCCCGCACGGCGGGAGGACTCGGCCACGGCAATGGTCTGCACATCCCCCTGATGGGTGCCCTTGGGAGCGAACAGCCCGGCGTATCCCTCGACGGCCTCCGGCGTCTGTGGCCGGAAGGCGACGAGGTAATGGCACTGCGGGTTGCTCAGTTCCCCGCGCATGCTCTCCCGAGACCAGGCGTCGTTCGCGAAGACGCTCGTCTCGAGATGCATGATCGCGTCGAGGTCGCCCGCCGTAGCCCTGCGAAGTTGCCAGGACATCAGCTCAGCTCACCCTCTTGGGTCCTGCTGAGACGGTGACGTCCGGCGAACGCAGGTACAGCGGCGCGGCGCCGGCGAAGGTCCTGCCGTTTGCGAACATCCGCTCGGCGAGCATGCCGAGCGCTCCGGCGGAGACCTCCGCCGCATCGAGCCGCGCATAGCCGTCGTAATCGGGCACCGCCTCCGGCAGGTCCGCCGGGCGGACGAGTGCAGGGCCGTCGACCCGCTCGGGCAGGCCGGCCTCGTCTATGCCGCGGTAGGCAGACCAGTACACCTCACGGCGGCGCGCATCCGTGACGACGAGCATCGGTTTGGACCCGCCGAGCGCGTAGTGGGCGGACGCAACCGCGTCGTGGCTGACGACGCGCACGACCGGCTTGCCTATTGCGAGCGCGAACGCTTGGGCAGCGGCGATTCCGACCCGCAAACCGGTGAAGGGCCCCGGCCCCATGCCGGCGGCGACGCCCGAAAGGGCGGTTGGCGTCACGCCGGATTCGGCAAGACACTCGACGATGAACGAGCCGATCACCTCTGCGTGCCGGCGGGTGTCGCTGGACGCCCTCTCTGCGAGAATTCCGCGGTCCAAATCGACCACCGCCACAGACGATCCGGCGGAGGTGTCGATGGCGAGAAGCATCCTGCCAGTTTAAGCGGGTTGCGCTTCCTTCTCGATCCGGCGCTCGAGCGTAGCATTCGCCGCGACGTGGCGGGCCCTCCGCGGCACACCTGGCGCGAATGCGTACATCCGCCCGTGAGCACGCTCAGACGAACGGATGCTGCGCCCAGCGCGGTCCTCGCGGCGTGATCGTCACCCGCCGCGGCTCGATCGCTTCGCCCGCCTCGCCCGAGGACCCGACTGCCGCGCCGGTCGGCCGCTCGATCGACACCTCGAGCACAGACTCGCTCACGCCGTCGAGCATCCCGGCGGCCCATTCAACGACGACGATCGAACCGGCGAAGTCGATGTCGAGGTCGTCGAGCTCGGCGGCTGTGCCGAGTCGATAGGCGTCGACGTGCACGAGAGACGCACCGCCCGACTCGCGCGGATGGGTGCGGGCGAGCACGAAAGTGGGGCTCGTGACGGCACCGCGCACCCCCAGGGCTTCGCCGAGCCCGCGGGTGAGGGTCGTCTTGCCCGCACCGAGTTCGCCGTCGAGGGCGACGATGTCGCCCTCGACGAGTTGCCTGGCGATGCGCGCGCCAAGGGCGGCCATCGCCTCCGGTGTGTCGATGGTGAGCCGGATCATGGCCAGTAGCGGTATTCGAGGCGTCCGCCGAGCCGTGTCACGATTTCGTAGTTGATGGTGTCCGAGGCTGTGGCCCAGTCCTCTGCGGAAGGCGCGCCTGCGGCAGGATCGCCGAACAGCACGGCGCGGTCGCCCACGGCGACTGACGCGTCGCCGACGTCGACGACGAACTGGTCCATCGCGATGCTTCCGGCGATCCGATGCACCCGACCGTTGATCGACACCGGGCCGCGGTTCGAGGCCTGCCGGGGAATCCCCTCCGCGTAGCCGAGCGGCACGAGCGCGAGCGTGGTGGCCGAGGTGGTGCGGTAGCGGTGCCCGTACGAGACGCCGGTGCCGGCCGGCACACGCTTGACGGAGACGATGGCGGCGCTGAGCTCCAGCGCCGGGCGGAGGCCGAACTCGATTCCGCTCTGGTCGTCGAACGGGGAAAGTCCGTAGATTCCGATGCCGAGCCGAACAAGGTCGAACCTCGCGGCCGGCACCCGCAGTGCTCCTGCGGTGGCGGCGAGGTGCCTCAGCTCGGGCTGCAGCCCCGCAGAGAAGGCGAGGGCGGAGGCGTGCTCGAACGCGGCGACCTGCGCCGCGTCATCCGCTGCCCCCGCATTCGCGAGATGGCTGAACAGGCCACGCACCCGCAGCCGGCCGTTCCGCTCATGGTCGGCCGCCGCCGCGAAGACCGCCTCGCAATCGGCGAACCCGATTCCGCCTCGCCCGAGCCCGGTGTCTACCTTGAGATGCACGTCGGGGATCCCGGATGCCGCGGATCCTGCCGAGGCCGCCTGGTGGAGTTGCTGCAGCGAGCCGATGCCAACGTCGATGCCCCGCACGATTGCGGGCGCGAAGTCGAAATGGGGGTCGTGCAGCCAGGCGAGGATCGGGGCGGTGATGCCAGCGTCGCGCAGCTCGAGCGCCTCGACGATGTCGACGACGCCGAGCCAGTCGGCGCCCCCGGCGAGCGCCGCTCTCGCGCTCGGCACGGCCCCGTGGCCGTAACCGCGGGCCTTGACTACCGCCATCGCATGGTCCGTGCGGATCAGCCGCCGGAGAGTCTCGACATTCGCGGAGATCGCGTCGAGGTGCACGCGCGCTTCGCGCATCGGCCGGGCCGTCATCAGGCGCCGCCCTCGGCGACGACGAAAGCTATCGCGATTCCGGCGTCGTGGCTCATCGACAGGTGGAATGACGAGATGCCGCGTGACGCAGCGATGTCGGCGACGGCGCCGTGCAACTCGAACGACGGATCTCCGTGGCTGTCGGCGACGACGCGCATGTCGTGCCAGCGCACGCCGCTCGAGTCACCCAGTGCCTTGATCAGCGCCTCTTTCGCCGCGAACCGCCCGGCTAGGGATCGGAGCGGAAGCGGTCTGCCGGTACCGATCTGTTCCTGCTCGCTGAACAGGCGGCGGAGCAGAGCTGGCGTGCGCGACGCGGCCCGCTCGAACCGCGCCAGATCGACCAGGTCGACGCCGATGCCGATGATCACGGTAACAGCGCCACTGCCTGTGTCATTCGACCGTGACGGACTTGGCCAGGTTCCGCGGCTGGTCCACGTCGAGCCCCTTCGCTGCGGCGAGTTCCATCGCGAAGATCTGGAGCGGAGCGACGGCGAGGAGGGGCTCGAACAGTGTCGATGCGAGCGGGATGGGGATGACGACATCCGCGTAGGGCAGCACGGCCGCGTCGCCCTGCTCGGCGATCGCGAGAATGCGCGCGCCACGGGCGCGGATCTCCTGGATATTGGATATGACCTTGGGATGCAGCGAGTCCTGCGCGCGGGGGCTCGGCACCACGACGAACACCGGCTGCCCGGCCTCGATGAGCGCGATGGGGCCGTGCTTGAGCTCGCCGGCCGCGAAGCCCTCGGCATGAATGTACGCGAGCTCCTTGAGCTTGAGCGCACCCTCGAGCGCGACCGGGTAGCCCGCGTGTCTACCGAGGAACAGCACAGCGCGGGTGTCGGTCATCCAGCCCGCAAGCTGCTTGATGGCTTCATGCTGCTCGAGCACCGTGGACAGCTGGTCCGGCAGCGCCTGCAGCTCCTCCAACAGCCCACTGATCTCGGCCTTGGACAGCGCGCCCCGGACGTCCGCGAGGTGCAGGCCGAGCAGGTAGAAGGCGGCGACCTGCGCGACGAACGCCTTGGTCGAAGCCACGGCAACCTCGGGCCCCGCATGGGTGTAGATGACGGCGTCGGACTCTCGCGGGATCGTCGCGCCCTGAGTGTTGCAGATCGCAAGCGTTCGCGCGCCGGCCTGCACGGCATACTTCACGGCCATGAGAGTGTCCATCGTCTCGCCCGACTGGCTTACCGACACGACGAGCGTGCGGGAGTTGACGATCGGGTCGCGATAGCGGAATTCGTGTGACAACTCGACGTCCACCGGGATGCGCGCCCACTTCTCGATCGCGTACTTGGCGAGCATCCCGGAGTACGCCGCGGTGCCGCAACCGAGGATCACCACGCGGTCGATGTCGTTGAGCGCGTCGCCGAGCGCGTCGAGCTCGTGCAACCGCACCTCACCGTCGACGATGCGACCGAGAAGCGTCTTTGCGATCGCCTCGGGCTCCTCGCTGATTTCCTTCGCCATGAAGCTCGACCATCCGCCTTTTTCTGATGCGGAGGCATCCCATGCGATTTCGAACTCCCGCGATGCCACCGGTGCGCCGTCGAAGTCGGTGATCGTCACCGAGTCCGGGCGGATGGTGACGATCTGGTCCTGGCCGATCTCGACGGCGCGGCGGGTGTGCTCGACGAAGGCCGCGACATCCGATCCGAGGAAGTTCTCGCCGTCACCGAGGCCGATGACCAGCGGAGAGTTGCGGCGAGCGCCGACGACGACGCCCGGCTCGTCCTTGTGCAGCACCAGCAGGGTGAACGCGCCGTGCAGTCGCGCGACCGTGCGCCGGAGGGCTTCGGCGAGATTTTTAGTGGCGCGGTATTCAATACCGACGAGCAGGGCAGCGACCTCGCTGTCGGTCTCGCTCGCGAAGACGATGTCCGGGTTGTTCTCGAGGAGCTCGCGCTTGAGCTCGGCGAAGTTCTCGATGATGCCGTTGTGGATGAGCGCGAGCTTTCCGTCGTCGCCCAGGTGAGGATGCGCGTTCTGATCATTGGGTCCGCCGTGGGTGGCCCAACGGGTGTGGCCGATCCCGGTGGCGCCGTTCGCGAGGGCGAGCCCGTCGAGGTCGTCGATGAGGGTTTGAAGCTTGCCTGCGCGCTTACGGGTGTGCAACTCGCCATGCGGATCGATGACGGCGATCCCAGCGGAGTCGTACCCGCGGTACTCGAGTCGGCGCAGACCACTCAGTAAAACTTCAACGCTCTTGTCGCTGCCGACATAACCCACGATTCCACACATGGTTCAAGATATTACGTGACGCGGGCTGAGCCATGAGAGGGCGGCATCCTTCGCCCCGCTCCCGGTCCACCGCGCGGACTAGTCTGGGAACCTATGGGAGAGCACGGATCGGCCGGCGGACACGGGTCTCCCTTCGTCGAAATCGATCGCGCCGACTGGGCGGAACTCGCCCCTGCGACCCCGCTCCCCCTCACCCCTACCGAGATCGTCGAACTTCGGGGCCTCGGTGACGTGCTCGACCTGCGTGAGGTGAGCGAGGTCTACCTGCCCCTCTCGCGGCTGATCAATCTCTACGCAGCGGGCGCGAAGCAGGTACACCGCGCCACGAGCGACTTCCTCGGCCGGAGCGCCGAGAGCACACCGTTCGTGATCGGCGTCGCCGGATCGGTCGCCGTAGGCAAGTCCACGATCGCAAGGCTCCTGAGGGAGCTGCTGGCGAGGTGGGACGACACGCCCCGGGTAGAGCTCATCACGACGGACGGATTCCTTCGCCCCAACGCCGAACTCGAGCGGCTGAATCTGATGGACCGCAAGGGCTTCCCGGAATCGTACGATCGTCGGGCGCTGCTTCGCTTCGTCAGCCAGGTCAAGAGCGGCGCCGCAGAGGTGCGGGCGCCGTTTTATTCGCACCTGAGCTACGACATCGTGCCGAACGCCGAGGTCGTGGTGAGGCGTCCCGACATTCTCATCGTCGAGGGACTGAACGTGCTGCAACCGCCTACGAACGCGCACCGCCTCGCCGTGAGCGACCTGTTCGACTTCTCGGTCTACGTCGACGCCCGGGCCCCAGACATCGCCACCTGGTACGAGGAACGGTTTCTCAAGCTCCAGCAGGGCGCGTTCACGAACCCGAAGTCGTACTTCCACCGTTATGCGACGCTGTCGCCGGAGGAGGCGCGCGCAACCGCCACGGGCATCTGGAACCGGATCAACGGGCCGAACCTGGCCGAGAACATCCGGCCCACCAGGTCCCGCGCGACGCTAGTGCTTCGCAAGAACGCACAGCACGCGGTGGATCACGTGCTCGTGCGCAAGATCTGACTCGGTGCCTCAGTGCGTCAGCTCGGCACGCACAATCTCGGCTAGCTCGTGCGCGATGCGATCAGCGGTCCCCTGCTCGGCCGCCTCGACCATCACCCGCACGAGGGGTTCCGTTCCCGATGGTCGCAGCAGCACGCGCCCGGAATCGCCGAGCAGATCGCCGGCCGCCTTCACAGCGTCCGCGATCACGGTGCTTGAGTCGAGACCGCTCCGGTCGACACCTTTCACATTCACCATGATCTGAGGGAAGACGGTCATCACCGACGCGAGCTGGGCCAGAGTCTTGCCCGTCCTGGCCATCTCGGACATGAGGTGCAGACCGGTGAGGATGCCGTCACCGGTCGTCGCGAAGTCGCTCATGATGACGTGCCCGGACTGCTCCCCGCCGAGGTTCAGTCCGCGCTCGTTGAGCGCCTCGAGCACGTAGCGGTCCCCGACCTTCGTCTCGAGCATAGAGATGCCGTGCTCAGCCATCGCGATCTTGAGTCCAAGGTTGCTCATGACGGTCGCGACGAGAGTGTCCTTCACCAGGACGCCCCGATCCTTCATCGAAATCGCGAGCACCGCCATGATCTGATCGCCGTCGACAACCCGTCCGTTGGCATCGACCGCAAGGCACCGGTCTGCGTCGCCATCGTGGGCGATGCCGAGGTCGGCGCTGTGTGCTAGCACGGCCGCGGCGAGCTGGTCGAGATGTGTGGATCCGACCCCGTCGTTGATGTTCGTGCCATCCGGGTCCGCACCGATAACCGTGACGCGAGCTCCGGCGAGCGTGAACACCTCTGGCGACACTCCGGCTGCGGCTCCGTGCGCGCAGTCGAGCACGACGTGCAGGCCCTCGAGTCTCGTGCCGAGGGTCGACATCAGGTGCAGCACGTATCGGTCTTCGGCATCCGCGAAACGGCGGATGCGTCCGACCTGCACGCCCGTGGGCGCGAGCTTCGTCTCGGCGAGCGCGCCCTCGATACGGTCCTCGACAATGTCGGGCAGCTTCGTTCCGCCCTGCGCGAAGAACTTGATGCCGTTGTCCGGCGCCGGGTTATGCGAAGCGGAGATCATCACGCCGAAATCGGCACCGATATCGGCGATCAGGAATGCGGCGGCGGGAGTAGGGAGCACGTCCGCGTCCAGCACGTCGACGCCCGAACTCGCGAGCCCGGCGGCGACGGCGGCCGAGATGAACTCGCCGGACACCCGCGGATCACGAGCGACGACCGCGATCGGCCGACGCCCGGAGGCGCGACGACCGTCAGCGATCTGCCCCTTGCCGAGCACGACGGCGGCGGCCTGCGCGAGGCTGAGCGCGAGCTCAACCGTGATGTCGTGGTTCGCAAGCCCCCGAACGCCGTCGGTGCCGAAAAGACGTGGCACGAAGAACTGCCGGTTACCCGAGCGCGATTAGCGCTTCGAGAACTGGGGAGCCTTACGCGCCTTCTTGAGTCCGGCCTTCTTGCGCTCCTTGACACGAGCGTCGCGGCTGAGGAAACCGGCCTTCTTCAGCGAGGCGCGGTTGTTCTCTTCGTCGATCAGGTTGAGCGAACGGGCGATACCGAGGCGCAGGGCGCCGGCCTGGCCGGAAGGGCCACCACCGGTGATGCGGGCGATAACGTCGTAGCTTCCCATGAGGTCGAGCACCTTGAACGGGTCGTTGATGAGCTGCTGGTGAAGCTTGTTGGGGAAGTACTCCGCGAGCTCGCGGCCATTCACCACGAACTTGCCAGAGCCCGGTGCGATGCGAACGCGGGCGATCGCCTGCTTGCGACGGCCGACAGCCGCGCCTGGAACGTTGAGCACCGCGCGCGGCGCCTTCGGGGTCGAGTCCGCAGGGGTCTCGGTGGAGTAGCTGTCCGGAGCGACGACCTCGTCGAGGGTGGCCGCGTCGAGGGAGTCTGAAATCTTCGCCATGGGGTACGGAATCCTTTGGTTGCTTCTGGCGGCGCTACTGCGCGACCTGGGTGAAAGTGAAGGTCTTGGGCTGTTGCGCAGCGTGGGGGTGCTCGGGTCCCGCGTAGACCTTGAGCTTGGTGAGCTGGGCGCGACCGATGGAGTTCTTCGGCAGCATGCCGCGAACAGCCTTCTCTACGGCACGGGTCGGGTGCTTCTCGAGCATTTCGATGTAGTTCATCGAGCTGAGACCACCCGGGTAGCCGGAGTGGCGGTAAGCCCGCTTCTGGTCGAGCTTGGAGCCGGTGAGGGCGACCTTCTCGGCGTTGATGACAATGACGAAGTCGCCGGTGTCCATGTGGTTGGAGAAGATGGCCTTGTGCTTGCCGCGCAGCAGGGCAGCAGCGTGGGTGGCCAGACGGCCGAGGACGACATCGGTCGCGTCGATGATGACCCAGTCGCGCTGGATGTCGTCGGGCTTGGGTGAATAGGTGCGCGTCACAGTTAGACTGCTTTCTGTCGAAATGAGGAGTTCGTGAATCCCGCTCCGTGGAACGTTCCCGACGGGAACCTTGCCGGTGGAGGGCTCAACTTCGGGTGTCGCGCGAGTAAGGGCGCAGGCACCAAGGGACAACGATAGTCCCTTCGACGGATCGGGTCAAACTCGCCCAGGCTTGTGTCTGTTCGAACCCTGGCCCCCGCCCACCGTCCAGAGTGTCCCCTGGGCCCCATGACAGGGGCGCCCGGATCAGTGGGAGCGAGGACCGCTCCCGCCTGCTCGTCCGCCAAGAACGAGGCGCCCCGCGAAAGAACGGAGGTGCATTCGACCGCGGTCGCGTTTCGGTGTCGGGCGGGGAAGCGACCGGTCTATCGGGAGGGATTCGACGCGGCCGCTTCGCATCGTGCACTCAGATTGGAGCCCGCCCGACAATCGGCGGACGTTTCGCCCGAGTCTGCTCCGCGCGCGCAGCAAGCTCGTCGTCGGGCGGGTAGCCGACCTCGAGCAGGGTGAGCCCCTTCGCCGGTACGACCTTGAACTCGCTCGTGCGCTGCAGGCGGTTCCGCAGCTCGACGAGCCTCGACACCGGCAGCTTGCCCTCGCCGACCGCGAGCGTCGCCCCCACGAGGGCGCGCACCATGCTGTGGCAGAACGCGTCCGCTCTGACCCGCGCGACGAGCACCCCATCCGGCTCACGCGTCCAGCGGAACTCCTGCAGGGTTCGGATCGTCGTGCCGAGGTCCCGAGGTTTGCAGTAGGAGGCCCAGTCGTGGAGCCCCAGGAGCGACTCCGCCGCGTAGTTCATGCCCTCCACATCAATCCGCGTGGGATACCAGAGTGTGCGGTTACGCTCCAGCGGGTTGCGGGGGCCCGCCGCATCCGAGACCCGGTATTCGTACCGCCGCCAGATGGCGCCGAACCGCGCGTCGAAACCGGGCGGTGCGATCGATGCCCGCAGGACGTAGACGTCGGACGAGAGCCCGACGATCCCGTTGAGCCGACGCGCGAGGGTGGCCGGACCATCGAGCTGTCTGCCCTTCGCCGGACCTCGGTGCGGTCGTTCGAGGCTCGCGAGCTGCACCTCGGTCACGTCGAGGTGCGCGACCTGGCCGAGGGCGTGCACCCCCGCGTCCGTGCGGCCGGCGACCATGAGCGTCGGGGCGGGAGGATGGCGGGTGAAGATCGTGCTGAGCGCGCTCTCGAGTTCGCCCTGCACGGTTCGAAGCGCGGGCTGGCGGGTCCAGCCGAAGAACTGGCTGCCGTCGTAGGCGATGTCGAGACGGAGTCGGATGACCGGCGGGTCAGTGCGCGCAGTCTCGATTACCGTGGTCGACATCACGCAGCCGATTCTATGGGCGCCGATGGATTGTGGCGCAGCACCGCGTCCCGCCGAGCCGGAGTCTTTGTGGAATCGACCGTCCCAGCGCACCTTGCGGTGCTTGGCGCCCAGTATCGTGTCCCGGCCCTCAACCTCGGTGCACCGTGCGGCGCATGGTGCACCGCACGCCACCCGCCGCTCCGTCCTCCATGTGCGGGGATAGCGGCCACGCCTGCCACGGGCTGAAACACGAACGGCTCCGCTCGGAGGAGCGGAGCCGTTCGGGTAACGAGAAGAGCTTGTTACTTGTTGTCAGCTTCGGCGTCAACGTCGGCTTCGCCGTCAGTGGCGATGTCAGCCGACTCCGGGGCATCCGTGGTCTCGTCCGCCTCAGCGGAGGTGACGGCGGCTTCGTCAGCAGCGGTCTCGACCACCGGAGCCTCCTCGGCCGGAGCCTCGGCCACCGCAGCGGAAGCCTTGGTGGGCTTGCGCTTCGGGGTCACCGGGTCGAGCACGAGCTCGATTTGCACCATCGACGCGTTGTCTCCCTTGCGGAAGCCCAGCTTCGTGATGCGGGTGTACCCACCCTCGCGTTCGGCGACCAGCGGCGCGATCTCGGTGAAGAGCTCGTGGATGACGCTCTTGTCGCCGATGATGCCGAGCGCGCGGCGCCGGTTGTGCAGGTCACCCTTCTTCGCGAACGTGATGAGCCTCTCGGCGACGGGACGCAGGCGCTTGGCCCTCGTCTCTGTCGTCTTGATGCTCTTGTGCGTGAAGAGGGCGGCGGCCAGGTTCGCGAGCAGCAGGCGCTCGTGAGCCGGGCCTCCACCGAGGCGCGGGCCCTTTGTTGGCTTAGGCATTGTGTGTGGTCTCCAGAATCAATGGGATCGAAAGGGGGTCGCTACCGACTAGCCCTGGGTGGTGGTTTCTTCGGCGTCGTCGTACCCGCTGTAGAAGTGCGCACCGTCGAAGCCGGGAACTGTGTCCTTGAGCGACAGACCCATTTCGACGAGCTTGTCCCGAACCTCATCGACGGACTTCTGTCCGAAGTTGCGGATGTTCATCAGCTGCGTTTCCGATAGGGCGACGAGTTCGCTCACGGTGTTGATGCCCTCGCGCTTGAGGCAGTTGTAGCTGCGCACGGAGAGGTCGAGGTCTTCGATCGGCATGCTCAGCTCGGAGGAGAGCACGGCGTCGACGGGCGCGGGGCCGATCTCGATGCCCTCTGCTGCAGTATTGAGCTCGCGTGCCAGACCGAACAGCTCGGTGAGGGTACGACCGGCTGAGGCGATGGCATCGCGCGGGGTGATCGCGGACTTCGTCTCGACATCGACCACGAGGCGGTCGAAGTCAGTGCGCTCTCCGGCACGAGTCGCCTCGACACGGTAGGTGACCTTGAGGACGGGAGAGTAAAGCGAGTCGATCGGAACCTGACCGGCCTCGCTGAACTCGCTGCGGTTCTGCGTAGCGGACACGTAGCCGCGGCCACGCTCGATCGTGAGCTCGAGCTCGAACTTCGCCTTGTCGTTCAGCGTCGCGATGACGAGCTCGGGATTGTGGATCTCGACGCCGGCCGGCGCGGAAATGTCCGCCGCGGTCACCTGCCCGGCACCCTGCTTGCGCAGGTACGCCGTGATCGGCTCGTCATGCTCGCTTGAGACGACTAGTCCCTTGATGTTCAGGATGACCTCGGTGACGTCTTCCTTGACACCGGCGACGGTGCTGAACTCGTGCAGCACGCCATCAAGGCGGATGCTCGTGACGGCAGCACCGGGGATCGAAGAGAGAAGGGTGCGACGGAGGGAGTTACCGAGCGTATAGCCGAAGCCGGGCTCAAGCGGCTCGATGATGAACCGTGAACGGAACTCGGTGATGTTCTCTTCGGTAAGAGTTGGGCGCTGTGCGATGAGCACTGTTGCTTCCTTTCGGCGAAGTGTCCGCTATTTGACACTTGGGAATGTATTCAGTTGTCTAGAAGAGCTGGAGGGGCCGTGTCGAGACCCTGCACAGGCCGCGTTTCGCGGATCTGACAGGTGTCTCGACACACCACGGGCGGCTACCCGACTCGGCGTCGGGTGTGTCGCTTCGTGACTACACGCGCCGCCGCTTCGGGGGCCGGCATCCGTTGTGCGCCTGCGGCGTCACGTCGTTGATCGAGCCGACCTCGAGGCCAGCGGCCTGGAGAGAGCGGATGGCAGTCTCGCGACCGGATCCGGGTCCCTTCACGAACACGTCGACCTTCTTGACGCCATGCTCCTGCGCCTGGCGAGCAGCGGACTCCGCCGACATCTGCGCGGCATACGGGGTCGACTTGCGCGATCCCTTGAAGCCGACCGTGCCCGAGGATGCCCAACTCAGGACCGCACCGGTGGGGTCCGTGATGGTGACGATGGTGTTGTTGAACGTCGACTTGATGTGGGCCTGGCCCACCGCGACGTTCTTCTTCTCTTTACGACGCGGCTTACGAGCGGCCGATTTTGGTGCTGCCATTGTTTTCTCCTAAAACGTCTATGGCGATACGAGCAGTGCTCGCTATCGGGCCTTCTTCTTGCCGGCTACGGTGCGCTTCGGGCCCTTGCGGGTGCGAGCGTTGGTCTTGGTGCGCTGTCCGTGAACGGGCAGGCCGCGACGGTGACGGACACCCTGGTAGCTTCCGATCTCGACCTTGCGACGGATGTCGGCGGCAACCTCACGACGAAGGTCACCTTCGACCTTGAAGTTCACTTCGACATAGTCGCGAAGGGCGATGAGCTGGTCATCGGTCAGGTCCTTGACGCGGATCTCTCCGCTGATTCCGGTGTCGGCGAGCGTTTTGAGGGCGCTCGTACGGCCAACTCCGTAGATGTAGGTCAGTGCGACTTCCACGCGCTTATCGCGCGGGATGTCTACGCCGGCTAGACGTGCCATGGTGGCTTCTCCTGGTGTTTCGTGGAGGTCTGCGGCGGTTCCTGTGCAGTGGCCTCCAACCACTGGTGTCCCCTTCGAGAAGAAGGATCTGGTACCGCCCTTCGAGGCAATCGCTTCGCGACTGTCTCAGGGACCGATTGATGCGTGTTGAGTTGTTCTCTTAGCCCTGGCGCTGCTTGTGGCGCGGATTGGACTTGCAGATGACCATGACATTTCCGTTGCGACGAATCACCTTGCAGTGCTCGCAGATCGGCTTGACGCTGGGATTGACCTTCATGATGTTCCTCGTGTTCGCTGTCTTCGTACCCGAGGTGCGCCTCGGGCCGTTACTTTCCAGCTCGCGCGTGAGCGCTACTTGTAGCGGTAGACGATCCGACCACGGGTCAGGTCGTAGGGGCTCAACTCCACGATCACGCGGTCCTCTGGGAGGATGCGGATGTAGTGCTGGCGCATCTTTCCCGAGATGTGGGCAAGAACCCGGTGGCCGTTGGTCAGCTCAACGCGAAACATCGCGTTGGGAAGAGCCTCGACTACTGCGCCCTCGATCTCGATGACACCGTCTTTTTTTGCCATATCCTCTTCGTCGCTAAAAGTATTGTTTGCTGGTCGTGCGTTGGATTTTGGCGCCTTTTCGGCCGCCGAGAAGGCGAGACCGCCGGCACGCCCAAGCGGGCCGAAGACACCAAGGATCAAGCTTAGGTGATTCCCGGGCGTTTTGCCAACTGGCGTCTATACTTCGGTCACCAGAACGTCCGCGCCTGAACCACGGGAGCGTTGCACCGTGGCGACGGCGCGGGAGATCTCCGTGAAGAGGGCGGTGCCCGGCGCGAGTCCGGTGACCTTCGCGGTGAATTGGTCGGCGTCAAGTGTCTCGAGCAGGCTCTGCAACTCGACACTCTGTGGATCGTCCGGCAGGTCGAAGCTCAGCGCGGCACCGATGGCACGCACGAGCGCGACCGGCACGGATCCGGATGTCGCGAGCGCGGCAGCCGGCGACACGAAACGCTCATCGCGGCCGAGCTTGCGGAGCGGCTGCCTGCCCACTCTCGCGGGGGTGTCTGGCAGATGCGGATTGGCGAACCGGGCGAGGGTACGTTGCACGTACGTCTCGTGCTCGATCCGATCGAATCCGTGCTTGTCGACGAGGAGCGCGGATGTCTCGTCGAGAACCGCCCGCACCTCGGCGCGGACCTCGGGGATCGTGATCGCTTCGGCGAGGGACTTCGCCCCGTGCACGAAGCCGTGATAGGCCAGCGCCGCATGACCGGTGTTCACCGTGAACAGCTTGCGCTCGATGTAGGGCGAGAGGTCGTCGACGAAGTGTGCCTCGGGGATCGACGGCTGGCGGTCCCCGAAGGGACCGCTCTCGATCGCCCACTCGAAGAAGTCCTCGACCGTGACGTCCAGTCCCGCACCCGCCTCCTGCGATGGAACGATGCGGTCGACGGCGGTGTTGGCGAATACCGCCCGGTGGCGCCACCACTCCTCGGGCCTGCCGGGCAGTGCGGCGCGCACCTCTTTTTCGAGCAAGTCGGTGGCGTTGATGGCGTTCTCGCAGGCCATCACGGCCAAAGGCGGCGAGTCGGCCGACCGGTCCTCGAGCGCCGCGGCGATCACCGGCGCAACGAATCGCAGGACCCCGGCCCCGACCGCGGTCGTGACGATCTCCGCGTCGGCGATCTCGGCGATAACCGCCGCTTCGTCCGTGCCGCTGTTGAGCGCGCGGTAGTGGTCGACGATCCAGGAGCGCGGCTGCTCACCAACCTCGTTCACCTTGTAGGACGCAGTAGTCGCGAGGGCGTCGATCAGGGGTGCCGCGACATCGGCGAACACGATTTCATAGCCCGCGTTGTGGAGGATCAGCCCCACAAAGCCTCTGCCGATGTTGCCGGCGCCGAAATGCACGGCCTTCACGCCTCGTTGACCTCTCCGAGCAGTGCCAGGATGTCCTCGCTGGAGTGGGCCTCGAGCAGCTTCTGCACCTCGTCCTCATCGCTGAATATGATCGCGATCTTGGACAAGATCTCCATGTGGCCGTTCTCCTTGCCGGCGATGCCGACGACGAAGCGCACCTCATTCCCGTCCCAGTCGAGGGGTTGCGCGTACCGCACGAACGAGAGCGCGGACTTCAAGATGGTGTCCTTGCCCTCGTTCGTGCCATGCGGAATTGCCAGGAAGTTGCCCATGTACGTGGAGGTGAGCTCTTCGCGCTTCAACATGTAGCCGATGTACTCATCCGTGACCGCACCGGCCGCTTTCAGGATCGCTGCGGCCTCACGGATCGCGTCCTCCTTGCCTGTGGCCGATCCGTTCGCGATGATCTGCGACGCGTCAAGCACGTTTTCACTCATGGGCTCCTCCTGGGTTTCCCTACGACTGTTGGTCGTGCACTCGTGTGACGACCTCGTCGTACTTCGGGCTTGACATGAAGTTGTCGACGGAAACGTGCGACGCCTTCGGGTTCTTCTGCTTCGCTCGGTCGGTGAGGTCCTGGTGGGTGATGATCAAGTCCTCGTTGCCGTCGAGGTTCGCGATCGCCTTGTTCGTGACGGTCACTCCCTCGACGCCAGCCTTCTTGAGCTTGCTACGCAGCACGCTCGCGCCCATAGCGCTGGAACCCATTCCAGCATCGCACGCGAAGACGATGTTCTCGATGCGCGCGTCGGTGGCGACGGCGTTGCCGGTCTGGCGGAGCGCGCCGGTGACCGAGCTCTGCTTGCCCTTGAGTTCGTCCATCTGCGCCGCAGCGTTCGCGAGGCTGTTCTCGCCGGCCGCTTCCGCAGCGAGGTCACGCTTGCGACTCGCCCGAAGGATGATCGCGGCCACGAGGAAGGAAACCGCCGCGGAGAGGACGACCGAGAGGACCACGCCGACGTAGCTGTCGCGTGCGGTGACCGCGAGCACGGCGAAGATGCTTCCCGGCGAGGCGACGCTCACCAGGCCCGACCCGAACGCCACGTTCGTGGCCACACCGGTCGCTCCGCCGGCGATGACCGCGAGGAGGAGAATCGGCTTGGCGAGCACGTATGGGAAGTAGATTTCGTGAATTCCGCCGAAGAACTGGATGATGATCGCGCCGGGCGCGGTCGCCTTCGCGATTCCCACTCCGAAGAACGTGAACGCGAGGAGGAGTCCGAGGCCAGGGCCCGGGTTCGCTTCGAGCAGGAACAGGATCGACTTGCCGGCCTGTTCGGCCTGCTGCACGCCGAGCGGCGTCAGCACGCCGTGGTTGATGGCGTTGTTGAGGAACAGCACCTTCGCCGGCTCGATCACCACGCTTGCGAGCGGCAGCAGGCCTGCGTCGACAAGCCAGTTCACTGCGTTCCCGAGCGCGGTGCTCACCGCGGTCAGGATCGGTGCGAGGCCGAAGAACGCGGCGAGAGCCAGGAGGGCAGCGAGGATTCCGGCAGAGAAGTTATTGACGAGCATCTCGAATCCGGCGCGGATCTTTCCTTCCCAGATCTTGTCGATCTGCTTCATCGCCCATGCCGCGAGCGGACCGACGATAAGCGCGCCGAGGAACATGGGCATGCCTGCCCCGACGATGACGCCCATGGTCGCCGCCGCACCGACCACACCGCCGCGCACGTCGTAGACCATGCGCCCACCCGTGTAGGCGATCAGGAGCGGAAGGAGGTAGGTGATCATCGGGCCGACGAGTCCGGTGTTGGGGTCACCAGCCGCGTTCGTTCCGAAGCCGCCGAGTTCGGGAATGGGCAGCCAGCCCGTCTCGATGAAGAAGGCGGTGATGAGCCCCCAGGCGATGAACGCCGGGATGTTCGGCATGACCATGCCGGAGAGGAAGGCGCCGAACCGCTGAACGCGGACCCGTGCTCCTCCTCGTGTTGTCGTGGCCGGCGTGCCCGCCGGTGACGTCTTCGTCACAATGTGCTCCTTCTTGTCGATGTGCTGTGTTGTGGATGAGGGACGGGGGGGGCTATTCGGCGTCGAAGTCGGTGCTGAGCAGCGAGACAAGTTCCGCGAGAACCTCGTGCGCGTTGTCGCCGGTTGCGGTCAGGAGGACCTCGTCGTCGTGCTCGATGCCGAGCGAGATGACTCCGAGGATGCTCGCAGCGTTGACCGACTTCCCGGCCTTCGCGATCTGCACCGGAATTCCGGAGCGGGACGCCGCCTGCGTGAACAGTGAGGCGGGGCGAGCGTGCAGTCCGTGGGCGGACGCTATGACGACCCTCTTCTCGACGACGACGGGTTCGGCGGCTAGTTGGTCTACGACGGGTTGTTCAGCCATTGGTTCTGCCTTAGTGGGTCTGATGGATTGGACGGGAGTCGGGCGCCGCGGGACGCGGGCGCTCGAGAAGGTCGTAGACGATGTCGAGCGCGGCGGAGGCCCCGGCTGCATCGAAGGTCACCGGAGGAAGGAGCGCCACACGGGCGCGCGACTCTCTCGCCGACTGCACGATCTCGGCGAAGAGGTGGTTGAGGTGCTGGCCGACGAGCACGACGTCGTAATCGCCCCGAAGCGATTCGAGCTCACCGAAGCCGCCTGGCTCGAGGGTGATCTGCAAACCGCGCTCGATGGCACCCTTGCGCATCCAGTGAACGAGAAAGCTGCTTGACGCACCAGCACCGCAGACGACGAGAATGCGTTCCACGGTTCGCCTCCTTGCGTGCGGTCTCTGCGGCGTTGCGCCACGCTTACGCTCCCATCCTGCTCCGATCGGCGATCGACCTCCAGCAGAATTGCTTCCGCTCCCCCGGAAGCGGGCTGATTGCGGCATCCGGGATCCGCAAGGTGATTGACTCTTCACACGATGAGCGATAAGCAGGAGCGACTACTCGGATACCTCTCGCAGGCGGAAGGCTGGGTGACCGCCGCCGAACTGTCGGAGCAACTCGGCGTCAGCACCCGCAGTGTGCGCAGCTACGTGACGACGATCAAGGCCTCGGCGGCCCCTCTCGAGGTGCTCGCGTCGTCGACCAGCGGATATCGCCTCAACCGCGACGTCTACTCCGCCTTCGTCGCGTCGCGGCGGGCCGGGGGCGCGGAGGTCGAGACACCGAAGGAGCGGATCTACCATCTGCTGCGCCGGCTTGCGGAAGCGCCGGAAGGGGTGAACGTGTACGCGCTCGCGAGCAGCATGTTCGTGAGCGAGTCGACGATCGAGTCCGACCTGCGCAAGCTCAGGCCCTCACTGGACGAGTCGTCGCTCGCGCTGGACAGGACCGGTGACACTGTTCGGATCACGGGTTCCGAATACAACCTGAGGCGACTGTTGAGCAGGATGTTCCGGGACGAGGGCGCTCAGGGCTTCCTCGAACTCGCAAGTATCGAGCGCGAGTTCCAGTCGTCGGACCTACGCGGGTTCAAGACCGACCTCATCGCCATGCTCGATTCGCACGGCTATTTCGTGAACGAATATGGCATCAACAATGTGCTGCTTCACGTCGCTATCGCCGTGGATCGGAAGTCGAAGAGCCAGCTGCCTGCCGACGGCGCGACCGCCGAAGGCGAGCTGAGGGCTGACTACGCGGTCGAGGATGTCGCGCCCGAACTCGCCGCCCTCGTCGAGCGGCGCTTCGGAGTCGTGCTCGGGCCGACCGACCTCGACAATCTCGCCCTGCTGCTGACGACGCGCGTCATCACCCGCGGCGTCGTCGAGGTCGGAATCGATCCGGCGTCGGGTCGGCGCATCGACCGCGAACTGGCGAGCATCAGGAGAATCGTCGAACGGGTGAGCGAGGAATACCTCGTCGACCTCGACGACGAGGAGTTCATCGTCCGCCTAGCGCTGCACGTGAGCAACCTGATCGCCCGCGCCCAGGGAAAGTCGTACTCACGAAACCCGATGACGCGGTCGATCAAGACGTCGTACCCCATGATCTACGAGCTCGCGGTCTTCATCGCGAGCGAGATCCAAAGGCACGAAACGATCGTCATCAACGACGACGAAATCTCGTACATCGCTCTGCACGTGGGCTCATATCTCGAACGGCAGTCACGGAGGGAACAACGAGTGACGTGCGCCATCGTGTGCCCGAACTACTACGACATGCACCTCATTCTGCGGGAGCGGCTCGAGGCGGTGCTCGGCGCCGAGTTGCAGGTCGATATCGTCATCACCCGCACGGACGTCGACTGGAACGAGCTTCAGGCGGACCTCGTGCTGACGACGATCTCGTCGGCATCGTTCGCGGACAACGTCGTCGTGATTCAGCCGTTCCTCACCGAGGGCGACGTCGAGGTGATCCGTCGGGCTGTGGGACGGGTGCGCCGGCAGCGCCGCCGCATCCGTCTGAAGGAGGATCTGCTGCTCTTCTTCGACGAGTCGCTCTTCCTGCGGAACGTCTCGGCCAGCAGCGAGGTCGACATGATCAGGATCCTGGGCGAGCGGATGATCGCCTCCGGCGTGATCGACGAGGCCTATGTCGACGGCGCGATCGAACGGGAGCTGATGTCCTCGACCGCGTTCACGGACAATCTCGCGGTGCCGCACGCGATGGCGATGACGGCCAGCCGCACGGCGATCTGCATCGCGGTGAACGAAACGCCGATGCCGTGGGGCGAGAACCGGGTCAACGTGGTCGCGTTGATCGCCTTCAGCGCGAACGACCGCACCACCTTTCAGGCCATCTTCGACCAGTTCGTGTCGGTGTTCGCGGATCGAAATGACGTGAAGCAGCTTGTTAGCCGTGCGACGGACTTCCCCTCCCTGATTGAGGAGATTGTGCGCGGCATCGACCGTTGACCTCAGGCGAGAGCTCCGGAGGCCGTCACAGCGGCACGGCGGGTCGCGGCGTCGTTCGAGGTCAGGCGATCGGCACGGGGGTCACACCGAAGGGGGCCAGGCCGGCGGCGCCGCCGTCGTGCGCGGTGAGGACCCAGATCCCTCCATCATGCACCGCCACCGAATGCTCCCAATGTGCCGCGGCGGCGCCATCGGCGGTGAGAACGGTCCACTCGTCGTCGTGCACGCGTGTGTCGATACTCCCGCCCAGTGTGATCATCGGCTCGATCGCGACGACGAGACCGGCCTTGACGGTCGGTCCTCTGCCGCGCACCCGGTAATTGAACACGGGCGGGTCCTCGTGCATCGACCGTCCGATGCCGTGTCCGACGTAGTCTTCGAGAATGCCGTACGCGACCCCGCCCGACGCCTTGCCCTCCACGTAGTCCTCGATCGCCTCCCCCACCTGGTTCAGGTGACGCGCCGTCGACAGCGCGGCGATGCCCGCCCAGAGCGACTGCTCGGTCACGTGGGAGAGCTCTGCCCGTTCCGCGACGATGTCGGGCCTCGAAGCATCCGGAAGCACGACCGTGAGCGCCGAATCGCCGTTCCAGCCCTCGAACTGGGCGCCGCAGTCGATCGAGACGATGTCGCCGGCGCCAAGCACCCGACCGCCGGGGATCCCGTGCACGACCTCGTCGTTGACCGACGCGCAGATCGTGTGCCGGTATCCGGGCACGAGCATGAAGTTCGGTTCCGCCCCGGCCGCTCTTATGCTGGCCTCAGCGATGGCGTCGAGCTCGAGGGTCGTTACCCCGGCTCGAACCGCGCTCAGCACGGCGTTCAGTGCGTCGGCTGTGATCCGGCCGGGCGCGACCATCCGGCGTAACTGGTCGGCTGACTTGTAGATCGACGTGCGTGCCAACGGGAGCCCGTCAACTAGCCGAGGCGGCCTCGGGCCGCGCGATGCCGTGCGCCGCCAAGGCGGTTATTATCCGCTCGCCGACCTCGCTGATCTCGCCCAGTCCGTCGACCTCGATGAGCTGGCCGCGGCTCTTGTAGACGGCGACGATCGGGGCGGTCTCGCGGGCGAATACCTCTTGGCGGTGACGGATGGCCTCTTCGGAGTCATCCGATCGCCCCTGGTCGTGGGCGCGCATGCGCAGCCGCGCGACGACCTCGTCGGTGTCGGCGAGAAGCTGAATGACCGCGTCGAGGCCGCGGCCCTGCGTCTCGAGCAGGTCGTCAAGGAACGACACCTGGTCGAGTGTGCGCGGGTAGCCGTCGAGCAGGAAGCCGTCGTCCCGAGCGTCGCCATCGGAGAGCCGGTCGGCGACGAGCTTGTTCGTGAGGGCGTCCGGCACGTAGTCGCCCGCGTCGACGATCGCCTTCACCTGCTGCCCGAGCTCTGTGCCGGTGCGGATGTTGTGGCGGAAGATGTCACCGGTCGCGATCGCGGGAATGGAATAGAGCTCCGCGAGCCGAGCTGCCTGGGTTCCCTTACCTGCGCCGGGCGGACCGACGATCAGCAGCCGGGTCATCGCAGCAACCCTTCGTAGTGCCGCTGCTGCAGCTGGGAGTCGATTTGTTTGACCGTCTCGAGGCCGACGCCGACGATGATCAGAATGCTGGCACCCCCGAACGGGAAGTTCGCGTTGGCACCCACCGTGGCGAGGGCGATCAACGGGATTAGCGCGACGATGCCCAGATAGATGGACCCCGGGAAAGTGACGCGCGTGAGCACGTAGTCGAGGTACTCGGCGGTGGGCCGCCCGGCCCGGATGCCCGGAACGAACCCTCCGTACTTCTTCATGTTGTCGGCGACCTCCTCCGGGTTGAAAGTGATTGCGACGTAGAAGTATGTGAAGCCGATGATCAGGAAGAAGTACACGAGGATGTACAGCGGGCTGTCGCCGGACTGCAGGTTGTCGGTGATCCAGGCAACCCAGGGGGCGGGAGCGCCGCCGCCGGTGGGCTGGTTGAACTGGGCGATGAGCGCGGGCAGGTATAGAAGTGACGACGCGAAGATCACCGGAATGACCCCGGCCATGTTGACCTTGATCGGGATGTAGGTGTTGTTTCCGCCGTAGGTGCGGCGGCCGACCATCCGTTTCGCGTATTGCACCGGGATGCGGCGCTGTGACTGTTCGACGAAGACGACGGCTGCCATGATCACCAACCCGACCGCGAGCACGAGCAGGAAGACCTCGAAGCTCTGCGAGATCGCGATTCCCCAAAGGGCGCTGGGGAAGGTCGCGGCGATCGAGACGAAGATCAGCAGGGACATTCCGTTGCCGATGCCACGCTCGGTGATCAGCTCCCCCAGCCACATGATGAGGCCCGTGCCGGCGGTCATGGTGATGACCATGAGCAGCGTGGCGTACCAGGACGCGTCACTGATGAGGTTGCTGCACTCCGCTCCCCCGCTCGTGGGGAAGAGCGCGCCACTGCGAGCAACGGTGATGAGGGTCGTCGACTGAAGGATGGCCAGCGCGATCGTCAGGTAGCGCGTGTACTGCGTGAGCTTCGCCTGGCCGGACTGGCCCTCCTTGTAGAGGGTGTCGAAGTGTGGGATGACCACGCGCAGCAGCTGCACGATGATCGAGGCCGTGATGTACGGCATGATGCCGAGCGCGAACACCGACAGCTGGAGCAGGGCTCCGCCGCTGAACAGGTTGACGAGCTCGTACAGTCCGGTCGTGCCGTCATTGGAGGCGATGCACCGCTGCACGTTGAGGTAGTCGACGTACGGCGCCGGAATGAAGGACCCGAGGCGGAAGATTGCGACGATTCCGAGCGTGAAGCCGATCTTCCGGCGAAGATCGGGCGTGCGGAAGATCCGCGCGACGGCTCTGAACACGAGTCCTCCTGGTATTGATGGAATGCGAGGAGTGGAGTTCCTGAAGGAACCCCACTCCTGACGCATGTTTGCGACCGCAATGGCCGCAAGTACGACGCTTTCGCGTCGCGCTAGTTGACCGAGCCGCCCGCAGCGACGATCTTCTGCTCGGCTGAGCCAGAGACCTTGTCGACTGCAACGTTCAGCTTAACCGCAATATCACCGGAGCCGAGAACCTTGACCTTCTCGTTCTTGCGAACAGCGCCCTTGGCGACGAGGTCGACGATGGTCACGTCGCCACCCGAGGGGTACAGCTCGGCGAGCTTCTCAAGGTTCACGACCTGGTACTCGACACGGAACGGGTTCTTGAACCCGCGCAGCTTCGGCGCACGCATGACGAAGTTGATGTTTCCACCCTCGAAGCCGGGGCGCATCGAGTAACGCGCCTTCGTGCCCTTTGTACCGCGGCCCGCGGTCTTACCCTTCGAGCCCTCACCGCGCCCGACGCGCATGCGGTCCTTCTTCGCTCCCGGTGCGGGGCGGAGGTGGTGCATCTTGAGCACCTGCGGACGCGCGGCCTCTGCCGGAGTCGATCCCGAAGCCTTCTTCGCCGCGGGGGCCTTCTTCTCGCCCGCCGGCGCCTTGTCGGCGCTTGCCGTCGCGGCCTTGGCCGTTGCGGGCTTCTTGGCCGGAGCCTTCTTCTCTACTGGCGTTGTCTCGTCAGCCATTAGTCAATCTCCTCGACCTTGACCAGGTGAGCGACGGTGTTGACGTAGCCGCGGTTCTGCGAATTGTCTTCGCGAACCACGACGTCGCCGATGCGCTTGAGCCCGAGGCTCCTGAGCGTGTCGCGCTGGTTCTGCTTCTCACTAATTTTGGACTTGATCTGGGTCACCTTCAGGCGAGCAGCCATCAGACACCTGCCTTCGCGTCAGCCTGGGCGCGCAGCAGGCGCGCCGGCACGACATCCTCGACCGGAAGGCCGCGACGTGCGGCGACCGCAGCGGGCTCTTCGAGCTGCTTGAGGGCAGCGACGGTGGCGTGGACGATATTGATGGTGTTCGACGAACCGAGCGACTTGCTCAGCACGTCGTGGATTCCGGCGCATTCGAGCACGGCGCGAACCGGGCCCCCGGCGATAACACCGGTACCTGCGGATGCGGGGCGCAACAGCACCACGCCGGCCGCGGCCTCACCCTGCACCGGGTGCGGGATGGTGGCGGCGACGCGAGGAACGCGGAAGAAGTTCTTCTTCGCCTCCTCGACGCCCTTCGAGATCGCGGTGGGCACCTCGCGGGCCTTGCCGTATCCGACTCCGACGAGACCGTTCCCGTCACCGACGACGACCAGCGCGGTGAAGCTGAAGCGACGACCACCCTTGACGACCTTGGACACGCGGTTGATCGTCACAACGCGCTCGAGGAACTGGCTCTTCTCGCTGTCACGCGAGCCGCGCTGCTGGTTCGGGTTGCGCTCGCGCCCCCCGCGACGGGCCTCGCGAGGCTCGGCTGCGTTGTTCTCGGTGCCGGCGGCCGTCTCGACGACGGCGGTCTGCACGACGGTGGTCTCCGTCGATTCAGGCGCCACGGTCGCTTTCGGCTCCACGGTTGCTTCAGGCACAGCCTGCTCCTTGCTTGTAGTTGCGTCGCTCACAGGTCCAACCCGCCTTTCCTGGCTCCGTCTGCAACGGCCGCAACGCGACCGGCGTAACGGCTGCCCCCGCGGTCGAACACGACGGCGTCGATGCCCGCCGTCTTCGCGCGCTCGGCGACGAGCTCGCCGACCTTGTGCGCCTTGGCGGTCTTGTCACCGTCGAATGTGCGCATGTCGGTCTCGAGGGTCGATGCGGACGCGAGGGTGAAGCCCTTGCTGTCATCGACGACCTGCACGAATACGTGACGCGCCGACCTGGTGACGACGAGACGCGGGCGCGCCTCGGTTCCGACGACCTTCTTGCGAAGACGTGCGTGCCTGCGGCCCTTTGCGGCCGACTTGCTCTTGCCTCTAGTTCCGAGACCCATGATTACTTACCACTCTTTCCGGCCTTGCGGCGGACTACCTCGCCTGCGTAGCGCACACCCTTGCCCTTATAGGGCTCCGGCTTGCGCAACTTACGGATGTTTGCAGCGACCTCTCCAACAGCCTGCTTGTCGATGCCATGCACCGTCAGCTTGTTGTTGCCTTCTACCGCGAAGGAGATGCCGGCCGGGGGTGCAACGGTCACCGGGTGCGAGAAGCCGAGAGCGAATTCGATGTTCTCGCCCTTCGCTGCCACGCGGTAACCGGTACCGACGATCTCGAGGCCCTTGGAGTAGCCGGCGGTGACGCCGATGATCTGGTTCGCGATGAGCGTGCGGGTGAGGCCATGCAGCGAACGCGATTCACGCTCGTCGTCCGGACGCGTCACCAGTACCTGGCCGTCTTCGAGCGCGACAGCGATGGGGTTCGCGACGGTGAGCGCGAGCTCACCCTTCGGGCCCTTCACGGTGACGGCTGACCCGTTGACGGTGATGTCGACCCCCGCAGGGATCGGGATGGGAAGTCTTCCGATTCGTGACATGAGTTGCTACCACACGTAGGCGAGGACTTCCCCACCCACGCCTTTCGAAGTTGCCTGGCGATCGGTGAGGAGGCCAGAGGAGGTCGACAGGATCGCGACGCCGAGGCCGCCGAGAACGTGAGGGATCTCTGTGGACTTCGCGTACACGCGAAGACCGGGCTTCGACACGCGCTTGATGCCCGCAATGGAGCGCTCACGGTTCGGACCGAACTTCAGGTCGATGGTCAACGTCTGTCCGACGCGGGCATCCTCGACCTTCCATCCGCCGATGTAGCCCTCGGACTTGAGGATTTCGGCGATGTTCTTCTTGAGCTTGCTGCTCGGCATCGACACACTGTCGTGGTGCGCCGAGTTCGCGTTGCGCAGTCTGGTCAGCAGGTCTGCGACCGGATCTGTCATTGTCATGTCAGTTGTTTCCTTGTCTCGTCTGGTTTCGACATCCGTTACACGAATGCCGACCTGGTCGATTGATGGTGCCCCTTCGAAAACCTCAGGGAGCGGGTGTTACGGGGTGTTCTCCGCGTTGCGGAACGGGAAGCCGAGCGCCTTGAGCAGTGCGCGACCCTCGTCGTCGTTCTTCGCGGTGGTGACGACTGTGATGTCGAAACCGCGCACGCGGTCGATCTTGTCCTGGTCGATCTCGTGGAACATCGACTGCTCGGTGAGACCGAAGGTGTAGTTGCCACGACCGTCGAACTGCTTGTCCGACAGACCGCGGAAGTCACGGATGCGGGGCAGCGCGAGCGACAGCAGTCGGTCGAGGAACTCCCACGCGCGGTCGCCCCGAAGGGTGACGTGAGCGCCGATCGGCTGGCCCTCGCGCAGCTTGAACTGGGCGATGGACTTGCGGGCGGCGGTGATCTGCGGCTTCTGGCCGGTGATGGCCGTGAGGTCCTTGACCGCCCCGTCGATGATCTTGCCGTCGCGGGCTGCCTCGCCGACGCCCGTGTTGACGACGATCTTCACGAGCCCGGGCACCTGATGCACGTTCGTGAAACCGAAGTCCTTCAGGAGCTGCGCCGTGATTTCGGTCTTGTACTTCTGCTTCAGGCGTGGCTGTACCTTGGCAGCCTTCGCAGCAGTAGTGGTGTCAGTCATTACAGGTCCTCACCTGAGCTCTTGGCGTAACGGATGCGGACGTTCTTCTTGACGCCGTCCTTCTCCACTTCCTCAATGCGGAAACCGACACGCGTCGGCTTCTTGGACTTCGGGTCGACCAGGGCGACGTTAGAGACGTGAATTGGTGCCTCACGCGTCTCGATGCCGCCGGTCTTGGTTCCGCGCTGGGTCTGCCCGACGCGCACGTGCTTGGTGACGAAGTTGACACCTTCCACGACCACGCGGTTGCGCTCGACCAGCACGTCGAGGACGCGACCCTGCTTGCCGCGGTCTCCGCCGCGAGCCTGGGTAGCGCCGCTGATGACCTGAACAAGGTCACCCTTCTTGATGTTCGCCATGACTAAATAACCTCCGGGGCGAGCGAGATGATCTTCATGAACTTCTTGTCACGGAGTTCACGACCGACCGGCCCGAAGATGCGGGTACCGCGGGGGTCCCCGTCCGCCTTCAGGATCACGGCGGCGTTCTCGTCGAACTTGATGTATGAGCCGTCTGGTCGACGGGTTTCCTTCTTGGTGCGAACGATGACCGCCTTGACGACGTCACCCTTCTTCACGTTGCCGCCCGGGATCGCGTCCTTCACCGTCGCGACGATGACATCGCCGAGGCCGGCGTAGCGACGGCCGGAGCCGCCGAGAACGCGAATCGTGAGCAGTACTTTGGCGCCCGTGTTATCGGCGACCTTGACCCGAGATTCCTGCTGAAGCATCTGTTTCTCCTACTGATAAGTAAGCGCGGACGCCTACTTGGCCTTCTCGAGGATCTCGACGAGGCGCCAGCGCTTGGTGGCGCTGAGCGGACGGGTTTCGCTGATCAGGACGAGGTCGCCGATGCCGGCGGAGTTCTGCTCGTCGTGCACCTTCACCTTGGACGTGCGGCGGATGACCTTACCGTAAAGCGGGTGCTTCACGCGGTCCTCGACCTCGACGACGATGGTCTTCTCCATCTTGTCGCTCGTCACATAGCCGCGACGGGTCTTGCGGTAACCGCGGGCGGTCTCGTCCTTGACGTCGTGAGCGGCGTGACCCTGGCTGGTGCTGGTTTCATTAGCCGTTGCCATTACTTCGCCTCCTCATTCTTCTCATTGGGCTCTGTGTCAGTGGTGGTGTCGGTCGTCTCGTCCGCGGTGTCGACAGCGGCATCATCCGACTTCTTCTTCTTCGGCGCCTTGACGACCTTGGCCGGAGCCTCAACCGGAACGGGCGTGGCACGGATGCCCAGCTCACGCTCGCGAATCACCGTGTAGATGCGGGCGATGTCGCGCTTGACGGCGCGCAGGCGGCCGTGGCTCTCCAACTGCCCGGTGGCGGACTGGAAGCGCAAGTTGAACAGCTCTTCCTTGGCTTTTCTGAGTTCGTCGACGAGTCGCTCGTCTTCGAAGGTGTCGAGCTCGACTGGGGCGAGCTCCTTGGAACCGATCGCCATTATGCGTCGCCCTCCTCGCGCTTGATGATGCGTGCCTTTAGGGGCAGCTTGTGAATGGCACGGGTCAGGGCCTCTCGGGCCACTGACTCGTCGACGCCTGCGAGCTCGAAGAGCACGCGACCTGGCTTGACGTTGGCGACCCACCACTCCGGCGAACCCTTACCGGAACCCATGCGGGTTTCGGCCGGCTTCTTCGTGAGCGGGCGGTCGGGGTAGATGTTGATCCACACCTTCCCGCCACGCTTGATGTGACGGGTCATCGCGATACGAGCGGCCTCGATCTGGCGGTTGGTCACGTACGCCGGCGTCAACGCCTGAATACCGTACTCACCGAACGACACTGTCGTGCCACCGGTGGCCTGGCCGCTACGACCGGGGTGGTGCTGCTTGCGGTGCTTGACTCTGCGGGGAATCAACATGGTTATGCCTCTGCTCCTACTGCTGCCGGGGCAGCTTCAGTCCTGGGCGCTCCACCAGAGCCGGGGCCGCGGCCGCCGTCCCGGCGACCACCGTCACGGCGATCGTCGCGGCGCTCTGGGCGCGACGACTTGGCGTTGGCCTGCTCGCGCGCGAGCTCCTTGTTGGTGATGTCGCCCTTGTAGATCCACACCTTCACGCCGATACGGCCGAACGTGGTGCGGGCCTCGTAGAAGCCGTAGTCGATGTTCGCGCGGAGGGTGTGCAGCGGCACGCGGCCCTCGCGGTAGAACTCCGAGCGGCTCATCTCCGCGCCGCCGAGGCGGCCCGAGACCTGGATGCGAACACCCTTGGCCCCTGCGCGCTGGGCGCCCTGCAGTCCCTTACGCATAGCGCGGCGGAACGCCACGCGAGCGCTGAGCTGCTCGGCGATGCCCTGAGCAACGAGCTGAGCTTCTGCCTCGGGGTTCTTCACCTCGAGGATGTTGAGCTGGATCTGCTTGCCCGAGAGCTTCTCGAGGTCGGAGCGGATGCGCTC
>JAODME010000006.1 GCA_025465095.1 Microbacteriaceae bacterium | reverse complement strand
CGGCGAAGAACGTCGCGACGGCGGCGATCCATGCGGACGGAACCCACGCGAGCATGGCGAGAAGTGTTCCGGCCCCCGCCGCCCACGGCAGCAGGATGCAGGCGAGGAGTCCGAGCACGGTGGCGGTGGGCGCGGCGGGCCCAGCGAGCACGTTCGCGACGACCCCGTAGGTGGGAATCGACGGATTCAAGAGAATGAGCACCGGCTGGCAGGCCAGCTGCGCGGCCAGGGGAATCGCGATCAGCGCTGCGACCGGTATCGGCAGCCACCGCCCGAGCGTTCGGGTGAGGGGGCCGGCGAGCAGCAGGAGCCCCGCCGTCGCGAGCACCGAGAGCACAAACCCGTAGCTGCGCGCGAGCCACGGATCGAAGGTGAGCAGTCCGATCACGGCGAGGCCAAGCACCGGCACTCCCCGCGCGGGCCTTCCCCCGGCGAGTGAAAGCAGCACGAGAAACGCCATCAGCGCGGCTCGCAGGACGCTCGGCTCGGGGGTGACGAGCACGACGAAACTGACGAGCACGCAGGCGGATGACGCGATCCGCCAGCCGCGGGGAACGCCGAGCACGCCGCCCGCGACCATGATCAGTCCGATCACCACGGCACAGTTCGCCCCGGATACAGCGGTCAGGTGACTCAGGGAGCTTGTCATCATTGCCTCGTCGAGCTCGGTGCCGACGGCGCTCGTGTCACCGATCGCCAGTCCGGGCAGCAGCGCGGCCCCGTCACCCGGCAAGTCGGCCGCCGCCGCCCGGAATCTCGCCCTCAAAGCGTTGGCCCAGTCGAGGTACCATGGCGGCGGCGCGATCAGCTCTGGCGGCGCGTCGGTGAACAGCAGAAAGGCGAGTTCGTCCTCAGGGGCGGTCGCCGCGAGTGTTCCTCGCACCGCGATCGTCGCCCCGATGCCCAGGGTTCGTTCCGGTGGGGCGCCGAACACGCGCGCGGGGGTCGATCCGTTCACCGCGGTATCCCCGACGGTGACCTTCGTCAGCGTCACCGTGAAGGATCCGGTGGTTTCGAACGCTGTCTGGGTGGTCTCGGCGGTCGCCTCGATGAACCGTCCTGCGCTGGCCGCCTCGAGAAGCGAGGCCGGCCGCCGCTGGGGAGCGTCGACGGCGGCGGATGCCAGGACAAGTGTCGCGGCGCACGCGACGAGCGCCGCGACGCCGAGCGCGGGGCGGGACCTCGCGACGACCGCCGCGACGACGAGGAGCCCTGTGGTCGCTCCTGCGGTGACCGCGAGCGCGACGAGTGCAGCCGGCCAGGCGATCGCCGCTGCCACGGCGACCCAGGCGAATAGCGCGGGAATGGCCAGGCGAAGGTCCACTCCGCCGCCGTCGACCGTGTCGCTCACACCGTCACGAGGTTCTTGAGCTCCGCGAAGGTCTTCTCCCCGATGCCCGTGACGCTCAGCAGGTCTTCGATCGCGGTGAATCGCCCGTTCTGTTCGCGCCAGTCGAGGATGCGTTGCGCGGTCGCCGGGCCGACGCCGGGAAGCGTGTCGAGAGTTGCTTCATCGGCCGAGTTCAGGTCGACCTTACCCGCGCCCTGGCCCGCCCCCGCGCCATCGGGCGGTAGTGGGCCGGCTGGAACCTCACCGATGACGGGCACGTAGATCTGCTCGCCGTCGGTGAGCTGCCGGGCGAGGTTGAGACCGGCCTGATCGGCGGTAGCCGTGAAACCGCCGGCTGCTGCCACGGCATCGACGGCGCGGTCTCCGTCACGCAGCTCGTAGAGGCCAGGCCTGGTCACCGCGCCGAGCAGGTGGACGAAGATGCTCGCTGTGGGCTGATCACCGACGGCGTCGTTCGCCGTGGTCGGGCCGGCACCAGAACGGGAGGCTTCCGGCGGGAGTGCGGTGGTGGCGCCCCGCGCACCGAGCGTCACGACGATGATCGTCACGGCGAGCCCGACGAGCACGAGCACGACGGCTGCGCCGAGCCTGACGCGAACGCGAGCCGAGCGCGGCGCCAGAATCCGTTCAGGCGAGGTCATGACGGAAGGCTAGGCACCTGCGGCATTCTGCAGAGCGTGCTGGCTCTTCTCGTGCCGTCGCCGGAAGAGCCGCCGTTGGGGAGGACTAGTCGCGGGCCGGTTCGCCGAAAGCGCCTTGGCGGGTCAGGCTCGTGCCCTGATCCGGTCGTGCCCATGCGGATCGCCGGTCCCGCACAGCAACCGGCGACGCCGCCTCATCGCCGGGTTACGACGTTCACGAGTCGGGGCTCGCGCACGACGACGGTCGCGATCTCGCTCTCACCCACCGCGCGGAGCACGCCCGACGATGCGCGAGCGAGCTTCTCGAGCTCTGGGCCGGTGATCTTCGGGCTCACCTCGATGCGGTCGCGCACCTTGCCGTTCACCTGCAGCACCGCGGTGACCGACTCCTCGACGAGCAGCACGGGGTCGGCCTTGCGCCAACCGAAGAGGGCGACCGAGGGCGGGTACCCCAGTTTCTCCCACATGTCTTCGGCGGTGTACGGGGCGAAGAGGCTGAGCCCGAGGGCGACGGTTTCCGTGGCCTCGCGCACGGCGGCGTCCGCTCCGCCCGCGCCGGTGTCGATGACCTTGCGGGTGGCGTTCACGAGTTCCATGATCCGGGCTACGACGACGTTGAACTTGAACGACTCGATGAGGCCGGGCGCTTCGGCGAGGAAGCGGTGAGTGACACGCCGCAACGCAGCATCCCCGGTCTTCCACTCGACCTCAGGGGCGCTCGTAACGTCGTCGGCGAGACGCCAGGCGCGGGCGAGGAACCGACGGGATGCCGCCGGCGAGACGTCCGCCCAGTCGATGTCGTCTTCCGGAGGGCCGGCGAACGCCATCGTGAGGCGGACGGCGTCGACGCCGTGCTCGTCGAGCTGGTCGCTCAGCCGCACAAGGTTGCCCTTGCTCTTGCTCATTGCGGAGCCATCCATGAGCACCATGCCCTGGTTGAGCAGTGCGCTGAACGGTTCGGTGAAGTTCACGTAGCCGAGGTCGAACAGCACCTTCGTGATGAACCGGGCGTACAGCAGGTGCAGGATGGCGTGGGTCACGCCACCGACGTACTGGTCGACCGGTGCCCACTTGTCGGCCTCCTTCGGGTCGAATGCACGGGTTTCGTCATCAGGGTTCAGAAAGCGCAGGAAGTACCAGGAGCTGTCGACGAAGGTGTCCATGGTGTCGGCGTCCCGCTTGGCAGGTTCGCCGGTGAGCGGGTTCCTGACGTTCACCCAGTCCTCTGCGGCGCCGAGCGGCGAAGATCCCTTCGGCTTGAGGTCCAGTCCCTCGGTCGGCGGCAGCAGGACGGGCAGCTGGTCCTCCGGTACGGGGATGAGCTCTCCATCGGCGCCGTGGATGATCGGGATGGGGGTGCCCCAGTAGCGCTGTCGGCTGATCAGCCAGTCGCGCAGACGGTAGTTCTTCGCCGCGCGACCACTGCCTGCGGCGGTGAGCTGCTCGGTGATCCGGCGGATCGCATTGGATTTGCTGAGACCGTCGAGCGGGCCGGAGTTCAACATCCGCCCCTCCCCGACCAGGGCGACGCCGGTCACCGCGGGATCCAACGGCGGAAGGTCGTCCGGAAGCTCCGGATTCCCCTCGGCGTCGACCGGGATGACCGGGATCGCGCCGGTGACCACCGCGTTGGTGTCGACGACGACGCGCACAGGGAGCTTGAACTTCCGCGCGAAGTCGAGGTCGCGCTGGTCGTGCGCCGGAACTGCCATGATCGCACCGTGGCCGTAGTCGGAGAGCACGTAGTCTGCGGCCCAGATCGGCAGCCGCTCCCCGTTCACGGGATTTATCGCGTGACGATCGAGGAACACGCCGGTCTTCTCGCGCGTCGCGTCCTGGCGGTCGATCTCACTGGTTTTCTGAACCTGGGTGAGGTACTCGGCGAACTCGGCCTGCACCTGCGGCGTCGAATCCTGCACGAGCTCAGCGGCGAGGTCGGAGTCGGGCGCGACGACCATGAAGGTCACGCCGTGAAGGGTGTCGGGTCGCGTCGTGAAGACGCTGATTTTCGCCTCCCGGTTCTCGATGACGAAGTCGACGTCGGCACCCACGGAGCGACCGATCCAGTTGCGCTGCATGGCGAGCACCTTGCTCGGCCAGCTGCCCTCCAGCTGATTGAGGTCGTCGAGCAGGCGGTCGGCGTAGTCGGTGATTTTCAGGTACCACTGGGTGAGCTTCTTCTTGACCACGAGGGCGCCGCTGCGCTCGGAGGTGCCGTCTGGCAGCACCTGCTCGTTCGCAAGCACCGTCTGGTCTACCGGATCCCAGTTGACCCAGCTGTCCTTGCGGTAGGCGAGGCCCTTCTCGTACATCTTCAGGAACAGCCACTGGTTCCACTTGTAGTACTCGGGGTCGCTCGTGTGCAGCACGCGGTCCCAGTCGAAGGATGCCGCGTACCGCTTCATCGTGCGCTTCTGCTGGTCGATGTTGTCGTAGGTCCAACCGCGGGGGTCGATGCCGCGCTTGATCGCGGCGTTCTCCGCCGGCAGCCCGAAGGAGTCCCAGCCGATCGGGTGCAGCACGTTGAACCCCTGCTGCCGCCAGTACCGTGCAATCACATCGCCGAGCGCGTACGCTTCCGCGTGCCCCATGTGCAGGTCACCCGACGGGTACGGGAACATATCGAGAATGTACTTTCGAGGCCGCTTGTCGTCGGCGTTCCCCGTGCTGAACGGCTTGGTCTCCTCCCAGTGCGCGAGCCACCGGTCCTGGATGGCGCCGAAGTCATAACCTCGCGGGTCGTCGCGGCCGTCCTCGGCGCTGGTGTGGTCGTGGGGCATGGCACTCTCATTCGCTGCGGGGATCTGGGGCGGCGTGGCGGTTTTGGCGACGGAGCGCCCAGCCAAGGGTACTAAACAGTTACCGTGCGCCGGTTACAGGGCGGAGCCGTCGTGCTCGCGCCAAGCACCGCCAGCAACGCAGCCGCCTTGAGCTTCACCTCGGCGAGCTCCTCCGCCGGAACACTGTCGGCGGTGATGCCGCCGCCCGCCCCGATCGTCGCCCCGTCATCGTCGAGCACGATGCTCCGGATGATCATGGCGAGGTCGATGCTCCCGTCGAGGCCGAAGTAGCCGAAAGCGCCGGAGTAGAGGCCCCTCGGGCGCTTCTCCAGGCCGTCGAGAATCTCCATCGCGCGCAGTTTAGGCGCTCCGGTCATCGAGCCGGCGGGGAAGCACGCCTCGACCGCGTCGACCGGATGGCGTCCGGCCGCGAGCGTGCCGCGCACGGTACTCACGAGCTGGTGCACCTGCGCGTAGCTCTCCACCGCGAGCAGGGCCGGCACGCTCACGGAGCCGACCTCGCAGACCCGCCCGAGGTCGTTGCGCATGAGGTCGACGATCATCAGGTTCTCGGCCCGCTCCTTGTCGCTGGAGAGGAGCTCGACACGCAGTCGCTCGTCGTCGGCCGGGGTCCGGCCGCGCGGTCGGGTACCCTTGATCGGCTTCGATTCGACGGTTCCGTCGACGCCCACCCGAAGGAACTGCTCCGGCGAGGTACTGAGCAGGGAGATGCCGCCGATGCGCAGGAACCCACCGTGATGCGTGGGACTCGCCTTGCGAAGCGCGAGCCAGGTCGCGAGCGGGTCTGGCCGCACGTCTACCGTGACCTCGGTTGTGAGGCACAACTGGTAGGCCTCTCCCTGGTGAATCGCGTCCTGACATGCGGCGATGTTGTCGAGGTAGCGCTGGTCGCTGTCGCGCCACACCGCCGCCACGCCGGCGGCAGGCGCCGCTTCGACCGCTGACCCGATCACGGAAGGGGCAGGCGGAAGATCGTTCGCGGCCGCCATGAGTCCGACGAGCATCGCTTCCTTCCACTGCCCGAGCTCGCCCCGCCACCCGGCCTCTCCGATCGGCGAAGCAATCTCGTCCCAGCCGTCGACAGCGACGAGCTCAACGGTGCGCGCCTCGTGGTCGAATGCGAGGAGGCGGTCGACGCGAAGAAATGCGGCGTCCGGGTGCCGCGGCACCCGGGTCGCCGGAATCCCGGTCGTCTGCGCACGCAACTCGTAGCCGAGCCAACCGACCCAACCGATGGGCGAGCCGCGGTCCATCCCCGACGCCGGCGCTGCCGGCTGGGCGCGGAGGAACCCGAGAATCGTCGCGGGCTGCACCGTTCCCTGTGGCTCGAGCGTCACCGTTCCGTTCTCGACCGAGGCGGTCGCGACCGATGAGCCGACCCCCAAATAGCTCATGCCCGACGTGGCATTCATCCCACCGTCGAGCCAGAACGAGCGTGTGCTGTCGGCGAAGAGTTCTCGGAACGCTCGTTCCGGATCGACCCATCCGTCAAGCCGGTGCCGGATCATCCGCATAACCTAACCTTATGAGTTCCGTCGCTCCCCCGACTTCCATGGTCTACCGGTGGCAGGACGGCCTCCTGCAACTGCTCGAGCCCGGAGACGCCGGCGGATCAAGCATCGTTGCTGCGGACTCCTGGCTCGTTAGCGATGGTCTGGTGCTCGGCCTTGATCTGCACCGTGCGCGGTTCCGTGCGGCCGTGCGGGAACGACCGGACCTCGAACCGTTTTGGGCTGCCGTACTCGGGATGATCCCCCGGCACGGGGACTGGTTTCCGCGGGTTGAGCTGCGAGAGCGCCGCGGCACGTCGCTTCTCGCGTTCCGGCATCGAAGCGCCCCCGCACGGTCCCGGTCGGTCGTGCTCGCCACCCACCACGGTGCGGATCCTCGAACGAGGCCGACCGTGAAGGGACCCGACCTCGAGGCGATGAGTCGGCTGCGCGCCGAGGCGCAGCAACGGAACGCGGGTGAGGCCGTCATCCTCTCTCCGGAGGGGTTTGTCATCGAGGGCGCCCATTCAGCGATGCTGTGGTGGCGCGGCGACACCCTCTGCGCGCCGGCCCAGGACCTGGAGCGGATCGACAGCGTCACGGCGAGAACCACCCTGACGCTCGCCAGCGCCCTCGGCCTCGAGGTGCTGGCCGAGTCGGTGACGCCGGACGACCTGGACGGGCTTGAGGTGTGGGCGCTCAGTGCCCTGCACGGCATCCGCGTCGTGACCGGGTGGGTAGACGGGCCGCAGACGGCCGAGCAGCCCGGCAGGGCGCAGGTGTGGCGGCGGCGGCTCGGCAAGCTCGCCCGCCCGCTTCCCCAATCCTCACCTCCTCTGACTACGCTCGGAGAGTGAACGATGCGCTCAACTGGATCCTGGACCTCGTGCAAAGCGTCGATCCGATCGCGCGGACGCTCCTCGCTGGCCTCGGAATGCTGCTCGAGACGTCGGTGCTCGTGGGGATGGTCGTGCCCGGGGACTCCATCGTCATCGTGGCGAGCACCGCGGTGGATGGCACCGCCCAATACTTCGGGCTGATCGGCACGGTCATCGTCGGCGCATTGGCGGGCGAGACCATCGGCTTCGCGCTCGGCCGCTACTTCGGTCCCAAGATCCGCGCGAGCCGGTTCGGGTCGAGGATCGGCGAGCACAACTGGGAACGCGCCGAGAACTACCTCGATCGACGTGGCGGCATCGCCGTCTTCATCTCGAGGTTTCTTCCGGTGCTGCACTCGCTGATCCCCCTGACCGTAGGCATGAGCGCGATGCGGTACCGCAGGTTCATGGCATGGACCATACCGGCCTGCGTCATCTGGGCCGTGACCTACGTCTCGGTCGGCTCGCTCGCCGCCGGCACCTACCGCGAGATGGCGTCAGAACTGCACGGTGGCGGCTACGTCTTCGTCGGGATCATCGTCGTGTTCCTCCTGCTCATCGTTCTCGTACGCAAGCTGGTGGAACGCAGGGAGGCCCGGCACATGACTCGCGCGGGAGAGGGCGACGCCGTCACCGTCGAGGAGATCCGCCCCGACGTGGAACCGAACTAGAAGGAGGGCGGATGCCGCAGCATCCGCCCTCCCGCTTCGGTTATTGGGCCGTGAAGCCGTTCGCTGCGAGCCACTCGCCCGCGACATCCTCGAGCGACTCCTGGTCGACCGTGTACTTCACGTTGAGCTCGACGAGCCCCTCGGGGGTGAGTGCGGCGCTGACGGCGTTGATGACATCGGCGATCTGGTCGGCGACATCGGTGCTGACGAGCGGCACGACGTTGGAGGCGAGGAACAGCCCGGCCGGATCTTCGAGCGTGACCAGATCCTCGGTCTGGATGCGCGGGTCGGCGCTGTACACGTTCGCCACGTCGATTGTCTCCTCGACAAGCGCGTCGACCGTCGTGTCTCCGGTGGCGGAGAAGTCGACCGTCACACCGTAGACCGACTGCAGCCCGCTCGGACCGTAGGGGCGCTCCGCGAGCTCGGCATTGCCGCCGAGGGTGAGGTTTTCGATCGCGGCGAGATCCGCGATGGTGGTGAGGTTGTTGTCCTCGGCGAACTCGGCGGTCACGTTGTAGGAGTCCTGATCGGTAGCAGGCGACTGGTCGAGCACGGCGAGGCCCTCCGGCAGCGCCTCCTGCAGCGCGGCGTAAACGTCCTGTGACGTTGTGGCCGTGGTCTCGGGGTCGTAGAACTGGAGCAGGTTGCCCGTGTACTCGGGGAAGAGGTCGACTTCGCCGCTCTCGAGGGCGGGAAGGTACGCGTCCCGCTGGCCGATGTTGAACTGGCGTTCCACCGTGAAGTCCTCCGCTTCAAGCGCCTGAGCGTAGATCTCGGCGATCAATTCGTTGGAGGGGTACGCCTGCGATCCGACGACGATGGTTCCGCCGGCGGAATCGGTCTTGCCCGATTCGGTTTCCAGCGGATCGCCCGCTGCGCACCCTGAAAGGGCCAATGCCGCCCCGACCACGACTGCCCCTACGGCTAGCCGGCCTCTGTTCCCTACTCTGAACATTGCTATCCTCTTCCTGATTCGATGGAGGTTTCCATCACCGCACGACGTCGGTTCGACGTCGGTCGGAATCCTTTTCTGCCGACGGACACTCCGGCCGGCACGACCACTCGCTCCAGGCCCGCGAAGAGCGCGTCCAGCACGAGGGCGAGCGCCGCGATGAGAAGCGCCGCTCCGAGCATCTGGTCGAACTGGCGCAGGGCGAGGCCGGCGATGATGTACAGCCCGAGCCCGCCGAGTCCGACGTAGGCGGCGAGCGTGACCGTCGCGACCACCTGGAGAACCGCGCTGCGGAGACCGGAGATCAGCAGGGGCAGGCCGAGCGGGACCTCCACCTTCCACAGAATCTGCCATTCGGTCATGCCGATGGCCCGCGCCGCGTCGATCGTGCGCCGGTCGACGGCCTCGAAGCCGGCGTACGCTCCCGCCAGGATCGAGGGGATGGCGAGGATCACGAACGAGATGACGGCGGCGAGCGGTGCCCGCACCACGCCGACGAGCAGCACCAGCAGGATGATGAGTCCGAACGACGGCAGCGCGCGCGCCGCCCCCGACAGGCCGACCGCCAATTCGCGACCGCGGCCCGTGTGGCCGATGAGGTATCCGAGCGGCACGGCGATGACCGCGGCGACGAGTACCGCGACGAAGGTGTAGAGGAGGTGTTCGCCGATCCGCAGAGGGACGGGGCTCGACCCGGAGAGCCTTTCTGCGGCGAAGAGCCAGTCGATCGCCTCCGAGAGAAGGTTCATTCCGGTGCCGCCGATCCGCGGAGAGCGAGACGCCTCGACGACCGTGGGCGCGGCGCCCACGGCATGAGCCTCCGGCCCGCCATCGCGAGCAGCGCGTCGATCAGCAGCGCGACGAGCACGACGAGCACGACCCCAGCGAACACCTCGACGAGGATGCGCCGCTGCAGGCCGTTCGTGAACAGGTAGCCGAGGCTCTGCACGCCGATGAGGATGCCCACCGTGACCAGGCTCACCGTGCTGACGGCAGCCACCCGCAGCCCCGCGAGTGTGACCGGGCCCGCGAGCGGGAACTCCACCGTCCAGAATCTGCGCCAAGGCCCGTAACCCATGGCCGTCGCGCAGTCGCGGACGGCCGGATCGACCGACCCCAACGCATCAGCGACCGACCGCGTGAGAATCGCTACGGCGTAGATAGTGAGGGCGATGGTGATGTTTATCTCGCTCAGGAAGCTGATTCCGAGGATCGGGGGCAGGATGACGAAGAGCGCGAGCGACGGAATCGTGTACAGCAGCCCCGCGACGGTCAGAAGGAATCCGCGCGTGAGTTGGAACCGGTAGGCGACCCAGCCGAGCGGCACCGAGATGAGGAAGCCGAGGATGATCGGCGGCAGACTCAGCCTGATGTGCTGAAGCGTCAGCTCGAGCATCAGGTCGAGATTGTCCAGGATCCAGTTCATCCGGCATCCGCCGTCCCGACGAGTACCCCCGCCGCGCGACCCTCACCGTCGACGAGAATGAACCCGTGTTCCGTCTTTCTGATCGAGAGCGCGCGCTTGCCCCTGTCGGCGCCGATGAAGCTCGCGACGAAGTCACTCGCCGGCGCCTCCATGATCTCCGTGGGCGACCCGACCTGCGCGATCCTCCCCCCCTGTTCAAGGATCACGACCTGGTCACCGAGCAAGAACGCCTCATCGATGTCGTGGGTCACGAACACGACTGTCTTGCCCAGTTCACGTTGAAGCCGGATGAGCTCCTGCTGCAGTTCGTCACGCACGATCGGGTCGACTGCTCCGAACGGTTCATCCATAAGCAGGATGTTGGGGTCGGCGGCGAGCCCGCGGGCGACGCCCACCCGCTGCTGTTGTCCCCCGGACAACTGGCTCGGGTAACGGTCTGCGAGTGCACGGTCGAGGCCGACCGTGTCGAGGAGAGTCAGGGCCTGTTGCCGAGCCTCACGCCGAGGCACGCCGTTCAATACGGGCACCGTCGCGACGTTGTCGAGAACCTTCAGGTGAGGAAGCAGGCCGGAGTTCTGCATGACGTAGCCGATCCGGCGCCGAAGCGCGACCGGCTCCAGCGTCGAGGTGTCCTCGCCGTCGATTTCGATGCTTCCGGAGCTCGGGTCGACCATACGGTTGACCATTCGCAGGAGCGTCGTCTTTCCGGATCCGGAGGATCCGACGAGCACCGTCGTCTTGTGTGACGGCAACACGAGGCTGAAATCGTCAACCGCGACGGTTCCATCGGGGAACCGCTTCGTCACCGATCGGAACTCGATCATAGGTCTGGCTCATTCCTCGTGGCTGCCCACGAATCGACACGTGCCGGGCAACTACTCAAGCATTGTTCGGAGTGGCAGCCAAATCAGATCGGGTGTTGTCAGCGCATTGTTACGAGCGGGGCGCCGACGGTTCCCCGTAGAACCCGACGAGATAGTTGCGAGGCGCCGAGAGGGCTTCGCCGATGATCCGATCGTCGCCCGTCGAATCGAAGACGAAGGCTCGAGCCAGGATCGCGTCGCACATGTTCAGGGCTATCTCGACGCGGAACCGGAGCTGGTCGTCATCGTCTCGCCCGTGCCGGTTCACCAGCACGCTGACGACGGCCGCCGCGACCACGCCGTTGCTCGTGATTTCGCCGCTTCGGGGCCGGAGATCGAGCACGTCACCGAATCGGAGGGATCGGAATCCGGGTTCACCCTTGAACGCGTCGACCCAGTATCGAAGGGCGGCACCGACGGCGTCGAGCCACGTTGCATGGTCGGGGGAATCGATCAGCGGAACACCCTCGGTGGCGAAGCGCGTCATCGATCTCGCGCTCAGGGCATGCAGCACCGCGATGCGGTCGGGAAAGTACCGATAGACCGTGCCGATCGACGACTTCGCACGCTCGGCGATCATCGCGGTGGTGAGCCGCTCATAGCCGATCTCGCCGATGACGGCGGCCGCAGCATCGAGTAGCGAGGTCAGCCGTGCGTTGCTGCGCGCCTGCACCGGCTCATTGCGGAGCCCGGCGATGGTCGCGGCAGCGGTGTCACCGACGGTGGGTGAAGACACGGGGGCGTCCTTTCAATAATTCGAATGAATTCTCAGTCAATTCGAAAGGAATCATATCGCAGGGCACGCCTCCGCGTCCGTGAAAGACTTCTCTCATGGCGCGAACCACCAAGGCACTGTCCCCCGCCGCGGCGGCGGAACCCATCATCCACTTTGCCGCGCGCTTGGAGGATTCGGTGCACGAGTTCCGGGAGAAACGCGCACGAAAGCGCGGACTCACCCCGACCGTAATCCCGTACACCGGCTATGGCGCGCCCGGCTGGGCGCGCGTGCTGTGTCGCGTGCTGCTGACGAAGCCGACCGCACCCGACAAGGTGAGGTACAAGTCGATTCGGGGTTGGCGCAGCTTCACGAGCGTGCCGGTCAACGACGTCGCGGTGACGATCGGCATCGCCGGCGTCGAGCGCCGCGTCACCGCCGACCGCGGTGGCGTCGTCGACGTGCGACTCGACATCGATCTGTCTCCGGGCTGGCACATGATCACCATCAGAACCGACGAGTCGGACCCGATCGAGGCGCCCGTGTTCATCGTTGACACCTCCGTGCAGTTCGGCATCATCTCCGACGTCGACGACACGGTGATGGTCACGGCGCTGCCGCGGCCCTTCCTCGCCGCCTGGAACACCTTCGTGCTCGACGAGCACGCGAGGCGCCCCGTTCCCGGCATGGCGGTGCTCTACGAGCGGCTCACCCGTAACAACCCCGGCGCACCCGTCGTCTACCTGTCCACCGGAGCGTGGAACGTCGCGCCGACACTGACCAGGTTCCTCTCCCGCAATCTCTACCCGGCCGGGCCCCTCCTGCTCACCGACTGGGGGCCCACCCACGATCGCTGGTTTCGCAGCGGCACAGATCACAAGCGCGAGACGCTCGAACGACTGGCGGACGAGTTTCCGGATGTGCGTTGGCTGCTGGTCGGCGACGACGGGCAGCACGACGAGGAGCTCTACCGCGCGTTCGTCGGCAGCCACCCGGAGAACGTGCGCGCCGTCGCGATCCGGCAGCTTTCCACGAGCGAAGCGGTGCTCGCCGGCGGGCGATCGAAGTCCGAGGAGCACGGCAGCAAGAGCGGTGTTCCCTGGTACTACGCCCCCGACGGAGCCGGAATAGCGGAGCAGCTCGACGAGGCCGAACCGTTGGGGCACTACGGGCCGGTGGACTCCACCGACGTGTGACAACGGTGCGCCGTGCGGTTACCGGCCCTCTTCGCCCGCTCCCACATCGCGAACCGTCCCCCAGCCGGCCGGACCGTTCGAGCCCGCCGGGTACTCGTCGAGCGGCACCTCGCCGGCGCGCCAGGCGGTGAGAACAGGCTCGACGATGCGCCAGCACTCCTCGACGGCATCCCCCCGCACCGACAGGGTCGGATCACCGGCGAGTATCCCCGCGAGCACTTCACCGTACGGCCCCAGCTCGCCGGCGCCGAAAGTCGTGCTCAGCACCACCCTGTCGAGCACGAACGGATCGCCCTCACCGTTGATGTTGATCTCCAGCTCGAGCTCATCCGGAGAGAGTGAGATGCGAAGGCGCTCGGCTCCGCTCCCACCCTCGAACCCGTACGGAAGGTGCGGCACGTCCTTGAAGGTGATGACGATGTCCTTTCGCACACCCGACAACGCTTTTCCGGACCGCAGCACGAACGGAACTCCCGCCCAGCGCCAGTTGTCGACGGACAGCGTCACCTCGGCGAGCGTCTCCGTGCCTCGAGCCGGGTCGACGCCAGGCTCCTCGACGTAGTCGACGAACTCGCGGTCATCGATGGACCCCCGGGTGTACCTCGCCCTTCGGCTCGCCTCCGACGGGTCGTCGCCGCGAACCCTCGTCGCTCGAAGCGCTTGCGCGATCGCCCCGCGCAGGTCGTCGGGTTCGATGCTCGACGGCGGCTCGATCGTGACGAGTGCGAGCACGAGCAGCAAGTGACTCTGGATCATGTCGACGAGTGCCCCGGCTTTGTCGTAATAGCCCGCCCGTCCCTCGAGGCCGAGCTTCTCCTCGAACACGATTTCCACCCGCTCGATGTTCTGGCCATTCCAGAGCGGCTCGAAGATGCGATTGGCAAAGCGGAGTCCGAGCAGGTTGAGCACCGTCGACTTCCCGAGGAAATGGTCGACGCGGTGGATCTGGTTCTCCGGCAGCAGTGTCGCCAACTGCCGGTTGAGCTCTCTTGCGGTCACGAGGTCTGTGCCGAACGGCTTCTCGAGTGCCAGCACCGTTCCTTCCGGAATCTGCACCGAGCGCAGGGCCGTGCACACGGCGATGGTGACAGCGGGCGGCAGAGCGAAGTACAGCGCCGGCAGGCCGTCACACGCGGCGAAGACGCGGCGAAGGTCGTCGGCTTTCGTCACGTCGGCTTGCAGGTACCTCGTCGCCGAGAGGAGCGCCGGCACCCATTCGCCGGTTGCGCCGCCCGCCGCGAAGGAGTCAGAAACCCGTTGTCGCCATTCGTCGTCCGACATCGGCCTGTCGCCGACCCCGAGCAGCTGGATATCCCCGCCCCTCGGACTCTCGAGGAGCTGACCGACGCCTGGCAGCAGCAGTCTCGCCGTGAGGTCGCCGCTCGCTCCGAAAATGACGAGGGTGCGCTGAGCAGGGGTCATCGTCCAACGCTAACTGTTTGAATAGAGCAATGCCCCTGCGAATAGAGGACTACGCACTCATCGGCGACTGCCACACGGCGGCGCTCGTCGGCAACGACGGCAGCATCGATTGGCTCTGTCTGCCGCGGTTCGACTCCCCCTCGATGTTTGGCGCTCTGCTGGGCGACGAGAATCACGGACGCTGGCTCCTCGCTCCCTCCGGTCAGGTTATCGAGACGAGCAGGTCATACATCGCCGATACCTTCACCCTGGTCACCCGGTGGGTGACCAGCACAGGCGAGGCCGAGGTCACCGACCTGATGCCACACGGCGATCGCAGGGCCGATCTCGTGCGCCGGGTGCGTGGCATCCGCGGCTCCGTGGAGTTCGTCGAGGAGCTTGCGATCCGGTTCGGATACGCGGCGGCCATGCCGTGGGTGCGCCAGGTCGACGAGGAGGGCGGAACCCGCGCCCTCGTGGCGGTCGCCGGGCCGGACGCGGTCGTCGTGCGCGGTCCGCGGCTGCGACCTCAGGACCGTCACCACGAGGCCGTCTTCACCGTCAACGAGGGCGAGACGGTCGACCTCACCATGACCTGGTTCCCTTCACACCGTCCGGTGCCGCACCGGATGGACGTCGCGACGAGCATCGCGGCGACCGAGGAGTGGTGGAGCGCGTGGGCCGCCGCTCGCGCCCCCTCACCCGTCTACAACGACGCCGTGCACCGTTCGCTCCTCGTGCTGCGCGCGCTCACGCACGAGGACACAGGGGGGATCGTCGCGGCAGCCACGACGAGCCTGCCCGAGGAGTTCGGCGGCAGCCGTAACTGGGACTACCGCTACGTCTGGCTGCGGGACGCGTCATTGACCCTTCATGTGCTGCTCGACCACGGCTACCAGACCGAGGCCGAGGAATGGCGACGCTGGCTGTTGCGCGCGATTGCCGGCGACCCCGGCGACGTGCAGATCATGTACGGGCTCGCCGGCGAGCGACGCCTCGCCGAATACGAGGTGCCTGAACTGCCGGGATACGAGGGCTCGTCGCCCGTGCGGGTCGGGAATGGCGCGTACACGCAATACCAGGGCGACGTGTTCGGCGAGGTGATGATCGCGTTGGCGAGGGCCAGGGAGGCGGGACTCGTCGAGACCGAGTTCTCCTGGCCCCTCCAGCGGGCCCTCATGGCATTCGTCGAGAACAACTGGCGACGCCCGGACAACGGCATCTGGGAGATCCGAGGCCCGGTCCAACACTTCACCCACTCACGCGTCATGCTCTGGGCGGCCCTCGACTGCGCCATCCGTGCGGTGCGCGTGCATCACCTGCACGGCCCCGTCGAGGCGTGGGAGAAGCTGCGCGGCGAGATCCGCGACGAGATCGAAGCGAAGGGATTCGATGTCGAGCGCAACACCTACACGCAGTACTACGGCAGCTCGGGCGTGGACGCGTCGCTGCTGCAGCTCGCGCAGGTCGGCTATGTCGAGGCGGACGACCCGCGCATGCTCGGCACTGTCGCGGCAATCGAGGAGGAGTTGCTTCAGGACGGCCTGGTGCTGCGCTACCGCACCGAGACGGGGGTGGACGGCCTCGAGGGCGATGAGCATCCGTTCCTCGCCTGCTCCTTCTGGCTCGTTGAACAGTATGCGAGAAGCGGAAGACTCGACGATGCCACCCGGATGATGGACCGCCTGCTGGGTTTCGCAAACGACGTCGGCCTGATGAGTGAGGAATACGACGTGGGGCAGGGCCGACAGGCTGGCAACACCCCGCAGGCGCTCACGCACCTCACTCTCGTCCGCGCGGCCGATGCGATCGCAGCGGCCTCGAAGGGGGCGACCGCTCCACGGCACGGCTGATCGCCGCTCACCGCGATCGGGCTGCGTGGTCCGGCGCTAGCCTGTACGGATGCGCCAGTTCGCCTCGTTCCGCGCCGCGACACGGAGCCCGCTACTCCAGGTTCTGAAGACCTCCGTCGCCGCCATCGTCGCCTGGTTGCTGTCGACCCTGCTTCTGCAACAGCCGCTTCCCATCTTCGCCGCGATCGCCGCGCTTCTCGTCGTACAGCCGAGCGTGAACCAGTCGCTCGCGAAGGGAGTAGAAAGGAGCATCGGCGTCGTGCTCGGCGTCGTGCTCGCCTACGGCGCCGGCCTCCTGTTCGGCAGTGCGACCTGGGTGGTCCTCGCGGTCATCGTCGTGTCGCTGTTGCTTGCATGGGCGCTGAAGCTCACTCCCGGCTCATCCAATCAGATTCCGATCAGCGCCATGCTCGTGCTCGCGATCGGCCCGCAGAGCTCCGCGTACGCGATCGACCGGATCCTCGAGACGATCATCGGCGCCGTCGTCGGTTTGATCATCAACGCGCTGATCGTGCCGCCGGTGTTGGTCGCTCCAGCGCGACTCGCCGTCGGGCGGCTCACGGCGGGAGTGGCCTCCTGCCTCGAGAGCATCGCTTCGGCACTCACGACGCCTCAAGGTGCGGGTGAGCTCGATGTGCTGCTCGAGCGTGCGCGAGAACTGCGCCCCCAGCATGTGAAGGCGCGTGCGGACCTCGACGACGCGGAGGAGAGCCTGAGCTTCAACCCGAGGGCCGGGAGGCATCGTCGCGCGATCGACCAGGATCGGGAGTTGCTCGAAAGGCTGTCGACCCTCGTGACCCGCACGATCGGCATGGCAAGGGCGGTGCACGACAACTACGACGCGTCCCTGGGCACCGACCCCGTGGTCGGGAGGATCGCGGAGGAGCTGGGACGGGCGGCGCATGACCTGCGGCTGATGGCGAAGGCGGTCGGCGCTTCAGGGCCGAGCAGTGTGCGGAATGCGAACGACGCCGAGCGCCCGGTGACCGCGGACATTCCCGCGCTCACCGCACCGCTCGTGATCGCTAAACCCGATCCGCGCCACTGGATCCTCGTCGGCTCGCTCATGGAGGACATCCGTCGCGTCCGAGAGGAGATCATGGGCGGCCCGGAGGACTGACATCGCCGTGCCCGGGTTCCCTAGGAGGGGGCGGGCCAGGCCAGGCTCGCGAATTGCTCTGCCGTGAGCCCGAAACGCTCAACCGACCTCGCGACGAGGGCACGCGGATCCTCGACCTTGATGCCGTCGCGCGAGATCACGTCCAAGCCGGACGGTGTCGCGATGGTCTTGCTGAAGCGGGTCACGAGCACGTTGCCGTCCTCGCTCGATCCGAGCACGGCCCATCGGCTACGCAAGACGGTCAGGAGTCCCGAACCGCGCCAGACGAAATCATCCCCCTTCCAGCGGTCCACCCCCCGGATGTGCTTCTCGGCGCCATCGCTCGCGAACCACCTCACATCGTCGGCGAGCACGAGCGGTTCGCTGGAGACGAGCCGGTAGCCGAAGGTCGGGAGGGTTCGACCGCCGGTGAGCCACATCGGAAAGTTGGTCGCGCGGAGCCGCCACGTGCCTGGCAGTAAAGTCTCGAGCTGTTTGGGAGCGAGGCCGGCAGCGGAGTCAGTGGACATTGCCTCAACCTAGTCGTGATCACTGGGCGTACCTTGAAGGCATGCGGGCTATCGTGATCGAGGGTCGTGGCGGTCCGGAGACCCTCGTCGAAAGCGAGTTGCCGGATCCGGTGCCCGCAGACAACGAGGTGCTGATCAAAGTGGCTGCGGCAGGGGTCAACCGCGCCGACATCGCGCAGCGGCAGGGCGTCTATCCGCCGCCGGCGGGAGCGCCCGACTGGCCGGGGCTCGAGGTCTCCGGCACGATCACGGCCCTGGGCGGCGGAGTGCTCGACTGGTCGATCGGCGACGAGGTGTGTGCACTCCTCGCGGGCGGCGGCTACGCGTCGCTCGCCGTGGCGCGCCGCGGTCAGCTCCTGCCCGTGCCCAAAGGCGTCCAGCTCGCGGATGCCGCGGCGCTTCCGGAGGCGGTAGCGACCGTCTGGAGCAACGTTTTCCTCCTCGGCAAGCTGCGCGCGGGAGACACCCTGCTCGTGCACGGCGGGTCCAGCGGAATCGGTACGATCGCGATCCAGCTCGCGCGAGCTTTCGGGTGCAGGGTCGCGGTGACTGCCGGATCCACTCGGAAGCTGAACGCCTGCGAACGACTCGGGGCGGACATCCTGATCGACTACCGCCGGGACGATTTCGTGGAGCGGATGCTCGCCGCGACCGACGGGCGGGGAGCCGACGTCATTTTGGACGCCATCGGCGGAAGCTACGTCGATCGCGATATCCGCTGCCTCGCCCGTCACGGGCGGCTCCTGCTCATAGGCAACCAGAGCGGCGAGCTCGCGAGGTTCTCGATCGGCACGCTTCTGTCAAAGTGCGGGAGCATCCATGGGACCACTCTGCGGTCCCGACCGCCGGAGGAGAAGGACGACATCATCGAGAGCGTTCTCGAGAACGTGTGGCCGCTTCTCGAAGCGAGGCTGGTAACACCGGTGATCCAGGAACGGATGCCACTGGCCGACGCTCGTCGCGCACACGAACTGATGCAGGCATCCGCCCACATCGGCAAGCTGCTCCTGCTTCCCTAGCCGGACCGGCCGGCGGTCGACTCGAGGTCGCCGGGTGATCACCACCGGCGAAATGCGTTTGCCGTGCCTTTACCATGAACGAATGCCCAACAAAGCGGTCGCTCTCGCCCTGTCGACCCATCCGGGGCCTGCCGTCGCGGTGACCGTCATCACCGTCGTGCTCGGCGTCTCGGTCGGGCTCGAACCGTGGCGGATCGTCCTGCTGGGGCTCGCCTTCGCCGCGAACCAGGCATCGGTCGGACTGTCGAACGATTGGATCGACGCAGAACGCGATCGTGCGGTCGGCCGCCTCGACAAGCCGGTGGCCCGCGGCTGGGTCGACGTCTCCAGGGTGCGCACGGCCGCACTGGTCACCCTCGCGCTCGCCGTCACCCTGACGATTCCGCTCGGAGTGCCCGCGACGATCGCGCACGCCGGTTTCCTCGCCTCCGCCTGGGCATACAACGCGGGACTGAAGAGCACGGCCGCCTCGGTTCTGCCGTACCTCCTCAGCTTCGGGCTGTTGCCGACGGTCGTCACACTCGCCTTGCCCGAACCGTCCCTCGCTGGCGGTTGGGCGATGGGCTCCGGCGCGTTGCTCGGGGTTGCCGCCCACTTCGCGAACGTGCTTCCCGACCTCGACGATGACCGCGTCACCGGGGTGCATGGCCTCCCCCACCGGCTCGGGCTGCGAACGACCGGCCTGGCGACCTGGGCCGCGCTCGCGGCGGCTTCGCTGCTCGCCTGGGCGGGACCGGCCGGCGATCCGACCCTGCTGCAGTCGACCGGACTCGTCCTGGCCCTTGCGATTGGCGCGCTCGGCACGTTGCTCGTGCTGAGGCGCCCCCCGTCGCGGCTGCTCTTCCGACTCATCATCGCCGCCGCGCTCGTCAACGTCACCCTGCTCGCGTTCGCCCGAGACCGACTGCTCGCCTGAGCGAACCGATCCCGGCACCGTCAGCGCAGAGGGTGCTTCGGCGCAGGCAACTCCCCCGTCGACTCCGCCGGTATCGTCTGCGTTCTCACGTTCGTGATTCCCACGGCTGAAATCAGCCCGCCGACGATGAGCAGGATCGCCGTGACGATGATCCCGCGTCGGAATCCTTCACCGTCGAGCTCCGCTCCGACGATCACGCCGATCATCGCGATCGCGACGAGGCCCGCGATCCTCGCGATCGCGTTGTTGACGGCAGAACCGACGCCCGCCTGGCGTGCGCTGATCGATCCGAGGATCGCCGCGGTGAGCGGGGCTACGGTCATCGTCAGCCCGAGCCCGAACACGGCCACGCCGGGAAGCACCCTCGTGAAGTAGTCGGCGTTCGCCGGGATGCCCAGCATGAGGAGGAAACCGATGCCGCCGATGATCGGACCCGCGGCCATGAACAGTCGTGGACCATGACGGCCGGCGAGCGCGCCGAACACGGACGAAAAGGCCACCATGATGATCGTGACGGGCACGAACGCGACACCGGCGAGGGTGGCCGAGTAGCCGGCCGACTGCTGCAGGTACACCGTGAACACGAAGCCGCCCAGCGACAACGCGCCGTAGACGACGACCGTGGCGAGGTTGCCGACACCGAAGTTGCGCACCCGGAACAGGCCCAGCGGCATCATCGGGTGCTTCGCCACCTTCTGACGCCAGAGAAACGCGGCGAAGGCGGCCAGTCCGACCACGAACGGGATCCAGATGATCGGGCTCGCCCAGCCGTACCTGCCCTGCTCGATCAGCGCGAACACCGGGGCGCCGAGGCCGACGACGCCGAGCACGGCGCCGAGGTAGTCGATCGGCACGCCCCGCTGGCGCTCGTCCTTTTGACCGAGCAACGCAAGCAGGCCCAGCGTCACGGCGATCGGCAGGACGTTGATGGCGAAGACGAGCCGCCATGAGAGCAGGTCGACGAAGATGCCGCCGAGGATTGGCCCGGCGATGAATGCGGCGCTGGTCCACGCCGTCCACTGCCCGATCGCCCTCGCCTGGGCAGGGCCCCGGAAGGTGGACATGATGATGGCCAGCGAACTCGGAACGAGCAGAGCGCCGGCGACTCCCTGCAGCCCGCGCGACACGATGAGGAACTCGCCGGTGGGAGCCGCCGCGCACAGGATCGATGTCACCCCGAACCCGACGAGCCCCCAACGCAGCACCACGATGCGCCCGAACACGTCGGAGAGCGACCCGGCGAGCAGGATCAACGACCCGAGCGTGATCAGATACGCGTCGACCACCCACTGCTGCAGAGACAGTCCACCCTCGAGCTCGTCGGTGATGGCGGGGAGCGCGACGTTGATGACCGAGCCGTCGAGGAACGCGACGAACGCGGCCAGGATCGCGATGGCGAGCACGAGACGCCGCGTCCTGTTCATGAGGTCATTATCGACCCGGTGGATGCGTGATCAAGTCCTCGATCGTGTCCAGAAGCGCCGGCAGAGACAGCACGCGGAAGTGGCCGACAAGCGGAAGGCGCACGTTCATCGCGCCCTCAAGCTCGCTGCCGCCCGGAATCACCGGATCCAGGCTGCTGTAAACCGAGGCGATGCGAGAGTTCGCTACGAGATCGGCGGTGAGCGCCGCAAGGGTCACGTCCGTCGGCAGAAACTCGCGAAGAGTTCTTCGCAGCGCCCACTTCGCGTACGGTGAGCCGCCGAACGGGGTGTTGACGGCCACCATCCGCGCGATGCGCCCTGCGCGGTCATCCAACACCATCATGTGTTTGCCGATCAGGCCGCCCTTGCTGTGCGCCACGATGATCACGCCGGTCAGGTCGTGCGAATCGACGTAGCGCTGAGCGAGCGCGGCCATCGAGGGGATGGAGCCCCGGTTGTAGCCGAACTTCGGCACGACGTGGATCGGGTGGCCGAGGGCGTTGAGCCTGTCGGCGACGGGCCGCAGGAACTCCCACGTTTCGTAGACTCCTGGCAACAACAGCACCGCAGGCAGCGGACCGTTCCGATAGCGACCGATCCGGCCGGGGGTGAGGAAGTGACGAGTTTCCCAGTAGGCAGCGTAAGACCAGTCGAGGGCGAGATCGCGCACGCTCCCCAGCCAGCTCATTCCGGCTGCGCCGCGATGAGCGCGGCCACCTCTCTCGGCGCAGTGAACATGATGACGTGGGGTCCCGGTACCTCGGCGAAGGTCGCAACGGGGACCAGCCGTGTGATCTGCAACGCCCAGTCACGCCGCACGACCGGATCGCGGTCACCGCGGATCACGAGCGTCGTCGCGCGGATCGCCGGTAGCCGCTCTTCGATCCGGTCGCCGAGCAGATGCGGCAGTTGCGCCAGATAGTAGGGGATGCCGCAGCGGAAGAGGTAGTCCGTGATCACGGTCCAATTCGACCGCCAGGGTTCGCGGAACATATCGGCGAAGAGGGCGAGCGCCGCCTTCAGCGGGAACCGCCGCAATGGATCCATGGTCGGTCCGAGAAGCACCATCCGATCACTGACCTCCGGCCGATCGAACAGAAGCTGCGACACCACCTGCCCTCCCATCGAGTGGCCGACAAGCACGGGGTTGTCGATCGCCTGCGCGTCGAGGAATCGGCCGAGCACGCGAGCATGGTCGGCGATAGACATGTCGACGCCGGGACCAGGGGCTAGCCCGTAGCCGGGCAGGTCGACCACGTACACCGGACCGTATGCGGCCAACTCGGCGGCGAGCGGATGGAAGTACCGCGACGAAACGCCGATTCCATGCACCAGCACGTAACTGCGCGCGCCCGGAAGCGGCACGGCTGGCCCGGAAAAACGCTTGAGGATCATGGCGAGGCGGTCCACCGGGTGCCGGCTCGTGTGAAAGGTGACCCCGCGCACCGATCCAGGACGGTAGCTGGATTCGGCGCGCGCAGTCGTGCGTGTGCGGAACGGGGCCATCACGCCAGCCTATCCAAGTGACCGTTCGCTAAAGGTGCAGCTTCGACGCCTCGCTGAGTTCGTGCCAGGTGCGGTTGTGGTAGACGAGGGGACGGGAATGGTCGGCGTCCGCCTCCGGGCTGTCGCGTTCCGGAGTGCGCGCCTCGAGGGCCTCGACCGCGAGCACCGTTGAAGCTCCGGCCTCCATCCGGTCAACGACCTTTCCGCGGATCCAGACGGGCGCCGCGGTGAAGTAGGGTTCACCGGTCTCGAGCCTCGACCAGATCGACTTGTCGGCAAAACGGTCGATCCCGCTCGTCGATCCGAGCAGCGCGATGTCGAGCTGCGCCGACGTGAGCAGATGAACCACCACGGTCTCGGCCCTCATAAGCGTCGGGGTGCTCGACGAGGTCGCCGAGAGCGAGAACACCAGGAGGGGCGGGTCTGCACTCACCGAGAACACGGACGTGGCGGTCAGGGCGGCTGGGCCGTCGCCGGCGTCCGCGGTGATCACGGCGACCCCCGCGGGGTGGTTGCGGAACGCGGCCTTGAACTCCTCGGCAGACAGCACCGGCATCTCCGTGTCGATCACATGGAGGCGCCCGGTGGTCAGTCCGAGTTCGTTGGTGCTCGCGGTGCTGCTGGTGGTCATGATCGGCTCCTCACCGGGGATGGATCCGCGTGGCCTGCCCACGTCAGGACATTCCCACGGATGTCACTCTGACTACTGCAACACCTGCGGCGTCGGATTCTTCCAGATCGACGGTTGCGCTGATCGACCAGTCGTGGTCGCCCTCCGGGTCGGCGAGGATCTGCCGCACCGCCCAGGCCCCGACGCCCTCGTCGACGACGAGCATCGCGGAGCTGCGAGCGTCCCCGTCCGTGCCGATGCTGGCGTGCTGATCGAAGTAGGGGTCCAGAGCATCCGCCCACGCGTCACCGTCGAAGCCGGCAGCGGCATCCAGCTCGCCGAGGTCCTCCCATCGCTCCAGGGCCGCCAACTGCACCCGGCGAAACATCTCGTTGCGCACCAGGATGCGGAACGCCCGCGTGTTGCCGGTCACCCCGCGTGGGGCTGGGGGCAGCACGGGGGACTCCCCCTCCGGCGTGACGGTGGGGTTCGTCAATTCCTCCCACTCGTCGAGCAGGCTCGAGTCGACCTGCCGCACAAGCTCACCGAGCCACTCGATGAGGTCGACCAGCTCCTCGGTCTTCGCCTCGTTCGGGATGGTCTGACGTGCCGCCCGAAACGCGTCGGAGAGGTAGCGCAGCACGAGACCCTCAGATCTGGCGAGCTTGTAGAAGTTGATGTAATCGACGAACGTCATCGCGCGTTCGTAAAGGTCTCGCACCACCGACTTCGGGCTGAGTTCGAAGTCGCCGATCCACGGTTGCGACCGCCGATAGGTGTCGAAGGCCTCACCCAGCAGGTCCTCGAGAGGCTTCGGGTGGGTGACCGCCTCGAGAAGCTCCATCCGCTGGTCGTACTCGATGCCCTCCGCCTTCATCGCGGTGACCGCCTCGCCGCGGGCGATGAATTGCTGCTGCGACAACACCGGCCGCGGGTCGTCGAGCGTCGCCTCGAGAACGGAGATCATGTCGAGCGCATAGCTGCCGCCGCTGCCATCGGCGGGGGCGTCCAACAGATCGAAGACGGCGAGGGCGAACGGGGACAGCGGCTGGTTGAGGGCGAAGTTCGGTTGGAGGTCGACGGTGAGGCCGATGTGCACACGCTCGCCGATCCCGCCACCCTTCTGCTCTACGATCTCCGCGGTGCGGAGGGTCCGGTAGATCGCCAGTGCCTGCCTGGCGAGCGCCAGTTGCCGCTTCCACGGCTCGTGGTTGTCGAAGATCAGGTCCCGGGCGATGCTGAACGAGTCCCCGCCCCGCCCGATGATGTTGAGCAGCATCGCGTGGGTGATCTTCATGCTCGAGCTGAGCGTCTCCGGTTCGGCGTTCACCAGTCGCTGGAAGCTCGGATCCCCCCACGACACGAATCCCTCTGGCGCGCGTTTGCGGACGACCCGCTTGAGTTTCTTCTGGTCGTCGCCCGCTCTCGCGACGAGGCGGGCGTTTTCGACCTCGTGCTCGGGCGCCTGGCAGACGACTGTTCCCGCGGTGTCGAACCCGGCGCGGCCCGCTCGCCCCGCGATCTGGTGGAACTCGCGGGCGCTGAGCTGTCGCATCCGCGTTCCGTCGAACTTCGTGAGCGCCGTGAGCAGCACGGTGCGGATCGGCACGTTGATGCCGACGCCGAGGGTGTCGGTTCCGCAGATGACGCGCAGCAGACCCTGCTGGGCGAGCTGCTCGACGAGCCTCCGGTACTTCGGCAGCATGCCGGCGTGATGCACGCCGATCCCCGCCCGCACGAGCCTCCCGAGGGTTCTGCCGAAGCTCGTGGTGAAGCGGAAGCCGCCGATGGTCTCGGCGATCACGTCGCGTTGTTCGCGCGTCGCGACCTTGATGCTGGTGAGCGCCTGCGCGCGCTCGAGCGCCGCGGCCTGTGAGAAGTGGACGATGTAGATCGGGGCCTGCGCCGTCGAAAGCAGCTCCTCCACGGTCTCCTGCACGGGCGTGGTGGCGTACTGGAAGTGCAGCGGGACGGGCCGCTCAACTCCCGTGATGACCGCGGTCTCACGATCGGTGCGCCGAGTCAGGTCCTCCCGGAGCCACTCGACGTCGCCGAGCGTCGCCGACATAAGCACAAACTGCACGCGCGGAAGGGTGAGCAGCGGCACCTGCCAGGCCCAGCCTCTATCCGGGTCCGCATAGAAGTGGAACTCGTCCATCACGACCTGGTCGACCTGCGTGTCGGCGCCGTGCCGTAACGCGAGATTCGCGAGGATCTCCGCGGTGCAGCAGATGATCGGCGCATCGGAGTTGACCGAGGAGTCGCCGGTGACCATGCCGACGTTCTCCGCGCCGAACACCTCGACGAGGGCGAAGAACTTCTCGGACACGAGGGCCTTGATCGGTGCGGTGTAGTAGCTGCGCTTGCCCTCCGCAAGCGCGGCGAAATGCGCCCCGATTGCGACGAGCGACTTGCCGGTGCCGGTCGGCGTGCTCAAAATGACGTTTGCACCGGACACAATCTCGATGAGCGCCTCCGACTGGGCCGGGTACAGCGGGTACCCGCGACCCTCCGCCCACTCCTCGAACGCCGAGTAGGCGGCATCCGGATCCCAGGTCGCCGGGGCCCGGTCGAGCAGCGGGTCAGGCACGCGGATGCCTCGATGAGAGCGTTTCCCAGGCACCCAGCACATGCTCCCAGAAGCCGTCGACATCGAGATCCACGGGCACGAGCGCGTTCGGCTCGGGTGACTCGAAGTCCACGACGGTCATTCCGACGGTGAACCGGCCGTGCGTCTCCACCTCGACCGCGGCCGGGCGGGAGCGAAACAGGTCGGGTCTCGTGATGTACGCGACCGCGCAGAGGTCGTGCACAGCCTGACCATGCGGCTCGGAGCCGTCCGGGTTTGTCCAGAAGGTGGAGAGCGGCACCACCAGCTCGGTGCCGAGCGGCCCGAGCAGGTGCATCCGCCGCACGATCTCCGGCGTCGCCATCGCCTGGAGGGTGAGGTCGAGACCGACCATGACGACCTGCCAGCCCGCCGCGAACACGATCTCGGCGGCCTCCGGGTCGGCGTAGATGTTGAACTCGGCGGCGGGTGTTGCGTTGCCTCGGGTGAAGGAGCCGCCCATAATCACGAAGGAGGCGGCCCACTTTGCGATTGCGGGTTCGCGCCGCAGTGCCAGGGCGATGTTCGTCAGCGGTCCCGTCGCGATGAGGTGCACGGTGCCAGGGGACGCGCGAAGCGTGTCGATGATGAGGTCCACCGCGTGCAGATCCGCGGGCGGAAGCACGGCGGCCGGAAGCGTCAACGAGCCGAGCCCTTCCTCCCCGTGCACGTGTGCCGCGTTCTCGGCCGGTCGGGCGAGGGGCGCGTCTGCCCCGGCCGCGACAGGAACCGAATCGAAGCCGAGGTACTCACGCAGCTGGAGTGCGTTCCGCGTCGTGCTCGATAGCGCGACATTGCCGCCCACCGTGGTGACGGCGACAAGTTCGAGGTTCTCGTCGGTGTGTGCGAGCAGGAGCGCGAGCGCGTCGTCGAGCCCTGGGTCGCAATCGAGCAGGATCTTCTTCGGGGCCATGACTCAACCGTGCCACAGGTCGGGGCGGCGCCGGGTTCAGCTTCCCCGCGAGCGGCGGCCGGTAGAATAGGGTGTGGCTTCCCCATCCGCCGACACCGCGAACCCCGCGACAGGCATCGACCCCCGACAACTCGCCGTCGCCCTTGACGTGCTCGCGCAACTCGACGGACTCGACGAGGAGCATCCTGACTTCATCACCATCAGGCGTGCCACTGCGCGCATGTTCAAGTCGGTGAAGAAGAACCGGCGCCTCGAGAAGCGTGCGATCATCGCCGACGCCGACCGTGCGGTGGTCGCGTCGACTGCGACCGGCGCCCCCGACCGGATTGACGACGAGACCCGCGGCATCCCGCTCGCCATCGCCCCGGACGGCGGTGAGGTCGAGCGGGTGCTGCTCAAGTCGCGCCCGTGCTACATCTGCAAGCAGCATTACACGCAGGTGGACGCCTTCTACCACCAGCTGTGCCCGGACTGCGCGGCCCTCAGCCACGCCAAGCGGGACGCGCACGCCGACCTCACCGGTAGGCATGCCCTACTCACGGGCGGACGGGCGAAGATCGGCATGCACATCGCGCTCCGCCTGCTCCGGGACGGCGCCCACACGACCATCACCACACGTTTCCCGCGTGATGCGGTGCGCCGGTTCTCGGGTCTGCCGGATTCCGCTGACTGGCTGCACCGCCTCCGGATCGTCGGCATCGACCTGCGCGATCCGGCCCAGGTGATCGGACTGACCGACGCGATGACCGCGGCCGGTCCCCTCGATATTCTGATCAACAACGCGGCGCAAACGGTGCGCCGATCCCCCGGCTCCTACGCGCCGCTTGCCGAGGCTGAGTCCTCGCCGCTGCCGGACGGCCCGCTGCCTGAGCTGCTGACCTTCGGGCACACGAACGATGCCCATCCGCTCGCCCTCGCCGCCTCGGTCGCCGCCCACCCGATTCTTGCCAGCGCGAACGGGCGCGGCGCCGCGAGCCTGAGCGCGGGTGACCTGACCGCCCTCGCGATGGCGGCCGGTTCATCGTCGCTCGAGCGGCTCGCCGCGGGCACCGCGATCGACGCCGGAGGCCTCGTACCCGACCATCACGACTCGAACAGCTGGACTCAGTTCGTGCACGACGTCGATCCACTCGAGATGCTCGAGGTGCAGCTCGCGAACGTGACCGCACCGTTCCTGCTCGTGAGCCGACTGCGGCCGGCGCTGGCTGCATCGACCGCCGCCCGCAAGTACATCGTCAACGTGTCGGCGATGGAGGGTCAGTTCGGTCGCGGCTACAAGGGTCCGGGACATCCGCACACCAATATGGCCAAGGCTGCCCTCAACATGCTCACCCGCACGAGCGCGAGGGAGATGTTCGAGACAGACGGCATTTTGATGACGAGCGTCGACACCGGTTGGATCACGGACGAGCGCCCGCACCCGACTAAGGTGCGCCTCGCCGAGGAGGGCTTTCACGCCCCGCTGGATCTCGTCGACGGAGCCGCCCGCGTGTACGACCCGATCGTGCTCGGCGAACAGGGCGAGGATCTCTTCGGACTCTTCCTCAAGGACTATCGGCCCGCAGCCTGGTGACGGGCCGCTCACGGACCTCGAAAACATCTCGAGTGTCGGCGTGATCCCCGCGTACGATAGGCGAAGCACGACCGAATTCATGACGCGCGTCCCGAAAGGCGAATGAATGGGCAAGCTTCTGTACGGAATGTCCGGCATCGAGATCGGGTTCGACGACCGCGTGCTCGCTCATCTTCAGGTAGTCATCGGCGCGAAGCTGCGCCGTGGCGAGAGCTTCTACTTCTCGTGGAAGGACGACCCGAACGTCGGCGACGGGCGGAGCACGATCTGGCTCAGTGCGGCGGTTCCGCTGTACTTCAAGTACAGCGGCGGCAAGATGCCCGCCCTCAATCGCGAATGGATCGAGGCCCTCGTCGTGTCATCGAACAGCGGTCAGGGGCTGCAGCTCACCGAGGAGATCCGACCGAGCGGACAGGTCACGGGCGGCTGATCCCGAGGCAGGTCATGCGTGTTCCATATCCGATCGAGCGTGGCAGATCAAGGCCTGTTCGCCGCACCTTCCGGACCCTATGATCAGGCGACTACCCCTTCGGCATCAGGAGAACCACATGGATGTTCTGACCACACCCGCGCCCCAGGCCGACCCACTCGCCGCTGCCGACATCGTGTTCCATGCGCTGTCGGACACCGAATGGCGGGTCACCGATCGCCGGTTCCCGACGCAGAGCATCGAGGCTCTTCTCGGGTTCGTCGCAAAGAAGGGCGCCTTCTTCTACGCGACGCGCATGCACCGCCCGTTCGAGGCCGAGCCGCTGCCGTCCCTCGATCGGGTCGCCGAATTCTTCGTCGCGCACCGGGGGCGTTGATTTCCTCTTTCTCCAACTACGATCGGCTATTCTGAGGCCAGCAGCGCCATGCTCGATCGAGGGGACCATGCGCACGAGACCCGACCGGGAGATGCCGTCCGATGCGACGGCCCCTGCGAAAAGCGAACTGCCTCATCGCAATCGGCTTCGCGCACGCGGCTGGCTCCTCGCCATCGGCGCGAGTCTCGCTCTTTGGGGCGCGATCGGCACCGCGATCTGGGCGGCGGGCGCGATATTCCGTTGAGCCGTTGCTTGCGCTTCTCGTGCCGCCCCTAAACGACTCGTAACAGCTCAGAGAGCAACATTCAGAACGAGTAGGCACGAGCGCTGGCACCTCGTCACCGATGAGCATTGCGCTGAGGTGCTCCCGATCGATGGTCCACGCGCCGGCACAACGTATCAGCGTCGCAATCACCACATGTGGTGATGCGTGCTCATCACATCTTCTTCTACCTTTCGGATGTGCCCGAGGAACTTCTGGGGCCGCCCACCGAACATCCGATCGGCCAGTCTGTGTCCCTCAGTCCTGTCGGAGCAGACTTGCCCTCGTACCCGAGACAGCTAAAGGAGATCGACATGACTTCCACCGTCCACCCCATCGTTGAGAATCGAGGCCGGATGGACTCGCTGCGAAAGACCTCGATGGTCGCAGGCGTGCTCTACCTGTTGACCTTCATCTCCATCCCCACGCTGGCTCTGTACCGCGCAGTGCGAACTGATCCGAACTTCATCGCCGGCACAGGCCCAGATACCGCCATCATCCTCGGTGGGGTCCTGGAGATCATCGTGGCCCTCGCTTGTATCGGCACTGGCGTCGCCCTGTACCCGGTGATCAAAAGGCAGAACGAAGGGGTCGCGCTGGGCTTCGTCAGCGCGCGGGTTCTCGAGGCGGCTACCATCTTCGCCGGCGTCGTCGCCATCCTCGCCATCGTGTCCCTGCGGCAGGCCGGGGCCGGACAGGATGCGGTGATCACCGGGCAGGCGCTGCTGTCTCTGCACACCTGGACGACACTCTTCGGACAAGGCTTCCTTCCCGCCGTGAACGCTCTGCTGTTGGGTTCTCTGATGTACAAGGCGCGCCTCGTCCCGAGGATCCTTCCCCTGCTCGGATTCATCGGTGCGCCCGTGCTTGTCGCTTCCGTTGCCGGCGTGCTGTTCGGGATTTGGGAACCGGTGAACGCGCTGGGCGGAATCGGCGCACTCCTGCTCGCACTGTGGGAGTTCTCGCTGGGGGTCTGGCTGGTAGTCAAGGGATTCAAGCCCTCCGCCATCACCGCAGGAATGACCGCATCCAGCACTCCGGCCGGCCACCGGCAAACGGTCTGAGGGGCGAATACTCGGCCGGACCCGCGCCCATCCACACTTCCGAGAACTGAACGAAAAGGCCCGAACCATGAGAATCATCGAACATACCGTTGAGATTGAAGCTCCGCCCGAGAAGGTCTGGCTGGAGTTCAGCAGAACCGACGACTACGGGGAATGGAATCCGTTCATCCCGCAACTGAGCGGCGCGTTCCATGTTGGCAGTCGACTCTCCGTCACCATCCGTCCCGGTGAGCGGCAGATGACCTTCCGACCGACCGTCGTCTCGGTGGAGCGCAACCGGACGGTGCAATGGCTCGGCCGGTTGGGCGTGCCGGGGATCTTCGACGGGCGCCACGAATTCCATCTTGAACCGCTCAGCTCCGGCGGCACGCGCTTCACGCAGCGCGAATCCTTCAGCGGGTTGCTGGTCGGCGCCCTCGGCAGTGTCCTCGCCGACACCGAACTGGGATTTGCTGCTATGAACGAGGCGCTGCGCTCCCGGGTTGAGCTCAAGCTCAAGGCGATCCGGTGATGCGCGGGCGGGCGCCCACCCGCGCCGCGGTGATCTTCACCGCGCTCGCTCTCGCGCTGGCATGGGCCGTCGCCCTGCCGCTGTACTTCACCGGCGGGCTCGACAACCCGCTGACACAGCTCGTCGCCGTCGGGATGATGGCCGCGCCCGCGATCGCCGCTTTGATCGTCGTGCGATTCGTCGACCGACCGCAGTCAATTCCCCGAGAGCTCGGCCTCTGGCCGTTGCGACCCGCCCGGCGACTGTTCGTCTACTTGGGTCTCGCCGTGCTCATTCCCGTCGTGATCGTGCTCTCCGCACTGCCGATCGGTGCGTGGCTCGGGGTCTACCCTGCCGATGTCAGCGAGTTCTCGGCATTCCGCGAGGCATTCGAGGCGCAGTCGGGTGGGCTGTCACTGCCCATTCCGATTGGAGTCCTGGTGGCCCTGCAGTTCGTCAACGTGGTGATCGGCGGCATCGTCAACACAATTCCGGCGCTCGGCGAGGAGCTCGGTTGGCGAGGCTACCTCCTGCCCAAGCTGATGCCGCTCGGCGCCGTTCCGGCCATCCTCGTCTCCGGCGTGACCTGGGGCCTCTGGCACGCACCCCTCCTGCTGCTCGGCTACAACTACCCGAGCGCGCCCGGTTGGCTCGGCGTGCTGATGATGTGTGGAACATGCATTCTGATCGGCGCGATTTTCGGCTGGTTGCGGCTGCGGTCGAATTCGGTGTGGCCGCCGGCTCTTGCCCACGGCGTCTTCAACGCCGCGGCGGGTCTCAGCCTGGTTTTCGCCCGCGCCGGTGAGCCGATCGACACGGTGCACGCCACCGTGCTGGGTTGGACCGGGTGGATTGTGCCCCTCGCGGTCGTCGCCATTCTTCTGGTCACGCGGTCCTTCTCCGGCCCGCCCCCAACCAAGCTGTCGGATACAGTCCTCGGCGAGAGGTCGGTCATCCGTGATGCAGAGGAACGTCAGGCGCGGGCTGTCCCACCATCGCTGCTGTGACAAGTATGAAGCGTGGGTCAAACGTTCCGTTCACGCCGACGCTCATCCACCGCGTAGAGGGTGGCACCATAGCGATGTTGGCTGTCACGCTGTTCATTCTGTTCCGATGATGGTTTCCTAATGTCGTCGGGACAGCGACCGCTGGCCAACATCTGAGCTATAGGGGGCGAGCCACCCCTAAGCTGACGTCATGTCAACCGCGGTCATTGCGACTAAGCTGTTTCTTCCCCTGACCGGGCAGAACGCGGTTTCTCGGATGCGACTGGTGAAGCGTTTGCAGGATGGTGTGGACTCGGGTCACAAGCTGACCCTGGTTTCAGCGCCGGCGGGATTCGGCAAGACCACGTTGCTCAGCGAATGGCTGGCATCAGCTCAGCGCAGTGAGCCTGGGGTTGGAGTGGCGTGGCTTTCGCTCGATGAAGGCGACAACGACCCATCCCGGTTCCTCACCTATTTGGTGGCGGCACTTGAGGGCGCCGTTTCGCAGCAACGTCCTGCTTCGCTTGCAGACCAGGGGGCGCCGCCGATGTCCGTCGAAGCGTCTGTGACTGCACTGCTGAACGTGATCGCGCAGGCTGCGCACCGCGTCATCCTGGTGCTCGACGACCTTCAGTTGATCAACGTCGCTCCGCCCGCCCTAACGTTCTTACTCGACCATCTCCCATCGAATCTGCATGTGGCGATCGCGAGCCGTTCGGATCCTTCGCTTCCGCTGGCTCGGATGCGTGGCCGTGGTGAGCTGACGGAGTTGCGTGCCGTCGATCTGCGCTTCACCTCGGAAGAAGCTGCCGCGTTCCTCAATCAGGTCTCGGGCTTGGAGCTTGCGGAGGAAGACATTGCTGCGCTGGAAACACGGACCGAGGGCTGGATTGCAGGCCTGCAGCTGGCCGCCTTGTCGATGCGGGACCGCTCGGACATCCCCGGGTTCATCAAGGCGTTCACGGGCAGCCATCGCTTCGTTATCGACTACCTGGGAGAAGAGGTTCTGCAAACCCAGCCAGATGACATCCGTACGTTCTTGTCCCAGACTGCCTTTTTGAATCATCTCAGTGGTCCGTTATGTGACGCCGTGACGGGACGCACGGACAGCGCCCAGGTTCTGGAGACCCTGGAACGTGAGAATCTGTTCGTGGTGCCATTGGACGACCAGCGTCAGTGGTATCGCTATCACCACCTCTTCGCCGACGTCCTTCGGGCCAGATCGTTGAAGAATGACCCGGAGCGGGTACCGACTCTCCATCGCCTCGCCAGCGGGTGGCACGAGCACAACGATCTGCCGGAAGACGCCGTCAGGCATGCGCTGGCCGCGGCCGACTTCGAGCGCGCCGCCGGACTCATCGAGCGGGCAGTGCCCGTCATGCGCCGCCGCCGACAAGACACGACCCTCCTTGCCTGGCTCAAGCTGCTACCGGACGAGGTCGCCGCGGGCAGGCCTGTGCTCAGCGTCTACTACGCCTGGTCGATGCTCGTCTCTGGGGAACTTGATGCTGCAGAGCGCCGGCTTGATCATGCCGAGCGTGCGCTCGGTCTGACGGATGACGGGGGTGAGCCTGCGTTCGAATCGGAGGGCGGGGAAGAACTGCGGACGCTGCCGGTGATGATTCCGGTCTACCGGGCCTCGCTGGCGCAGGCCCGCGGCGACGTCGCCGGCACGGCGATTCACGCCCGACACGCACTGGAGGCCGCCCAACCCGGCGACCATTTCGCGCACGGCGCGGCGGCGGGCTTTTTGGGGATGGCGTTGTGGGCGAGCGGCGAGCTCGAGCCAGCCGTACGCACCTTCGCCGACGCAAGAACCAGCTTGGGCCTGGCCTTCAACACTGCGGATGTTCTCGGCAGCACCCTGGTGCTGGCCGACATGTTGATCGTGCAGGGTCGGCGACGTGAAGCCCGACGGGCCTATGTGCAATCACTGCAGCTCGCGACAGCACAAGGCGAGCCGGTACTGCAGTCAACGGCTGACCTCCACATGGGCATCAGTGAGCTCGATCGCGAGCAGAACGAACTGGAGGCTGCCGCGGAGCACCTGCAGACCAGCAAGGCGCTCGGCGAGCAAGCTTCGTTGCCGGAGAACCGGCACCGGTGGTTCGTCGCGATGTCGAGAATCCAGGAAGCCGAAGGAGACCTCGACGCGGCACTGGACATGCTCGATGAGGCCGAGCGCTTGTACTTGCGGGGGTTGCTGCCCGAGACCCGACCGATCGCTGCGATGAAAGCGCGAATCTGGATCAAGCAAGGCAAACTCGCTGAAGCTCACGCTTGGGCAGACGGGCAAGGATTGTCCGCGACGGATGCTCTGAGCTACCTGCGCGAGTTCGATCACATCACTTTGGCGAGACTGCTCATCGCGCAACAGCGGGCAAGCGAGCACAGCGCAGATCAGCATCGCGCAGAGAATGCCCATCTTGTAGTTGACGAAGCCCTCGGGCTGCTCGAACGCCTGCTTGACGCGGCGGAGGCAGGGACACGCACCGGCAGCGCAAACGAAATCCTCGCCCTGAAAGCGCTCGCTCACCAAGCCATCGGACAAACTGCTCTGGCACTGGCGCCGCTCGCCCGTGCGCTCGCTCAGAGTGAACCCGAGGGCTACGTTCGTCTCTACTCAGACGAGGGCGTACCGATGGCGGCACTGCTGCAGGAGGCGGCGAAACAGAAGATCTCCCCCGACTATGTGCGTTTGCTGCGCAGCACCTTCAGGCCGGCCGAGGCCACGAGCCCCGTCCCTCATGCGGACATGGAAGCATTGAGCGAACGTGAGTTGCAGGTGCTCACGCTGTTGTCGACCGAGCTGAGCGGCCCCCAAATCGCTCGAGAACTCTTCGTCTCCCTGAATACCCTCCGTAGCCACACGAGCCACATCTTCGTCAAGCTCGCGGTCAACAGCCGCACGGCGGCAATACGCCGCGCACGAGAACAGGGCCTGCTCTAAGGCCAGCGCAAACACCAATCACCACGTCAGTCACTACATTTGGTGATGACCGGTCATCACTCTTCCTCATAGGTTCGGATCATCCCTCGGCGCCCGCCGCGGGCACCGTGAGCGGCGATCTGCTCATGGATCCAAGCGGAACGGAGCGCCATGAGCGAACCACATGCACCGGGGTCGGTATCGGACAACCGGTACGAGATACGCATCCAGGGACACCTTGATGTGCACTGGGACGACTGGTTCGAAGGCCTCACCGTCACCAACTACGCCGATGGCACGACCACGCTTTCCGGCGTGGTTATCGATCAGGCCGGACTCCACGGATTGTTGGGCAAGATCGGCGGGCTCGGACTGACGCTGATCTCGGTCAACGCGATGAACAGCGACCACCCGATGTGACCAGCCCTTCAACTAGGCGGCATCACTGCCCGCGCCCGCGAACCTACGACGTCATCATCGACTGCGTAGGCAACGCCCCCTTCGAACGGGTCGAAGCGATCATCAAGCCGGGCGGTTCGCTACTGATGGTGATCACCGACCTCGCGGGGATGCTTCGCATCGGCACCGAGCCGGAAGAGCGGAAAGCTCGTCACGGCAGGCGTCGGCACCTCCCATGCCGCAGATTTCGCTCTCCTCGCCACGTTCGCCGAGTCAGGTCACTATCGCGCGGTAGTCGACCGCACCTACGACCTCGCCGACATGGTCGAGCTCCCGGAAGGCC
>JAODME010000027.1 GCA_025465095.1 Microbacteriaceae bacterium | reverse complement strand
AGCAGTTCGACCAGCTGCTCGGCGACCACCGTGTCGTACCCGTCATCCGGGAACTCTTCGCCGACGGCGAGACGCCGGTCGGCATCTACCGGAAGCTCGCCGCAGGTGAGCCAGGCACCTTCCTGCTCGAATCCGCCGAGCAGGGCGGCATCTGGTCGAGGTTCTCCTTCATCGGGGTGTCGAGCTTCGGCGTGCTGACCCAGGTGCAGAATGCCGCGAGCTGGCTCGACTACGGGCTCTCGGCAGATCGCGCCCTCGGCCCCGACGCGCCGTCCGCCCCGCTCGAAGCCCTAGCCCACCTCTACGAGCGCTGGGGGACAGCGCACGTGCCCGGGCATCCGCCGCTGACTGGCGGACTCGTCGGCTTCGTCGGCTGGGAGGCAATCCGCCAGATCGAACGACTGCCGAACGTTCCTCCCGCCGACTACGAGGTTCCCGGTCAGGCGCTGAGCTTCGTCTCCCGGCTTGTCGTCGTCGACCATCGCACCGGTTCGGTGCTCCTCATCGCCACGGCGCTCAACGACGGTGTCGAGACGCCGGAAGAGCTCTGGTCGGGGGCCCAAACCGGCCTTGACGAGATGCAGGCGCGGCTCGGTCAGCCGGCGGAGGCATGGCTCGCGGAAGTGGACCTCTCGATCACCCCGACCCCGGTGCCGCGCGTTCGCGCGGAGGACTACGAGGCGGCGGTCGAGCGGTCGAAGGAATTCATCGTCGACGGCGACGTGTTCCAGGTCGTCATCTCCCAACGGTTCGACCACGAGGCGACGGCGCATCCGATCGACGTCTACCGGGTGTTACGCACGCTGAACCCGAGCCCCTACATGTACCTGCTGTCTCTGCAGGATGCCGCGGGGGAGCCGTACTGGATAGTCGGCTCGTCACCGGAGGCTCTCGTCAAGGTCGAGAACGACAGGGTGTACATGCATCCGATTGCCGGATCGAAACCGCGCGGAGCGACGCCGGAGGAGGACCAGGCCCTCGCTGACACGCTGGAGGCCGACCCGAAGGAGCGCGCGGAACATCTCATGCTCGTCGACCTCGCCAGGAACGACCTGCTCAAGGTCTGCGATCCCGGCTCGGTGGAGGTCACCGAGTTCATGCAGGTCGAGCGGTTCAGTCACATCATGCACCTCGTGTCGTCGGTTGAGGGCAACCTCAAACGCGGCGCGCGACCTGTCGACGTGTTTCGGGCGACCTTCCCCGCCGGCACCCTCTCGGGGGCGCCGAAACCACGCGCGTTGCAGATCATCGACGAGCTCGAGGTCGCCCAGCGCGGCGTCTACGGCGGTGTCGTCGGATACTTCGGATTCGCTGGCGACCTCGACCTTGCGATCGCGATCCGAACAGCGACGATTTCAGGCGGAATCGCCAGGGTGCAGGCCGGCGCCGGTCTCGTGGCCGATTCCGACCCGGCCGCAGAACGGCAGGAAACCCAGAACAAGGCGGCAGCCCCCCTCCGGGCAGTCGCGGTGGCGAACGCCATGCGCCGGGTGACCTGAGTGAGCCCTCGCCGCCTTAAAGGGGTGCTGTTGGTCGCCGGGATCGCCGCGAGCGGACTCACCTTGATCGCCTGGACGCAGACCTGGTTCGTCGTCACCCTCGTGCCCGATGAACTCGGCGGCGACGACATCGCGATCGCCGGGGATGTCGCAGGCGGCGGCCTTGCCGCGCTCGGGCTCGCCGGCCTCGCCCTCGTCGGAGCCCTCGCGATCGCCGGCCCCGTGTTCCGCGTCGTGCTGGGAGCGCTCGAGAGCCTCATCGGTATCACGGTGCTGCTGTCGGTCATCGCCGCCCTCGCTGATCCGGTGCGCGTGTCGGGACCGGCCGTCACCGAGGCGACCGGCGTCTCGGGCGCGGAGTCGGTAACGCGACTCGTTCAATCGGTGGCGATCTCGCCGTGGCCGTGGATCGCCGTCGTACTTGGCTTCGCGACTCTCGCCGTCGGCGCGGCGATCATTGCCACAAGCCGGCGCTGGCCGGGTTCGCCAGGCAAGTATCAGGCGGTGCGACTCAGTGCAGAGGACGCGAACGCGACGCACACCGCCGAGTCCCCGATCGAACCGGACTCGGTCGCCGACTGGGATTCGCTCAGCGACGGCAGCGATCCGACCTCACGCTAGACTCGAGTACTGCCCCCAAAGCACCACCCTGCCCCTTCACGAACCACAGGAGCGACATGAGCAGCGACAATTCCGAGCCCGGCCACGGCAACTCCCCGGCTGCCTGGACCGCCGTGATCATCATGCTCGTGGCGGTCGCGATCGGAACGATCGCCTTTTTCTACTCCCACGCCCCCGTGGTCTGGGCATCAGCGGCCCTCCTCGTCGTCGGACTGATCGTCGGTGCGGTGCTCGCGAAAATGGGCTACGGCGCCGACGGCGATCGACTATCGAAGAAGGACAACTAGCCTCGTGCTCGCAGACCTCACCGCCGGTGCCCTCGCCGACGCCTCCGAGCGAAGAGCCGGACGCTCGCTCCGCGTCGTCGAAGCCGCGGCGATCGCCCGACCGGCGGCACTCGACGCACTCGCGGCCCTCGCACCCGAGGACCGCGTGAAGATCATCGCGGAAATCAAACGCTCCAGCCCCTCGCGAGGTGCCCTGGCCGACATCGCCGATCCCGCAGCCCTCGCTGTCTCTTACGAGACCGGGGGAGCAAGCGCGATCAGCGTCCTCACCGAGGGGCGACAGTTCGGCGGCTCCCTCGCCGACCTCGAGTCGGTGCGCGAGTCGGTCTCGATCCCGGTGCTGCGCAAAGACTTCATTGCGGAGCCCTACCAGGTCTTCGAGGCTAGAGCCGCGGGAGCCGACATCGTGTTGCTTATCGTTGCGGCTCTCGAGCAGCCTCGACTCGTCGAGCTGCACGCGCTCATCGCCCAGCTCGGCATGACCGCTCTCGTGGAAACCCATGATGCGGAAGAGGTGGCCCGGGCGCTCGATCTCGGTGCCGGCCTGCTCGGAGTGAACGCGCGCAACTTGTCGACGTTCGAGCTCGACCGCGACCTCTTCGGCTCTCTCGCCGACCAAATCCCCTCCGGCGTCATCCGTGTCGCCGAGTCTGCCGTTCAGTCGGCGGCGGATGTCGCACACTACCGTTCCGCAGGAGCCGACGTGGTGCTTGTTGGTGAGGCCCTCGTGACGGGCGATCCCATCACCACCCTTCACGAATTCCTGGCGGCATCGTGACCCTGCGCGAGGAACTCGGGCCGTACTTCGGAGAATACGGCGGCCGCTTCGTGCCCGAATCACTCGTGCGGGCGCTCGACGAGCTCGACGCCGCCTACTCAGCAGCGAAGGTCGACCCCGCATTCCACGCGGAGCTGTCTGCGCTGCACGCCACCTACACCGGGCGGCCGTCGATCATCACCGAGGTGAAGCGCTTCGCCGAGCACGCTGGCGGCGCCCGCATCATCCTCAAGCGCGAGGACCTCAACCACACCGGCTCGCACAAGATCAACAACGTACTCGGGCAGGCACTACTGACCAAACGCATCGGCAAGACCCGTGTGATAGCCGAGACCGGCGCCGGCCAGCACGGGGTTGCCACCGCGACGGCCGCCGCCCTGTTCGGGCTCGACTGCGTCATCTACATGGGCGAGGTCGACACCGAGCGCCAGGCTCTCAACGTCGCGCGCATGCGGCTGCTCGGCGCCGAGGTCGTCCCGGTGACCACCGGCTCGCGCACCCTGAAGGATGCCATCAATGACGCGATGCGTGACTGGGTGACGAACGTCGAGACGACCAACTACATATTCGGCACCGTCGCCGGGCCTCATCCGTTCCCCGCCATGGTGCGCGACCTCCAGAAGATCATTGGCGAGGAAGCTCGAGAACAGGTACTCGCACTCACCGGACGACTTCCGGACGCCGTGACGGCGTGTGTCGGCGGCGGCTCGAACGCGATGGGCATCTTCCACGCGTTCCTGGACGACCCGGACGTGAAGCTCGTCGGCTACGAGGCGGCCGGTGACGGTGCCGAGACGGCGAGGCACGCCGCGACCATCACGAAGGGCCGCCCCGGCGTGCTGCACGGCGCTCGAAGCTACCTGCTCCAGGACGAGGACGGTCAGACGATCGAATCACACTCGATTTCCGCAGGACTCGATTACCCGGGTGTCGGGCCTGAGCACGCGTGGCTTGCCGATATCGGACGCGCGAGCTATCTGCCGATCACTGATGATCAGGCGATGGCCGCTCTGCGACTGCTGGCCCGGACGGAGGGAATCATTCCCGCGATCGAGTCCGCCCACGCCCTTGCAGGGACACTGGAGCTCGGTAAGCAACTGGGGCCCGAAGCGGTCATCCTTGTGAACCTGAGCGGTCGCGGCGATAAGGACATGGTCACCGCCGGAAGCTACTTCGGAGTACTCGACGACGAAGCGGAGCAGGTGTGAGCGCGGCGAACAGCGGCACCACGCACAGCAGTCCAATGGAATCCGTCATCGCTGCCCGCCGGGAAGCGGGCACTGGCGCCCTCATCGGTTACCTGCCAGCCGGGTTCCCCGACCTCGAAACGAGTGTCGAAGCCGCCGTTGCCCTCGCCGAGAACGGCGTCGACATCATCGAGCTCGGGCTGCCGTACTCCGACCCGGTCATGGATGGCCCTGTCATCCAAGCGGCGACACAGACCGCCCTCGCGCGAGGATTCCGGCTCCGGCACGGCTTCGAGGCGATGGCAGCGATTACCTCCCGAGTGAGCGCACCAGTGGTGTTCATGAGCTACTGGAATCCCGTCGTGCAGTACGGAGTGGACCGGTTCGCCGATGACCTGCTCGCCGCCGGCGGCGCCGGCATGATCACGCCCGACCTGATTCCTGACGAGGCGGGCGTCTGGATGGCGGCGTCCGACCGCGCCGGAATCGACCGCGTATTCCTCGCTGCCCCCTCATCCACCGACGCTCGGCTCGAGCAGGCCGTTCGCTCGAGCAGGGGATTCGTCTACGCAGTCTCCACAATGGGCATCACGGGCGCACGGGTCGACGTGGACGCCGCGGCGAAGACCCTCGTCGGTCGCCTTCGTGACGCCGGCGCCTCGAACGCTTGCGTCGGCGTGGGAATCTCCACTCCCGGTCAGGTTCGCGAGGTGCTGTCCTACGCGGACGGCGCAATCGTGGGTTCGGCGCTCGTCAAGGCCCTCGCCGACGGGGGAGTGACCGCGGTCGCCCGCATGGGGGCCGCCCTCGCGGCCGGCACTAGGCTCTGATACAGCCCTTCACCGGCACTCCCCCCACCAGAAAGGCACCAGGTACGTGTTCGCACCCCTGAGCATCCCCAGCCCGAGCTATGACCTGCAGGTGTTCGACCTCGGTCAGTGGCTGCGCGACATCGGGCTGTCGTGGTTCCCGTTCAACATCAACATCCACGCCTACGCGTTGTGCATCCTTCTGGGCATCCTGGCCGCCGGGATCCTCACCAACCACCGGCTCAACCGCCGCGGAGCTGAGCCGGGAATCGTCATCGACGTCTCTATCTGGGCAGTCGTGTTCGGCATCATCGGCGCGCGGACCTTCCACGTGCTCACCCACCCCGACGACTACTTCGGCCAGGGGCGGGACCTCATCAGGGTCTTCTTCGTCTGGGAGGGCGGCATTGCCATCTTCGGCGCCCTGCTCGGTGGCGCCCTCGGCGCGTACATCGGCTGCCGGCTGATCGGGCTTCGATTCTGGACCTACGCGGATGCCCTCGCTCCCGGTTTGCTTCTGGCGCAGGCGATGGGCCGCCTCGGCAACTACTTCAATCACGAACTTTACGGACTACCGACGAACCTGCCGTGGGGGCTCGAGATTGAGTCGACCAACCCAGCGTTCCCCGCCGGGCTGCCCGACGGTACGCTGTTCCACCCGACGTTCCTCTACGAGATCATCTGGAATCTGGCGGGGGTCGCGGTGCTGCTGCTCGCCGAACGCCGCTTCAAGCGCTCGAGGGCCGAGATCGCCGGTGCGACCGTACCCACGCTCGAGGCGGTGTCCTACCGGTTGCAGTGGGGCAAGCTGCTCGGCCTGTACCTGATCTGGTACGGACTCGGACGCAGCGCGTTCGAGTCGCTCAGAATTGACCCGAGCGAGATCTTCCTCGGCGTGCGCACCAACGTCTGGGCTGCTTTCGCGGCGATACTGGTCGGCGTCATCATCATCATCGTGCAGGGACGCCGTCACCCCGGCATCGAGCCGAGCCCGTACCGGCCGGGACGCGGGTGGGCACCCGAGGCTGCGCTAGACTCCGAGGACACCTATTCGGACGGCGACAGCGACGGCGCAGCGACGGCAACCGAATCGGACGCAGCCAGCGTTCCCGCCACAAGCGGGACTGGCGGAACCGGGCCTGGCACGAAAGTCCTCGGCGCAAAACGATAGACGGGAAGCTGCCCCACCGGCGCTCACGTCCTCGTCCGCATCTCGCGACACCTTCATTCCGAAGGCCGATCACCCAGGGCCACCGAAGTCCCGCGTCACTAGATTTCCTCGTGAGGACGGTTGCTCATGGCACTCACTCGACCCCATCTCGGTTTGCCGCACTCCCGTTTCGGCCTGACCCCCCAGGCGAGCGGACTGTACGACCCGCGCAATGAGCGCGACGCCTGCGGGCTTGCCATGGTGGCAACCCTTCGCGGCACGGCGGGGCATGACATCATCGATGCCGCACTCGGCGCGCTGCGCAACCTCGAGCACCGGGGAGCGATTGGTTCGGATGCCGGAACCGGCGACGGTGCGGGCATCGTCACGCAGATTCCCGACGCGTTCTTTCGCGCAGTGACCGATTTCGCCCTCCCGCCGGTTGGCAGATACATCGTCGGGATGGCGTTCCTGCCCACCGACGCCGACTCTCGGGAGTCGGCGAAGAGCGCAATTGAAGCTATCGCCGCCGAAGAACAACTCACTGTTCTCGGCTGGCGAGTGGTTCCCGTGCGGGAAGAGGAAGTCGGCAAGCTCGCGCGCGCCGCGATGCCGGCATTCGAGCAACTGTTCCTCTCCAGCGGGCGCACTTCCGCCTCCGGGGCTCCGGTCTCGGGCATCGAACTGGATCGCCAGTCGTACCGTTTGCGCAAGCGCGCGGAACGCGAACTCGAGGTCTACTTTCCCTCGCTGTCGAGCCGCACCATCGTCTACAAGGGGATGGTCACGACACTTCAGCTTGAGCCGTTCTACCCCGACCTGTCGGACGAGCGGTTCGCGTCGAAGCTCGCGCTCGTGCACTCGCGCTACTCCACCAACACCTTCCCGTCCTGGCCCCTTGCCCAGCCGTTCCGGATGGTCGCCCACAACGGCGAGATCAACACCGTGCAGGGCAACCGCAACTGGATGCGCGCCCGCCAATCCCAGCTCGAGTCCGAGCTCCTCGGCGACATCGGGCCGATCCTGCCGATCAACACCCCCGGAGCCAGCGACTCCGCTTCCTTTGACGAGGTTGTCGAGCTGCTCAACCTGGGCGGACGCTCGCTGCCGCACGCGATGATGATGATGGTGCCGGAGGCATATGAGAACCAGGTCGACATCGACCCGGTTCGACGCGACTTCTACGAGTACCACTCGATGCTCATGGAGCCGTGGGACGGGCCTGCGGCGCTCGTGTTCACCGACGGCAGCCTCGTCGGTGCGACCCTCGACCGCAACGGACTTCGGCCGGGGCGCTACCTCATCACCGATGACGGTCTGGTCGTGCTCGCGAGCGAGATCGGTGTGCTCGACATCGAGCCCGGCCGGGTCGTGCGTAAGGGCCGCCTGCGTCCAGGCAAGATGTTCCTCGTCGACACCGAGGCGGGCCGGCTGATCGAGGACGACGAGATCAAGGCTGAGCTCGCGGCTTCGCAGCCGTGGGGCGAATGGCTCGACGAGGGCCGGATCAATCTCAAGGACCTGCCGGACCGCGAACACATCGTGCACACTCCAGCGTCCGTCACCAGACGTCAACGCACCTTCGGATACACCGAGGAAGAGGTGAGAATACTCCTCCTGCCGATGGCCGCCAACGGGGCGGAACCGATCGGCGCGATGGGCTCCGACACCCCGATCGCCGTGCTATCCGAACGGCCTCGGCTGCTCTTCGACTACTTCACCCAAGCGTTCGCCCAGGTCACGAACCCGCCGCTCGACTCAATCAGGGAAGAGGTGGTGACCTCTCTTGCCGTCGGGGTCGGCCCCGAGCGCAATCTGCTCGCCGCTTCGGCTGAGCATGCCCGACAGGTGATCCTCGACTTCCCGGTCATCGACAACGACGAACTCGCGAAGATCCAGCACATCGATCCAAGGCCCGGAAGCCGCACGACCCGCACCATCCGGGGCTTGTACCGGGTCGACGACGGTCCGCTCGCGATGCAGAAACGAATCGCCGCGATGTGCGACGAGGTCGACGAGGCTATCGAGAGCGGCACCCAGTTCATCGTGCTGTCCGATCGCGACTCGAACGCGGACCTCGCCCCCGTGCCATCGCTGCTCATGCTGGCAGCCGTGCACCACCATCTGATCCGGGCACAGAACCGGATGAAGGTCGGCATCATCGTCGAAGCCGGCGACGTGCGCGAGGTCCATCACGTAGCGCTCCTCATCGGCTACGGCGCCTCGGCGATCAACCCGTACCTCGCAATGGAGAGCGCTGAGCAACTCGTCCGCAGCGGAATGCTCGCCGGCGTCACCTCCGAAACCGCCGTCAAGAACCTGATCAAGGCTCTGGGCAAGGGGGTGCTGAAGATCATGTCCAAGATGGGCATCTCGGTGGTCGGCTCCTATGCGGGAGCCCAGGCCTTCGAAGCGGTCGGACTCGATCAGGCGTTCGTCGACCGCTACTTCACGGGAACCTCGAGTTTGCTCGGCGGCGTGGGGATCGACGTCATCGCGGCAGAGAACGCGGCGCGTCACCGCGCCGCCTACCCGGAGGATGGCGCCATCAGCGTTCACGAGCGCCTCGCGACGGGCGGCGAATACCAGTGGCGTCGGGACGGGCCGCCGCACCTCTTCAACCCCGACACCGTGTTCCGGCTTCAGCACTCGACGCGTTCGCGGCGGTACGATATTTTTCGCGACTACACGCGACTGGTCGACGAGCAGGCCGCGAACCTGATGACCCTGCGCGGGCTCTTCACACTCCGCTCCGGGGTGCGACCGGCCGTTCCACTCGATGAGGTCGAGCCCGTGTCATCAATTGTCAAACGCTTTTCCACGGGGGCGATGAGCTACGGCTCCATCAGCGCCGAGGCGCACGAGACGCTGGCGATCGCGATGAACCGTCTCGGCGCCAAGAGCAACACCGGGGAGGGCGGCGAGGACACCGACCGCCTGCTCGACCCGGAGCGTCGAAGTGCGATCAAGCAGGTCGCCTCCGGCAGGTTCGGCGTGACCAGCATGTACCTGACTCACGCGTCCGACATCCAGATCAAGATGGCGCAGGGGGCGAAGCCCGGCGAGGGCGGGCAGCTTCCGCCGAGCAAGGTGTACCCCTGGATCGCAAGGACACGTCATGCGACCGCGGGGGTCGGTCTCATCAGCCCACCGCCGCACCACGACATCTATTCCATTGAAGATCTGAAGCAGCTGATCTTCGACCTCAAGCGCGCCAACCCGGCGGCGAGAGTGCACGTCAAACTCGTGAGCCAGTCGGGAATCGGCGCGGTCGCGGCAGGCGTCACGAAGGCCCTCGCGGACGTCGTCCTGGTTTCCGGGCACGACGGTGGCACCGGCGCAAGCCCGCTCAACTCGCTCAAGCACGCCGGAACCCCGTGGGAGCTCGGTCTCGCCGAGACTCAGCAGACACTCATGCTCAACGGTATGCGCGATCGAGTGGTCGTGCAGGTCGACGGCCAGATGAAAACTGGCCGCGACGTCATCGTCGCCGCTCTCCTCGGTGCCGAGGAGTTCGGGTTCGCGACGGCCCCGCTCGTTGTTTCCGGCTGCATCCTCATGCGAGTGTGCCACCTCGACACCTGCCCGGTCGGTGTTGCCACCCAGAATCCGGAATTGCGCGCCCGGTTCAACGGCAAGCCTGAGTTCGTGGTGAACTTCTTCGAGTTCCTCGCCCAGGAGGTGCGCGAGTATCTGGCCGAGCTGGGCTTCCGATCTCTCGACGAGGCCATCGGGCGCAAGGAGCTTCTCGACGCGAATCGTGCCATCGACCATTGGAAGGCGGACGGCCTCGACCTCTCACCGATCCTCATCGGCCCGACGTTCTCCGACGACGAACCGCGGATACAGCGGATCGCCCAGGACCACGAACTCGACGAGCACTTCGACGTCGAGCTCATCCGGCGCAGCGCCGAAGCACTTGAACACGGAACCTCCGTGGCGATCTCGCTTCCCATCCGCAACACCGAGCGCGCCGTCGGCACGATGCTCGGCCACGAGGTCACTCTCCGTCACGGCGAGAACGGCCTGCCGACCGGGACGATAGAGATCGCCCTCACCGGCTCTGCCGGGCAGTCGCTCGGCGCGTTCCTGCCCGCGGGCATCACGCTTCGACTCGAGGGGGACAGCAACGACTACGTCGGCAAGGGCCTTTCCGGCGGTCAGATCGTTGTGCGTCCGGACCGCCGCAGCGTGTTCCCAGCGGAAGACAACGTGATAGCCGGGAACGTCATCGGCTACGGCGCGACACAGGGCAGCATGTTCATTCGCGGTATCGTCGGCGAAAGATTCCTGGTGCGCAACTCCGGCGCGACCGCAGTTGTCGAGGGGGTCGGTGACCACGCCCTGGAATACATGACCGGCGGCCTCGCAGTGATCCTCGGTGGCACGGGCCGCAACCTCGGCGCGGGGATGTCCGGCGGTACTGCCTATGTGCATCGCCTGCGGAGGGAGCGCGTCAACGCCGACTCGCTCGCGACCGGCGAGCTCGAACTGCACGAACTCGGCGCCGCCGACGCCGTGATCCTCCGGGACGTGCTCGAGAGACACCACGCGGAGACCCAGTCCCCGCTCGCCGGGCGGATGCTCGATGACTTCGCGTCGACCGTCGCCGAATTCGTCAAGGTCCTTCCTCGCGATTACGCTGCCGTGCTCGCGACGAGGGCGACGGCTGTGGAGGAAGGACTCGACCCCGACGGAGACGTTGTTTGGGGACGCATCATGGAGGTGACCGGTGGCTGACCCCAAGGGATTCTTGACGACGCGGGAGCGCGAGCTCCCGCCGCGCCGACCGGTCGCCATCCGGCTCATGGACTGGAAAGAGGTCTACGAGCAGGGTGACACGGCAACGGTCCGCAAGCAGGCAGGGCGCTGCATGGACTGCGGCATCCCGTTCTGCCATCAGGGCTGCCCCCTCGGCAATCTCATTCCCGAGTGGAATGACCTGATGTGGCGCGGGGAGGGCCGCCAGGCGATCGAACGACTGCACGCGACCAACAACTTTCCCGAGTTCACCGGGCGGCTGTGCCCCGCCCCGTGCGAGAGCTCCTGCGTGCTCGGCATCAACCAGCCTGCCGTCACCATCAAGCAGGTCGAGGTCTCGATCATCGACCAGGCGTTCGCGAACGATTGGGTGGAACCGCACCCGCCTGAGCGCCTCACCGGCAAGACCGTTGCGGTCGTCGGGTCGGGTCCCGCTGGACTCGCCGCGGCGCAGCAGCTCACGAGGGCGGGCCATACCGTGGCCGTCTTCGAGCGCGACGACCGCATCGGCGGTCTGCTGCGTTACGGCATCCCGGACTTCAAGATGGAGAAGAAGCACCTCGAGTCTCGGCTCCGCCAGATGCAGGCGGAGGGAACCAGGTTCCGCGCGAACGTCAACATCGGCGTCGACATCTCCTGGCCAGACCTCCGCGCGCGCTACGACGCGGTAGTGGTCGCGACGGGAGCGCTCGTTCCGCGGGACCTGCCGATCCCCGGGCGCGACCTCGCCGGGGTGCACTTCGCGATGGAGTACCTTGTGCAGCAGAACCGCGTCGGCGCGGGGGACACCGTGCACGATCAGATCACCGCGGAGGGCAAGCACGTCGTTGTCCTCGGCGGCGGCGACACCGGAGCCGACTGCATCGGGACGGCGCATCGGCAGCAGGCGCTCTCGGTGACCAATCTCGCGATCGGCATTCAGCCTCCGACCGAGCGCACCGAGCAGCACCCGTGGCCGATGGTGCCCAATCTCTTCGAGGTATCGAGCGCGCACGAAGAAGGCGGCGAACGAATCTTCCTCGCATCTACCATCGAGTTCCTCGCGAACGAGATGGGGGAGGTGCGCGCGATCCGCGTCGCCGAGACCGAGTACATAGACGGTCGACGGGTTCCCCGGGCCGGCACCGAGCGGGAGATCCCCGCCGACCTCGTGCTCCTCGCACTCGGTTTCACCGGCACGGAGGGGCAGTCGCTCGGCGACCAACTGCGCCTGCCTTTCGAGCGCGGTAACGTTGAGCGCGATGACGACTACCAGACGAGCGAAGCGGGAATATTCGTCGCCGGTGACGCCGGCCGTGGCCAGTCCCTCATCGTCTGGGCCATCGCCGAGGGTCGAGCCGCGGCGGCGTCTGTCGACCGTTACCTCGAGGGCGAGACCGAGCTGCCATCACCCGTTCGACCCACCGATCGCGCAATCGGCATCTAGTTTTTCCCCTGCGGGAGCCATCGCTGCCGCGTCCGAACATCCATCCCCTCAGCACTCACCAAAGGAACGCCATGAGACGCGCAAAGATCGTCGCAACACTGGGCCCGGCAACATCGAGTTACGACAACCTTCGAGCCATCATCGATGCCGGCGTTGACGTCGCCCGGATGAACCTCAGCCACGGCACCTATGACGTGCACGAGGAGATCTATGCCAACGTGCGCCGGGCGGCGGAGGACTCCGGTCGCGCCGTTGCCGTGCTCGTCGACCTACAGGGACCCAAGATCCGGCTCGGCAAGTTCGCGAACGGCCCGCACGATCTCGCCGTCGGCGACACGTTCAAGATCACGACCGACGACATCCTCGGAACCAAGGAGATCAGCAGCACCACCTTCAAGGGCCTGCCAGGCGATGTTTCCCCCGGGGACACGTTGCTCATCGACGACGGCAAGGTCAAGCTCCGCGTCGTGTCGAGCGACGACACCGTCGTGACGACCGAGGTCGTCGTCGCGGGAGCCGTGTCCAACAACAAGGGCATCAACCTTCCAGGAGTCGCCGTGAACGTGCCGGCGTTGTCCGAGAAGGACGAGGCCGATCTCCGCTGGGGCCTGCGTCTCGGCGCCGACTACATCGCGCTGTCCTTCGTGCGCAACGCGGAAGACATCATCCGGGTACACGAGATCATGTCCGAGGAGAATCGCAAGGTTCCCGTCATCGCCAAAATCGAGAAGCCGCAGGCGGTCGACAACCTTGAGGCCATCATCGACGCCTTCGACGGCATCATGGTCGCCCGCGGCGACCTCGGCGTCGAACTGCCGCTCGAGGCTGTGCCAATCGTGCAGAAGCGAGCCGTCGAGCTGTCCCGCCGAATGGCGAAGCCGGTCATCGTCGCCACTCAGATGCTGGAATCGATGATCTCAAGCCCGATCCCCACGCGAGCGGAGACCTCCGATGTCGCCAACGCCGTCCTCGACGGCGCTGACGCGGTCATGCTGAGCGGTGAGACGAGCGTCGGCGCGTATCCGGTGATCACCGTCCAGACAATGGCACGGATCGTCGCCTCCACAGAGGAGCACGGGCTCGAGCGCATCCCGGCGCTCGGCACCAAGCCGCGCACTCAGGGCGGCGCGATCACCCTCGCCGCCGCGGAGGTCGCCGATTTCGTGCAGGCGAAGTACGTGTGTGTGTTCACCGAGACGGGTGATTCCGCACGCCGCATGTCGCGGCTGCGGTTTCCGATCCCGATGAAGGCGTTCACTCCCGATGAGGGCATCCGACGCCGGATGGCACTCACCTGGGGAATCGAGTCATTCCTCGGTGAGCGTGTGACGCACACGGACGCGATGTACAAGCAGGTGGATGACGCGCTGCTGGACCACAATCTCGCCGACATCGGCGACAAGGTCGTCGTGATCTCCGGATCCCCTCCCGGGATCTCCGGCTCCACGAACGACCTCCGGGTGCACCGTGTCGGCGACGCGAGGAACGCGGTCGCGCCGGCCTACGCCGTCTGACACGGGGCCCGACCTCACGAACTGCCCGCCGAGGATTCTTGCTGCGCGAAAGAAACCCCGGCGGGTTATTCGCGTCAGGGCCGCCAGCGACGGCGCCCGGTGCTGTGGTGAGTGCCGTGTAGTCGGGTGAGTGCAGGAGTATCCGGGCCGCGCGGGACGAGGATTGGCCGGGCATCCGGCGCATTCTCTTCGCGATCGCCTACGCGGGCGAGACGTACGCGTTCCCGCAGACCTGACCTCGTGCCGGAAGCTCTCGATCGTCGAGGGCTCGGCCTCGTCGACCTTCAGCGATGTTCCGGCGGTTCCGCGGTAGCGCTACGAGGCTTGGTCGACAACGCCGATGAAGTGGCTGCCGACACCGTCGTACTCGGCGCGGAGCAGGTCTGGCGCCGGCGAGGGGAGCTCGTCGGCGCTGTGGTCGGTGCATGTGATGAAGGTGAATTCCGGCCACCACTTTTTCGGCCGTGCCGCCTCGGTGGCACCGCAGATGTCGCAGGTGAGCTGCACCCACACCGGCTTTCTGCCCGTGCGGTTCGCGCGGGACTGCGCGAGCCACGGCGGAGGGTTCTCGTCGATGTCGGTGAGCTCGGCATCCGACATCCGGGTGGGGATCCCATGGCGCTGCGCCATCTCGAGCGGAATGTCCAGGCGAAGCGCCGCTTCACGTCGTGTCACCATTTCTGACGCCCTCTCGAACTAGTTGTGCCGGTGGTGGGACTCGAACCCACACGTCCTTGCGAACAAAGCATTTTGAGTGCTCCGCGTCTGCCATTCCGCCACACCGGCGCACAACAACCGCGTTCAGAATACCGTAGGGTTTAGGCATGACCGACCAGGATTCAGTGCAGCAGGCCCCCCGCAGAGTAGTCGTGGCGGAGGACGAATCCCTCATCCGCCTCGACATCGTGGAGACGCTCCGCGACAACGGATTCGAGGTCGTCGGCGAGGCCGGAGACGGCGAGACGGCCGTTGCCCTCGCGACCGAGCTTCGCCCCGACCTCGTGATCATGGACGTGAAGATGCCGCTGCTCGACGGCATCTCGGCAGCCGAGCGGCTGACCAAGAACCACATAGCACCCGTCGTGCTGCTGACCGCGTTCAGCCAAAAGGAACTCGTCGAGCGCGCGAGCGAGGCAGGCGCTCTCGCCTACGTTGTCAAGCCGTTCACGCCGAACGACCTTCTCCCGGCGATCGAGATCGCACTCTCGCGCTACTCGCAGATCATCACGCTCGAGGCCGAGGTCGCCGACCTCGTCGAGCGATTCGAGACCCGCAAGCTCGTGGACCGGGCCAAAGGCCTCCTCAACGAGAAGATGGGCTTCTCCGAGCCGGAGGCGTTCCGCTGGATCCAGAAGGCGTCGATGGATCGCCGCCTCACGATGCACGACGTCGCCCAGTCGATCGTCGACCAGCTCGCCGCCAAAAAGTAGGGTCGCCGATACCCGCCGCCCGTCGAGACGGTTGCCCTCTCGAACAGCAGGCCGCCGCGAAGGGTGTCTTCTCAGGGGTCTCGTGCCGTGAGGGGCTTCGTCGCAGATGAGCCGCGACTCCACTCCTCATTTGCGATGAGACGCCTCAGGAACCTGGCCTCGGCTCCGCAAGATTCATGGTCGCAGGCTCTCTCGGCGCCGGGTCGCGGCTTTCCCCGAAATCGCTATCGCTCCAACGTACGCAACATGTTCGTCATGCGCACGGTCGACAGGCGGCGCCCATCGTCATCCGTCATCACGATCTCGTGCGTCACGAGGGTGCGGCCGAGAACCAGCGCCGTGCAGGTACCCGTCACCCAGCCAGAGGTGATCGGACGGCTGTGCGTGGCGTTGATTTCGATGCCGACGGCGTAGCGGTCCGGCCCTCCGTGGATCGCGGACGACATCGAGCCGAGCGTCTCGCCGAGCACGACGTGTGCGCCGCCATGCAGGAGCCCCACTACCTGCGTGTTGCCTTCGACGGGCATCCGGGCGATAGATTTCTCGGCCGAAAGTTCGACGAACTCGATGCCCATCTTCTTCGCCAGGTCCCCTCCTCCTGAGCCGATCAGTCGGTCAACGAGCTTCTGGTCCAGTCCGGCTGGGAACTTCAAGCGAGCTACTTTCATCGGTGAGGAGCAGGCGGGAACGGTGTCGGCAGCCCCGGCTAGGCTTGCGGGGTGCCGGACAACGAAAAGCCTACTCTGCTCATAATCGATGGCCATTCGCTCGCATTCCGGGCCTTCTACGCCCTCCCCGTTGACAGCTTCCAGAACCGCGATGGGCAGCACACCAACGCGATTCACGGGTTCATCGCGATGCTGATCAACCTTCTGCAGAAGGAGAAGCCCACCCATCTCGCGGTCGCCTTCGACATCTCCCGCTTCTCCTTTCGCACGCGCGAGTACCCGGAGTACAAGGGCACCCGCGCCGTGACTCCGCCCGAGTTCGTCGGCCAGGTGCCCCTCCTCGAGGAGGCTCTCAAAGCGATGGGCATCACGACCGTGTCGAAGGAGGACTACGAGGCCGACGACATCCTCGCCACTCTCGCCACCCAGGGCGCGGAGCAGGGTTATCGGGTGCTGGTCGTCTCCGGCGACCGGGACGCGATCCAGATGGTCAACGACGACGTGACCCTCCTCTATCCGAACGCCAGGGGAGTGTCGGAGCTCAAGCGATACGACCGTGACGCGGTACACGAGCGCTACGGGATCGAGCCGCACCAGTACCCCGACATCGCGGCGCTCGTCGGTGAGACCAGCGACAACCTGATCGGCATCGACAAGGTCGGCGAGAAGACCGCGGTGAAGTGGATCACGCAGTACGGCAGCCTCGACGAGGTGCTCGCCCATGCCGACGAGATCAAGGGCGTCGTCGGCCAGAAACTGCGGGAACAGAGCGATCGCGCCATCCGCAACCGCAAGCTCAACCACCTGCTCTGCGACGTTCCGCTCCCGATCGGCCCCGCCGACCTCGAACGGCGCCCCCTCGACGAGGCCGCCCTGCGCGAGGTCTTCGCGAAGCTGCAGTTTCGCACGCTCCTCGACCGCGTGCTGAACCTGTACGGCCTGACAGGGGAGAGCGCCGAGGCCGCCACTGTTCCGGATGCTGCGGTCGCGGCGATCCCCGGAGTCCGCACCCTTGTCGATGAGGAGTTGGGACACTGGCTCGAGCACGCGTCGGCGCAGAACTCGAGGGCGCTCGCGCTGAGGATCGAGCGCGGTCCCGATGGGATTTCCGGCTTCGGGATCGCCTCCGCCGACGATTCCGCGTACGTGCCCTGGGCACCGGGGCGCCCCGACTACACCGCCCTCGAGGCGTGGCTCGCGAGCACGGCCCCGAAATACCTGTTCGACTCGAAGTCCGACCTGAAGGCGCTGAGCAGGGCCGGACTCGGACTCGCCGGCATCGCCTTCGATGCGAAGATCGCCGCCTGGCTGCTGAAGCCCGGCGGCTCCGCCTACGACCTGACAGGGCAGGTGTACGACTTCCTCGGGCAGACCCTCCCGCAGGCCGACCCGAATCAGCTGATTCCGGACACCGATGCCGTCGGCGCCGCGACCGAAGCCTGGTACGTGCTGCAGCTCACCGAGTACTTGACGGGCAAGCTCGAGGAGAAGTCGCGCGGCGTGCTCGACAACATAGAACTTCCGATCGTGCCGGTGCTCGCCACGATGGAACTCACCGGCGTCACGGTGAATCAAGGAGTGCTGTCGAGGCTCTCAGCCCAACTCGCCAGCACCGCCGCCGAGCTCGCGGCAAGCGCCTTCGCCGAGATCGGGCGAGAGGTGAATCTCGGTTCGCCGAAGCAGCTCCAGCAGGTGCTGTTCGAAGAACTGGGCATGCCGAAGACGCGAGCTAACAAGACCGGTTTCTCCACGGATGCGGCTTCACTCACCGACCTGCAGGAGCGCAACCCGCATCCGTTCCTCGACCTGCTGCTCAAACACCGCGACGCCTCCAAGCTCCGCCAGATCATCGAGACCCTCGAACGCGCAATCGCAGACGACGGGCGCATCCACACGAGCTACGAGCAGACCGGCACGAGCACAGGCCGCATCTCGTCGACCGACCCGAACCTGCAGAACATTCCGATCAAGGCCGAGATCGGCCGAGAGATTCGGTCGGCCTTCGAGTACGGCGCGGGATTCGAGACGCTGCTCACGGCGGACTACTCCCAGATCGAAATGCGGATCATGGCTCACCTCTCCGGCGACCCTGGCCTCATCGCCGCCTTCAACGAGGGGGAGGACCTGCACCGCTTCGTGGGCGCACGGATCTTCGGCGTCGACCCGGCCGACGTGACGCCGATCATGCGCGGCAAGGTGAAGGCGATGTCGTACGGCCTCGCCTACGGGCTGAGCGCGTTCGGCCTGTCGAAACAGTTGCGCATCGAGACGTCCGAGGCGAAGCAGCTCATGGCCGACTACTTCGAACGCTTCGGCGCCGTGCGCGACTACCTGCGCAACGTCGTCGCCCAAGCGAGGATCGACGGCTATACCGAGACGATCTTCGGTCGCCGGCGCCCGTTCGCCGACCTCAATTCCTCGAACCGGGTGCTGCGCGACAACGCGGAACGCGCCGCCCTCAACGCACCGATTCAGGGATCGGCGGCCGACATCATGAAGATGGCGATGCTCGGCATCTCGGACGACCTCCGCTCCGAGGGGCTCGGCTCCCGGATGCTCCTCCAGGTTCACGACGAACTCGTGTTCGAGGTCGCCCACGGTGAGCTGGAGGCTCTCAGTGCGATCGTGCGCGACCGGATGGGGCACGCCGCCGACCTGACCGTGCCCCTCGACGTGCAGCTCGGCACCGGGGCGAACTGGGACGAAGCCGCGCACTGAGTGCCGCCGCAACGTCTCACCGGATCATTAGTCTTGACCCAGTCGAAACGAATCGGAGTCCACTCATGCCGCAAAGAACGGCTGTTGTCGCGTCCTCGGTAGGGCTGCACGCCAGGCCGGCCTCCCTATTCAGCCAGGCGGCCGGAAAGGTCGGGCTGCCCGTCACGATCGCGAATACCGCGGGGGCGAGCGCCAACGCTGCGAGCATCCTCGCGGTGCTGTCACTCGGGGTCGGCCACGGCGAGACCGTGACCCTGACCGCCGAAGGGGAGCGCGCAGACGCCGCACTCGACACCCTCGTCGAGCTCCTCGAGACCGACCCCGACGCCTCTTGATCGCCGGCAGCAGCACGCCGGCATCGAGGACACCGACACCGATCGACGCGATCGCCGAGGAGTGGGTGCGCACCCTCGCCGACCTCGACCCGAGCGTCGCGACCTGGATCGGGATCCCCGGCCGGCTCGACGAGTTTGAGGACCTGTCGCCGGCCGGTCATGCACGGCAGATCGGCGAAACGAAGAACGCCCTCGCGCGTCTCAGCGCCGCCGATCCGATCGACGCGGTCGACCGAGTGACGAAAACCGATCTGCGTGCCGACCTCGAGCTCACGGTCTCGGCGAGTGAGGCGGGCCTGTGGATGCGCGACCTGAACGTGATCGCGTCGCCCGCGCAGAACCTGCGCGAGATCTTCGACCTCATGCCCACGGCATCCGAGACCGACTGGGCGAACATCGCCGGCCGTCTCGGCAACCTTCCCCGCGCGATCGATGGCTACATCGAGACGCTGCGCCTCGGCATCGCCGAGGGCAATACCCCCGCGAAACGCCAGGTGCGGGAGGTGCACGCCCAGGCGATCCGGCATTCAAGCGCCGACGGCTTCTTCTCCGCTCTCGCGTCGGGTGCGACGCTCGAAAGCGGAACCCGCGTGCCGGAGTCGCTCGACGCCGACCTCAAACGCGGGGCCGCAGCATCCGCCGCCGCCTACGGCACGCTCTCCCGGTTTCTCAGCCACGAGCTCCTCGACGCCGCCGCCGAACGGGACGCGATCGGGCGTGACCTGTACGCGCTCCAGTCCCGCCGCTTCCTCGGCGCGACGATCGACCTCGATGAGACCTACGAATGGGGCATCGACGAACTGGCACGGATGACCGCGGAACAGGAGTCGATTGCCCACGAGATCAAGCCGGGCGCGTCCGTTGCAGAGGCCATCGAACTGCTCGACGCCGACCCGGCCAGAACGCTGCATGGCACAGCTGCCCTGCAGGAATGGATGCAGCGACTCAGCGACACCGCCGTCGCCGAACTCGCGGAATCGCACTTCGACGTCCCCGAGCCGATCAGGCGCCTGGAGTGCCTCATCGCGCCGACGCAAGAGGGCGGCATCTACTACACCAGCCCGAGCGACGACTTCTCCCGTCCGGGCCGGATGTGGTGGTCGGTGCCGGAGGGCGTCACAGAATTCAACACCTGGCGGGAGACCACCACCGTCTATCACGAGGGAGTGCCCGGTCACCACCTCCAGCTCGGCCAGGCCGTCGTCAATCGCGGAAAGCTCAACACCTGGCGGCGGCAACTCGCGGGCACGTCGGGCCACGCCGAGGGCTGGGCGCTCTATGCCGAGCGCCTCATGCAGGAACTCGGCTACCTCGATGACCCGGGCGATCGGCTCGGGATGCTCGACGGGCAGCGAATGCGCGCCGCTCGCGTCGTGCTCGACATCGGCGTGCATCTCGGGAAGCCACGACTCGACGGAACCGGCACGTGGGACTTCGACTACGCCTTCGAGTTCCTGAGCGCGAACGTGAACATGAACGAACCGTTCGTGCGCTTCGAGGTGAACCGCTACTTCGGCTGGCCGGGCCAGGCACCGTCCTACAAGGTCGGCCAGCGCATCTGGGAGCAGCTGCGTGACTCATACCAGGCGAAGGCGGGGGCCGGCTTCGACATCCGGGACTTTCACCGCGAGGCGCTCGACCTCGGCGGAGTCGGGCTCGACACGCTCAGGGCCGAGCTGCTGCGCTGAGCACTCACGACGAGCCTGGCAGCTTGGATGCGCGTGATGTGCAGGTCATCCAGAATCTCCGGGGCAGCCGGACGCCTCGGGCGGCGCCTGCCGGGCGGCCACCCGCATCCGCGGGGAACGCTGGCGGGTGGCCGTGCGCATTCAGTGCGCCAGGATCCGCTCGATCCTGGGCAACACGGTGTCGTCCTGCAGCGAGGTCGTGTCGCCGAGGGCACGCCCGGCGACGAGATCGACGAGCAGCCGCCGCATGATCTTTCCCGAACGGGTCTTGGGCAGGTCGGGGACGACAAACACGTGTCGCGGCTTCGCGATCGGTCCGATCGCCGTCGCGACGTGGGTCCGCAGGTCGGCCGTCATCGCGTCGGCGAGGCCGCGCCAGGGTTCCGGCCGGAAGTCGTCGAGGCGGACCTCCCGCGGCCGGTTCCGCGCCGGGATCACGAAGGCAGCGATCGCCTGCCCTGTGGTGTCGTCTGGCACCCCAACCACCGCGGCTTCGGCGATGCCAGGGTGTGAGACGAGAGCTGACTCGATCTCGATCGTGGAGAGTCGGTGGCCGGAGACGTTGATGACATCGTCGACCCTTCCGAGCAACCAGATGTAGCCGTCTTCGTCGTAGGAGGCGCCGTCGCCCGCGAGGAAGTAGCCCTGGTCGGCGAATCGCGCCCAATAGGCGTCGCGATACCTTTCCGGATCATTCCAGATCGTCCTAGCCATGCCCGGCCACGGACGGTCGATCACGAGATAGCCGCCGCCGCCGTACGGCACCTCGACCCCGTCTCCGTCGACGACGAGTGCGGAGAGCCCCGGCAGCGGCCGGGTCGCGCTGCCGGGCTTGAGCGTTGTGACGCCCGGAAGCGGCGCGACGATCGCGGCGCCGGTCTCCGACTGCCACCAAGTGTCGACGATCGGCGAACGCCCCGCGCCGAGGTGCTCGTGGAACCACACCCACGCCTCCGGGTTGATTGCCTCGCCGACCGTGCCGAGAAGACGGATGCTCGACACGTCCAGCCCTTCCGGCACACCGTCGGGGAACCAGCTCATGAAGGTGCGGATGAGGGTCGGCGCCGTGTAGTACGTGGTCACCCCGTAGCGTTCGATGATCTCGAAATGCCTCGTGCGATCGGGGGAGTCCGGGGTGCCCTCGTAGATCACCTGGGTCACGCCGTTCGACAGAGGTCCGTATATCTCGTAGGTATGCGCGGTGACCCATGCCAGGTCGGCCGTGCACCAGTAGACATCCGTCTCCTTGCTGTCGAACAGCGCCCAATGGCTCCACGATGCGTGCACGAGGTAGCCGCCCGACGTGTGGACGAGACCCTTCGGCCTTCCCGTCGTTCCCGAGGTGTAGATGATGAAGAGCGGATGCTCGGCGTCGAACGCCACGGCCTCGTGGTAGTCGCTCGCGGCGGGGACGACGTCGTGCCACCACACGTCCCGGCCGGGGGTCCACGGAAGGTCGGGGGTGAGGTCCCCGGTGCGCCGGACGACGAGCACCGTCTCGACCGCCGGAACACCGTCGACCGCCGCATCCGCGTTCGCCTTCACGGGCACGGCAGCACCACGGCGGAACTGACCGTCGGTGGTCACGAGCAGCTTCGCGCCTGTGTCCTCGACACGGAACCGCAGCGCCTCGGCCGAGAACCCGCCGAAGACGAGGGAGTGCACCGCCCCGACTCGGGCAATCGCCAGCGTCACGATTATCGTCTCAGGGATCACCGGCAAGTACACGACGACGCGGTCGCCGGCCTCGATGCCGAGAGCGGTGAGCGCATTCGCTGCACGCGCCACCTCACGCTGGAGTTCACGGTAGGTGATCGAGCGGCGATCGCCCGGCTCCCCCTCGAAGTGCAGCGCCACCTTGTCGCCACGACCGGCCTCGACGTGGCGATCGACGCAATTCCAGGCGACGTTCAAGCGACCACCCACGAACCACTCCGCTGTGGGGACAGTCAACGACCCGTCCACGCGCTGGGCAGGGCTCCATACGTGCGCAGTGTGCCAGGGCGTCTCCCACTGAATCCGTTCGGCCTGCCGCTCCCAGAATTCGACGTGGCCCATGCCCGCCACGTCCTCGAGCCAACCGGAATCGACGTTCGCCTTGGCGGCGAACGCGTCGGGAGTCGGAAAGGTGCGGTGCTCACGCTGCAGGCTGTCTATTCGATCGGGCATACTCCCTTGTATCGCAGACTCGGTCGTCCGCCGCCAATCGACGTGAAACATCCCGCAACATGCCGCCGCTCAACACGCGAGGGGTCTGTTGCCGGTCCCCGGAATCAGCGGCTAAGCTTGACTGTCACCTTTGACACAACTCACCCTCCAGCGGCAACCACAATCTTGATCCGTCGCTGGCCTAACCATGTCCATCCTGGAGCAACTACTACATGACAATCGCAACGACCGATAGGGCACCCAAGCAGGTCGCCATCAACGACATTGGATCTGCTGAAGACTTTCTCGCCGCGGTCGAAAAGACGCTGAAGTTTTTCAACGACGGAGACCTCATCGAGGGCATCGTCGTCAAGATCGATCGTGACGAGGTCCTCCTCGACGTCGGTTACAAGACTGAGGGTGTCATCCCCTCACGCGAACTTTCCATCAAGCACGACGTGGACCCCTCAGAGGTGGTTCAGGTCGGCGACAACGTCGAGGCACTCGTCCTTCAGAAGGAAGACAAAGAAGGCCGCCTCATCCTCTCCAAGAAGCGGGCTCAGTACGAGCGTGCGTGGGGCGACGTCGAGAAGATCAAGGACGAAGACGGTGTTGTCACCGGTACCGTCATCGAGGTCGTCAAGGGTGGACTCATCGTGGACATCGGTCTGCGCGGCTTCCTTCCCGCTTCGCTCATCGAGCTTCGCCGTGTTCGCGACCTCACCCCGTACCTCGGTCAGGAGATCGAAGCGAAAATCCTCGAACTCGACAAGAACCGCAACAACGTCGTGCTTTCGCGTCGCGCCCTTCTCGAGCAGACCCAGTCCGAGAGCCGCACCACGTTCCTCAACAACCTGGCCAAGGGCCAGGTTCGCAAGGGTGTCGTGTCGTCGATCGTCAACTTCGGTGCGTTCGTCGACCTCGGCGGCGTTGACGGACTCGTTCACGTTTCCGAGCTCAGCTGGAAGCACATCGAGCACGCCTCAGAGGTTGTCGAGGTCGGCCAGGA
>JAODME010000039.1 GCA_025465095.1 Microbacteriaceae bacterium | reverse complement strand
CGGGGGTGAGCACGAGAGCGCCGATCGCCCATAGCCTGTTGTTCATTCGCTTTCATCTTCCTGCGTGGCGGTCTCGTCGACGGCCGGCGCGAACCGGTTCGAGAGAGCATCGGAATTGATATGCATGGTGATGGTGGCCGCGTAACTCCCGTCGTCGGTGACGGAGACCGAGCCCGGGGTGGCATCCGCAAATCCCTGAAGCGTCTCGAGAGCGTCTAGCCACTGCTCGACCCGGGGAAGGTCGGCGCCGGTGGCGGTGAACACGAGAGTCGCGATGCGCTGCCCCTCGAGCGGCACCGTGGACTGGGCGTACGGCTGCAGCGGCGTCGCGGAATCTGCCGCGAATCCGACGACCTCGACTCCATCCGGCAGCTTCGCCTGCACCGTCTCCATGTAGGACCGCCAGTCGATTTCGGTCGACGCTCCAACGCGCTCTGCGGCGGTAGCCGTAGCGAGCTGGTCTTCCACCTGGCTCACCTCGATGAACTTCGCCTGCTCGCGGAGCAGCGCCGTGGTGCGGTCCTGTTCGGCCGCGAGAGCGGCGGCGCTCTGACCGGCGATCATGGTGGCGAATGCGAAACCGCCTGCGCTGATCGCCACCGCGACGAAGACGACTCCGACGAGGGCGCGGCGGGTGGCGTGTGCCTGAGCCTTCGCGGCGATCTCGCCGGGCAGGAGTTCGACTCGTGCTTCGCCGCCGATGACGAGTTTGGGAGCGGACTTGCCATGCGTGAGCTTCATGCGGCGCTCCCTAGGGCTAGACCGAGGGCGACGGTCATCGCGCCGGTACCTGAGGCGGGCGCTGCTTTCGCCGCGCTCTTTGAGATCGTCACGTGCTCGAACGGATCCTCGTGCGTCACAGGGATCCTCGTGAGTTCGGACAGCGCCTCCCCGAAACTCCCCATCGTCGAGCCACCTCCACTGAGCATGATCCGATCGATCTGCGAACTCTGCCTGGAGTTTATGTAGAAGCTCAACGTGTTACGCAGGCTGTTCAACAGGTCGTGCGTGAGCTCGTCGATTGTCGCGACAGCCTCGGCCTGGTCGGGTGAGAACTCGCGTGGCGAGAGGCCCAGCTGTTGCTTGCTCAACTCGGCCTGCTCCACGCTGATGCCCAGCCGACCGCTCAGAGCCTTGGTGACGTCAGCCCCGCCCGCCGGGATGATGCGCACGAACTGGGGGATCCCGTTCTTGGTGATGGTGACGTTTGTGGTGTTCGAGCCGATGTCGACCAGGGCGATCGTGCCGCTCGCCATCGGACCGCCGACGAGCACTCGATTCATCGCGAACGGAATGAGGTCGACCTCTACCGGGGTCAGTCCCGCCAGCTGCACCGCCGTGACGTTGGCCATCACGGAGGCCTTGACCGCCGCGACAAGCAACCCGTTCACGACCGGGCCGCTCTCCCCCTCGCTTTCGCTCACCGGGTAGAAGTCGAGGATAGCGTCGGCCACCGGCAGCGGAAGCATGTCCTGTACCTGAAAAGGCAACGCCTTACGAATCTCGCTCAGCCCGAGCTTCGGAACCGTGAGGTCGCGAACGAGCACCTTCGGGTTGCCGACGCCGAGAACAACCTTTTTGCTGGTGAACCCGCCGGCAGACCATAGCTGCTTCAGCACGGCGGCGACGGTGTTGACCTCCACGACTTCGCCGTTGCGCACTGCTCCTTCGGGCAGCGGCATCTCGTGGTAGCGCACGACGACCGGCCGCCCCTTCCTCCCGACTTCGATCTCGACCGCGCGCACTGATCGGTTGCCGATGTCAACGCCGACTGTGGTTTTCGCCATTCTCTACTCCCCCTACTTCAGGCCGACAAGGGCCAGATAACTGTCGGCGAGGTCCTCGCCGAAGAACACTCCCACCCCGGCGCCCGCGAGCATCCACGGGCCGAATGGGATGCCGGACTCGCGCCGGGCCTTCCGCGAGATAAGGAGGGCGATCGAGAAGACGCCGCCGAGAAAGAAGGCAGCGAAAGCGCCGATCGCGAGCCATCCCCAACCGAGCCAGCCGAGATAGAGGCCGAGCACGCCGGCGAGCTTGACGTCGCCGAAGCCCATACCCCTCGGCACCGCGAGTGCGAGCACCAGGTAGAAGGCAAAGAGGGCCGCAGCTCCTGCGAGCGCCCGAAGGAGCTGCGTCCAGTCACCCGAAGCTGCGGTCGGTAGCGCCAGCAACGCGAGCCCGACTGCATAGGAGGGCAACACGATACGGTTGGGAAGGCGATGTGTGTCGATATCGATCAGGGCAAGCGCAACCGAGATCGCGGCGAGGTAGAGGAATGCGGGCAGCGCCCATACCCGTGGGGCCTCGAAGCCGACCATCAGCGCGACGAGTATGAACAACAGGCCCGTTGCCGCTTCGACGAGTGGATAGCGAAGGGCGATGGGCTCAGCGCAGTCGCGGCACCGCCCGCGTAATAGCAGCCACGACAGCACGGGAATGTTGTCGAACCACCGGATCGGTTGCTGACAGTTCGGACACGTGCTGCCCGGGTGGCTGAGCGATTCACCGCGCGGAAGCCGCCAGATGACGACGTTGAGGAACGAACCTATGAGCAGCCCGAGGATGCCCACGAGCACGAGCAGCGTCCTCTGGGTCATGGGGTCAGTCACGATAGCTGCCGTCCGCGTCGAAGGCCGGGACGCTTTCGATCCAGGTGGTGACACCGTAGGTGGTGCTCAGGGGCGCGAGGAACTTGGGCGGCGCCGTGTACTTGAAGCGCGAGTCGTACGCGTAGACCTTCTTGTACCCGTCGCTGATGCTTGTCGAGGTACCCGTACCGACCGGACCACGGTATTTCTGTGCGATCGAACCGGTCATTCGAAGCTCTCCGCGATTGCCGATCTCGGTGTAGTTCTGCACGGTGAAGGTGTGGCCGACCGACAGGATGGCCGCCTGAATCGTGCGGTTGGTGTTGCAGTAATTCTGGCCGGCGCCGTTGTTGAGGCAGTTCTTCTGATTGTCGATCGGGTTCCAGACGTAGACGGCGTTCTGGCCGACGAGTCCGAGCACATCGTCGTTCGCGTCGGCGTAGGTGAGGTCTCCCGTCACATAGACGTAGTTGTCGGAGGCGACTGTGACCTTGCCGTTCAGCACTCCCTGCACGAAGACATCACCGTTCCGGCAGCGGTAGGCGTCGTTGCCGGCCTTTTCGTTGGTCTTCGGGTACCCGACCGGATTGTTCTTTTCGTCCTTTTTGCAATCCTCGGTTGTCCCATCGCCGGGCGACACGGTATTCCAGTCCCAGGAATTCGGGTTGCCACCCCCCTCGGGCACGTCCTGAACGAAGATGACGTTGTTATCCGGCACGGCAACTGAGGCGCCGGTGGTCGACTTGAGGTCGGCGACGCTGCCACATTTCGATGGCGCGGTCCCGCTCGCGGCCGGCTCCCCCGCGACCTGCGTCGACTTGGTCCACGGGGATCTGACTTTCATTTTTCCGTCGCTGGTGAAGACGATGCTCGTGGGTCCGGTGTAGAGGCAACCCGGGTTCGGTACGTCGGATCCGGTGAGATCGGTGCGCACCTCCTTCTTGAGCTGGGCATTGGTCGGCGGCATCTCGATATGTCCGGTGTAGACCGGGTCACCCTGGCTGAAGACGGGAACGTTGCCGCTGGCGCACCCGTCGCTACTGTATTTCTTGATCGATGCCGGGTTGTACTCGGTAGTTACGCGCCCGTTGAACGTCGCCTTGCAGATGATCATTCTGTCGTTGGAATGCACGTCACCGTTGATGACGTCGTTGTTGTCGAAGACTATGTTCGTGCAGTTTGACGGGCGCGGGGGGTTGGCCCAGGCGTACCAGTTGCATTTGCTCGTCAGGCTCTCCGGGTCCTTCGTCTCCAGGTCGGTGAAGTAGACGTACTCCACGAAGCCACTCTGTTTCAGGTCGGCCACGATGGTTCGAGTCGCGTCGCCCACGCGTCCGGTGGCGCGAACCGTGACGGCACCATCCAGGTCATAGGTGGAGTTGTTGACTTCGTAGCGGTATTGCGCCATGCCGTTGCTGCCCGCCACGGTGGCCCACGTGCCCGTGACCCCGACCCCCAGGGCCGGATTGGTCTCCGGCGGCGCTGTCACCGTGCTCACCCGGTCCGGGTCAGTCGGTGTGGTGTATTCCGAAGCGGCATTGCCGAAGCGCACGTAGGCTGAATTGGCCGCCAGAAGGCTCTGGTACTCCTCGACTCCCGCGTACGCCGCGCCGAGGGCACCGTTCCAGTCCTGGTCGTTGCTTGCCTTGTTCAGGCCGCCCAGCGAGTAGCTCACGCCGGCTGTGACGAGGATAGCCAACACCGCGCCGACGGCGATGACCGAGACGAGCGCCATGCCGCTGTCGCGCCCAATGTTCCGCAGAAGTCGCTGGATCATCCTTCCAACCCCAGCCGTGAGGAGGTGAGGTTCGGCAGCCCGACCCGGTTGTGGAGTTCGACCGGCGCCGCCCGCTCGGTTTCGTCGGCCTGCACCGTCATCGTGACCTTGACGCCGCCGATGTTGCCGAGGTCGGTGGATGCGACGGGTGCCGGAATGACAGTGCCGTCCGGCCGCAGATAGGTGAACAGAGGCAGGCTGGAACCGGTCGGAGGAAGGAGCTTGCGAGCGACCACACGGCTCGATGTCGAGTTCTCCGGCGTAGCAGCAGGGAAGATCCACTGATCCGTGCCGTCGCGTGTGGCATCCCACCGCGTTTCGACGAGCTGCCGGTTGCCGTCGATTTTCAACTCCACCATGATCGGCGCGGGATTGAGCGAATCTGCTGCGAGGTAGCTGTACAACCGCACCGATTCGTTGCCGGCCACCACGAAGATCGGGAGGTCGCTTCCGGAATCACGATTGATGATCGTGCCGGCGCGAATCACTTTCGACGTTTCATTCATCCCGATCGAGGCGACGTTCGTGCTGTCAGTCGCGGAACGCTCGCGCGTGAAGTGAGAGTTGAACGTCGCGAAGAGGGTCACTACGAGCGTCATGACGATGCCGAACAGGAACATTGCGACGATGAGTTCGGGCAGGCTGAAGCCCTCGTCGGCGAGGACGCAGTTTTTTCTCGAGGGGAACGCCCGCCCGTTGGTTGCACCCATCAGCCGACGACCACCTCTCCGGCGGCGGGTACAACCGGTGCGACCACGCGAGGGTCCAGAACCAAGAGGTCGGTGGCCGTGAACTGGCTCGGACCGGCAACGTCGACGCCGACGATGCGTTCCTTCCGGGTGCTCGATTGGTACTCGTAGAGCAACCAGGTGCCGTATGGGAGCGAGAGCTTGTGCTCGTTGAGGGGAAAGGAGTAGCTCTTCTCAGCGAGACACCCGGCGTGGTGACCGTCTGGATTGTCCACCGAGAACGCTCTGATATGCCGATTGTTAGCAATATCGCGAACCTCGAATGGTACGAGTGGAACCGGAACGTCGATACTCGCGCCGGGTGCGGCCATGTAGGTCAGCACCTCCGGTGGCTGCAAACCGCCGCCGCCAACCCAGTTGCCTGGGTTCGCGGCGGGACAGGTCTCCGCGTCGCCGGCGACGATCGTGTATGGGGAGCCCGGGTGCAGAAGGTGAGGAGCAGGATGGTTTGCCGGCCACACGCTCAGCCCCTTCGTGTTCAGGAAGCTCACGTCCATCCCAGAGGGTCGAACGAAGCCTGTTGGGGCCGGGTACTGAAGGTTGTAGATGCCGCCCTCGTCGAACGCGAATTCGCGGTGCTCCGCTTCTCCCGCGTCGACCCCGACCTCAGTGGCCGGGTCGACGTTGTTCGTCTCGTCGACGAATCCAGGCTTGTGGATGCCGATCGTGTAGCCACCCACCGGAACCTTGAAGAGGTAACTGCAGCCGTCGGCATCGGTGGGGCTCGGCGCGATGGGGAGCGGAGGATCGATGGTGACTGTGACTCCCGCGGCGCCGGTGCCGCCCGCGGTGAGAACCGTGACGAGGATCGTGCCCTTGGTGGGATCGTTGAGCGGATCCCGAGGATTGATCACCGAGTCGGACTGGACGGGCGCCGCTGAACTGCGCATGCCATCCCAGGTCACGCGTATGTTGACCCTTTTGTAGCGCAACGTGCTGCCGTCGGCAGAAGCGCCGCAGGGCAGGGTCGCGTCAGGGTCGGAAACCCATGCCACCTGTCGAGTGATGTGAAAGAGGTCGCCGTTCAACTCGACCGGGCCGGCGACGCGGCTCGCATCGTTCGGATCAGCACCACCGGCGGTGGACCAGGATTCGAGGGCGAGCACGTCTTCGACCGCCCGCGCGCGGTCGATCTCTTCGGCGGCGAGGTTTGTGGCGACCTGGCGGGCGCGGGTGTCGCGGCTGACGGAGAGGATGGAGATCATGGCGGCGATGACGCCGGTGGAGATCATGGCGAAGAGGACCATCGAGACCACTACTTCGACGAGACCCAAACCGCGATCGGATCGCACATCGAGGCGAAGGCGGTCACGCAGTGCGTTCACGACGCTCCTCCCCCTGACAGAGTGTGAGGTGGTTCACCCGCCGGCTTCGGGCGCTGAGGCGGGGATCGTGCTGCTGGTGCTGGTGCTGGGCATACGGTGAGCGCGGGCCGCCGCCGAGGCGACGACCCGCAAACGTGTACGGCTACGGCGTCGCCGCAGGCGGCGTCGCCGCGCCTTCTACCGTCTTGCCGGTGCTGTAAGTGAACGTGTATGTCTTTGTTGGGAGTGACGCGTGCGTGCCGACCAGAACATACTCGCTGGCGGAGGGGGTGCCAGTGACGGTGACGGTGACACCCTCGGTCTCCTTGTATCCGTTCGCAAGCAGTTCAGCCTCGGTCAAGCCGACGTAGGATCCGTTGTTGTTGGTGCCGAAGGTCTCCGCCGCAATAACCGCGTTCGACAGATCGGACTTCACCTGAGTCGCCCAGGCACCTTCGCGTTGGCTGAGGAACGCCGGGATGGCGATGGCGGCGAGGATGCCGATGATGAGAACGACGACGAGCAGCTCGATGAGGGTGAAGCCCTTCTCGTTCTCGCCGAGTTCCTCACGACGCTGGGCGATTGCCCGATTGACGGTCTTGATCATTTGCTTGATTCCTGTCGGATCGAGTGGATAGCTGTGGACAGGTGGCCCCCATGTGTTCGACCCCCTGTGAATGATCTTGGCAACTCGCCGAGCGGCGCAGAATCCCGCAAACAGGGGGTCTTTGGCCTATACTCGCCCCCAGTACAGGGGTGCAGCGCGCCCGCCAACCCCGATTCAGCCGATCTGCTCGAAGATGCTGAAGACGGGCATGTACAGAGCCACGATCATTCCGCCGATGACGACGCCGATGAAGGCGATCATCAGGGGTTCGATGAGCGCGGTGAGTTGCTCCGTCGTCGACTCGACCTCCTGGTCATAGAAGTCGCTGATCTTCGCGAGCATCTGCTCGAGTGCCCCGGAGTCCTCGCCTACCGAGATCATCTGGGTGACCATCGACGGGAACACCGGCTCCTGCGCCAGCGGAACGGCGATCGACGCGCCCTGTCGCACCGATTCCTGCACCTTGATGAGCGCCTGTTCGATGACCCAGTTGCCGGAGGTGGCACCGACGATGCTCAGCGACTTGAGGATCGGCACGCCGGCCGACATCATGGTGCCGAAATTGCGGGTGAACCTTGCGATCGCGACCTTCGTCATCAGCGGCCCGAACACGGGCATCTTCAGGGTGATTGGATCGATCACCTTGCGCACCCGGTCGGTGTTCTTGTTCTTTCTCCACCAGATCGCGAACGCGATCGAGCCGACCACGAGCACCGGAACACCGACCCCCATCCCTTGCGAAATCACGACGAGAATCTGTGTCGGCAGCGGCAGCGCGCTCCCGAGGTCTTCGAACATCTTCTGAAAGATCGGCACGATGAAGAGGAGCATGCCGATGACGGCGACGATGGCCATGATGAGCACCACGACCGGATAGGTGAGCGCCGACTTGATGGTCCCCCGCAGCTTCAGCTCGGCTTCGTAGTTGCCCGCCACCGACTCCAGGGATGCCTCGAGAAAACCGCCGGTCTCCCCCGCGCGAATCAGGCTCAGCATGAGCGGAGGAAAGTCCTTCGGGTGAAGCGCCATGGCGTCGGACAGGGACAGGCCGGCCTCGACATCGGTGCGCACCTTGTTGAGGATGACCGCGAGCTTCTTGTTCTCGGTCTGCTCGGTGAGGATCGTGAGGGTCCGCAGCAGCGACAGGCCGGCCGAGATCATCGTCGCCATCTGGCGACTCATGACCGCGACGTCCTTCATCCCCACCTGTCCGCCGCCGAGCGCGCCGAAACTGATCTCCATGTTGAGGCCGGTGCCGGCGGGCGCGGCGGCGATCGACGTCGGCGAGACACCCATGGTGCGCAGCCTCGCGACGACCTGGGCCTCGCTCGCGGCGTCCAGCTTGCCCCTGACGGCCTTGCCGGTGGCGTCGTGCCCCTTGTAGGCGTAGCTCGTCGTGGCCGCCATCAGCTGACTCTGGGGGATGAGTAGTTGTCGCCGAAGTCCACACCGGTCGATGACATCCGGTTCACCGCCGAATCGGCGTTCTCGTTGCGGTGGACGAGGTTTTTGAACCCGTCGACGTCGTGCGCCTTCTCCAGCCCGGCGGCGAAGGTGATCTTGCCGGCATCGACGAGCTCGGCGAGGTGCTGGTCCATCGTGTACATGCCGAGATCGCGCCCGGCCTGCATGGACGACGCGATCTGGTAAGTCTTGCCCTCACGGATGAGGTTGGCGATCGCGGGAGTCGTCACGAGCACCTCGGTCGCGACGACTCGGCCCTTGCCGCCGGCCTTCTTCACCAGGGTCTGGCAGACGACGCCCTGCAGGGTCGCAGCGAGCTGCGCCCGCACCTGGTCCTGCTGGTGCGGTGGGAACACGTCGATGACGCGGTCGATCGTCTGCGCCGCATCCTGTGTGTGCAGGGTCGCGAAGACGAGGTGACCGGTCTCGGCCGCGGTGAGCGCCACCGAAATAGTCTCCAGATCTCGGAGCTCGCCGACGAGAATCACATCGGGGTCCTGGCGCAGAACGTGCTTGAGCGCGGCCGCGAAGGAATGGGTGTCGTGACCGACCTCACGCTGGTTCACGAGCGAACGGTGATTGTGGTGCAAGAACTCAATCGGATCCTCGACCGTCACGATATGGTCGGCCCTGGTGCGGTTCACGAGATCGACGAGCGCGGCGAGCGTCGTCGACTTTCCGGAACCTGTCGGTCCCGTCACGAGCACGAGCCCACGGGCGAGCTTCGCGAACCCCGACACTGTTTCGGGAACGCCAAGCGCCTCAAGACTCTTGATCTCGGTCGGGATGATCCGAAAGGCCGCGCCGATTGCGCTTCGCTGCTGGTAGAAGTTGACCCGGAACCTGGCGTTGGCTGTGACGGTGTACGCGAAGTCGAGCTCGAGCTCTCGCTCGAAGGTCTCCCTCTGCTTATCGGTGAGCAGCGAGAACAGCGCCGCCCTGACCCGTTCGGTGCCCCAGACCTCGGAGCCGTCAACCGGGCGCAGGCCACCGTCGACGCGCAACATCGGCTGCGCGTTCGAGGTGAGATGCAGGTCGGATGCCCGCATCCGCAGCACCTCACCGAGGGCCGCGATCAGCGCACGGTCTGCGGTGTCCGGCGCGAGAATCGGATCCGGTGCCTCCTCGAAGACCACGGCGGGAACGGCGACCGGCACGACGGGAGGCGGAGGTGGTGCGCCGTAGACGGGAGCGTCCAAGGAGGACAACGGATGCAGCGACGGGCGGTGCGTCGGACTCGTCTGGGCGAAGTTCCCTGGAGCGGTCACCTGGTCCGGTGGCGGCCGGAGCCGCGGGCGGAGAGAACCCGGCTCGGCGATCGGTATCTCGTAAATCGGCTTATCCATGCCTTGTTCCCCTAAATGCACTTCACGTCTCCAATAAATGGCACCCCGGCACCGCTTCAGGCCCTAGACCACTACACGCAGAATCTCCTCGACGGAGGTGTGGCCGAGCCGCACCTTCGACCAGCCGTCTTCCCGCAGTGTGAGCATTCCCTGCTCCCGCGCCGTGCGCATGATGTCGGCGCTGGAGGATCGTGCCACCGCATGGCGTTCGATTTCTTCGGTGACGAGCATCACCTCGTGCAGCGCAATGCGTCCCCGGTATCCGGTGTTCGAGCATGCCGAGCATCCGATCGGCCGGTAAATCTGCGGCGACCGCTCCCCCGGCTCGACCGCGAGCCGCAGCGCCAGCAGATCGCTGACCTCCGGCCGGTACGCCTCCTTGCAACGGTCGCAGAGCCTGCGGGCGAGCCGCTGCGCGACGACGCAGTCGAGAGCAGAGCCGACGAGGAACGGCTCGATGTTCATCTCGGTCAGGCGTGTGACCGCGCTCGGCGCATCGTTGGTGTGCAGTGTCGAGAGCACGAGGTGGCCGGTGAGCGCCGCCTCGATCGCGATCTGCGCCGTCTCATGGTCGCGGATCTCGCCGAGCAGCACGACATCCGGGTCGGACCGCAGGATCGAGCGCAGCGCACTCGCGAAGGTGAGACCCGCCTTCGGGTTCACCTGCACCTGGTTGATGCCCGCCATGCGGTACTCGACCGGGTCTTCCACGGTGATGACGTTGATCTCGGGCCGCGCGACGCTGTGCAGCGTCGTGTAGAGCGTCGTCGACTTGCCCGAGCCCGTGGGGCCCGTCACGAGGATCATGCCGTAGGGCTTTGAGTAGGACTGCCGGAACGCCTCGGCGTTGCGCTCGAGCAGCCCGAGGTCGCTGAGCTTCATCTCCGATTCGCCGTTGTCGAGAATGCGCATGACGATCTTCTCGCCCCACACCGTCGGCAACGTTGCCACGCGGAGATCGATCTTGCGACCGGCGTGAAGCACAGACATCCGGCCATCCTGCGGCTTTCGACGCTCGGCGATGTCGATGTCGCTCATGATCTTGAGGCGTGAGATGACGCCGTTCTGAATCGTCTTCGGCGCGCGCTGCATCTCGTGCAGCACCCCGTCAATGCGGTAGCGAACGCGCAGGTCACGTTCGGCCGGTTCGATGTGGATGTCGGATGCCCGGTCCTGAATGGCCTGGCTTACGATCAGATTCACGAACCGCACGATCGGCACGTCGTCATCGACCACGTCACCGTAAGGGGAGTGCGCCTCGGTCGACGCGCTCTCCTCCTCGAGGGCAGAGGTCAGATCGTTCAACTCGCCGTCGGCACGGTGGTAGCGGTCGGTCGCCGCGAGCAGATCGTTGCGCTCCACGACGACGGGACGGATGCTCATCAGCGCCGCGGACCGCACGTCGTCGAGAGCGAAGACATTTCCGGGGTCGACCATGGCGAGAATCAGTCGACCATCGGCGATCGCGATCGGCAGAACGTCGTAACGTCTGCACACCGCTGCCGGCACAAGCGCGACCGCCGCTCGCTCGACAGGATAGTCGGTCAGTTCGACGAATGGCACGCCGTGCTTCTCCGCCTTCGCCGAGGCGAATTGCGCCTCGGAAACCACCCCCTGGTTCACCAGCTCCCGGATTGACGGCTCGTCGTCCTCTTCGGCGGCGATCTTGTCCAGATGCTCAATCGGAAGGATCCCGCGAACGATCAGGATGTCTGTCAGGTGAGCCACAGATCCTCCTCGGCACTAGCACGCCTCTCCGACGTGTCGGGTTCGGGAGACTGACGGAACGGCTCGAGCTCCAGAGTCGTTGAAGTCTCAGCTAAGCCTGTGCGGGGGGCATCCGCCATACCCTAGAGATGGGGGTACAGCGGGGTTGTCTACCCCGCCGCGCCCATTCGTCGCCACGGGGCCGCGACCCCTGTGGGATGGGCGGGCACGGCAACGCGAAAGGCCCCCGCTTTCGCGAGGGCCTTTCGTCGATCGGAAGCTCCGCTTCCTCAGCGATCTAGTTGTACGTACCGGGCGTGTAGTCGTCCGAGCTGAAGGACTCGAAGTCGACGAATGAAAGGTCCGATTCGCTGAATACCGACTCATCCGTGAAGATGCGGTTCGGGTAGCGCTCGGCTTTCGCCTCCTCCGTCGCCTCGACGGTGACGTTGCGGTACTTCGGCAGGCCGGTCCCGGCGGGGATCAGCTTTCCGATGATCACGTTCTCCTTGAGCCCCATCAGCGGGTCGGACTTGCCTTCCATAGCCGCCTGGGTCAGAACCCGGGTGGTTTCCTGGAAGGACGCGGCCGACAGCCACGACTCGGTCGCGAGCGACGCCTTGGTGATGCCCATGACCTCCTGGCGAGCCGAAGCGGTCTTGCGACCCTCGGTGAGCGCGGCGCGGTTGATCTCGTTGTACCGCAGACGGTCGACGAGTTCACCCGGCAGCAGGTCGGTGTCGGCGTGATCGACGACGGTGACCTTGCGGAGCATCTGGCGGACGATGACCTCGATGTGCTTGTCGTGGATCGGCACACCCTGCGAACGGTAGACGCCCTGGACGCCACCGACGAGGTGCTCCTGCACGGCGCGCACACCGCGAACCCGGAGAACTTCCTTCGGGTCGATCGCGCCGACGTGCAACTGCTGGCCGAGCTCGACGTGCTGCCCGTCCTCGACGAGGAGGGTGGCACGCTTGAGCACCGGGTAGGCGATCGCTTCGTCCCCGTTGTCGGGGGTCAGGATCAGCTTGCGGCTGCGGTCCGTGTCCTCGATGGTGATGCGACCCGCAGCCTCAGCGATCGGGGACGCACCCTTGGGTGTACGCGCCTCGAACAGCTCGGTCACGCGGGGCAGACCCTGGGTGATGTCGTCAGCCGTCGAGACACCACCGGTGTGGAAGGTACGCATGGTGAGCTGCGTTCCGGGCTCACCGATCGACTGGGCCGCGATGATGCCGACGGCCTCGCCGATGTCGACGAGCTTTCCGGTCGCGAGCGAACGGCCGTAGCAGGCCGCGCACACACCGACGGCGGACTCACAGGTGAGCACCGACCGCACGCGAGCGTGGGTGATGCCGGCCGAGATGAGCTCCTCGATCAGCACGTCGCCGATGTCGTCGCCGGCCTTCGCGATGACCTTGCCCGAAGCATCCGATGCGTCCTCGGCGAGGCTGCGAGCGTAGAGCGAGTTCTCGATGTTGACATCGGGAACGAGCACGCCCTCGGCGTTCGGCGCGGAGACCAGCAGGTTGAGCCCGCGCGAGGTACCGCAGTCGTCTTCGCGGATGATGACATCCTGCGAGACGTCGACGAGACGACGCGTGAGGTACCCGGAGTCGGCCGTACGGAGAGCCGTGTCGGCCAGTCCCTTGCGGGCACCGTGCGTTGCGATGAAGTACTCCGCCACCGAGAGTCCCTCACGGTAGCTCGAGATGATCGGACGCGGGATGATCTCACCCTTCGGGTTCGACACCAGTCCACGCATACCGGCAATCTGCCGAATCTACATCCAGTTACCACGGGCACCGGAGGACACCATGCGGTTGATGTTGTTGTCCGCGGGAAGGTTCTCCTCCATCGCAGTCGCGACCTCGGCTGTGGCCTTGTTCCAGATCTCGATGAGCTCCTGGCGACGCTCCGCCTCGGTCGTGAGGCCCTTCTCGAACTGGCCCTGGACCTTCGCGGCCTGCTTCTCGTAGCCCTCGATGATCTGCCGCTTGTTCGGCGGGGTCAGGATGTCGGACAGAGCAACGGTCACGCCCGAGCGGGTAGCCCAGTGGAAACCGGCGTCCTTGATGCGGTCAAGCGCCGCGGCGACCTCGACCTTGGGGTAGCGCTCTGCGAGGTCGTTGACGATCGCGGAGAGCATCCCCTTGTCGGCGACAGCCTCGGCGTACGGGTAGTCGGCGGGAAGCGTTTCGTTGAACAGCGCACGACCGAGCGTGGTGTTCTTCAGCAGCGTCTGGCCCTGCACGAAGCCCTCCGGCGCCTCGTCCTCTGCGAGGTGAACATCCGTCAGACGGATGCGCACCTTCGCGTTCAGGTCGAGCGAGTGCTGGTCGTGCGCGAGGATCGCCTCGGCGACCGAGGAGAACGCGCGGCCCTCACCGGTCACACCGTCCTTGAGCGTCGTCAGGTGGTGCAGCCCGATGATCATGTCCTGCGTGGGCAGGGTCACCGGCCGACCGTCGGACGGCTTCAGGATGTTGTTCGACGCGAGCATCAGGATGCGGGCCTCGGCCTGCGCCTCGACCGACAGCGGAAGGTGCACAGCCATCTGGTCGCCATCGAAGTCAGCGTTGAACGCCGCACAGACCAGCGGGTGCAGCTGGATGGCCTTGCCTTCCACGAGCTGAGGCTCGAACGCCTGGATACCCAGACGGTGAAGGGTCGGTGCGCGGTTCAGCAGAACGGGGCGCTCGCGGATGATCTCCTCGAGCACGTCCCACACCTGCGGGCGCGAACGCTCGACCATGCGCTTGGCGCTCTTGATGTTCTGCGCGTGGCTCAGGTCGATCAGGCGCTTGATCACGAACGGCTTGAACAACTCGAGCGCCATCTGCTTGGGCAGACCGCACTGGTGCAGCTTGAGCTGTGGACCGACGATGATGACGGAACGACCGGAGTAGTCCACGCGCTTGCCAAGCAGGTTCTGGCGGAAACGACCCTGCTTGCCCTTGAGCATGTCGCTCAGGGACTTGAGGGCACGGTTGCCGGTACCAGTGACGGGGCGACCGCGACGACCGTTGTCGAACAGGGCGTCGACGGCCTCCTGCAACATGCGCTTCTCGTTGTTCACGATGATCTCGGGGGCACCGAGGTCTAGCAGGCGGCGGAGACGATTGTTGCGGTTGATCACACGACGGTAGAGGTCGTTGAGGTCGGATGTCGCGAAGCGGCCACCGTCGAGCTGCACCATCGGGCGAAGCTCAGGCGGGATCACGGGAACGACCTCGAGCACCATCGCGGCCGGCGAGTTGCCGGTCTGCAGGAAGGAGTTCACCACGCGCAGTCGCTTGATGGCGCGAATCTTCTTCTGCCCCTTGCCCTCGGCGATCTGCAGGTGAAGCGACTCGCTCTCGGCGGCCAGGTCGAACGCCTGAAGGCGCTTCTGGATCGCCTCGGCGCCCATGTAGCCGTCGAAGTAGATGCCGAAACGATCCTGCAGTTCGTGGAAGACGGCGTCCTCGGGCTTCAGGTCGCCGACCTTCAGGCTGCGGAAGTCATCCCACACACGCTCCAAGTGGGCGATCTGCTCGTCGAAGGACTTGCGGGCCTGGCCCATCTCCTTCTCGGCGCCATCCTTCGTGCGACGCTTCTGGTCGGCCTTTGCACCTTCCGCCTCGAGTGCGGCCAGGTCGGTCTCAAGTCTCGTCAGTCGCTCGGCGATACGGGAGTCGCGCTGGCTCTCCAGCTCCTTGATCTCGAGCCGGAGCTCGTTCTCGAGGCCGGGCATGTCCTGGTGGCGGGCATCCTCGTCGACGGAGATGATCATGTACGCGGCGAAGTAGATGACCTTTTCAAGGTCCTTCGGCGCCATGTCCAGCAGGTAACCGAGGCGGCTCGGCACACCCTTGAAGTACCAGATGTGGGTGACCGGTGCGGCGAGCTCGATGTGCCCCATGCGCTCACGGCGCACGGAGGACTTGGTGACCTCCACGCCGCAGCGCTCACAGACGATTCCCTTGAAGCGGACTCGCTTGTACTTTCCACAGGAGCATTCCCAGTCCCTGGACGGTCCGAAGATCTGCTCTCCGAAGAGGCCGTCCTTCTCGGGCTTGAGCGTGCGGTAGTTGATGGTCTCCGGCTTCTTCACCTCGCCATGCGACCAGCGACGGATGTCGTCGGCTGTCGCGAGACCGATTTTGATTTCGTCAAACGCGTGAACGTCGAGCAATGTTTTTCTTCTCTCTTTGAAACGAAAGTCTGGATCGGCCGGGTTAGATGTCGTCGATTGACGAGTTCTCGAACCTGGTGGAGATGTTGATACCGAGCTCTTCCGCTGCACGGAAGACCTCGTCATCCGTGTCGCGCAGGCTCACTGTCGTACCGTCGGCCGAGAGCACCTCGACGTTCAGACACAGCGACTGCATCTCCTTGATCAGAACTTTGAAGCTCTCCGGAATACCGGGCTCCTGGATGTTCTCGCCCTTGACGATCGCCTCGTAGACCTTGACGCGGCCGAGGATGTCGTCGGACTTGATGGTGAGCAGCTCCTGCAGAGCGTAGGCGGCGCCGTAGGCCTCAAGTGCCCAGACCTCCATCTCACCGAAGCGCTGGCCACCGAACTGCGCCTTACCACCCAGCGGCTGCTGCGTGATCATCGAGTAGGGGCCAGTGGAGCGTGCGTGGATCTTGTCGACGACGAGGTGGTGCAGCTTGAGGATGTACATGTAACCCACCGACACCGGCTCCGGGAACGGCTCGCCGGAACGGCCGTCGAA
>JAODME010000004.1 GCA_025465095.1 Microbacteriaceae bacterium | reverse complement strand
ATGCCCGAACTCGACATCGTCCTCGTATAAACGCTTGAAAGCGGGCGTTGTGGCAAGTGCACCGTACTTCTCCCGCAGATGAGTAATCGTTAATTCTGCAGCGTTCGGCACAGCTCGCCCTTTCTGAGCTAAAGCGGAGTTTAGAGCGGAGTGGCGGAGTTTTGGAATCCGAACCGTCGAATGTGAATTGTCAAAATTCCAGTTCAGCCATACGTTGTTCGTAGGGCGGACGGGACTTGAACCCGTGACCGACGGATTATGAGTCCGCTGCTCTAACCAGCTGAGCTACCGCCCCGTGGCGCCACGACGCCGGATTCAGGAAGCCGGGTTGTCTAGCGACACTTCGGTGACCGGGTCGGTCACCTTTTCCCCACGATACAGGCTCTCGAAGGTCGTGAGGGTGCGCTCAATGTCGTGCGGAGCGGTGAAGGCGAGGCTCGCGCGCTTGAGACGGTCGAGGTGCTCAGGGGAGGCGGTGAGCACCGCCGTGAGCTTGTCGGCCAGGTCGACGACGTTGCCCGGCTCGAAGAGGTAGCCATTCTCTCCGTCGTGCACGAGGTGCGGGAGGGCCATTGCGTCGGCGGCAACGACTGGCAGCGCCGAAGCCATCGCCTCCAGGGTGGCGATGCTCTGCAATTCGGCGGTGGAGGGCATCGCGAACACCGTCGCGCGGCGGTACGCGGCATGTAGTTCCTCTTCGCTGACGTACCCGGTGAAGGTGACGCGGGAGGATACGCCGAGCTGCACGGCGAGTTGCTGCAGGTGAGCGAGCAGGTCTCCGCCGCCCACGATCTCCAGCCTCACGTGAAGCTTGCGGTCGAGGATGGACACCGCCTTGAGGAGAACATCGATGCTCTTCTCCCCGGTCACCCTGCCGACGAAGAGGATGCGGTTCTCGGTACGCGGCGAGAAGTTCGGGCTGTAGTTGGCGGCGTCGATACCGCAGGAGATCGCGTGCACTCCTGGCAGGTCGATTGCCGCCTCGAGGAAGCTCGCCGCCTTGCGGGTCGGTGTAGTCACGGATTCGGCGAGAGCGAACGTCTTTGCGGCATCTTCCCAAGCGAGGCGGATGGCCGGCGCCCGCAGGACCCTGGGCAGGAGGGTGTGCTCGATGATGTTCTCGGGCATGAAGTGGTTGGTGGCGATGATGCGGATGCCGCGTTTCGCGGCTTGCCGCGCGAGGCCGCGACCGATCAGCAGATGCGACTGAAGGTGCACGACGTCCGGCCTCACGGCATCCAGAATCCGCGCAGCGTTCCGTTGGGTGCGCCACGGCAGGGCGAATCGCAGCCAGTCGTGCGGGTACCAGCGGAGAGAGAAGAGGCGATGCGCGGTGAAACGCTGCCCGTCGTGCTCCTCCAGGAACGTGCCGTGCCTGGCGGTCGGAGCCGGCGCGACAACGTGCACCTCGTGCCCGCGCGCGACGAGCCCGGCCGCGAGACGCGATGCGAAATTGGCTGCGCCGTTGACGTCGGGTGGAAAAGTGTCCGCCCCGATCAGTATGCGGAGCGGTCTCGGCCTCTCGGACTCGTCGCGGGTGAGGTCGTCAGGCAAAATGTTGGGTCCCTTGCAGCTTGAAGTCTGTTTCCGACGGACCTTCGTCGCTGAGCATGTTCGGTTGGGGGCTCGCTAGCAATTTACCCTAACGTTGAATCTGCGGGTGGTGCTTAGCAAGTTCGAACACGCCGTAGATGGCGATCGCTCCTGCGACAACGAACGCGATGATCGCGAACAGCGGCGCCCCGGATGCCTCGCCCAGCACCACGATCCCAATGGCGACGGCGACGAGCGGGTCGATCACGGTGAGCCCGGCGATGACGAGGTCAGGCGGACCGGACGCGTAGGCGCTCTGCACAAAGTAGGCACCGAGCATGGTGGCCGCGACGAGCGCGACAATGCAGGTCACGGTCAGCAGGTCGAAGCTCTCGGTGCGGATCCGGTTGATCACCACCTTCGCGAGCGTTGCGACGAACCCGTAGAGCACACCGGCGGCGATGATGTACATGATCGCCTTGAGCCGGCGGCGGAGAACAACGAAGGCGATCGCCGCCGCGATGAGCACGACGCCCAGGATCACGAGGACCGTGAGCAGCTGTGCGTCGGTGATCGCCGTCTCCCGCGCGACAAAGGCGGCGATCGTGACGAAGATCCCCACCCCGCCGACGCACATGGCGATCGAGCGGATGGTCAGCCGGTCGAGCTTGTGGCCGGTGATCCGCGCGTTGACGAGCGCGGTGATCACGAGCGCCACCGCACCGAGCGGCTGGACGACGATGAGCGGGGCGAGATAGAGGCTGGTCAGCTGGAACGCTATCGCCAGAGCGAGCATCAGCGTGCCGAGCAGCCAGGACGGACGGGTGAGCAGCGCGATCAGCTGTGTCCGACTCAGGCCGCGAGCAGCTCCGCCGAGCTCATCCTCGACCTTCATGACGCCGCGGTGCTGGAACTGGGCGCCGAGCGCGAGGAACACCGCGCCGACGAGGGCGACGGGAATCCCCAGGCCCTGTTGCGGGGTGAGGTTCAGCACCTGGTCGGCGAGATTGGGCAGGTCGAACGGCGGCACGTGAGAACCATAACCGCCCGACGGTCGATATTCTTGGCGAATGGCCGTGCTTCCCATTCTCATCACCGGAGATCCCGTGCTCCACTCGCCGGCTCGCACGGTGACCGACTTCGATGACACGCTCCGACACCTCGTCGACGACATGTTCGAAACTATGGAGGCGGCACCGGGAGTGGGCCTCGCGGCCCCCCAGGTGGGCGTGCCACTGCGGCTGTTCGTCTACGACTGGACGGACGACGACGACATTCTCCAGCGCGGGATCGCCATCAACCCCGAGCTCTGGATCAGCCCGACCGGTCTCGCCGAGGCGAACGAGGAACACGACTCGGAGGGGTGCCTCTCGGTGCCCGGCGAGCGGTTCCCGTTGCGTCGCTCCGAGCTTGCGATCCTGCGGGCCGTCGATCTCGAGCAGAAGCCGTTCGAGATTCGTGCGGAAGGATGGCTCGCCCGTATCTTTCAGCATGAGTACGACCACCTCGACGGCATCCTCTACGTCGACCGTCTCGACCGCACCCACGGGAAAGCCGCGGCGAAGGCGATCCGCCGGGCGGGATGGGGACAGCCGGGCGAGAGCTGGATGCCGGGCCAGGACGACCTCGACGCCTGACTCTGGACGCCGACCAGAAAAAACGAAGGCCGCAGGGGGTGGAGCCCCTTGCGGCCTTCGAGCTCCTCGACTTGGACTCGAACCAAGAACCTGCCGATTAACAGTCGGCTGCTCTGCCAATTGAGCTATCGAGGATTGCTGAAACAGCTTTGCTATCTTACCGAACCATCGGCGAGCGCAAAATCGAGATCGCGGGAACGGGCACCTGCAGCCGCACTCAGTAGCCCGCCGCGGGGTCGACGAGCCCGATGAACCGCCCATCGCCGAGGAACGCCGAGACATTCAGACGGATTCGCTCAGCCAGCAGCGGCGCGGTCATCTCGGGCGTGTCGGCTCCCGCGAGCCTTCCTGCGGCGAGGGCCGCAGTGAGCGCATCCGTGTCGGCGAGGCCCCCGCGGGCGATGTTGACCAGCACGGCCTCCGGCCGCAGAAGGGCGAGCTCGGCTTCCCCGATCAGGCGCGACGTCTCCGCGGTCAACGCGGCCGCGATAATCACCAGGTCCGCGCCGGGCAGAACCTCATGGAGGCGATCCACGGTGACCGTGCGCGAGGCGCCGGCGAGAGGTACCGGGCTGCGGCGCACTATCGTGACCTCCGTCTCGAACGGTTCGAGCAGGCGAAGGCACCGTGATTCCGCCGGCGTCGAAGATGTCCTCCGGTTTCGACAGGACGGCGATCGGACGGCGCGGTGTTGCGGTCGAACGGTCAGGTCACTGTGAAGTACTTTTCTGAAGCGGACCATCGCCCCGGTCGCGCCCGGAGGGAAACCCCTGCTCCTGCACAGCCCTCGCGAGCGACTTGAGGTACGGGTGCTCGGGCGAGGCAACGAGAGAGTTTAGCGAACCGATGCCCACGATCACCCCGCCCTGTAGCACGGCCATTCGGTCGACGACCTGGGTGAGCACCGCGAGGTCGCTGCTCACCACGATCGCAGAGAAACCGCGCGCCTCCTGCAACTCGGGGATGACGTCGAGCACGTCGTGGCGCACCATCAGATCGACTCCGCTGATCGGCTCGTCGGCGAGGAACAGGATCGGCTCCAGGATGAGCGCCCGCGCCAGGGCGACCCGTTGGCGCTGACCGCTGCTCAGTTCGAACGGTTGGCGCTCGAGGATCGACAGCGGAAGATGCACCGCGTCGACGAGGGTCGCGACCGCGTGGCCCGCCTCTCGGGAGTCGAACCGCCTGTCACGCAAGAAGATCGGCTCGGCGACGTTCTCGGCCACGGTGAGCCGGGGGTTCAACTGTTGTGCGCCGTCCTGCGCGAGGTAACCGATCTTGACAGTCAGACGGCGTCTTGCCCGCGTGCTGATGCCCCGAAGCTCGGTGTCGAACACGCGAAGGCTGCCACCGCAGATGCTCCCGACGCCGCCCTCTGGCCCGCCCGAGTCGGCGAGCCCCGCTATCGCCGCCGCGAGCGTCGACTTGCCGGAACCCGAATCGCCGACGACTCCCAGCACCTCGCCCTCGCGGAGATCGAAACTCACCCCGCACACCGCTGTGTGACGGAATCTCGACGACACCGACCGGTACTCGATCGAGAGGTCGCGGGCCGACACGATGACACCATCACGTGCTTGGTTGTGTTCCCCCGAGTCGCGCATCCTCAGCCCAGCTCCCCATTGTCCGTCGCCGTGCGCCCGAAGATGCCCGTGATATCTGCCCAAGGTACTCGATCTAGGTCGTCGAGGAGAGTCTCCGGAACGTGCTGCCGAATGACACACGGATGCCGCTGCGTGACGTGCCGCCCTGCGCTGCGGAGCACATTCCGCGGCGACATCACTCCTCGCGGAGTACTCGCCGTTCCTGCTCGACGCTCACCAGCTGCTGCTGCAGCTCCCGGTATCGTGCCGGTTCCGCGGCGCCATCGGTGCGCTGCAGTTGTCCGAGCAGGTCGGCCTTGAGTCTGACAAGGTCCCTGTCGATGAGCGTCGAGGTGATCCCCGTGCAGTAGGTGGCCAGTTCGTGGTCATCTTTCACCGGGATCGGGGCGACACCGAGCTCCTTCACGAGCATGGAGAACGGTCGGGGCACCTCCTCGATCACGCGATCCAGCCAGTCCGGTGAAGCGTAGGCGTCCATGCTGATCGCTATCGCGTCCCGAACGACTGCGAGCGCCGGGTTTCCGTAGGCGACCCGGGCGGCCCGCTGCGCGAGTTCACGCCCGATCGCCTCAGGATGCTGAAGCAGCGCCATGAGCGCATCGCGCTCGAGGCGAGTGGAGAAGTCTGCAGGCAGGTGCGCCATCGACGGCCCGCTCTCGGCGTTATCGTGTGCAGGCGTTCCGGAACCGCCGGGCGTCCCTCGAGGCTCATCAGAGGGACGCTCGGCGGCCGACCTCACCGCCCTCGCCACCTCCGACGGGTCCATCCCGAGCCAGCGCGCCAGGTCGCGGGAGTAGCCGACGCTCAGCGACTGGTCCCGAATGCCGGCGACGACTGGCGCTGCGGCGCGCAGCGCGGCCACCCGGCCCTCCACCGTGTCGAGGTTGTGCGAACCGAGCATCCGCCGGATCATGAACTCGAACATGGGCTTCTTCGCCTGCACGAGTCGCCGCACCGCGTCGTCACCCCTGCTCAGGCGCAGGTCACACGGATCGAGACCATCCGGAGCCACCGCGACGAAGGTCTGGGCGGCGAACCGCTGCTCCTCGCTGAACGCACGGCTAGCAGCCTTCTGACCTGCCTCGTCGGGGTCGAAGGTGAAGACGACCTCGCCGAGGCCACGGGTGTCGGTGTTGGCGACGTCGCCCAGTACGCGCCGGACCACCTTGATGTGATCGACCCCGAACGAGGTGCCGCAGGTGGCGACCGCGGTCGTAACACCCGCGAGGTGGCAGGCCATGACATCCGTGTAGCCCTCGACGACGACGACCTGACGTCCGCGGGAGATGTCGCGCTTGGCGAGGTCGAGGCCGTAGAGGACGGATGACTTGTGGTAAACGGGTGTCTCGGGGGTGTTGAGGTACTTCGGGCCCTTGTCATCGTCGAGCAGTCGGCGCGCGCCGAAACCCAGCGTCTGCCCGGTGACATCGCGGATCGGCCAGACGAGCCGCCCCCGGAACCGGTCGTACACGCCGCGGTCCCCCTGGCTGAGGAGCCCCGCGGTGACCAGCTCGAGCTCGGAATAGCCGAGCGATTTCAGGTGATTGCCGAGCGCGTTGAAAGACTTCGGCGCGAAGCCGACACCGAAACGTTGCGCCGCGGCCGGGTCGAACCCGCGCTCACCCAAAAAGGCACGCCCTGGCTCCGCCTCCGGCGCGCCGAGCTGAGCGACGAAGAATTCCGCTGCCGCCTGGTTCGCGGCGAGGATACGTGCCCGGTTGCCGTGGTCGGCGTTCGCGTGACCGCCGTCCTCGTAGTGCAGCTCGAAGCCGATCGTCGCCGCCATCCGTTCCACCGCTTCGGTGAAGCTCGTGTGGTCCATCTTCTGCAGGAAGCTGAACACGTCGCCGTCCTCGCCGCATCCGAAGCAGTGGTAACGGCCGACCTGAGGCCGAACGTGGAAGCTCGGGCTGCGCTCGTCGTGGAAGGGGCACAGTCCCTTCAGCGAGCCGACGCCCGCACCCTTGAGTGTTACGTAGTCGCCGACGATGTCGACGATGTTGACCCTCGCGCGCACCTCATCGATGTCGTTACGTCGGATGAGGCCTGCCACGCTCTGATTGTAGTTTCGACCGGACGTCCCGATCGCCAATCCTCACTCTCGCGGATTATTCACAAGGCGCGCGTGCCAGGCGCCCGCCGACTGGTCGGTGAGCGACGCCACCTGGTCGACGACGGCGCGACGGCGATCTGAATCGCATGTCGCGGCCGTCCAGTCCGCAGCGAACCCGGGGTCGAGCTCTGACGGGCCCAGATTCCACAGCTCATCGGCGAGCTCGATGAGGATCTCCCGCTGCTGGACGTAAAGGGGTTGACGTGTGTTCCGCGACATGACGAACGCGGCGACGGTGCCCTTGAGCACCGCGATCTCGGCTTGCACCTCTCGCGGAACGACGACGCTCGCTCCGAACCGGATCAGGCGGTCCGCCTGCTCCGCCGCGGCGAGTGTCGCCGCGGTGGCGGACGCCGCGAATCGGCCGATGAGGGTGCTCGTGAGGTTCTTGAGTCGCGCGTGGTCGATCCGGCTGCCGTCCCAGGAGTCGATCCAGACGTCGAGGGAGTCGAGCCGATCGAAAGCGGCGATGAGCTCGTCGTGACCGATCTCTCCGCCGATCCAGACGAACATGGAGTTGACCAGTTCGTCGTGGTCGACGCGCGCGCCGAGGGCGGCGACGTCGATGTAGCCGCTCACGACGGCATCCTCGAAGTCGTGCACCGAGTAGGCGATGTCATCGGAGAGGTCCATCACCTCCGCCTCGATGCAACGCCGGGAGCTCGGCGCGCCCTTCCGCAGCCAGGTGAACGCGGCGAGGTCGTCCTGATAGAAGCCGAACTTCTCCCGTCCGCTCGGATCACCGATCGACTCGCTCGCCGGCCACGGGTACTTGCAGCTCGCGTCGAGGCTCGCGCGGGTGAGGTTCAGCCCGTAGGAGCGGCCGTCGGGGCCGTAGACCTTCGGCTCGATGCGGGTGAGCAGCCGCAGCGTCTGGGCGTTGCCTTCGAACCCGCCGATGCCGCTCGCCCAATCGTTGAGCGCCCGTTCGCCGTTGTGCCCGAACGGAGGATGCCCGAGGTCGTGTGCGAGGCACGCCGTGTCGACGACATCCGGGTCCAGTCCAAGGCTTGTTGCGAGCTCTCGCCCCACCTGCGCCACCTCGAGCGAATGCGTGAGCCGGTTGCGCGCGAAGTCGAGGCCGGCGGCCGGGCTCAGCACCTGGGTCTTGGCGGCGAGACGCCGGAGCGCGCTCGAGTGCAGGAGCCGGGCACGATCCCTGGCGAAGTCGCTGCGCCGACTCGAGTGCTCCTCCGGATACCACCGTGCTTCGTCGTGAGCACTGTAGCCGCCGCCCGCGATGCGCCAGGCGGAGCCGACCGGCGCTGCGCTATCCGCCACCGCGTTATCCACCACTGTGACTCAGTTCGGCTTCGGCGAGGTGCGCGCGGTGCGCGTCACCGAGTTCCTGACTTTCGAGCCACTTGTCGGGCAGTGCCGGTCGCTTGGGCGAACCGGCACGACCGCGGGGACCCTCGGCGGCGTCGCCCGGATAGGGCTGAGTCCAGTCGAGGCGGCCGAGCAGGTCGTCCATCTGCTGCAGGCTCTCGACCAGACCGAGGCTCGCACGGATGTCGCTGCCGACCGAGTAGCCCTTGAAGTACCAGGAGATGTGCTTGCGGATGTCGCGGCACGCCCACTCCTCGCTGCCGAGGAACTCGATCAGCAGTTCGGTGTGACGGCGAAGGGTCTGCGCGACGATCCCCACATCGGGCTGGGCAGTCTCGTAGTCGCGGCCGGACTTGCGTGCTGCGAACGCGTTCACGAGATCCCCGAAGAGCCAGGGTCGCCCAAGGCAACCGCGCCCGACGACGACTCCGTCGCATCCGGTCTCGTCCATCATGCGGATCGCATCCGCGCCCGACCAGATGTCGCCGTTGCCGAGCACCGGCACGCCGGTGATCGTCTCCTTGAGTTTCGTGATCGCCGACCAGTCAGCCTGGCCGCTGTAGTAGTCGGCTGCGGTGCGGGCGTGCAGGGCGATGCTCGCGACTCCTGCGCCTTCCGCGGCCCTGCCGGCCTCAAGGTAGGTGAGGTGGTCCTCGTCGATTCCCTTGCGCATCTTCACGGTGAGCGGGATGTTCCCTGCCGCCTTCACGGCGCCCTCCACGATGTCGCGAAAAAGCTCTCTCTTCCAGGGCAGCGCCGCTCCCCCGCCCTTGCGGGTGACCTTGGGCACTGGGCATCCGAAGTTCAAGTCGATGTGGTCGGCGCGATCCTCGGCGACGAGGATCGTGACGGCCTCGGCGACCGTCTTCGGGTCCACGCCGTAGAGCTGGATGCTGCGGGTCGACTCGGACTCGTGGTGCTGGATCAGCCGCATGCTGGTGGGTGTGCGTTCCACGAGCGCTCGACTGGTGATCATCTCGCTCACGTAGAGACCGGCGCCGAACTCGCGGCACAAACGACGGAACGCCGTGTTCGTGATGCCTGCCATTGGTGCCAGCACGACCGGCACATCGAGCGCGAGCGGCCCGATCTGTAGGCTGGGCGCGGGGGTGGTTGAGGCTGTCACGGCTCAATTGTCCCAGAATTCGGCGGTAGTCCTCGTTCGGTACGGTTCTTCGGTGTTCTGCGGAGGTGTGATGGCGTCGATCGGTCACGGTCGGGTCCTCGAGGACGCGGCGGCGCGAGGGCTCGATGTCGCGCTGGTGGCTCGACCGGCCGCGGACTCGCTCGAGGAGGCGGCCGCCTTGCTCGGGCTGTCGCCGCACTTTCTCGTGAAGACCCTCGTCGTGAAGCGGAGGGACGGACAGTTCCTGTTCGCGCTCGTGCCAGGGGACCGTCAGGTGTCATGGCCGAAGCTGCGCTCCGTCGTCGGCGTCAACAGGCTGCGGTTGCCCGAGGCGGAGCTCGCGCTCGAGGCGACCGGCCACGAGCGGGGAACCATCACCCCGCTCGGCAGCACCACCGCGTGGCCCGTCTACGCGGACAGAACGATGCTCGGCGCCCGTATCGCGATGGGTGCCGGCGAGCACGGATACAGCCTGTTCGTGCAGGCCGATGAACTGATCGCGTCGTTCGGCGCGACCGTCGCAGACATCAGCGAACCGCTCACCCTGTCGTCCTAGGCCGCGGCTTGATCGAACCCTCAGGGTTCGGTGCCTGCCGGTGACGACGGAGAAATCCAACCGCAGGATTCGTCGACACAGACAGCCGCCTCAGAATCCCCCAGGGCGATAAGACGCGGCGGGGCGGTATCCGTCATTCGGCTGAATCCTTCTCCCGCTGCGCCTGCGCAAGCGCGTCCGCGAACACCGCGGCTTCTTGCGCACCGGAGATACCGTACCGGCCGTCTATCACGAAGAACGGGACACCCTGGATGCCGTACTGGGTTGCGAGCGCGACATCCGCCTTCACATCGGCCAGGTGGTCGTTCGCCTGGAGAGCGCGCACGACGTCGGCACGGTCGAGGCCGATTTCGCTCGCCAGGTCGGCGAGGTCGTCGATGCGTCCGACATGCCGACCCTCGACGAAGTAGGCCTTGAGCAGACGCTCCTTCATTTCGAGCTGCCGCCCCTTCGACTTCGCGTAGTGCAGCAGCTCGTGCGCCTTGATCGTGTTCGTCTGCTGCACGGCGTCATAGTCGTAGTGCAGGTCGACGCTTTCAGCGATCGTCGTCACCCGCTCGAGCATCTGCTGGACCTGTTCAATCGGCAGGCCCTTACGCTGACTCAGGTAGTCGACGGGGCTTCCGGCGAAGTCGACGGGGGTGTCGGGCGCCAGCTCGAAGGAGTGGTACTCGACCTCGACCTCGCCGCCGAATTGCGCGGCGCCCTCCTCGAACCTGCGCTTACCGATATAGCACCACGGGCACTGCACGTCCGACCAGATGTCTACCTTGATGGTTTCACTCACCCCATCGCCAACGCCGCCGCCCCCTGCCGGTATTCCCTGACCGGGCTTGCCACGGCCAAGCGGCGCCGAACTGCCGCTCAACCGACTGGCAGGAGCGCCCGGGCGGCGACCTACGCGGGAAGGGCGGCGGGCTGACCGACCTCGTCGCGGGCGTCGGACACGAGCGCGACGGTTCCTCGTCCCGCCGGACGGCCGAGCGCCCGATACTCCCACCCCTTGGCGCGGTAGTCGTCGGCGTCCATCGCGTGCCGGCCGTCGACGAGGTTGCGCCGTGCCACGAGCTCACCGAGATAGGCCGGGTCGGCGTCGCGGAACTCCTGCCACTCCGTCAAAAGCGCGACGACATCCGCATCCTCGACCGCCGCCTCGAGACTGTCGACATAGATGAGATCGGGGTAGCTGCTGTGCGCGTTCTTGTTCGCCTCCGGGTCGTAGACGGTGACGATGGCTCCCTCGAGGTACAGCATTCGCGCCACGTCCAGCGCGGGCGCGTCGCGCACATCGTCCGAGTTGGGCTTGAACGCGGCGCCGAGAGCGGCGACCCGTTGACCGGCGAGGTCGCCACCGGCCAACTCGCGGATCAGGTCGACCGTCCTCAGCCGGCGCCGATTGTTGATGTCGTCGACCTCGTGGAGGAACGCGACGGCCTGACCGACCCCGAGCTCTTCAGCACGGTGTGCGAAGGCGCGAATGTCCTTCGGCAGGCAACCGCCACCGAACCCGAGTCCGGGCTTCAGGAAACGTCCGCCGATTCGCGAATCGTACGCGAGCGCCGAGGCGAGAAGGTTGACGTCGGCCCCGGTGGCCTCGCAGACCTCGGCCATCGCGTTGATGTAGGAGATCTTCGTCGCGAGGAACGAGTTTGCCGCGACCTTGACGAGTTCGGAGGTCTGCAGGTCGGCGACGATGTGGGGAGTTCCGTTTTCGAGGATGGGACGGAACGCGGCTCCGAGTTGCTGCTCTGCCCATTTCGAGGCCACCCCGAAGACCAACCGGTCCGGATGCAGCGTGTCCTGCACCGCGAAACCCTCGCGCAGGAACTCGGGGTTCCAGGCCAGTTCGAGCTCTCGGCCCGCCGGTGACACTTTCGCGATCAACTCGGTGAGTCGCTCGGCGGTGCCGATCGGCACCGTTGACTTGCCGACAAGCAGGGCCTTCCGATCGATCCGTTTCGCGAGCTCGGTGAATGCCGAGTCGACGAAGCGCATGTCCGCCGCGGTCGAACCGGCTGCCTGCGGTGTGCCGACGCAGACGAAGTGCACGTCGCCGAACCGGGCCGCCTCGTCGAAGTCGGTGCTGAACCGGAGCCTGCCAGTGGCGAGGGTCTCCCCGAGCTTCTCCGGTAGGCCCGGCTCGAAGAAGGGCACGACTCCCGCGTTCAACGAGGCGACCTTGTTCTCGTCGACGTCGACACCCAGCACGTCGAAGCCGAGGGCCGCCATGCAGACGGCGTGGGTAGCTCCGAGATATCCGGTGCCGATCACGGTGAGTCGGGGATGCTCGACGATGGGCGGTGCGGTGGTGGTGGATGGGTCGGTCACGTTGCTCCAGATGTTCGTGGGTTCAGGGGTGAGCGGGTCGGTTGTTGCACTCTTCGGGGGTCAACCCTCGCAATCGGTTGTCGCGAAGCCTTCGCCGGCGCCAGAGACCGTGTTGCTGCACTCGACGACGTTGTCGCGAACAGGGGTGAGCGAGAATCCGACTCCGGGACCGTTCACTGTCGCGGTGTTGCCTCGGAAGATGTTGTCGGTGCCCCAGCCGTCGAGGATCTCGTGGGTCTGGAAGCCGTCGAGCGGCGAGTTCTGTCCGGTGTTGTTCTCGATGAGCCAGCCGTTTCCCTTGACGTCGACCCAGGAGTCGGCGCCGACGATGGAAGCGCCATCGAAGCGGTTGTCGCTGAGCACGCCGTCACGTGTGCCCTCTTTGATGTCGACACTTTCGGAGGTGGTTCCGGAGATGATGTTGCCGAGGATCCGATTGCGGTCGCTCGCATCGGGCTCGCACCGGCTGATGTCGCACCAGTTGCTCTCCGCCGTGCCGATATAGATTCCTTCGCCGAACTTCTCCCGTCGCAGACCGGTGTTGCTGATCGTGTTGCCGGCGACGATGTTGTCGGTGCTGAACGCACGAAGATGAATGGCCTCGTCCCCGATCTCCGAAACGGTGAGGCCCCGGATGATGCTGTTGGTGGTGCGGTCCGCCATCACCCCTTTTTGACCGTTCTTGACGCTGAAGCCGTCGAGTACCCAGTGCGAGACACCATCGAGGTGCAGCACATAGCCCCCATCGATTGCGCCACCGTCGAGGATGCTCTCCCTCGTGCCGCACAGCATGATCGGGTTGTCCTCGTCGCCGGATGCGGTCGCGCTGAACTCGCCCGTGTAGGTGCCGCCGTCGAGCCGGATGATCGTGCCGGGCCCCGCGCCGTCGAGCGCGTCCTGCAATTGGGCTGCGGATGCCACCTCAACGGTCGCGGCCGGGCAGCCTTCGGATTGCGCCGCATTGGGCTGCTCGTCAGGGGTCGGGGACGGCGTCTCCTCGGGTGCGGTCGCGTCCGACGGGGCCGGGGCTGGTTGGGTCTCGCCGGCGTTCTGGGTGAGCGTGACCGCGACGACGACGGTGATCAGCAGCGCCGTGGCGGCCGCGACCGCCCACAGGACTCGGCGTCTGCGCGAAGTGTTCGAAGTGCCGGTCAATGCTCGTTCCTCACGGACTCGGGAGACACGATGCCTCTGCTGAGCTCGGTCAGCGGCACTCGTTCCTCGTACGGTGCACGCTGGTCGTACTGGGAACCGCGCCGCGTGAGCGTCGTACCGACGAGCAGGAGCCCGAGCAGGATCCAGATGATCGTGAGCGGTTGGAAGATCCAACTCGTCACGGACTGCACGGTCGGGGCGGGCGCCCACGCGTGGAGGTCATTGCGCTCCACGGTGCCGCCCTTCGCATCGTCGGTCCAGATCGCGGTCGACCCGTCGCCCGCGATCGAGTTCCCTGTGACGCGCACGTCGCGCGCGTTGCCCACCAGGCTGACGCCGTGTAATCCGATACCGCTCATGGTGTTTTCGGCCACCGAAGCGCCGGCGTTGCGCACGTACACCCCGGTCTCGGTTTCGGATATGTGATTGTCGACCACGGCGACCTGAGAGACGGTGTCCCGCACCGCGATCGACTGCCGACCCTGGTCGACGAGATGGTTGTCGGTGATCGTCACCACTCGAGCCCCATGGTTGAGCACGATACCGACGAGGTTGGATTCGATTTCGTTATCGAGCACTTCGAAGCCGCTTCCGCCACTGATCTCGATGCCGTAGCGGGCATTGTCGACGATCGTGCTGCCGGAGACACTGAGGCCCCCGTACGCTTCCACAGACGTGCCGACTGCGCTCGGACCGTCCGCGAGAGGGCGGCCGTCGAGCGAGATGCCGTTGCGCCCGTTTGCGGCGGCGTTCACGCCCGTGAATGAGACGTCGGCGCTCGAGCGTGCGAGGGAGAAGCCGTCGACCGCGTTCTCGCGGGATGTCGTCGTCGAGATTGCGGCGTCCGTCACCGACCGGTGCAAGGCGACTCCGTCGACCAGACTCCTGCTGATTGTGCTGCCGGAGACCGTGACATTGTGCGCGCTCCTCATGTAGAGGCCGTAGGCGTTTCCGGTCACCGTGATGTCGGCGATCGCGGCCGAGACCAGCGCATCCGATCGCGCAACCTTCTCGACGATGGGCGCCAGTTGAGTCGGTGGGAGAAATGGAGCTCCGACCGGCGCCTGCGACTGCGGGCTGGCCGGGGCCGCCTCCGGCTCCAGGTCGGTTCCGGTGCCGGTGCCGGTGAGCGAGAGTCCCCCCGTGTCGCCGCTCCAGAAACCGAGATCCGCGAACTGCGCGTGGGTGAGATCGACGTGACCGCCGTCCGCGCGGAGGTAGGCGCGTCCGTCCGCGGTCTGCCGGTCTGGCGAGAACGTGTCGCTGTTCCAGCTCGACACCTCAACCGGTTCAGCTTCCGTGCCTTCGATCAGCAGGGTGCCGCCGAGCGTCGTGATCGTCGTGAACCCGCCCGGTTCGCTCGCGAGGCGCAGATCGAGACCGGTTGTCGAGGTCAGCGAGAGGGTTGCATTCTCCAGCACGACGATGTTCTCCGACAGGAGGTAGATCCCCGGTGCCTGCACCGTGAAGGTCTCCGGCGCGAGGGCGAGCAAGTCGTCGACAGTGTAGGCAGCGGTCCTCGCGGGCAGGACAAGCGTCGAGGCGTCTGCGGTCGGAATCCGGTACGGCTCGAAGATCACGGTCGGGTCCCATTGGGCGGCTGAAACCACCTGCCGAATGTAGGCGAGCCGATTCGCTTCCGCCTCGACGAGAACCGCCTCCCGCTGGGGGTCGCCCGGGTAGACCACGCCTTGCACGTTGCCGTTGGCGGCGAATTCGTTGCGACCTTCGGCATCGGGCTGACTGAGAGTATCGAGTCGATGCGGAATCAAGAGGGCCCCTCCCACTGCAACCGCCGCGAGCGCGGCGATGACGCCGACTTTCCTGCCGCTCACGTCGCCACCGGCTTCGCCGCGAGTGTCCGCCCGTGCTGCCCGTCGCCGCCGATCTGGTCGGCGTGACGGGTCAACCAGCCCTGCCTGTTCATTGTGACGAAGGCGTACATCTTGACCGGAAGCGCGATGAGGATCACGGCGAACACCACAACGGGGAGGATGGTGATGTCGCGAGGACAGCGCCAGAGGTGGGAGATGCCCCGGATGCCCCTTCCGAGAAGCAGCCAGCCGATCACCGCGAAGACGCCGACGGGGGTGATCTCGAGCCTGCTGAAGAGGATGTAGAAGATCGTCAGGCCCATGGTCACGGGGGTGAGGAGGATCTGCAGCACCGTCACCTTCGTAATGAACGGGGTTCTCCACAGCCACCCTCGCGCGATGGCAGTGAGGTAGCAGCGGTAGGAGTTGCGACTCCAGCGCACGCGCTGCTTCACGAATGCGCTGAAGCTCGCCGGGAACATCGACAGCGCTCGAGCGGACGACTGATGCACAGTCTTGAATCCCGACGCGAGCACCAGCCACGTCAGGCGCCCGTCGTCGCCGGAGATGCAGCGCCGACCGAGGAAGAATTCGTCCTCGAGATGCTCGAGTACGGGCATCACGGCGGATCGCCGGTACACGGCGGTGCGGCCGGACACGCACGGCACCGCGCCGGCTCGGCCCATCGCGGGCACGTAGTCGAGGTAGCGGAGGTTGACAAGCCAGTCGGCGACGCGTCTCCACACGCTGGTGTCCCGCTGGTATACCGTCTGATGCGTGCTGACCGCACCGACGAGTTCGTCCTGGAACGGCATCTGAACCCGGCGCAGCAGTCCGGGCCGCCACCACGTGTCGGAATCGGTCAGCACGAGAATGTCATGGCGAGCCTGGCGAATGCCCACACCGAGGGCCGAGCGCTTTCCGACATGGTGGAACAGGATCGGGCGCACTCGCTCGTCGCCGAGCGCGGTGATCCGGTCATACGCCTCAAGGTCCTCGACGTCGAGGACGACGATGATCTCCGTCGGATCCTGCGCTCGCCAGCTTTCCAGACAGCTCATCAGGATGTCGGGATCCTCGTGAAATGAGGGCACGACGACCGAGGTTGTCGCCGTGAAGTCGGTGACGATCGGACGCGCCTTCCTCGACAGGACGAAGCGGTAGATCCAGAGGCCCCAGACGATCGTTCCGGCGATGGCGATGGGGAAGTACGGCCGCACGTCGGCGAAAAAGCTGTTGATCGCCACCCAGTCGATCATCGACGTCCAGCCGTTGATCGAGGTCGACTCGACGACGGCTCCGGGCGTGCGGGCAGGCAGGGATACCAAGGGCATCGGGTGTCCTTCGGGTGGGGGGCGGGGGCGCTACCGACCGGAAGATCGCGGGTGAGCGTTCAGGGGCCCCGTTGCCCAAATCGCGACTGAGTCAGGACTAATCGCTGCTGTCGGAATCGTCGGTGAGCCACCCACGCTAGGCGGGACACTTCTCGTCCTCAAGTTCCCCTCGAGGGCTTGCCTTCCGGGGGGAAAGTATCTAACCTGCGCGCGACGGCGACGCCTGCTAGGCGCCGATGAGCTGCTCGGCGAGGTACCCGCGCAGGCGGTCGAGCGAGATCCGCTCCTGCGCCATACTGTCGCGCTCGCGCACGGTGACCGCGTTGTCGTCGAGTGTGTCGAAATCCACGGTGACGCAGAACGGAGTCCCGATCTCATCCTGGCGACGGTAGCGACGACCGATCGCGCCCGCATCGTCGAAGTCGATGTTCCAGATCTTGCGCAGATCGTCGGCCAGCGTACGCGCGACGGGCGACAGACGCTCGTTGCGTGACAGCGGCAGCACGGCAACCTTGATCGGCGCGAGCCGACGGTCAAGCCTCAGCACCGTCCGCTTGTCCACTCCGCCCTTCGTGTTGGGCGCCTCGTCTTCGGAATAGGCGTCGACGAGGAATGCCATGAGGGATCGGGTGAGGCCCGCCGCGGGTTCGATCACATAGGGAACCCAGCGCTCGTTCTTGGTCTGGTCGAAGTACGAGAGGTCGGTTCCGGACGCCTCGGAATGGGTGCGCAGGTCGTAGTCGGTGCGGTTGGCGATGCCCTCTAGCTCTCCCCACTGGCTTCCCTGGAATCCGAAGCGGTATTCGATGTCGACCGTGCGAGTCGAGTAGTGCGAGAGCTTCTCAGCGGGGTGCTCGAACAGCCGCAGGTTCTCCGGGTCAATGCCGAGGTCGGTGTACCACGCCAGACGGTGATCAATCCAGTACTGGTGCCACGACTCATCCGTGCCCGGCTCGACGAAGAATTCCATCTCCATCTGCTCGAACTCGCGGGTGCGGAAAATGAAGTTGCCGGGCGTGATCTCGTTGCGGAAGCTCTTGCCGATCTGCCCGATGCCGAACGGCGGCTTCTGCCGCGACGCCCCGAGCACGTTCGCGAAGTTCACGAAGATGCCCTGCGCCGTCTCGGGCCGCAGGTAGTGCATGCCCTGCTCATTGTCGACGGGTCCGAGGAAGGTCTTCAGCAGTCCGGAGAAGTTCTGCGGTTCGGTCCAGGATCCGGGCTGTCCGGTGTCGGGATCGCGGATGTCGGCGAGGCCGCCCGCCGGCGGATGCCCGTGCTTCTCCTCGTACTGCTCGAGGAGGTGGTCGGCGCGATACCGCTTGTGAGTGTGCAGGGATTCGACCAGCGGGTCGCTGAACACCTCGACGTGACCAGAAGCCTCCCACACCTGCCTGGGCAGGATGACGGATGAGTCGAGCCCGACGACATCCTCTCGCCCCTGCACCATGTACTGCCACCACTGGCGTTTGATGTTGTCCTTGAGGGCGACGCCGAGCGGACCGTAGTCCCATGCGGACCGGGATCCGCCGTAGATCTCCCCCGCCTGGAAGACGAACCCGCGGCGCTTCGCGAGGTTGATGACAGGGTCGAGACGGGAGGCGTTGGCCACAGGTACTCCAGAGATCAGCCGTGCTGGGTGCGCGGTCGAGGATGCGAAACATTCAGCCTACCGAAGCGCGGATGCCGGTCTTCTCCGGCTGGTCGTCTGCGGGGGCATCTCTGCCCGAAGTTCAGGCGCGAAGCGCCCGCACGACCGCGTCGACGTCGCTTTCGTCGTTCCAGAGATGGAAGGCGGCACGCAGGCGTCCGGCCCTGCCGGAGGCGCGGATGCCCGCGGCGCTGAGTTTCGCCAGGTCCGTTCGCTCCGGATCGGCCCAGGTCACAATCGCCTGATGCTGCTGCGGGATACCGAGGGCGTCGCAGAGCTGGTCGCCGAGTCCCGACGCCCAGGCCCAGACCTCCGGAATGTCGAGGCTCGCGAACATGCGGATCGCAGGTTCCGCTCCCACCCACGCCGGCCACGCCGGCGACACATCGAAGCGTCGGGCGGTCGATGCAAGTTGCATGTTGGGCCCGTAGCAGGACTGCCAGACGTCGTCCCCGGCATACCAGCCCGCCTGAAGCGGTGTCAGGCGTTCCTGAAACTCCGACGAGAGCGTGAGGAACGCGACCCCGCGCGGCGAGCACAACCACTTGTAGGCGTGGCACACCGTGGCATCGAACAGGGAGGCATCCACCGGGTGCACCCCGGCGGACTGTGTCGTATCGCAGAACGTGTACGCACCGTGCATCGCCGCGGCCGTTACGATGGCGGGCACGTCAGCGAGAACCCCGGTCGCCGACTGCACGTGCGAGAAGACGACCAGCCAGGTGTCATCCGTGATCGAACCGGCGATTGCATCGAGGGCCACGTGGCGGACGCGGATGCCATGGACCTGCAGGAACGGGAAGACGATCGAGCTGAAGTCGCCGTCGACACAGAGCACCTCCGCGCCCTGCGGCACCGCCGCCGCGAGAACACTGGTGAACACGGAGGTCTGCGAGCCGGTCGCCACCCGGTCTGCGGTGACGCCGACCAGGGAGGCGTAGTGCCCGCGGGTCTTCTCAATGATCGCGTCATAGTCCTGCGGGTCACGCCTCGCGTTCCACCAGAGGTCGAGGTCCGCCTTCTGCGCCCGCACCGACTCGGCCGGAGGCAGCCCGATGGAGGCGACGGCGAGGAAGCCGCGGGTGTCGCCGAAGCTCGCCCTCGCGCGTTCGAAAGAGGATGTCGTGCCGCTCGTCGCCGCGGGTGCGGAAGTCATGCCTCCATCTTGGCCCTACTGCAGCGGAGCCGCCCAGTGACCGGCGCCGTTTCCTTGCCAATCGCCAGGTCCACGCGACGGTTTATTGCGCCGGGCTATTGTGCGGGAACTCCCGCCCGCCGCCGCCGGGACCCGCCCGAGACGGCCCTACTGCCTCTGCTGGGGGCTCAGTTCGTGCACGCGTGCGATGATTCGCATCACCGCGAGGGCTGCCTCGGGGTCCACCGGAGCGGATGCCTCGTCCCGGAGGTGCGCCGCGACGCCGGAGTAGAAAGCCGGGTAGTTGCCTCGTTCCGCCCGCACCTGCTCGAGCGGGGCATCCGTCGCCTCGACGCCGACGCTCCCCCACCCCGATTCTGGCTCTACGCCGTAGCCGGCGTCCGTCGGCATCATGCCCGACTTCAGCGCCGGCTCCTGTCCGTCGAGCCCGTGCACTATGAAGGCACCGGCAGACCCGAGAACACGAAAACGGGGACCGCTTTGCCCTGCCATCCGGCTGACGGTGAGGTGCGAGCGCACACCGCCGTCGTGCAGCAGGGAGATGAACGCCTCGTCGTCGCTCGTGCCGCCCGGCCGCAGCACCGCCGTCTCGGCATGCACGACCGTTGCCGGACCGAATAGCTCGAGGGCCTGATCGATGAGGTGGCTGCCGAGGTCGAAGGTGATGCCTGCACCCTGCCCGATGGTGCTGGTGTCCTGCCAGCGAGCGCGGAGCTCCGGCGACCAGCGCTCGAACGTCGATTCCAAGCGGTGAACGCGGCCGAGGCGGCCATCGGCGATGAGCCTCTTGAGGGTGAGGAAATCGCTGTCCCAGCGGCGATTGTGGAAGACGATGAGCGGCCGCGCCGCCGCCTTTGAGGCCGTGATCAGCTCTTCCGCTTCGCGGACGGACGCCGCGAACGGCTTGTCGACGACGATGGCGGCGCCCGCTTCGAGCGCGGCCCGCCCCTGCTCGAGGTGCACGTGCGCCGGAGACGCAAGCACCACAAGATCGAGCTCGCCGGCCCTCTTCAGCAGTTCGCTCGGGCTGTCGACGATCGTTGCACCCGGGTGCCGCGTCCGCGCGTCGGCCTGACGTGTCGGGTCGCTGGTGGCGATGAGATCGAGCGAGAACGCCGGATTCGTCTGGATGAACGGCGCGTGAAACACCCGCCCAGAAAGGCCGAAGCCGATGATTCCGGTGCGGATGGGTGAGATGACGACCATTCTCGGGCGCCGATCCTCAGGACGAAGGGGCGTCGACGGCGCCGCCGAATCGGCGATTGCGTGACGCGTACAGTTGGACGGCTTTCCACAGATCCTCGCGGGTGAAGTCCGGCCAGAGCGTGTCGAGGAACACCATCTCGGCGTAGGCGCTCTGCCAGAGCATGAAGTTGCTGGTGCGCTGTTCGCCAGAGCTGCGCACGAACAGGTCGACGTCGGGAAGCTCCGGCGCATACAGCTGCCGCTGGATGGCCTTCTCCGTGATGCCGGAGGGTTTCAGGCGTCCGGCGGCGACCTCCTCTGCGAGGCGCCGCGCCGCATCCGTGATCTCTGTCCGGCCTCCGTAGTTCACGCACATGGTGAGGGTGAGGGTCGAGTTCGCGGCGGTCAGACGTTCGGCGAACCGGAGTTCATTGATGACCGATGCCCACAGTCGCGGCTGGCGCCCCGCCCACCGCACCCGCACACCCCAATCGTTCAGCTGGTCTCTTCTGCGGTGCAACACCGACCGGTTGAACCCCATCAGGAATTTCACCTCCTCGGGTGAACGCTTCCAGTTCTCGGTCGAGAACGCGTAGACGCTGAGGTGCTTGACTCCGATCTGGATGGCCCCGGCGACCACGTCGAGCAGCGCCGCCTCGCCGGCCTTGTGCCCCTCGACCCGGGTCAGGCCCCTGCCGTTCGCCCAGCGCCCGTTACCGTCCATGACGATCGCGACGTGGTCGGGAACCGCACCCTTCGGCATCGTGGGTGGATGGATGCCCGTCCAGTCCAGCGGCTTGAAGTCGACCGCGTCCTTGTGCGTCTTGCCGGTCATCCGGTCCTTCCGTCCGCTGGTGACACGGGCCGGCGGAGGTCCGGCTGCCGGTCGACGTGTTCGAGGGAGCGCAGCTTCCGCTCGAGGTGGAACTGCGTATAGGCCGCGACGATGCCGCTGGATTGCGAGCGGGTACGCTCGCCGGCGGAATCCGCGGTCGCCCAGTCGCCGGTCAGCAGGGCCGACAGCAGACCGATGGTCTCAGCATCGAGCCGCGGTGCCCCCGGCGGCGCCACCTCGTCGGCGACGACGCCGCCGAGTTGCACCACGAAGGCGGAGTGGGGCCCGGGGACGCCGGTCATCGCGCAGTCGGAGAAGCTCGGCGCCCACCCGGCGACGCTGAGCGAACGGAGCAGGTATGAGTCGAGGGTGAGGCTCGCGGCGTGTTCCCGCCGTGACAGCGAGCGGAGGGCTCCGACGAGCAGCAGGTACTGCTGGAGCCCACCCTCGTCTTCGGTGAGCTTGTCCGCCGTCTCCACCATCACGCTTGCGGCGGTGTACGAGCCGTAGTCGCCGGTGATCTCGGCGCCGTAGGAGGCGAGCGACTCGGCCTGGTTGACGATGTCGAGGCTCCGACCCTGGTAGAGCTGCACGTCGGCCACCATGAACGGCTCGAGGCGGGCGCCGAACTTGGAGGCGGTGCGCCGCACCCCCTTCGCGACCGCCCGGATCTTGCCATGGTTGCGGCTCAGCATGGTGACGATCCGGTCTGCTTCGCCCAGCTTGTGAGTGCGCAGCACCACGGCTTCGTCACGGTAGAGGGGCATCCACCAATTATCGACCGTCCGAGGGTGATGCGGATGCCGGACGCACCGCTCCCCGCACCGCGCACACTGGCGGCGCTGGTATTCCCGCGGTCGCCGAGCGAGCGTTCCGCCCCGCGGCATGGTACTGATGGACAGTGGACGCGAGCAGATTTGTCATCCCCCTGTGGGCGGACCTGCTCGCCATCGGGATCGGAGCGCTTCAGGGCGCCATGTTCGCGGCGCAGTTCCGGGATCGCCGCCTGGACCTGCTCGGAATCGCGATCATCGGCATCGCCACGGGTTTCGGAGGCGGGCTGTTCCGCGACATCCTGCTGTCCGAGGTGCCGGCGGTCCTCCGCGCGAACTGGTACCTCCTGGTCGCCACGGGCGCCGCCCTTGTCGGAATGCTTCTCGAACGGATCTTCTCCCGCCTGAATCGCGTCATCACCGTGCTGGACGCTCTCACGATCGGCCTATTCTGCGCGATCGGCACGACGAAGGCGCTTGCGCTGGGGTTGCCGGCGGTGCCCGCGGTATTCGTCGGGACGCTGGCCGCGGTCGGCGGGTCCATCCTGCGGGACATGCTGCTGAACCTGCCGATCGCACTCATGCACGTGGGGTCGCTGTATGCCGTCGCCGCCGTCGGCGGCTCCACGACCCTCGTCGTGCTCCTGATGGCGGGGGTTCCTGTGTTTCTCGCCGCCTGCCTCTGCGTCGCAGTGACCTTCGGCATCCGGGTCCTCGCGGTGCTGTTCCGGTGGAGCCTTCCCGAGCAGCGGCGGATCGAGCGGCTGCCGAGGATTCCGCGACTGCGACGGCGCCCGGGACGCTAGCCCCGGGGAGTGCGTCACCGGCGAGTCAGGAAAGCGCAGCCGCCAGCTCGAGGCGGCCCGCTCCGGCCCGCACCGCGCGGTTGACCGCCGAGACGACGGCCTTGAGCGACGCCGTTGAGATGTCCGCATCGATTCCCACACCCCACAGGGTCACGCCGCCGACGGCGCACTCCACGTATGAGGCGGCCAGCGCGTCACCACCGGAACTGAGGGCGTGCTCGACGTAGTCGTACACGCGCACGTCGACGCCTTGGCCGGCGAGAACCTTCAGGAACGCGTTCACGGGGCCGTTGCCCGTCGCGTCGGTGGTGATCTGCTCTTCGCCGACGCGCATCTCGGCGTGCAGTGACACGGAGCCGGACATGTCGCTCGAGGTGCGGGTGCTGGTGAGTTCGAATCGGCCCCACTTGTCGTCATCAGCCGAAGCGGGCAGGTACTCGTCTTGGAAGATCGTCCAGATCTGGTCGCTTGTGACCTCACCGCCCTCGGCATCGGTCTTCGCCTGCACGACGCCGCTGAACTCGATCTGCAGCTTGCGCGGCAGGTCGAGCGCGTGATCGGTCTTGAGGAGGTACGCGACGCCGCCCTTGCCTGACTGCGAGTTGACCCGGATGACCGCCTCGTAGCTTCGACCGAGGTCCTTCGGGTCGACGGGCAGGTACGGCACTGCCCACGGCAGCTCGTCGACGGACACGCCTTGGCGATCCGCGTCTGCGGCCATCGCCTCGAAGCCCTTCTTGATGGCGTCCTGGTGGGAACCGCTGAAGGCCGTGTAGACGAGGTCGCCGGCCCACGGGCTGCGTTCATGCACGGGCAGCTGGTTACAGTACTCGGCGGTGCGCTTGACCGCGTCGAGATCGCTGAAGTCGATCTGCGGATCGATCCCCTGGGTGAAGAGGTTGATGCCGAGCGCGACGAGGTCGACGTTGCCGGTGCGCTCGCCGTTTCCGAACAGGCACCCCTCGATGCGGTCGGCGCCGGCGAGGTATCCGAGCTCCGCAGCGGCGACGGCGGTGCCGCGGTCGTTGTGCGGGTGCAGGCTGAGCAGCACGTTCTCGCGGTGGTTCAGGCGCCGCGACATCCACTCGATAGAGTCGGCGTACACGTTCGGAGTCGCCATCTCGACAGTGGCCGGCAGGTTGATGATGACCTTGCGCTCCGGCGTGGGCTCGAAGATCTCGATGACCTGGTTGCAGACGTCGAGCGCGAACTCGAGTTCGGTTCCCGTGTAGCTCTCCGGCGAATACTCATAGAAGACGGAGGTTCCGGGGATCGTTTTTTCGGCGACCTTGCACAGCCGCGCCCCCTCGAGGGCGATGTCGATGATGCCCTGCTTGTCGGTGCGGAACACGACGTCCCGCTGCAGGACGCTGGTCGAGTTGTAGAGGTGCACGATCGCGCGCTTCGCGCCGGCGATCGACTCGTAGGTGCGGTTGATGAGCGATTCCCGGGCCTGGGTGAGCACCTGGATGGTGACGTCGTCGGGAATGAGGTTCTCGTCGATGAGGCTCCGGACGAAGTCGAAGTCCGTCTGGCTCGCCGAGGGAAAGCCGACCTCGATCTCCTTGTAGCCCATCCTGACGAGCAGATCGAACATGATGCGCTTACGCTCGGGGCTCATCGGGTCGATGAGCGCCTGGTTGCCGTCACGTAGGTCGACGGCGCACCAACGTGGCGCCTGGGTGGTGCGCTTCGACGGCCAGGTGCGGTCCGGAAGGTCGACGGAGAACTGGTACGGCTGGTACTTGTGGATCGGCATTGCCGATGCGGTCTGGCTGTTCTTCATGGTCTCTGCTCTTTCGCTGTGTTCGGTGGTCAGCCAACGACGAACTCCGCGACGAGAGAGGCCCGGTTAGGACTCGCCGCGGCAGCTAAGAAGGAGCAGACCGAACAACACTCTCCGAGGTTACCACTTGCCGCCGTCGACCATTGAGCCGCCGAAACCGTCGGGCGCGCCAAAGCGGATTGGGTTCGGTGCTGGGAGTGGAACCGAGGCGCTGCTCGACTCCCGATTCGCACCGGATGTCCGGGGCGTCCAGGCTGCGAGCGACGCGGTCAGAAGCCGAGCCGGCCCAGCTGCTTCGGGTCGCGCTGCCACTCCTTGGCGACCTTGACCCGCAGGGACAGGAACACCTGTTTGCCGACGAGCGGTTCGATCGACGCCCTGGCGCGAGCGCCGACATCCGCCAGTCGGCTGCCCTGGTGGCCGATGATGATGCCCTTCTGACTGTCCCGCTCGACGAAGAGGTTCGCGTAAATCTCTACCAGGTCCTTGTCGTCGCGCTCGATGATGTCATCGAGGGTTACGGCGATGGAGTGCGGCAGCTCCTCCGAGACGCCCTCGAGCGCGGCCTCTCGGATGAGCTCGCTGATCCGGTCCTCGAGGACCTCCTCGGTCACGGCGTCGGCCGGGTACAGGGGAACCGATTTCGGCAGCAGTCGGATGAGCTCGGTAGTGAGGGTGTCGAGCTGGATGCGGCTGGTCGCCGAGATCGGAACGATCGCCTCCCAGTCGCGCAGCGCCGACACCGCGAGCAGTTGCTCGGCGACCGCGGGGCGGGATGCGGCGTCGATCTTGGTGACGATCGCCACCTTCTTCGCGCGCGGAAAGGACTCGAGCTGCTCGTTGATGTAACGGTCGCCTGGGCCGATCTTCTCGTTCGCCGGCAGGCAGAAGCCGATCACGTCGACCTCCCCGAGGGTGTCCTGCACGATCGCGTTGAGCCGCTCGCCGAGCAGGGTCCGCGGACGGTGCATGCCGGGTGTGTCGACGAGGATGAGCTGCCCGGCTTTCTGGTGGGCGATGCCCCGGATGGCGCGGCGCGTCGTCTGCGGCTTCGAGCTCGTGATCGCCACCTTCTCGCCGACCAAAGCGTTGGTGAGCGTCGACTTGCCGACGTTGGGGCGTCCGACGAAGGACACGAAGCCCGCCCGGAAATCGCCGTGGGGCTCGGCTGTGGCGGCTGCTCGCTCGCCGGTCCCGTCGCGTGGGGCGTCGTCAGTCGTCATGGTCATCTCCGTTGCTCTTGCCGTTGCGGCGCCCGCTGTCCTGCGTTCCGAAGGCGATCTGCGCGTCGATGAGTGCCTGGTCGCGCTCGACGATCACTGTACTCAATCGTTTTCTGCGACCCTCGGTTCGGTCCGCGACGAGAATCAGCCCGTCGACCACGGCGCGAGAGCCGGCGAGGGGCAGTCGTCCCAGCGCCTTCGTGAGCAGGCCGCCGACCGAGTCGACGTCGTCGTCGTCGAGCTCGATCTGGAACAGCTCGCCGAGTTCGTCGACGGGCAGCCGGGCGCTGACCCGGTGCCTGCCGCCGCCGAGGTCCTCGATCTCGATGACTTCGCGGTCGTATTCGTCCGAGATGTCGCCGACGAGCTCCTCGATGAGGTCCTCCATCGTCACAAGTCCCGCGATGCCGCCGTATTCGTCGACGACCATCGCGAGATGGTTCGACTCGAGCTGCATCTGGCGCAGCATTTCGTCCGCCTTTTTCGACTCCGGCACGAACACCGCCGGACGCGCCAGTTCGACGACGGTGATCGACTCGGCTCCGATCGGGTGCTCGTGGCTCAGCCTCGCGACGTCGCGCAGGTAGAGGATGCCGAGCACCTCGTCCACGTCATTCCCGATCACCGGCATCCGCGAATTTCCCTTGCTCAGGAACAGACCCATTGCCGTGCCGATGCTCGCGTCCGCATCGATGGTGACCATGTCCGTGCGCGGGATCATGACTTCGCGCACCACCGTCTCGCTGAATTCGAAGATGGAGTGGATGAGCTCGCGGTCTTCCTCCTCGAGCACCTCCAGCTCGGTGGCCTCATCGACCATGCTCAGCAACTGCTCCTCCGACGAGAATGAGGTCGTCTTCGGGCGCCCCGGAGTCACTTTGTTGCCGACCGCGACGAGTGCGGCGGCCACGGGGCCGAGGGCGAGCCGGATGGCGCGGATGATGGGAGCGGCGAGACGCAGGATGCCCCTGGAATGCTCGCGTCCGACACTGCGCGGGCTGGAACCGACGAGCACGAACGACACGACGGTCATGATGAACGCCGACACGAGCAGGGCGAGCCACCACTCGTCGAACGCGTAGGCGAGGGACAGCGTGACGAGCACGGCCGCCGTGGTCTCCGCGACGACCCTCATGAAGTTCAGCGCGTTGACGTGGGCGGCGACGTCACCGGCGATGCCGAGCAGCGAGCGACGGCTGCGCGCGGTCGACGCGAGATCCAGGAGGTCCGACCGGGAGGTGACCGAGAGCGCGGCGTCTGCCGCGGCGAGGAGTCCTCCGAGGATCACCAGCAGCACCGAGACGCTGATGAAGATCGCGATCATGATCGGCCGCTGCGCTCATCCAGTGCGAAACCGACGAGGATCTCCCGCTGGAGGGCGAACATCTCCTTCTCCTCATTCGGCTCCGCGTGATCGAAACCGAGCAGGTGCAGCAGGCCGTGCGTGGTGAGCATCAGCATCTCTTCGAGGGGACTGTGCCCGGCGGTCTCGGCCTGCGCGATGGCGACCTGCGGGCAGAGCACGATATCGCCCAGGAGGCCCGCCGGCGTCTGGAACTCGTCAGTCCCCGGTCGCAACTCGTCCATGGGAAAACTCAGCACGTCGGTCGGCCCCGGTTCATCCATCCACTGGACGTGCAGCTGCTCCATAGCCGCCTCATCGACGAGCAGCATCGCCAGGTCGGCGTCCGGATGCACGTGCAGTTGGTCTAGGGCGAAGGTGGCGAGCCGCTGCAGGGCGGCCTCGTCGACGGGCAGCCCCGACTCGTTGTTGATCTCGATCGACATCAGCGACGCCATCCCTTGGACGGACGGTCCGGCAACGTGCGGTCCGGCGTCTGCCGACCCGCACGACCGGTGCCGCGGCCTTCGGCACGATTGGCGAACTCCGCCGCCTGCTCTCGCTCGAAGCGGAGCGCCTGACGTTCGGCGTCGTACTTCGTGTAGGCGTCCACGATCCGCCCGACCAGGCTGTGCCGAACGACGTCCTCGCTGGTCAACCGGGCGAAATGGATTTCGTCCACCTCGCTGAGCACCCGGGTGACGAGTTGCAGCCCGCTCGCCCCATTGGGAAGGTCGATCTGGGTCACATCGCCCGTCACGACCATGCGGGAGCCGTGACCGAGCCGGGTGAGGAACATCTTCATCTGCTCGGGCGTCGTGTTCTGCGCCTCGTCGAGCACGATGAAGGAGTTGTTGAGCGTGCGGCCGCGCATATAGGCGAGCGGGGCGACCTCGATGGTGCCTGCCGCCAGCAGCTTCGGCACGATATCCGGATCCATCATCTCGTTGAGCGCGTCGTACAGCGGACGCAGGTAGGGATCGATCTTGTCGGTGAGCGTGCCCGGTAGATAGCCGAGACGCTCTCCCGCCTCGACTGCCGGGCGGGTGAGGACGATCCGTTCGACCTCCTTGCGCTGAAGCGCCTGCACGGCCTTCGCCATCGCGAGGTAGGTCTTTCCCGTGCCGGCGGGGCCGATGCCGAAGACGATGGTGCTGTGATCCATCGCGTCGACATAGTGCTTCTGCCCGAGCGTCTTCGCCCGGATGCTCTTGCCCCTGCTCGTGAGAATCGGCTGGCTGAGCAGCTCGGCAGGGCTCGTGCTCGAGTCGGCGTCGAGCATGCGGGCGGAGGTGGCGACCTCGGCGTCTCCGAAATCGTGGCCGCCGCGCACCATGAGCACGAGCTCCTCGACGAGTCGCCGGGCCGAGTTCACCTGCGCAGTCTCGCCGGACAGCGTGATCTCGTTGCCGCGGACGAGCACGTCGACGAACGGATGCTGCCTCTCGATCGCCCGAAGCAGGCGATCCTGCGGACCCAGGAGTTGAACCATCGCGACGCCGTCCACTTGGATCAAGACGCTGCCCAGGGGGCGGTCCTCTGAATCGTCGTCAGTGATGCTGTTACTGCCTGCCAAGGGTGCCTTCCTCGAGCGCTCCGCCTAGGACGTGCGCGTGGACATGAAAAACGGTCTGGCCGCTCGAGCGGCCCGTATTGAACAGCAACCGGAACTCGCCACCGGAATATTCCCTAGCGAGATCGTTGGCGACGGCGACGATCTCGGCGAGGAGTTCGCGGTCGCCGGCCGCCAGCTCGGCGACGTTCGCGTACTGCTCGGTCTTTGGAACGACGAGCAGGTGCACGGGCGCCTGAGGGGAGTTGTCATGAAATGCGACCACACGGTCGTTCTCGAAGACGATGTCCGCCGGTATCTCGCGCGCGATGATGCGACTGAAGATCGAAGGGCTCTCGGTGGGCATGATGCCATCTTAAGCGATCGCGCCCGAGCGAGTAAGCCGGCGGCCTGGATGCCCGCCACGAGTGTGCGAGGCAGCCGCGTCACCAGCGGCCGAGCGCGACGTTGAGCACCGCGATTGCCGCGGGGCCCGCTGTGCTCGTGCGCAGGATGCTGCTGCCGAGTCGAACTGCGGATGCCCCGGCTGCGGCGAATTGTGCGATCTCTCCAGGCGCGATCCCGCCCTCCGGTCCCACGACAAGCACGATGTCGCGTCCGTCGGAACGGATGTCGCTCAGCGCGAGTTCGGCGGTGGGCTCGAGCACAAGCATCCTCGTGGTCGCCGCCAATGCGGCCAGCTGCCTCGACGACACGACCGGGGACACCTCCGGCAGCCACGGGCGCAGCGACTGTTTCGTCGCCTCGCGCACGATCGCTGACCACCGCTCGTGCCCCTTCTTGATTTTTGGACCTTCCCACTTCACGATCGATCGCTGGGCTGCCCACGGGATCACCCCGTCGACGCCGAGTTCGCTCGCGGCCTGCACCGCGAACTCGTCACGGTCGCCCTTGGCGAGGGCCTGTGCGAGCCAGATGGCGGGTGAGGGCGGCGCTGTCGCCGTGACGTGCTCGACGACGATCGCGAGTTCGGTCGGCTCCGCCACCACCACCGGGCCGCTCGCGACCAATCCTGAGCCGTTACCGACGAGGAGGCTCTCGCCGGCCCGGATCCGGCTTACGGTCACCGCGTGACGGGCCTCCGCGCCGGTGATAGCGATCCGGTCGCCGACGCTCGCCTCGAGCAGCTCATCCGCCAAATAGAAATGCGCCATGGCTTCAGCCTTGCAGATGGCGGGGGTGACGGATGACCGTCAGCAGCAGATGACCCGGCACTCCCGCCCCTCGCCCTACAGGTTGAGGAAGCGGTCGCGCAGCTTCTGGAACAGGCCCTGCTGGAACTGGGTGAGCACGGGCTGCTGCGGTTTGCGGGAGCGCGCGAACTGCTTCATCAACTCCTGCTCCTTGTGGCTCAGCTTGGTCGGGGTCGTCACCTGAATGCCTATCTTCAGGTCGCCGCGCCCGCTCCCGCGCAGTTTCGTGATGCCGCGGTCCTTGATCGTGATCACCTCGGCGCTTTGCGCGCCTGGCCGGATCTCGACGGTTACCTCGCCGTCGAGGGCGCTGAGGGTGGTGGTGGTGCCGAGGATGGCATCGGTCATCTGCAGTTCGAGCGTCGCCAGCAGGTCGTCGCCGTCGCGGCTGAACACGTCGTGGTGGCGCACCTTGATCTCGAGGTACAGGTCGCCGTTCGGCCCGCCGGCGGGTCCGACCTCGCCCTGCGAGGGCATCTGCAGTCGCAGGCCCGTGTCCACTCCGGCGGGGATGTCGACCGGGATGTTGCGGCGCGCGCGCACGCGGCCCTGCCCCTGACAGGTCGGGCAAGGGTTCGGAATGATTGTGCCGTAGCCGCGGCAGGTTCCGCACGGGCTGGAGGTCATCACGTTGCCGAGCAGACTGCGCACGGCCCGCTGGATGTGACCGGTGCCGCGGCAGATGTCACAGGTGACGGGGGACGTTCCGGGCGCCGCGCACGAGCCGTGGCACGTCTCGCAGAGCACGGCCGTGTCGACCTCGAGGTCACGCTGGGTTCCGAAGATGATCTCGTCGAGTTCGAGCTCGACCCGGATCAGGGCGTCTTGACCCCGTTCGCGTCGACTGCGCGGTCCCGATCGTCCGCCACCGCCGCCACCGAAGAACGTCTCGAAGATGTCTCCGAAGCCGCCGAAGTTCTGCCCGCCGAACCCCGGCTGCGGACCGAGATCGTATTGCTGGCGCTGCTCCGGGTTGGAGAGCACGTCGTAGGCGTGCGTCACCGATTTGAACTTCTCGGATGCGTCGGCGCCGGGGTTGACGTCGGGGTGGAGTTCACGCGCCAGGCGGCGATACGCCTTCTTGATCTCATCCGAGGTCGCCTCGCGGGAAACGCCGAGCGTTTCGTAGTGGTCTGCCAATCTGATTCCTTCTGATTACGTGTCGTCATTGTCGGTCGCGGGGCGGAGGCGCCGCGACCGGATCGTCTTAGCGTCCGTCGTTCTCGTCTTCGCCGAGCAGACGGGACAGGTATCGGGCGACGGCGCGTACCGCCGCCATGTTGTTGGAGTAGTCCATTCGTGTCGGGCCCAGCACGCCCAGGCGCGCCAGCTCGCTTCCCGAGGCCGAGTATCCGCTCGTCAGCACCGAGGTCTCCCCGAGCCCGAACGAATCGTTCTCGCGACCGATGCTGACCGAGAAGCCATTCTGGTCGGGCGCCATCTCACTGAAGAGCCGCAGAAGAGTCACCTGCTCCTCGATCGCCTCCAGCACAGGATAGATGCTGCCGCTGAAATCTTCCTCCGTGCGGGCGAGGTTCGCGGCTCCGGCCATGAGCAGTTTGTCCTGCCGCCCCGCGACGACCTGCTCCATCAGACTGGAGGCGACCTGCCCCACCAGGGCCGAGCGTTCGGGGCTGAACTTTTCGGCGAACGTCGCCAGCTGAGCCGCGGCATCCGCGAGGCCGAGCCCACCGAGACTTGAGTTGAGCTTCGCCCGCAATTCGCCGAGGAACGCCTCATCGAGGCTCTCTCCGGCGTCGAGCACGCGCTGGTCTACCCTGCCGTTGTCCGTGATCAGGATGATCATCACCCGGGTGCTGCTGAGCGGGACGAGTTCCAGGTGACGGATGCGGGCGGTGCCCAACACCGGGTATTGCACGAGCGCGACCTGATGGGTGAGCTGTGACAGCAGGCGCACGGTGCGGGCGAGGACCTCGTCGAGATCGGTCGACTGGCCGAGGAACATCTCGATCCCCTGGCGCTGCGCACTGGTCAGTGGGCGCAGGTCGGTGAGCTGATCCACGTAGACGCGGTACCCCTTGTCGGTCGGGATACGACCGGACGAGGTGTGCGGAGCGACGATGAGCTCCTCCTCTTCGAGAAGTGCCATGTCGTTGCGGATGGTCGCGGCAGATACGCCGAATGCATGCCGATCGACGATCGACTTCGAGCCAACCGGCTCTCGGGAAGCGACGTAGTCCTGCACGATGACCCGGAGCACTTCAAGACCGCGGTCAGAGACCATTGAATTGCCGCCCTCCCCTTGTTGGCACTCCCGATGCGTGACTGCCAATTGTATCGCGGCTCGGCCATTGCACGCGGCAAACGGGCGGGGGTAGCTTATGGTTGTGCTCCGCCCACTGCGAAAGGAATTTTCATGACATACCCCGGTGGACAACCCGCAGCGCCGCAGCCGGCAGCACCCCTCACGCCGACTGAGGACATGCAATGGGCGTCATTCGCTCACCTCGGCGGCGTCATCGGCCCCCTGCCGTCGCTCATCATCTGGCTCATCTTCAAGGATCGCGGTCCCTTCACCAACGTCGAGGGCAAGGAAGCGCTGAACTTCCAGATCACCATGGTGATCGCGGAGATCGTCGGCTACATCCTCTGGGCGGCCCTCATCGGTTTCCTCATTGTTCCTGCCGTCTACATCCTCAGAATCGTCTTCTCGATCCTTGCGTTCCTGAAGGCGAAGGACGGCGTCAACTACCGCTACCCGTTCGCGATCCGCTTCATCAAGTAGATGTCCAACAGTTATCCCCCCGACCCGTACGCGCAGGCGCCTGGACCTCTCAGTCCGAGCGACGAGAAGTTGTGGGCCACGCTCATCCACATCGCCGGGATCTTCCTGGGATTTCTCTCTCCGCTGATCGGGTACCTCGTCCTCAAGGATCGGGGCCCGTTCATCCGACAGCACGCCGCCACCGCGCTCAACTTCCAGCTCACGATGCTCATCGCCGCGGTCATCGGCGGCGTCCTTGTGCTCGTGCTCATCGGCGTGTTCATCGTGTTCGCGGTGACGATCCTGATTCTCGTGTTCAGCATCGTCGCGGCGGTCGCCGCGCATAACGGGCAGGCCTACCGGTACCCGTTGGCCATCGAGTTCGTGAAGTAGTGCGCCACCCGTAGACGCTCAGCCGTCGGCCAGCAGGCGCCGCACCACGGCATCGGCGAGCAGGCGTCCGTGCAGGGTAAGCAGAATCCGCCCGCGCACCGCCGCGGCTCCATCGACGAGCCCGTCGGCGATGAGCCCGGCGACGGCGGTGCGACCGGAGGGTTCGAGCTCGCCGATCGCGAGGCCGTCGCGGATGCGCGTCAGGAGCAGCACCCTCTCGACGCCGCGAGTCGCGTCATCAAGCGTCTCCCGACCTGCGGCGGGCGATAGCCCGGACAGGATCCGCTCGGCGTAGGCGGCCGGATGCTTCACGTTCCACCAGCGCACGCCCCCCATGTGGCTGTGCGCGCCTGGGCCGATTCCCCACCAGTCGTGTCCCTGCCAGTAGGCGAGGTTGTGGCGGGACCGGTGCTCGTTCCCTCGCGCCCAATTGCTCACCTCGTACCACTCGTATCCGGCCGAGGCGAGCAGCGAGTCGGCGAGTTCGTAGAGGTCGGCCTGCAGGTCTTCGTCCGGCTGGGCGACGTCGCCGCGTCGGATCTGCCTCGCGAGCTTGGTGCCGTCCTCGACGATGAGCGAGTAGGCGGAGACATGGTCGGGCTCCTGTGCGATGGCGTGCTCGAGCGACACGCGCCAGTCGTCGATGCTCTCCCCCGGCGTGCCGTAGATGAGGTCCAGGCTCACGCCGAGACCGGCCTCCCTCGCCCACTGGACGACGAGCGGCACCCGTTCGGGGTCGTGAGTGCGTTCGAGCGTCGCGAGTACCCGCGGCACCGCCGATTGCATCCCGAACGACACGCGGGTGAAGCCGCCGTCTGCGAGGCGCCGCAAGTAGTCGGCGTCGACAGAGTCGGGGTTCGCCTCCGTGGTCACCTCGGCGTCCGGCGCGAGGCCCCAGGTCGAGCGCACCGCGGCGAGCATCGCGACAAGGTCGGACGACGGCAGCATCGTGGGCGTGCCTCCGCCGAAGAAGACGGTGGATGCCGCGCGCTCGGGCAGGCCGGAGTGCTCGAGCACTCTTTGCGCAAGACCGACCTCGGTGATCGCCTGACCGGCGTAGTCGCTGCGCTTGCTGCCGCGAAGCTCCTCCGCCGTGTAGGTGTTGAAGTCGCAGTATCCGCAGCGCACCCGGCAGAAGGGCACGTGCAGGTAGACGCCGAGCCTCCGGGAGTCGGCGTCATCCGTCGCCGATGCCGGCAGCAGCCCGTCGAGGGGCGCCGGGTCGGCGAGAGGCAGGGCGGACGGCACGGGAAGCTAGTCGGTCGGTCCGGAGAGCACGCGGAGGTAGCGGCGCAGGTACCGCCCCTGCACGAGGCGCAGTGGAATGCCGAGCATCCACCAGTACCAGTCGCCCGGGCGGGAGAACGCGGCGACGGTCAGCCAGACCGAGCCGTCCTCGGTCTTCTCCACAACGAAGGATTCTTCGCCCGTCTGCGGGTGGCCCGCGAGCGTGCCGTAGGCGAATCCCTTGCGGTTCGGTTCGTCTATGACGTAGACCACCCGAACGGGAGCACGCACCGAAATCCCGAGGAAGCGAATGGCGAGCGTCGCGGTGTCGCCCGGAACAAGGAAGGCGGTCCCGTCCGGTCCGAAGGTGGCCTCTTCCGAGTCGGCGATCTCGGCGGGCTCGATCGGCGTGCCGGCATCGTCGAACGCGACGGGCCGGTAGGTTTGCTCGGTGACGTCGGCCGGAGCGTCCGCGACCTCGACTGTGAAGCCGCTCAGCCGCTGAATGCCCCAGGACAGGGTCTGCGCGCTCGCCCAGGCGAAGCGGTTCTCGCCGTGCCCGATACGTTTGCGACGGTGCACCGGCCGGAACCCCGACGGCGGGTAGGTCAGCAGATCGGCCGACTTCGTTCCGCCGATGGCCCCATAGCTGACCGGACGCTGCCAGAGCGGCCGGTCGGTCACCCTCGGGTCGGGCACCACTACTTCGCCTTCTTCTCGGTGTCCCCGGAGAGCGCCGCGATGAAGGCCTCCTGCGGAACCTCGACCCGCCCGACCATCTTCATGCGCTTCTTGCCCTCTTTCTGCTTCTCGAGGAGCTTGCGCTTGCGGGTGATGTCACCGCCGTAGCACTTGGCGAGCACGTCCTTGCGGATCGCACGGATGCTCTCGCGAGCGATGATCCGAGCGCCGATCGCGGCCTGGATAGGCACCTCGAACTGCTGGCGCGGAATGAGCTCGCGCAGCCTCCCCGTCATCAGCACACCGTACGCGTACGCCTTGTCCCGGTGCACGATCGCGGAGAAGGCATCCACCTGTTCGCCCTGAAGCAGGATGTCGACCTTGACAAGGTCGGCCTCGGCGTCGCCGATGGGCTCGTAGTCGAGCGATGCGTAGCCGGCGGTCTTCGATTTGAGGTTGTCGAAGAAGTCGAACACGATCTCCGCGAGCGGCATGTTGTAACGGATCTCGACCCGGTCCTCACCGAGGTACTCCATGCCGAGGAGGCTGCCGCGTCTGCTCTGGCAGAGTTCCATGATGACCCCGACGTAGTCTTTCGGGGCGAGGATGGCCGCCTTCACCATGGGCTCACGCACGGTGGCGATCTTGCCGCCCGGGAACTCGCTCGGGTTCGTGACCGTCACGGTCTTCTTGTCGTCGGTGGTGACCTCGTAGATCACCGACGGCGCTGTCGCGATGAGGTCGAGGTCGAACTCGCGCTCGAGCCGCTCGGTGACGATCTCCAGGTGCAGCAAGCCGAGGAAGCCGCAGCGGAACCCGAAGCCGAGGGCGACGGATGTCTCTGGCTCGTAGACGAGGGCTGCGTCGGAAAGCTTGAGCTTGTCGAGCGCCTCGCGGAGCACCGGATAGTCGGATCCGTCGATCGGATACAGGCCGGAGAAGACCATCGGCAGCGGTTCCGTATAGCCGGGCAACGCCTCGGTCGCCGGCTTCGCGGCCGTGGTGACGGTGTCGCCCACCTTGGACTGGCGCACGTCCTTCACCCCGGTGATCAGGTAGCCGACTTCGCCGACGCTGAGCCCCTTGCTGGGAGTCGGTTCCGGCGAGCTGACGCCGATCTCAAGAATCTCGTGGGTCGCGCGCGTCGACATCATCTGGATCCGCTCGCGCGGGGCGAGGTGACCGTCGATCATTCGCACGTAGGTGATGACGCCGCGGTAACTGTCGTAGACGGAGTCGAAGATCATGGCGCGTGCCGCGGCATCCGGGTTCCCGACCGGGGCGGGAATGAGCTCGGTGACCCGATCGAGCAGGGCTTCGACGCCCATGCCGGTCTTTCCGCTCACCCGCAGCACGTCGTCCGGCGAGCCGCCGATGAGGCTCGCGAGCTCCTTCGCGTATTTCTCCGGGTCGGCGGCGGGCAAATCGATCTTGTTGAGGACGGGAATGATCGTCAGGTCGTTGTCGAGGGCCAGGTAGAGGTTCGCGAGGGTCTGCGCCTCGATGCCCTGAGCGGCGTCGACGAGGAGCACCGCCCCTTCGCACGCCGCGAGGCTGCGGGACACCTCGTACGTGAAGTCGACGTGACCTGGGGTGTCGATCATGTTGAGCGCGTACGTGTCGCCGCCCAGCTGCCACGGCATCCGCACGGCCTTGCTCTTGATCGTGATGCCGCGCTCGCGCTCGATGTCCATGCGGTCGAGGTACTGGGCTCGCATGTCGCGGTCGCTCACGACGCCGGTGATGGACAGCATCCTGTCGGCGAGCGTCGACTTGCCGTGGTCGATGTGCGCGATGATGCAGAAGTTGCGGATGAACGCCGGGTCGGTCGACGCAGGCTCGAGGGCCTTCTTCGCTATGGGGCTCACGCGTTCCTTCGGTGGTGCCGGCATCGTCTGTGCGTGTGTCGGCGTGGGGAAACTGATCGGGGTCGGCCAATTCTCCCACGCTCGGGACCGCCGAGCATGCCGAAGGGGCTCCGCGTCGTGAAGCCCCTCCGGTCGGGCGGTGTGGCTCGGGTCGCCAGAAGGCCGAGCAGTCCAGACCGGCAGGTCGCCATCGCACCCGACGGGGGTGCGCCGGTGCAGTCGGGTGTCGGGTGACCGGCAGCGTTGGGTGCGGGCGACGTCCGGGGTTTGCAGGAATGACGCCGCGACCGACCTTGAGCTCAACCCTCGGGGCGCAGGTGTGGTGGTCTGCCGTGGCTTGCGCTCGGTGCCGGCAGGCGGCGGAGGCCCTCGAGCAGGCTCAGCCGGTCGGAGGCGAGGCAGACGCGGATCCATCCCTCGCCGGATCGGCCGAACGCGCTGCCGGGAGCGACCGCCACCCGATCACGAAGCAGGAATCGTTCGGCCCAAGCCGCGACATCCCCTTCCGACACGTGCTGCACGTCGATCCAAAGGTAGAACGCGCCGTTCGGGCGGAGGTAGCGGATCCCGCGACCGTCGAGCAGAAAGCACGCCGCCTCGAGATTGCCCCGGTAGTGATCGCGAGCGTCGGCCACGTGCTGGTGGTCGCCGGTGATGGCGGCGATCGCGGCGACCTGGGCCGGCGTGTTGACACAACTCACCATCGCCTCCTGCACCGTGCGCATTGTGGAAGCGAGACCAGGCGGTGTCACTAGGTAGCCGATCCGGGCGCCGGTCATGGCATAGGTCTTCGAGAGCGAGAAGACGGAGAAAACGCGCCCGTCATCGTCGTCGAGGCTCCCGATGCTCGTGTGGGCGATCCCGTAGGTGAAGTACTCGTACACCTCGTCGCTGAGCACCCAGAGATCGTGACGGCGGGCGAATTCGAGCAGCCTCCTCAGTTCTGGCTCGTCCAGCACGGCACCGAGCGGGTTCGACGGCGAGTTCACCACGATCAGCCGGGTTCTGCCCGTCACGAGACGGTCGAGTTCGTCGATACTCGGAGTGAAGCCGTGCTCGGGCTTCAACGAGTACGGCACCGGCACCGCCCCGAGCATCCGGGCGCTCATCGTGAAGGTTGTGTACCCCGGATCGGGAACGAGGACCTCGTCGCCGGCATCCAGCAGCAGGCCCATCGCCTGGTGAAGCGCCTGAGTCGCCCCGACGGTCACCCAGACCTGCTCGAGGTCGACGTGCAGATTGTTCTCCCGTGCCAGTTTCTCGACGAGGGCGCTGCGCAGCGCGGGGATGCCGCCGTTGGCGGTGTAGTTCGTGACGTCTTCGGTCCAGGCGCGGGCGCCCGCCTCGAGAATGTGGGCGGCGACCGGCAGATCGGGCTCGCCGACCCCGAGCGCGATCACGTCGTCCAGTTCCACCGCGAGCTCGAATATGCGGCGGATTCCGGACGCCGGCACCGCGGCGATGTGCGGCGCGAGGGATGGCATGCCGCCACGCTAGCGCGCGCGACGCCGGCGTGCCTGCGAACCGGGACCGCGATTACCATCGGAGGATGCCTGCCGCGGTGATCCTGGTGCACGGACTGCGCACGTCGGCGACAATGTGGCGGCAGCAGGTCGACACGCTCGAGGCCCGCGGCATCCGCACTCGTGCGATCGACCTGCCCGGTCATGGTCGGCGCATGGAGGAACGGTTCGACCTCGATGCCGCTCTCGGAGCCATCGGCGATGCCGTTGCCGCCGAGACGATCGCGACGGGGGAACGGCCGTATCTGGTCGGCTTCTCGCTCGGCGGCTACATGTCGATCGAGTGGACGGCGCGCAACCCCGGCCGTGTCTGTGGCCTGCTCGCCGCGAGTTGCGGCACGGTCCCGAATCGCATGATCATCGACGGCTGGCGGCTGCTCGCGAAGGGCATCCACACCCTCCCTGACCGCGGCCGGGCGCTCAACGACTTCGCGCTCGGAATCTTCGTGGCGCCGTCCGGCGCTCGGGACGTTCTGGCGGGAGGGGTCGCGCTCGAGGTGATGGACGACGCGCTACAGGTGATTCGGGCCCTGTCCCCGCTCGCGAGCCTCGCGGCGATCGATGAACCCGTGTTGTTCGTCAACGGGCGTTTCGACCATGTCGGCCTGCACGCCGCCCGCTTCCTCGCCGGTACGCGTCGGGGCCGGCTCGTGACGGTACCGGGCGCCACGCACATGGTGAGCGTGACCCATCCGGCGGAGTTCACTCAGGCCCTGCTCGAGGGTTACACCGAGGCGACGGGCGCGCCGGTTCGGCCACGATTGTCGGATGACGCGCCGGACTGGTAATGTTGCGGGTTGGCACCCGCAAGATCCGGTCCCGCAGCATCCGGCCGGAACGATTGCGCGGATCGCGCTCGCGAGAATCGGATCCATCACTCGGATGCGTGTCGCCCCAGAATCACTCGACAATCAGACCGCTTCGAACAACAGAAGGTACAAACGTGGCAAACATCAAGTCGCAGATCAAGCGAATTGGCACCAACAAGAAGGCGCAGGAGCGCAACAAGGCCGTCAAGAGCGAGGTCAAGACCGCTGTGCGCAGCGCTCACGCCGCGATCGCCACCGGCGACGCCGCCAAGGCGTCCGCCGCTCTGCTGGTAGCCACGAAGAAGCTCGACAAGGCCGCGAGCAAGGGTGTTCTGCACAAGAACCAGGCCGCGAACCGCAAGTCGTCGATCGCCAAGCAGGTCGCAGCTCTCTAACCAGATCTGCCGAATAGCTTTTTTCGGAAAAGGCCTCTCCCTCGCGGGAGAGGCCTTTTTTCGTGTCCGCTACTTTCTGAATCTCGAACGGTTGCCGCAGCCCTGGGCTGGCGTGCCACCCCCCGATTCCGGTCAGCGGCCGGTCGGCTCCCCGCGGGCGCTCACAAGCGCGATCATCCGCTCCAGCGAGTACACCGGGTCCCGCCCGCCGCCCTTCACGGCCGCGTCCGTCTCGGCGAGTAACACGATGCAGCGGCCGAGGCCGTCGTCGCTCCAGCCGCGGAGGTCTCTCTGAGCGCGCTCGACCTGCCAGGGCGCGAGCCCGAACCGCGAGGCGAGCTGACCGGAACTGCCCCTTCCGCCAGACACCTTAGCCATCGTCCGCAGCTTGCTCGCGAAGGCGGCGACGATCGGCACGGGGTCCGCCCCTGACGCGAGCGCGTGCCGCAACAGGATCAGCGCCTCGCCGTAGCGTCCGGCGATGGCGACGTCGGCGACCTTGAACGCGTTCGTCTCGACACGGCCGGAATAGTACCGCTCGACCGTGGCCTCGGTGATCTCCTCCCCCGTGTCCGACAGCAGCTGACGGCAGGCGGATGCGAGTTCGGCGAGGTCGTCGGAAAAGGCCGAGACGAGCGCACGGAGTGCGCCCGCGCTGATCCGCCGCCCTGCCGTCTGGAATTCCGCGGCCGCGAACTCGAATTTCTCCGCATCTTTCTTGAGCTCGGCGCAGACGATCTCGATGCCGTCGCCGAGCCCACCGCGCAGCGCGTCGAGCAGCTTCTTTCCGCGCACTCCCCCGGCGTGCCGCAGCACGAGGCAGGTGTCCTCGGCCGGGCTCTCGAGGTAGGCGAGAACCTCGGTGATGAAAGCGTCGGTACACTTCTCCACGTTCGTTGCGCGAATCAGCCGGGGCTCATCGAACAGGGACGGGCTGGCGAGGGTGATCAGCTGCCCTGGCGCATAGCTGTCGGCCTCGATGTCGCTGATCTCGAGGCTCGGGTCCTTCGCCTTGAGCGAATCGCGCAGTACCCGGATGGACCGGTCGGCGAGGAACCCTTCCGAGCCGGACACGAGGACGACACGTGCGGGACGGATTCGATTCCAACCGAGTTGCGGAATAGCGACGGTCTTCTTCTTCGCCGCCGTCGGTTTGATCGCCACGTCATCCTCTCGCTGCCGCAATCCGTGCAGCAGTTCCCAGCTTAACCGCGCCGGTTCACCCGCGCTCGCTCCACATCACGACGCTGTCATCAG
>JAODME010000018.1 GCA_025465095.1 Microbacteriaceae bacterium | reverse complement strand
GCGAGGGTCTCGGTCTCGCTCTTGGTGCGCACGAAGACGATCATGCCCTCGAAGTTCTCGACCTCGAGGATGCGGGTCAGGGCGTCGACCTTCTGTGGGTAGGACACCATCAAATAGCGCTGAGTCGTGTTCACGGAGGTCGTGGTCTTGCTCTTGACCGTAATCTCTTCGGCATCGTTCAGGTACTTCTTCGCGATCCGACGAATCTGCGGAGGCATGGTCGCGGAGAACAGGGCCACCTGCTTGTCTTCAGGGGTATCGGCGAGAATCGTCTCGACATCCTCGGCGAAACCCATCTTCAGCATCTCGTCGGCCTCGTCGAGCACTAGGTACTTCAGCTCGGACAGGTCGAGCGTGCCCTTCGCCAGGTGGTCCATGATGCGACCGGGGGTGCCTACGACCACGTGGACCCCGCGCCGCAGCGCCGACAGCTGAACACCGTAGGCCTGGCCACCGTAGACAGGTAGCACGTGGACGCCACGCATCTGCGAGGCATACTGCTCGAACGCCTCGCAGACCTGCAGCGCGAGCTCACGGGTGGGGGACAGCACCAGCGCCTGCGGCTTCTTCTGCGACACGTCGAGGCGAGACAGGATTGGCAGCGCGAATGCGGCCGTCTTGCCGGTCCCGGTCTGAGCGAGGCCGACGACGTCACGGCCGGCGAGGAGGGGCGGAATGGTTGCGGCCTGGATGGCGGAAGGGGTCTCGTACCCGATGTCGCGGACCGCCTTCAGCACCGCATCACTGAGCCCGAGGTCGGAAAAGGTCATTTCAGCGTCGGCAGTGTCTGCCTCGATCTGGTCGGTCGTGTCAGTGGGCGTCATGCCATCAACGGTAGTCGCTCGGCGGGGGCGAGCGTGGGCGGACCGAACGAGGCTGTCGCCGTGCACTGCGAGAACGCACTGCCGGTGGTCTCGAGCGTCGCCGAGCTGCCGGCATCAGCCGAATACTGTCTCAGGGTCACCACCGGGAGGATGCTGACGACTCCGAGAAGGATGACGGCGGCTTCGAGCGCTCGCGCCCCGCCGGCGACCGGGGCGGCTCTTGCGAAGGATCCACTTGCGGATCTCCTCGACCCACAGGACCGAAGACGCAATCGCGGCGGCGACTAACCACTGGGGGGCGGTGAGCGCCGTGGTGGCGAAGAGGCCTTGAAGCATGCCGACGTTCACAACGGCGGCTTGAAGCAGCACCACCACCGCGATGGCGAGCCAGACCGCGCGGTTGGAGAACGTGGCCCTCGAGAATGCCGAGCGGACATCCGATCGCACGTTGAGCAGGTTGAACAGCTGGAAAAGCACGAAGGTGGTGAAGGCGAGGGTAGTGGGTTGCAACGGATGTCCGGCCGTCGCGCCGAACCACGACCCCGAAAACACGAGCACACAGCCTGTTCCCGCCGCCATGACCACGCCGAGGAGCAGAATGCGCAGGATCCTGCCCCGCGTGAGCAGGGGTTCGTCGACTGGCCGCGGCTTCCGCTTCATGATGCCTGACTCGACCTTGTCCAGCCCGAGAGCCAGAGCCGGCGGTCCGTCCATGATCAGGTTCACCAGCAGGATCTGGAGGGCCGTGAATGGTGCTCCGCCGGGAAGTCCAAGCGTTGCGGACATGACGAAGATCAACACGAAACCCCAGGCGGTGGTCAACTGGAACTGCACGAATTTGATGATGTTCGCGTAAACGCCTCGACCGATCTCGATCGCGGTCACGATGGTGGTGAAGTTGTCGTCGGTCAGCACCATGTTCGCGGCACCCTTTGAGACATCGCTACCGGTGATTCCCATTGCGATGCCGAGATCGGCTTGCTTCAGAGCCGGAGCGTCGTTCACCCCGTCTCCTGTCATGGCGACAACCTGCCCCCCATTCTGCAACGCCCGCACGAGTCGGATCTTGTGTTCCGGAGAAACGCGCGCCAGCACGCCGTAGTCGGGCGCGCGGCGGACAAGCTCCTCCTGATTCATGGAGTCGAGATCCCGGCCGGAGGCGGATGCGCCAGGGATGCCCAAGCGATTGGCGATAGTCGTCGCGGTGATCTCGTGGTCACCGGTGATCATGTGAATCGTGATCCCGGCACCCCGCGCGATCGCGATGGCGGCCGCGGCCTCGATTCGAGGGGGGTCTTCGATGCCCACTACCGCGTAGACGGTGAGATCGACCAGGTCCTCTCGAAGTCGCTCCGGGTCAGCAGGGAGCGGGGCACCGATACGACGCCCCGCGATCATGAGGGTCCTCAATCCCGCTTCGGCCAACTTGTGGACCCCGGCGAGGATCTCGCTTCGATCGTCATCGGTGAGGGGTCGAATACCGCGTTCGGTGAGGATCGAACCGGCGCGCCCCAGAATAGCGACCGGGGCCCCCTTCGCGAAGCAGCGCGATTCGTCGCCTCGACTGAAGTCGGGGCCGTGGAATGTCGCCATGAATTTGTAGTCGGAGTCGAACGGGATTTCTGCAATCCGCGGATGCTGCCGCCGGAGGGCCTCGACATCGACTCCTCCCTTCGTCGCGAGCACGACCAGAGCAGCCTCGGTGGGATCACCGATGATTTCTCCCGCGCTGACTGTTGCGTCGTTGCAGAGTGCCATCGCCAGGAAGGCATCCGTGCACTGTGAGGGAAGCTTGAAGGCGCCGTCGTGAAGGATGGATCCCTCGATTGAATATCCTTCTCCCGTGATGTCGAAACTGTGCCCGATGGTGATCAGTCGGCGGGCGGTCATCTGGTTGAGCGTCAGGGTCCCGGTCTTGTCGGTCGCGATGTGGGTGGTGCTTCCCAACGTCTCGACAGCGGACAGCTGTTTGATGATTGCGCCGTGACGAGCCAGACGTGATGCGCCCATCGCCAGCGTGAACGCGACGACGGCGGTGAGGCCTTCTGGGATCGTCGCCACGGCGAGGGCCACCGCGGTCAGGAGCAACTCGTTCCAGGACTGCCCTCGGAGCAGCCCCGCGACGAACACGATCGTCACCACGATCGCAGCGACGATGCTCAGGGTCCGTGCCAGCTGGTCTGTTCTTCGCTGGACGGGGGTTTTCCGCCCGCCGGCTTCGTCCAGCAACGATGCGATGCTTCCTGTCCACGTGCTCATGCCTGTCGCCGTGACCGCGAGGACGCCCCGACCACGACTTACCTCGGTGTTCATGTAGGCCATGTTCATTCGTTCCGGGTGGGGCAGGCCCGCTCCGCTTAGGAGCTGGGCGTCCTTGTCGACCGGTGTGGACTCGCCGGTCAGGGCGGACTCCGCGATCTGCAATCGGATGGTTTCGATCAGGCGTCCGTCCGCAGGCACCGCATCCCCGGCGTCAAGGAGCACGATGTCTCCGGGTACCAGTTCAGCGCTCGGAACCTCCGTCGGCTTACCGTCGCGCCGAACCCGACTGGTCGCCACCGAGGTCCTGCGTAGCGCTTCGAGGCTGTTTTCCGCTCGATTCTCCTGGACGACGTTCAACCCGGCATTCACTGCGACGACCAGGAGGATGACGGCGGGGGTCTCCCAGTCTCGGGACACGACCGCACTGACCACGGCGGCGATGATGAGCACGACAGTCAGCCGGTCGGTCAGGAGGACCAGGATGCGGCGCCACACCGAGTGGGCGGCCTTTCCCACGAGCACGTTTTTGCCGCGCTGTCGCAGGCGCCGAGCCGCCTCCTTCTGACTGAGCCCGCTCCCCGGTGCCACGTCGAGCGCCGCCGCGGTGTCGTGCGCCGACATTGTGTGCCACGACGGCTCCGCACCACGAAGCAGCGCCGGCGGCTGGATCAAATCAACCAAGGTAGCGATTTCACGATTGAGAGCTTCTTCCACTGCCGACCGAGCCCCCAGGTGTCGCCGGCCTGCGTGGCGGCGACAACGATCAGGGCGAGGGCGTAGATGATGTGGTAGTCGACGGCCGGGTTGGTGGAGGCCGTGCCTGCGACGAACGGCCACTCCGCCAGATACATGAGCACCATGATGACCGATCCGACTACTGCGCTCACCCGAAGACCGATGCCAAGCATCACGGCGACGCCGATTCCGAGCATCCCGAGCATGAACAGCACGTCGGTTGCGGGGCTCGCGATGCTCGCGAAGGAGGATTTCAGAGGCCCGGTCACCGAATCGCTGTTCAAGAAACCCTGGCTTGGGGTCCCGCCGTTGAGCCACGCTCGCTCAGCGGGAGTGGAGAATCCCAACCCGAAGGTTTTGTCGAAGAATGCCCAGAGGAAGATGAATCCGGTGGCGAGACGCAGAATCGCAAGCGCCACTCGTCCGGGATCGTAATCCTGAGCCACTCGGGGGGGCCGCTGGGCAGTGCTATCGCTGCCCTGCGGGGAAAGCCGGTCGGTGCGGGCGGTAGCGGTCATGTCGATCCTCGATCCGTTTCTGGTCCACATTCTTGATGTCGACCTACTGATTGGGCGTATGACAACCATCCCTGCTGCATGTGCCGCAGGTCAGGGCCGAAGGTCCTGATCCGCGGATGCTTCCGGTGCAAGTCATTGACGGCCTGCCCGCTTTCCCGATCAGATGAATGATTGAGGGCCAGGAGCGGGCGACTTCACGGGTGAAGTTCTTCGATCGACTCGCGTCGCTCGACTGCACCTGCGCCCCGTACGGGCGCAGGGCTGGCGGCTTGGTCCAGGTCTACCTGCGCGCAGATCGTTGCGGGCGTCGCGTCCAAATCCGGATGAACGACGACGGTGGGGGAGGACAAGTTGAGCAGAACGTCATGAACTGTCGGTGCGCGAGTGGGGGCGGCGGCGTGACCGATGACCAGGAGCCGCGCATTCGACGACGCGTCGACGAGGGCGTCAGCGACGCTGCGACGCAGGATCCGGGTGCGAATGTTGAGGTGTGGATGGTGTCGGGCGGCAAGGAGCGCGGCGCCTTCGAGGGCGTCTTCGACTTGCGCCTGCGAAGTTCGGTGATGAGGCAGCTCCGTCCGCGGGGGTCCTGATTCCTCGGCGCCCCACACTCCGATCAGCGTCAACGTCTCTCCGAATCGAGCCGCTTCTGCTGCGGCGAATCGGGTCACCGACCGGCCTGTCGGTGACAGATTGATGCCGGCGACGACGCCTCGCCGGTAAGAACCAGTCAGGTCGGGTATGTATGCGACCGGAGTCTCGATAGAGGAGACGAGCCCGGCGAATCTCGATCCGAACGCGCGCCCCTGAATGAATCCAGTCTTGTGCGTTCCGACCACCAGAAGGTCGGCGTTTCTCGCCAGCTCGGTGAGAACGGCGATCGGTCGCCCGACATGCACGGAGCAGCTGACATTGGCGTCCGGAGCGGATGACCGTGCGAGAATCGCCTCCGACTCGAGGTACTCGAGAGCTGTTGCCTCGATCTCCTCAGGCTCGACCTTGTTGTCGTCAAGAACGTGGCAGAGGAGCACCCGCATCTCTAGCGTTGTCGCGCGCTCGACTGCCCACCGCAAAGCCGACCGGCTCGGGGCCGAACCGTCGCTTCCGACAACTATTGTGGCGCTCATCGTCGCTCCTCTCGAACCCGTGCGCGGCGTGCAGATCGACGGACTGCTGCGTCCCGTCGAAGCTTCGCAGCGTGATCCCGTCGTGATCAGAGGCGAAGGTCCCTCCCCGCGTGCCGGTGATCGCTGACATGCGGGCATATCGCGCTACGCTTTCGAGACGGAGCGCCTGGTCACAGGATCCAGCTTCGCGACCGTCGAGGCGTGTGCTGCGATGACTGACCGTACGGCTATCAGCTTTCCCGACGAGTCCCGCAGCGAGCTTGACCGGGTGCTCGAGGACCTGATGGCGCGCGCCCGCCAGGTTCAGGTGACTCAGGAAAGGCTGCGCTCTCTCCTCAAGGCGAATCAGCTGGTGGTTCAGCAACTCGATCTTCCGGTGTTACTCGGCCGAATCGTCGAGGCGGCGGTCGAGCTCGTCGGTGCAGAGTATGGTGCGCTCGGCGTGGTGTCACCGCGGGGCGATCTCGAACAGTTCATCCACGTCGGGATGTCGGACGCGCAGGTCGCCGCTGTCGGTCACCTTCCGGAAGGGCACGGTCTGCTCGGTGCGTTGATCGAGGATCCGGTGGCGATTCGCCTCGACCACCTGTCACACGATCCGAGGTCGACCGGGTTTCCCGCTGCGCATCCGGCCATGGACAGCTTCCTGGGTGTTCCCGTGCGGGTTCGTGACGAGGTCTATGGCAATCTCTACCTGAGCAACCAGAAATCGGGCCGGTTCAGTGCCGAGGACGAGCAGCTCGTGACGGCCTTGGCGGCCACCGCGGGAATCGCGATTGAGAATGCGCGACTTTTCTCCGAGACCCGTATACGACAGGCCTGGTCTGCGACGTCGTCAGAGGTGACTGCAGCGATGCTGTCCGCTGAGGATGGCAATGCAGTCGAGGTTCTCGCCAGCCGCGTGGTCTCACTGGCCGATGCCGCGATCGTATGCGTGCTTCTTCCCACACCGGATCGGACCGTGCTCGCCGTCGCGACGGCACGGGGACTGGACGACGACATTGTGGACGGCACGCTGAAGGCGGACTCGGAGTCGATCGTGCACGGGGTGCTCGAGGGAGGACAGCCTCGTTTGATAGACGGCGCCGACGAAGTGGGATTGACGCTCCCTTCAGGCCGGCGGCTCGGACCGGCGATGGTCGTACCCCTCGTGACAGCCGGTCGCGCGAAGGGTGTGTTGCTTGTCGCCCGCCTCGCCGGCGCGCGACGCTACTCGACTACAGACCTGACCATGGCCGCCGACTTCGCCGGCCAAGCCAGCCTCGCCATGGAGTTGTACAGCGCGCGAGCGGACCAGCAGCGGATGTCGCTGCTCGAGGATCGCGGCAGAATCGCGAGAGACCTGCACGACCATGTCATCCAACAACTCTTCGCGACGGGGTTGGAACTGAGCAGTGTCGCGAGGGCACTGCCGGCCGGAGTTGAGGCGGAACGGATCGAAGATTCGATCAGTCGTCTCGACGCGAGTATCGCGCAGATACGCACGGTGATCTTCGCCCTCGACGGCCTCGACGGCGTCAGCGTCCGATTATCGTTGATCGATCTCGTGAACGAACTCTCTGTCGGCCTCACCCGAACACCCGCGCTGACCTTTTCCGGCCCGGTGGACCTGATGGTGACGGATAGTCTCGCAAGAGACGTTCTTGCGGTAGCGCGTGAGGGACTGAGCAATGCGGTCAGGCATGCATCGGCCGAACACACCGCGCTGGACCTCTCCGTTCTCGGCGGCTCTGTTGTCGTCGAGGTCACCGACGACGGAGTCGGATGCAGCGAAGGTGGAAGGCGAAGCGGCTTGGCGAACCTTGAGCATCGTGCCGCCAGACGCGGTGGCACCCTCGATTTCGACTCGAACGGCTCGGGCACCCGCCTGCGTTGGTCAGTACCGACGACGGCGCGGGACGCCGCGGGGCCCGATGAGCGTCGGGTGCCGAAGTGATCTCCGTCTTTCTGGTCGACGACCATGAGTTGGTGCGTCGCGGCCTCATCGAGCTGCTCCAATCCCAGTCAGACATCACCGTCGTCGGGGAGGCTGCCACTGTTGAGCAAGGACGAACGAGAATTGCCGCAGTCCGTCCTGACGTGGCGATCCTCGACGTCCACCTTCCCGACGGCAATGGGGTGGACCTCTGCCGCGACGTGAGGTCGGATAACCCCGACCTTCGTTGTCTGATCCTCACCGCGTATGACGACGACGAAGCAGTCGTCGCGTCCGTCGTCGCAGGTGCCTCTGGGTACGTGTTGAAGGACGTTCGCGGAAGTGGTCTCATCGACGCCCTGCGCGCGGTCGCCGCGGGACGGTCCCTGTTAGACGCTGCCCAGGTCCGCCGGGTGGGGGAGCGTCTTCGCAGCGAGAGGGCGGGCGATCCCCGGCTGGAGTCGCTGAGTACCCGGGAGCGCGAGGTGCTTGATCTCATCGCCGACGGCCTTACGAACCGGGAGATCGGTGAACGGCTGTCCCTCGCCGAGAAGACGATCAAGAACTACGTCTCCGGCGTTCTGAGCAAGCTCGGATTACAGAGGAGAACGCAGGCCGCGATTCTTCAGAGAGAATCTCGTCCGAGAAGGTGAGCCGCGAAGTGGGGAGCGAGCACCGAGCGACCTCCCGGGGAACGGGTTATTGCAGAATTTTTGCGGGCGGCGGGCCTAAAAAGCGCCTCCTTCGCCTCGATGCAAGTCCCGGGCGAGGTGGTTGCGCGGTGCAGGATTTCTGTTGTGTCCCGAAAGCATCGGCGCTAACCTACAACTAAATGGTTATACGAGAGCTTAGTGACGTTGATACAGATCGCATCTTTCGAGCACTGGCAGATGCGACGCGCCGCGATATCGTCGCGCGGGTGACCTCGCGCGAGCAGTCGGTCTCGGAGCTGGCAAGCGCGTACGCCATGAGCTTCGCCGCTGTGCAGAAGCACGTCGCAGTGCTCGAGCGGGCGATGCTGATCACCAAGGAACGCCGAGGGAGGCAGCAGATCGTGCATGGAGATCCGGCGATGCTCCGCGGGGCGGCTCAGCTCCTCGAAGCCTACGAAGAGATCTGGCGCGCACGTTCACAACGTATTGAACAGATCCTCACCGAAGGTAACGAGAAGGAAGAGGGCCATGACCGTAGTGAGCGTCGATAGGGATGCGCAAGCTCTGACAATGACATTCGTCGCGGAGTTCGACGCGCCTGTCGAGCGTGTGTGGCAGTTGTGGGAAAACCCCCGCCGACTGGAGCGCTGGTGGGGCCCACCCACCTGGCCGGCGACATTCGAGGAGTACGAATTCGAAGTGGGTGCGAGGGCGCACTATTACATGACCGGTCCGGACGGTGAAAAGATGCACGGGTGGTGGAGGATCACCGCCATCGACTCGCCCACCAGGCTCGAGTTTCACGACGGCTTCGCCGACCACAACGGCGAGCCGGTGACACCCATCGACGCCACTTACGTGGTGGTGACGCTCGAGACAGTGGCTGGCAAGACGCGGATGACCACCCTCACGACGTTCACGAGTGCAGCCCAACTCGACCGGATGCTGGAGATGGGCATGGAAGAAGGTATGCGCGAAGCGATGGGGCAAGCGGACGCGATCCTCGCCGAGGTTCCGGACTGATCGACCAGGCGTCTGGCGCACGTGGCGGCGCTCGGCGCTCGGCGCGTGCCGCGGCGCCGCCTCTCGCGGGAGGCCGGACGCGCGTGCGTTGCCCCGTGCGATAGCCGCTTCGACTGAACCGGTCCCGTGCGATAGCCCACTTCGACCAAACCCGTCGCCGTCAGATCCGCCGGTCCAGGTCACAGCCCGCCCTCCGCGAACGATCCCACCGCGCTCAGTGGTGACATCGCCTGCGAAGAACTCCGCTTCTGACTACTCAGGCCAGGCAGGAGGATGGACGCATGGACCCCATCGACGCGCTGAACGAGACCGCCTTCTGGCTCGAGCGCGAACTCGCGCCTACCTTCAAGGTGCAGGCGTTCCGAAGGGCCGCGGGTATCATCGGCGGGTGGGAGCCGGCGGCGGTGACGGCGCGGGCTCACGACGGTCGGCTGAAGAACACGAAGGGGATCGGCAGTCGGACCTTCGAGATCATCGAGCAGGCTCTGAATGGTTCCGTGCCCGACTACCTCGAGAACCTGCGTACTCGCGGCGCTGCGCCTCTCGCCAGGGGCGGTATAGATCTGCTCGCCACCCTCCGCGGCGACCTGCACAGCCACAGCGAGTGGTCGGACGGCGGCACGTCCATCGAGCTCATGGTCGCCGCCGCGCGATCGCTCGGCAGAGAATACCTCGCACTCACCGACCATTCGCCGAACCTCAAGGTTGCCAACGGCCTGAGCAGAGAGCGGCTCGAGGAGCAGCTCGAGGTCGTGTCCGGCATCAACGGACGGCACAGCGACATCCGTTTGTTGAGCGGCATCGAGGTCGACATCCTCGAGGATGGCCGCCTCGACCAGTCGCCGGAGATGCTCGACCGGTTGGACATCGTCGTCGCGAGCGTGCATTCCAAGCTTCGCTCGGACGCCGGAACCATGACCAAGCGGATGCTCGCCGCGATCGACGACCCGCACACCAACGTGCTGGGCCACTGCACCGGACGCATGGTGCAGGGGTCCCGGGGCACCCGCCCGCAATCGGACTTCGACGCTACCGCGGTGTTCGCCGCGTGCGCCGATCGTGGGGTGGCGGTCGAGATCAACTCGAGGCCCGAACGCCAGGATCCGCCTGATGACCTGATCAAACTGGCACGCGACGCTGGCTGCCTGTTCAGCATCGACAGCGACGCGCACGCCCCTGGGCAGCTGGACTTCCTCGCCTACGGTGCGGAGCGCGCGTCGCTCAACGAGGTGCCGCCGGACAGGATCGTGACGACCTGGCCGCTCGACCTCCTCCTCGCCTGGTCGACCGCAGGACGGTAGGTATCCTGCTCCTCCGGCCCGGCCCCCACAATCGCCCTGGGCGTAGCCGTAGCCGCGCGTGAGGGCTAGAACTGTGTCATGACCACTTCTGCGCTGGTCCTCGGGCCCATCATGCGACACGTCGACTATGTCTCGGCCAGCATCTGGTTCGAGATTCGGGGCTCGGGAACGGTGGAGGTGAACGCGGGCAACCGGTCCTGGTCAGCGAGGGCCTTCGCCGCACACGGGCACCACTACGCCCTCGTTCACGTCGAAGGGCTGGAACCGGGTGACGTGCTTCCCTACACCGTGCGGATCGACGGCACGCGGGTCTGGCCAGACCCGGACTCGGATCTGCCGAAGTCCGTCATCTCGACGCTGCGGCCCGATAAGGCACTGCGGATGTCGTTCGGGTCCTGCCGCACGAGCGTGCCCCACGACAAGATCGGGACCGGCACTCACGGGGTGGACGCCCTTAGATCGTACGCGCTGCAGCTGTCCGCGGGCGGCGGCGAACGACCGGACCTGATCCTGCTGCTCGGAGACCAGGTCTACGCCGACGTGACCAGCAAGGCGATGCAGGAGTTCATTCGCACCCGCCGCGACATGAAACGAGGACCCGGCAAGGAATTGGCCGACTTTGAAGAGTATGCGCACCTCTACAGCCTCGCGTGGTCGGACGAGATGAACAGGTGGTTGATGTCGACGGTTCCCATGGCGATGATCTTCGACGACCACGACGTTCGCGATGACTGGAACGCCTCCCTCAGCTGGAAGCGGCGGATGGAGCGCAAGCCCTGGTGGCACGGGCGCATCGTGGCCGGGCTCGCCTCCTACTGGGTCTACCAGCACCTCGGGAACCTTTCGCCCGAAGAGCGCGCGGGCGACGAGATCTGGCGACGAATCGCGGCCGACGACGCCCAGGGCGAAGTCGACCTGAGCGACGTGCTCGACGAGTTCGCCGAGCGATGCGATAGGGAGCCGACGAGCTACCGCTGGAGCTTCTGCCGCGACATCGGCGGTTCGCGTCTGATTGTGCTCGACTCGAGGGCTGCCCGGGTGCTTGAACCGTCACGACGCGCATTGCTCGATGACGAGGAGGTCGCCTGGCTGAACGACCGGATGCTCGGTGGCGGGTTCCGGCACCTGCTCGTCGGCACGTCCCTGCCTTTCCTGCTTCCTCCCGGGCTGCACCACCTGGAGTCCTGGAATGAGGCGATCTCCGAGGGCGCTTGGGGCAGATTCGCGGCGCGACTCGGTGAACGACTCCGTCAGGCGTTCGACCTCGAGCACTGGGGAGCGTTCCAGCGTAGCTTCCAGCAGGTGGCGGCGATGGCCGTCGAAGTGGCGGATGGCAAGAGAGGTTCCGCGCCTGAGACCGTCACCTTCCTCTCCGGGGACGTGCACTTCTCGTACCTCTCGGAGGTGGAGAGAACGACGGGCAGCCGGGTCATCCAGGCGGTATGCTCACCCATCCGGAACCCGCTGCAGATTGTGTTGCGAACCTTCAACGCAGTTGTCGCCTACGGAATCGCGACGAAGCTCAGTGCCCGACTGGCACGCTCGGCGAGAGTTCCCGATGCGCCGTTCCGCTGGTCAGGGGTGAAAGGACCGCTGTTCGATAACTGCTTAGCGAGCCTCGCTGACACCCCGCGAGGACTCGAGCTGAGGTGGGTTTCCGGCGTTGTGGAAAACGGCGATTACCGGCACCCGCGACCGAAGGAAGTTGCGGCGATGACCGTGGGTCCTCGGCGAGGATGACGCGCCGTCAAGACAGGTGGACATTCGCCATTCCGTGTACTTATGATGACCAAGGCACCATCGGTGCCCTTGCAATTCAGTCCATTCGGGGCTCTCCCGCGGACCGTCAGAAAGACAGCGCGCCCGGAATGGACATCACCGCCCTGCTCGTGAACGTGATCGGGTTCATTGCCACGGTCTTCGCCATCTTCATGTGGGTGCCGCAGGCGCGAATCACATGGCAGAACCGGAATGACGCGGTGAAGCTCGCCGGTGTGTCCGAAACCACCCAGTGGTTGTCGGCAGCCAGCTACCTTCTGTGGGGAGTGTTCGGGGTGCTGAGCGAATCCTTCTGGGTGATGGCACCGAGCCTCATCAGCTTCCCCCTCTCGATCGCGACCATCATCGTGGTGCGGCGTGGCCGACTGCTTCCGCCCCTGACGAAGTCGACGTCGATCATCTCGACCATGACCGAATCGCTATCGGTGATCACCACGACCGGGTCAGTGCCGATCGTTGCGACAGGGACGGTGCCGATTGCCGGCGCTTCAGGCCCGGGAAGCTCCACTGCGACCGGCGCCATACCGATTCTCCTGTCGCCCTACTCCGAGGCGTTCACAGGCTCCACCTCGTAGGCATCCGAAAAGTCCAGTTCCCAGACGGCCCCCCCGCCGACCGGTCCGAATGGCCCGTCGGCGACACCTTCCGCAGGCGCGATGCTGTTGACCGAAGCGTAGACGTGGCTTCCGTCGCTGGCCAGGCCCGCGGGCAGCGGCACGTCGATCGCCCATCGTTTGCCGTGCTCCCCGGACTCATTCAACTTGACTACCTGGCCTGGCACCGTGCCCGTGGTGGGCGCCTCGTCCTGTGGTGTCTCGCCCTCAGGCAGAGGAGCCTCCGATCCAAAAAGCTGCGACACGAACAGGCTCTTGTGGTCGACGGCGATCCCGGTGATTGCGGTGAATCCACCCCATCGCGCCTCCTCGTCACCGTCCGAGTCGTATTTCACGACGGATGCTGCACCGGCTATCTCCGAGCCCAACCCTCCGACGTACACGTTGCCGTGCGCATCGGTTGCGAGGCTAGTCGGCACAAACTCGGGCGGGCCGTCCAAGTCATCTGATCCGTCGGGGTTCGCGGTAGTCGGATAGGTCGCGAAGACGGTGATCTCGACTGAAAAACATTCGTAACCAGGTGGGGTGGCCGCGTCTTCGAAGCAATTGAACTCCGCAGGAGGCTGGTAGCTCAGGTCAGGTTCCACCTTCCACACCGTGTTCGCCGCGGCATCCGCGACAAGCGCGTATCCGTCTACGCCGGGGTCACCCTTCGGCGTCGGGTCGACGAACAGGGCCGCGTACGGGTTGCTCTCGATTTGCGCGCCATCCGGGTTCTGCTCCTCCTCTGCCGCCTGCAGGTTCGCGAAGGCGATGATCTCCGAATCGGGGAACCCCTCGTCCGGAGCTGCCGGGAACGCCACCAGAAGGGCACCGTCGACCGGGGGCTGACCGCCAAGGGGGGTGCCCGCCACTATAAACCCCTCCTCCACGCTCTGCAGGGAGTCGGCACCGTTGCTGCCAATGGCGAACGAGCCGTCCGGTGCCGCGCTCGAAACGAACCCCTCCACCTGAGTCGCTATGCCAGGCGAGCCGGAGTGCGGCTCGTCGATCAGGGTGAGCGCGCCCGTCTTTCCCATGCAGCCCACCTCGGAACACTGGTCGCCTCCGCGACCAGCCTCCGCGACGACCAGCGACCCGCCGTCGGAGGTCCAGGTAATCTGTCGCGGATTGTCCAAGCCCTCTGTGACCACGCGATGGACGGACGATCCCTCTCCGCCGTGTGCAACCGCGAGTGGCATCGGTCCGGCCATCGCCACGGCGACTGCGGCCACCCCGGCTCCGCCAAGAGCCCATCGTGAACGGTTCATTGCCGATTTCCTCGCTTCTTCACCCGAATATGAAGCCAAGCCAGAACGGTCGATCACCTCTGAGATGGGGCCGCAGCGCCCGACGGGGCGAGTGTAGGGCCTCATGTCTCGTCGAAGGAAGGGGGATTCGACCGCTTCGGCGGGAGAGGGGGGGAAAGAGGGGGCTTTCGTTGACTTTCGGGCCACCGCCACCGCCACCGCCACCCTCTCACCGGGTCCGGCTGGGTGGTGGCGGAGCACGTTGCTCTTGCCACGATTTCAAGACCGTCCACCGGAACGCGCTGTCAACACCTTGACAGCATCGATGGCCAAGAAGAGGGTAGTGGGCGGGGGAACGACCTAAGCATCATCGACTCGAACAGTGATTGCGGCGATCGAACGAGATCGTCTAGGGAAGACATGGCATACGTTCTCGGAATAGATATCGGAACAAGTTTCACGGCCGCAGCGATCGCCCGGCTCGGCGGCCGAAAGGTTCCGGTTCCGCAGACGGTGAATCTGGGCATCCACAGTGGCGCCGTCCCCTCTGTGATATTTCTGGGCGACGACGGGCAGGTGCTCGTCGGAGAGGCTGCAGAACGTCGCGGCGTGGGCCGGCCAGGCGGCGTGGTGCGCGAGTTCAAGCGGCGCGTGGGGGACGCTGTCCCGATCGTGGTCGGGGACCTCCTAGTCGCGCCGGAGGACATCTACGCGATCATGGCACGTTGGGTCGTCGACCGCGTCGAGGGGCAGGAGGCGGCGCCCCCGACAGCGATCACGCTCTCGGTGCCGGCGAGCTGGGGTGAGTACAAGTGCGGCCTGGTCCAGCAGGCGCTCGCCGAAGTGGGTCTGGCCGATGTCACGCTGCTCGCCGAGCCGGAGGCTGCGGCGCTTCACTACGCCACGCAGGAACGAGTCAGCGTCGGCAGTGTGATCGCCGTCTACGATCTCGGAGGCGGCACTTTCGACATCGCATTCTTGAGAAAGAGCGGAGCGAAGACGTTCGAGGTGCTCGGCGGTGCCGGAGGGATCGAACACCTGGGCGGCGCAGACTTCGACCAGGCGGTGTTTGGTCATGTGGCTGCGAGCGTTGGAGGCTCCTTTTCGAGCCTGGACACCGGTGACCCGGCGGTATTGCTTGCGCTCTCGCGCGTGCGCCGAGAGTGCGTCGAAGCGAAGGAGGCTCTCTCCTTCGATTCCGAGGCGACGATACCGGTGTTCCTTCCCGGGGTGCAGACTCAGGTGCGACTCGTTCGATCGGAGTTCGAGGCGATGATCGACGGGGCCGTTCGGGAGACCATTGAAGCGCTCGAACAGGCGATGCGAAACGCGAAAGTGAAGCCGGATGACCTCGCATCGATACTGCTTATCGGCGGTTCATCCCGCATTCCGCTAATCGCCGAACTGCTCTCGGAGGAGTTGACCAAGCCGATCGCGATCGATGCCGACCCGAAGGCCGCGATATCGCTCGGGGCGGCCTACTCCTCCGCCTCATTACTCGGCACCGCCGTCGAAACGATCGCCGAGGGGTGGGATGACGTAGCCGACAGTTCTTCGGCACCGCCGATTCCAACCCGTCCTGGGGGTGCCGGCGTGGCTCCTTTCGTCCCCAACGCATCCGGGGCAGCCCGATCGACTCCGCCTCTCGTGTGGTCGCGGTTCGCGGCGGCGGCGACGATCGCCGCCGCACTCGCGGTGACAGGCGCGGTGTGGCAAACCTCGACCGGTTTCGATGCACTCGGCCCCGAGGCCCAGGCCGACGGCAGCGGCGCAAAGATGGACCTGTGGACCGACGATAAGCTGACCCCCGGACCCGACAAGAAGGCGACGAAGCTACCGGTCGTGGGGACGACGAATAAGGACCCGCAAGCCGACGTGATCACGCCTCCGGCGTTGCGGTCCGGTGCTCCTGCCCCTGAGCCCAGCGCCATCGCTCGACCCTATTCGAACCGTAGATCACCAGAGGCTCCGACGGCGGTCTCTGCTGGAACGACCCCGACCACGCCGCCTACTTCATCGGGGCCGGTGAGTCCCTCGCCGAGGCCTGTTCCACCCCCGGATCCGACGCCTGACCCCACCCCCACCCCGACCCCGACTCCGACTCCGGATCCCACTCCGACTCCCACTCCGACTCCGACTCCGGATCCCACTCCAACTCCGGATCCCACTCCGACTCCGGACCCCACCCCGACGCCGGTACCGACCCCGGACGCCTCGCCGGAGCCTTCACCGTCGCCACCCGAGGAATCACCCCAACTCACGCCGGAGGCGTGACCCAGTGCCTGCGAATTCACCGCGCGCTGAATCCTCGCGCTCGACCGGAGGCATTGCAGCCGTGGAGCCGCCCGACAGCGCTACGCCCCCGCGATCACCGGGAGTAGATCCGGGCGCCTCGGGCGTTGACGAAGCAGCGCCGCTTTCGCGCGGGGCGATCGCAGCCCAGGCGGCATCGGCTCTGGGTGGCGCCGCCCCTGCGCAACTCGTGGACCGGGTGGCCGAGCTGACGGGTGGGCTGCCCTGGCTTGTCCGTCTGCTCTTGCAAACAGCCAGGAAAGACGGTCGCCATGGACTCGCAGATCAGCTCAACCCGCGGGCGGTGATCGACAGGGTCGCCCTCGAGTTGCACGAAATCGACGACACGTTGTTTGAGCTCATGCTCGCCCTCGCCATCGGATTCGAGCTGTCCGGACCGATGCCACAACAACTGACGCATCTCAGGGGAAGCATCGGTAAGCTCGTGGCTCAGGCGTGCGCGGACAGACTACTTCTACCAGACGGGGACCTCGTCCCGCTGATGCGGCAGTCTGTGATCGAGGCCGCTCCGGCCTATCGGGTGCGGGCGCTTCAACGGGCGCTTGTCGATGCCTTGGTTTCCGGCGGCCGGCCGCTCGACAAGGTCGCAAGAGGGCTGGCGCAAAGCGGGCTGAAAGACCAACGAATAGCGGATGCCCTTGAACGGGCTGCCGACGCGGTTCTGCCCACGGAACCCGTCCTGGCCTCTGCTTTGTATGACGAGGCGGGTGCCGCGGGATCCGACCTTCTTTCCACGGCTGCCCGTCGCGCGCAGGCGGCGTCAGCGGCCGGCGATCTCGACGGCGCAGCACGCATCGTCGACGACCTCCTCTCCCACGAGCATCCGCCCGATCTCGTGCGCGGCGTCGACGTGGCAGCTGCAGTCTGGGCGAGGCGGGGGATGATGGCGCGAAGTGCGGAGATATACCGCTGGCTGGGCGCGGCCAGAGTCGGGTCCTCAGCAGAACTCGCCGCTCTCGCGATGATCGGGGCCGGCGACAGGGAGGGAGCCGAGCGCATGTTCGAGGCCGCGGGCCAGGGCGGCTCGCCGACGCTCAGGACGGTCGCGACCACGCTCATGGCGCAGGGGGTCCGCGATTCGCTCAACGGGCGGAACGCCCGCGTGCTGCCCGCACTCATTCGAGCCTCCGACATGATGACCGCTTCGGGGGTGAACGCCCCGCTTCCCGAAATCCCGGCGGTTCTGGCGGTCCTCGTCGCGTTGCACAGCGGGAAACTCGAGGTCGCCGAGTCGGTCATCGACAGCGCATTGGAGGGCAACCAAGGCGGCCCGCCCGCCCGCCCGCGGCTTCTGCTCCTGCGGGCATGGGTGTCAATGCTGGGAGATCAACCGGATGGAGCGCGCCAGGCGGTCACCGAAGCAACCAGGGGTGCTGCTGGTCTTGCCCCGCGTGACGAGATGCTGCTGCGTGCACTCGAAGTGGGAATCGCGCGCCGCGCCGACGACGCCCCTGGCCTCGTGCGCGGATGGCAGCGGGCACGCGAGACTGTTCTGCACGTGCCCGTGGACCTGTACAGCATGCTTCCTCTGGGGGAGTTGCTTATCGCCGCGACCCGCCTTCGGGACTCGGAGTCGCTTGAAACTCATCTGTCGGACGCGTGGGGTTTGCTAGCGCGGCTCGGCGACCCACCGCTGTGGTCCATACCGTTGCACTGGTGCTCGGTCCAGGCCGCGATTCTCACCGAGCGGCCGAACGAACTCGCGCCTCACGCGACTGCACTCGTGCGCGCCTCCGCGCACAGTCATCTGGCCTCGGTGCTGGCGACCGCGGGCAAGGCGTGGGTCTCCGTGCTCGCGGGAAATTTCGACGTCGCCACCGTGGAAAGCGCCGCCCGCGGGCTCGCTTCGGTGGGCTTGACCTGGGATGGTTCGCGGTTGGCAGGGCACGCCGCACCGCGCACCGAAGAGCGTCGGGACATGGCACGCCTTCTCGCATGTGCGCGCGATCTTCATCCAAGCATTGCCGGCACCGCCCGTGCGGCCGCCCCGCCTACCGAGCCGCTACCGGTGGTCCGTGTAGGTGCTGCCAGCGCGAGGGACGATTCCGGACTGAGCGCGCGGGAGCGCGAGGTCGCCCGGCTCGTCCTCGAAGGCAAGACGTACGGTGAGATCGGTGAGTCGATCTTCATCTCCCCACGTACCGTAGAGCACCACATCGCCCGAATTCGCCGCCGACTCGGTGCAGCCAACCGCTCGGAATTACTTGCTCAGTTGCGTCTCGCACTGGACGCACCCGACCATCGCCAGGCACTGAACGACCCTGACCCCCCACCGCGCTGACCCGCGAAACCCCCGAAGCGGTCTCAACGGTTAGGGGGAAGTTCCCCGATGTGGTGATCAAGCTCGCAGTCGTACCTTCGATTCAGGCCGGCAATCCTGCTCGGCACCCGAACCGAAACGATTGAGAGACCCTACTCATGACCACTATCACCAGCCTGTTGCTCGAGTTCATCATGCATCTGCTGAGAGACCCGGAAGCAGCAGCGGCATTCAGGGAGAACCCTGAAAAAGCTCTCGAGGAAGCCGGACTGGGCGACATCAGTTCAGATGATGTCGACGCGGTGCTGCCGGTAGTCCTTGACTACGCACCGGTCTCCTTCGACCGTGAATACAACGTCGGCGGTGACAACGGCTCGAACAACGACTACCGCGACAACGGCGGCTACAACGACTATGACCATGACGACAAGGGTCATGACGACAAGGGTCATGACCGCGATGACAAGGACGACAAGGGTCATGACGACAAGGGTCATGACCGCGATGACAAGGACGACAAGGGTCATGACGACAAGGGTCATGACCGCGATGACAAGGACGACAAGGGTCATGACAAGGACGACCACGACGATAAAGACTGGGACGACTATGCCAAGGGCGATGACGACAAAGACGAAGACAATGACAATGAGCACCGTGATGACTGGGACGGCGACCACGCTCACGCCGTACAGCAGCTGACCTACGTCGTCAACAACTACTCATACACGTACTCGAACGAGATCACGGACAACTCGGTCAACCAGAACATCTGGGCAGACGGGGACGTCACGCAACTCTTCGACAGCGAGGCCGTGATCGCCACGGGTGATGGAGCGGTAGCTGCCGGGGAGGATGTCGACATCGAGGCCAACACTGACATCGACGTGGACATCGAGGATTCGTTCAAGGATGAGTCCGACCACTCAGTGAACGACTCGCACAACGACAACTCCGATAACTCCGAGGACAACTCGATCGAAGTGGAACTCGAAGACTCACTCAACGACAACTCGGACAACTCCGAGGACAACTCGGTCGATGCGGAGTTCGACGACTCGTTCAACGACAACTCGACCGACCTGGACGTTGACGTGGATGACTCCTTCAACGAGGACAACTCCGACAACTCGGTCGACGTCGACGATTCCTTCAACGAAGAAGTCGAAGTGGAGATCGACGAGTCCTTCAACGAGGAGACCACCGAGGTCGACGTTGCCGACTCGTTCAACGAGGAAGAGGACAACTCCACCAACGTCGACATCGACGACATCGAGGCCGAGTTCACCTCGGTCGAGGACTCGAACATCGTGACCGACAACGAACTCGAGTTCGACGTCGAGATTGAGGAATCGGACGTCTCCGCCTGACCCGAATAGGGCGCAGCATCCGCGCACCACATCGGCCCAGTAGAAGCATTTGCTTCCTACTGGGCCGATGTGTGTGTTCTCATGGAGTTACCCGAGTTGAAGGAAAACGACTGTGGTCGACCTGGTCAAGCTGGTGGCGCGCGGCATCGAGTTGGTGAGCGCCGGTGATCGTCAAGACCTACGACAACGACTCGAGCAGACGCTTCGACGGCTGCTCGACCCGAGCATTCGCGTCATCGTCGTCGGGGAGTTCAAGCAAGGCAAGAGTCAGTTCATCAACGCTCTCGTCAACGCGCCCGTGTGCCCTGTGGACGATGACATCGCGACTTCGGTGCCCACCGTCGTGCGGCACGGCGAACCGCCGTCGGCGGTCATCCTGATTCCGAAGGTGGGAGCGGAGTCCGCGAACGGAGAGCCCGCTCTCGAGCGTCGCCCGATCAAGATCGAGGATCTCGCCGCGCACGTCTCGGAGAAGGGCAACCCCGGTAATCGCCACCGGCTGGTCGCCGCGGAGGTGTTCCTTCCGCGCAAGGTCCTCGCCGGTGGACTCTCCCTCATCGATTCACCCGGCGTCGGTGGCTTGGACTCTGCCCATTCCCTCACCACCCTTGCGGCGCTGCCGACCGCCGATGCCATGCTGTTGGTCTCGGACGCGTCACAGGAGTACACGGCACCCGAGATCCAGTTCCTGCGCCAGGCCATGAGGGTCTCGCCCAATGTCGCCTGCGTGTTATCCAAGACCGACATGTACCCGCAGTGGCGCCAGGTAGCCGAGGCAAATCGGGGGCACCTGGACCGGGTCGCACGAGACATCCCGCTTTTCCCCGTCTCGTCCGATTTGCGCTTGCACGCGGCCCGCCTGCAGGACAGCGAGCTCAATGCCGAGTCGGGCTTCCCGGCCCTCGTGGCTTACCTGCGCACCGACATTCTCGGACAGACGGAGCGACTGCAGCGGCGGTCGGTCGCGCAGGACCTGCTGTCCAGCACCGAGCACCTGCGGCTGGCGCTGCAGTCCGAGCTCAGCTCGCTGACGGACCCCGAGGGCAGGCCGCAGATGATCGCCGAACTGGAGGCGGCGAAGGACAGGGCAGACGAGTTGCGGCGTCGGTCCGCCCGCTGGCAGATCACTCTGAGCGACGGCGTCAGCGATCTGATCGCCGACATGGAATACGACCTTCGCGACCGGATGCGCAGCATCCAGCGCGATGCAGAACAGGCCATCGACGAAGCGGATCCCGGGCCGATGTGGGACGAGCTGGTCATCTGGCTCGAGAAGCGGGTAGCGGCCGCGGTTTCTGACACCTTCATCTGGACCAGCGAGCGGGCGCAATGGCTCGCGGCCCAGGTAGCCGAGCACTTCACGCAGGACGAGGTTCCCCTGCCTGTGCTGCACGTCGCTGATACCGAGGAGGTGCTCGATCCCGTGCACTCCGTTTCCGTGTTGAATCCCGGCCGGCTCGGGCCGATCCAGAAAATATTCATCGGCATGCGCGGTTCCTACGGCGGAGTGCTCATGTTCGGTTTGCTCACCGGCATCGTCGGCATGTCCCTGATCAATCCGATCTCGATCGGCGCCGGCGTGCTCATCGGCAGCAAGGTGTATAAGGACGAGAAGGAGGCGCGACTCAGGCGCCGTCAGGGTGAGGCGAAAACCATCGTCCGCAGCCACATCGACGACGTCATATTCCAGGTCGGCAAGCAACTCAAGGACCGGCTGCGGCTGGTGCAGCGCGGGACGCGGGACCACTTCTCGGAGATCGCTGACGAGCATCACCGCTCGTTGGGCAACTCGGTGCTCGCGGCACAGAAAGCCGCAACCACCTACAACGTAGAACGGGAGCAGAGGATTCAGTACATCAAGACCGAATTGGTGCGGATCGGAGACCTGCGCAAGCAAGCGCAGGCATTGCAGCCGATGCCCGCCGCGGCGGGAAGCATGTGAGCGATGCGACAAGCTCGGCGGTGCTTGAACTCGTTCGTGATGCCGCCGACGTCTACCGCGACGACCCGACAGCGTCACGTGCGCTGAAGGGATACGCCCTCCGACTGGAGGAGCCGTTGCGAGTCGCGGTGGCTGGCATGGTCAAGGCGGGCAAGTCCACCCTGCTTAACGCCATCATCGGCGAGCAAATCGCCCCCACTGACGCAGGGGAGTGCACTCGGATTGTGACCTGGTATCGCTATGGGGACACCCCGCGGGTCACCCTCCACCCCACGGTGGGGAAGCCGCGCGCACTGTCCGTCGCACGAGTGGACGGCCAGCTGACCTTCGACCTCGGTACGACGCGAGCAGAGGACGTCAAGCGCCTGGTGGTGCATTGGCCGGTGAAGAGCCTGCGCGAGTTCACCCTGATCGACACCCCCGGGATCGCCTCGCTCTCCGAAGACGTCTCCGTGCGCTCAACCAGATTCCTCACCCCGGAGACCTCGCCCTCAGGGGCGGACGCCATCGTCTACGTGATGCGACATCTTCATGCCGCCGACCTCAACTTCCTACGATCCTTCCGTGACAACACGGTAGGCGAGGCAGGAACGGTCAACGCGCTTGCCGTTTTGTCCCGCGCGGATGAGATCGGCGCGGGGCGGATTGACTCGCTCCTCTCCGCGCGAGACATCGCCGAGCGGTATCGACGAGACGACTCGCTGCGCGCGCTCGCCCTCGGCGTCGTTCCGCTGGCCGGCCTGCTCGCACAAAGCGCCCGCGACCTGCGACAGACCGAGTTCGCGGCGCTGGTGGAACTGGCCAGGCTCGACCGAAACGAGCGTGAGCGGCTGATGATCTCGGTCGACAGATTCGTACGGTTCACGGACGTCACCACGGTGAGCTCGGAGGCACGGGTCGCGCTGCTTAATCGATTCGGACTCTTCGGCATCCGTCTGGCCATGGTTCTCATCCGAAGCGGGGTCACCGATTCGACCGCGCTCGCACACGAACTGGCGCGGCGCAGCGGTCTGAACGAGCTCCTCAACCTGGTGTCCGCCCACTTCCAGGGCCGGGCAGCACTCCTGAAGTCTCGCGCCGCGATCATCGGCGTCGAAGCGCTGCTGCGGGCGCGACCGCGTGTGGGGACGGAGCGGCTAGCGGCATCGCTCGAACGTATTCAGGCCAACGCCCACGAGTTCCGCGAACTGCGGATGCTGGCGACCGTCCGCACTTCCGGGCTGGGGTTGGCCGCCTCTCTGGCAGCAGAAGCGGAGCGCCTCATCGGCGGGCAGGGCGTCACCCCCCAGCGTCGGCTCGGGCTCGCAGACGAGGCACCGGACGCCCAGCTTCGGGAGTCGGCAATGACTCACCTGCGGCGGTGGCGCGCCCTGGCAGAGGACCCCTTGACCGACCGGGCTACGGCTGAAATCTGCCATGTCGTCGTGCGGAGTTGCGAGGCGCTCCTGGCCGCGCACGTGAAAGGCTCAGCCGGGCGCGTGACCGCCCGATTGGTGCTCGGTCCGGAACCACCGTCGCGCCCCGGGGAGCACACTCACGATTAGCCCCGCGCCGGCTAACAGCAGTTGCCCGAGCAGAAGGAGCCGCACGAGGATCCCCTCAATGCCGGGTGCCGCGAGAGAAGCTTCGGCGAGGAGTACGACGCCGGAGTGGACGAGCAGTACGACCAGTAGGGCCCACCTCGCCCAGGCGTGCCGTCTCATCATCACCTTGAGCAGGACAGCTTCGATCACCACGACCAGGACCAGAGCGGCGAGGCTTCCCCCGAAGACGATCGTCGCGACAGCATCGAGCGTCGCGGTATCCCTGCCCGGTTCAATTTCGGCCGCCGCCGTGCTCAGGCGATCCACCTGTGCGTCCCACTCGAGGAGTGCGGTAACGATCGCCAGAAGTCCGGCCGCGAGGCTTGTAAGCCACAGGGCGCGCGCTACTCTCATCGCCCCCGAGGGCTTGGCCAGCCTTTGAAGCGGCGGAGGTGCCGGATCGGACATGGCGGGCCGCGGCGGCCGCGGCGGCCGCGGCGAGGGGCGGGGTTCACGTGATGCCGGTTCGTCGGACATACCATATAAACGTAGTCGACCCGGCTCCGGGTGATGGTGTAGAACCGGTGCGCGGTCCTACAATGTGGTGGGGGTTCGAAGGAACCAGATGTTCAATTCACCAATGCCAGATCTCGGATGCGCTGAAATCGCTGAGTCGATGGTTCGAGGCCCTCGTCACGGTCGGCCATCAAAAAAGCGCTCATCAGGCAAACCCCGACCTCGGGCACACCCATCGTGTTTCTCCTTCGTGAAACCGGGTGGGCACAGGGCTTCGGGGATTCAATTTCTTCGCAACGGCAACGGCAACGCTGTCGCCGACGGTGCCGTCCAGGTGTACTTCGTCGCCGGCAGCGTGCCGGATACCGACCTGTGTGCTGACCAGCAAGGAGACCCCATCATGCCCACACGCCTGAATCCGTATCTCGCTTTTCGCGAAAATGCGAGAGATGCGATGACGTTCTACGCGTCAGTCTTCGGGGGTGAACTCACACTCAGCACCTTTCGAGACTTCCATGCGAGCGAGGACCCGGCGGAGCTCGACAAGATCATGCACGGCGAGCTGAAGACGCAGAACGGGCTGACGATCATGGGCGCCGATACACCCAAGGAGATGGAGTACAAGCCGGGCACGAACTACTCCGTCTCCCTCAGCGGCGAGGACGAAGCGGAGCTGCGCGGCTATTGGGACAAGCTGGCCCAAGGGGGCACGGTCACCCTGCCGCTGGAGCAGGCTCCGTGGGGTGACTACTTCGGGATGTGCGCCGACAAGTTCGGGGTCGTCTGGATGGTGAATATCGCGGGCACGGAGTCGGACCCGGGCTGAACCGGCGCGCACGGGTGCGAGCGCTCGGGCATGCGGGTAGCTTGAACTGATGGCGAGCGAAGCGGTTGTCTTCCCGGTCGACGGGCCCGACGGTGTGCGTGAAATGCGGATATCCAGCCCTGGGAGGATCCTCTGGCCCGGGCCCGGTATCTCAAAGCTCGACCTCGCCCGCTACATGGTCGATGTCGGTAAGGAATTCGTGGCAGCGAACGGTGACCGTCCCTTGTCGCTGCAGCGGTTCCCCGACAGTATCGAGGGCGAGCAGTTCTTCTCCAAGAATCCGCCGAAGGGCACGCCCGAGTTCATCCGGTCGGTAACGGTCGTGTACCCGAGCGCCCGGGCGCATCCGCAACTCGTCATCGACGAACCCGCGGCCGCGGTCTGGGCCGTGCAGATGAACACCGTCGTGTTCCATCCCTGGCCATCCCGCGCCGAGAATACTGACAATCCTGACCAGTTGCGCATCGACCTCGACCCCCAGCCGGGCACGGACTTCGATGACGCGATCCCGGCCGCGCTCGAACTGCGTTCGGTTCTCGCCGAGGCCGGCCTCACCGCCTTCCTCAAAACGTCTGGGAACCGCGGCCTGCACGTGTTCGCACCGATCAAACCGGTGCGCGAGTTCCTCGACGTGCGCCATGCCGTGATTGCCGCCGCGCGTGAACTCGAACGACGTATGCCCGGAAAGGTCACGACGTCCTGGTGGAAAGAGGAACGCGGCGAAAGGGTGTTCGTCGACTTCAACCAGGCGAACCGCGACCGCACCATGGCAGGCGCCTACAGCCCGCGTGCCCTTGCTCACGCGCCGGTGTCCTGCCCGATCGAGTGGGACGAACTTCAGAACGTCGACCCGAGGAGCTTCACGATCACCACCGTTCCGGAACGGCTGAGAAAAATTGGCGACCCATGGGCCGACCTGCACGCGAATCCCGGCACGATCGACGTTCTGCTCGCGTGGTGGGGCCGGGACCTCGCAGCAGGGATGGGCGAGCTGCCATTCCCGCCCGACTACCCGAAAATGCCGGGCGAGCCGCCACGCGTTCAGCCCAGTCGCGCCAAGAAGCAGGACTGAGCGGCGACGTTAGAGGAGGACGCGACTCAGGTCATACGCAATCGGTCGCTCGAGCTGGTCAAAGGTGCATGAGCGTGCATCGCGATCTGGGCGCCAACGGAAGAACTGCACGGTGTGCCGGAACCTCGAGCCCTCCATCTGGTCGTAGCGCACCTCGAGCACCCTGCTCGGCTGCAAACGTACAAAGGAGGTGACCTTGCCGGACGAGAACCTGCTCGGTTCGCTCTCGCCGCTGACGACGTCGCCGGCGTCATCCCGCAGGACGAGTGGCGCAAGCTCGTCGACGAGCTCGAGTCGGCGCCTGTCGCTGAACGCGGACGCCCCTCCGACATTGCGCAGTTCGCCGTTCCGGTCATAGAGACCGAGCAGGAGCGAGCCAACCCCGCTGCCGCTCTTGTGTACGCGATACCCGAGCAGCACGACATCCGCCGTTCTTCGGTGCTTCGTCTTGAGCATGATGCGCCTGCCCGGGGAGTAGGCGGCCTCGAGGGGCTTCGCGACCACCCCGTCGAGGCCCGCGCCCTCGAACTCGACCAGCCACCGGCGGGCGAGGTCTACGTCGGTCGTGGTCTGACTGAGATGGATCGGATGCCCCAGACCTCCAGCGAGTCTCTCGAGGGCGGCGCGGCGCTCGCTGAAGGGGTGGTCGAGGTGATTGTCCGCTCGCACGGAGAGCAGGTCGAAAGCGACGAACATGGCGGGGGTCTCGGCGGCGAGTCTGCGGATGCGACTGTCCGCAGGGTGGATGCGTCCCGAAAGCGCCTCCCAGTTGAGCTTCTCGCGCCCGGGTTCGCCGGTGGGCACCACGATCTCGCCGTCGAGAACGCACGGCTCGGGCAACAGTCGGGCGAATGCCTCGGTGAGCTCCGGAAAGTAACGCGTCAACACCTTCGAGCCCCGGCTGCCAATTTCGCAGGTCTCGCCGTCGAAGTAGACGATCGCACGAAAACCGTCCCACTTCGGCTCGTAGCTGAGGCCACCCGGCACGCTGTCCTGCGCGGGCACCGCGTCGACCGCTTTCGCAAGCATCGGGACGATGGGGGACACGACGGTGAAGTCCATGCTCCGATCCTTCCGCACCGAGCGGCAAGACAACAGCCACTGGCCCGTGCCGGTCTCCCATGGCCCTGACACGGCGACGAAGCGCAACCCCTTGCCGCTGGTTGTGGAAGACGAATGTACTGGAATCTGCAAACGACAGGAGATGACCTTGTTCCTCAGATTTCTGCTTCCCGCCATCCTCACCCTCGCAGCACAGCAGCTGAAGAAACAGAAGCACGGGCGACCAACGGTCAGAGGATCGCGGCCTCACCGCTGACGCCCGGCAGTGATGCTGCTCCCCAATCCCTCATTCTGGTCCGCGCCAGAAGGAAGCCGCCGAAGGCGCTGATACGAGTGCTAGGTCAGAGCCTTCCGGTCTGGCACCCGTCACACCACCAGTACGGGTGGTCGTCCGTCCCGGCTTCGAGCGCAACCTCGCAGTCCGGGCACTTGGGTTTCGAATCCATGCGAGTACCCTACGCCGCCCGGTTCACTGGTCCGGTTCACTGCTCCGGTGCCCTGCCGGCGTCGAAGCGTTCCGTGTAAACCTGTTCCGCCTCGTCCAATAGGCGGTCAGAGAGCCGGGCGACGGCCTCGACATCGGCGAGGAGTGGCTCGGAGTCGGGGCCGCGCCCTACCGAACGGCCTCGCAGCAGCCAGGCGAAGCGCTCGGGGTTCGCGTCCTGCAAGTGCTTGTACTGGCAGAGCTGCCGCGCCAACCAGTCGCGCAATGGTCGCGACCACCAGAGTTCAGGGTCGAGGGTGTTCACCGACAGGCCGGGGAGCCTCAACCCGCTCTCCGTGTCCGTGCTGCCTGTGCTGGCATCGACATCCGGTCCTTCCGAAAATCGGACGTGCAGCCCGGGGTTCTCCGCTACGAGCTCCTCGAGCTCACTCAGGTTGTTCAGTCGCTGGAGTTCCATGACACCCCTATCTATTCGTCCTCGGAATCACGCGTCCGGCGTCGGACCGACAAAAGCTCGATGTCGGGTCGCTCCGCGACCAACCGTTCCGCGCGATCGAGTATTTCCACCACGTGCCCGTGGTCACCGGCGACCACGGCAAGTCCCACGGCGCTTCGCCGGTACAGGTCGAGGTATCCGACCTCCGCAACGCTCACCTGCAATGTACGACGGAGGTCTGCAACGAGCGGGCGCACGACGGAGCGCTTCTCTTTGAGGGAGTGCACGTCGCCCAGTAGCACGTCACACTCGATCCAGCCGATCCACATCCGATTCAGGGCGCCCAACAGGGCAATGGTGTGGTGTCGCTCATGGTGCAACGCTAAACATCGGTCGCCCCAGGCAGTAGGGCTTGACAGCCGGTGAAGCATCAGGAGCGCGCTCGAGGGTTGCGGTAGAATCGGTGCAAGCCCCGAGAGCCCTGGTTTCCGGGGCTTCATTGTTGGATCGCCGCGCCCGATCGAGAGGCGAGGCGGAGGAGGGCCGATGCGGAAGGCTTCCGGGATCGGGCGGCTCGTCGCCGCTGCCTCTGGCACCCTCGCCCTCGCGCTGCACCTGCTCTACAGCCTCGGCTCGGGAGGCGCCGCGCTCCCCAACTTCTTCAGTTATTTCACGATGCAGAGCGCTATCGTCGCGGTCATCCTCTGGTCGATCGGTGGTCTCGTCGCACTGCGGTCGGCGACAGATCCAAGCTGGCTCGGGACTGCACGGCTGCTCGTCACGACCTACCAGCTCGTCTCTGGCGTCGTCTACACGATCATCGTCGCCGAGGCGGTGGCGCAGGGCATCTCTATCCAGGTGCCTTTATCGAGTCAGGTTTTGCACTACTGGATGCCCGCCTACGCGCTGCTCGATTGGCTGATCACCACGGGACGCCCGCGCGTGCCGTGGGGTTCCCTGGGATTCGCGCTGGTCTTTCCTCTCGCCTGGGGCGCCTTCACCATGATCCGAGGGTCCCTCCTCGGCTGGTATCCATACTTTTTTCTCGACCCCTACCTCGTGAGCGGGCCGCAGGAGTTCGCCGCTTACAGCCTGACAGTGCTCGCCTTCATCGTGGTCATCGCCGCGTTGCTTATTCTCGTGGACCGACTGGTCCCGCAGCGGCCGCCCAGCGTCCAGGTGGATCGATCAGCCCGAACCGAACGGCTCGAGGCTGCGTCGCGCTCGCTCGATGACCTCATCGTCACTCAACTCGGCGAGCGCGGTCGCCCGCTCACCGCCGACGAGGCCCACCAGAATCGGTGAGCCGGTCGCCGGTTGCAAATTGATCCACTCGGTGATGTCGAGGTCGCCGCCGACGATAGTCCAGCGCACCGCGGATGTCGTCCAGAATGGCTCGTCGAACCGCAGCCACACCTTGTCGACAGTTCCCATCCCGAGGCCGAGGGTGGCAATGATGTGTGCGGTTGGCAGACTCGGTTCGAAGCGGATAGCGCCGCTCTTCAGCACGCCGAGTGGAACGGTGACTACGGCGCGGCCGACGCGCAACGATTCGCCGGTCGCAAAACGGATGTTGACCCCGTCGTCGCCGTAGGAGACGGCGGACACGATGCTCGTCGTCCACACGGCGACTCCGTCAAGGGTTTCCGCCACCAGTGACTCGTATCCGCCGGTCACGATAAGGTCACCGTCACGGTCACCGTCGTTCGTGCCGTACCTTGCCGACAACTCCTCCGGTTCAGCCCCATAGGCGATCGCGATGTCATTGTGCAGGTAGCTCTTCACCCAGTCGGTGCCGGTGATGGCGGCCGCATCCTCGGGCTCCGGTGCGCTCGGCTGCTGCTGCTCATATGTCTGTTTCAGTGCGGTCGCGAGAGTGACATCGCCCGGCCGGTCCTGGGAGGCGGCGACGGCGGCCGCGATCGTATCGCTGCCGATGGTCGACGGCGCGAGCTCTTCGCCATCAGGAGTGCGAACGGACACGGAGCTGCCGAAAGGTGTCGTGGAGATGTCGAGCGCCTCGAGCCGGGCGAGGAGCATGGGTGCCGTCCCGGAGTCGAGACGGCCCGCGCCGAGCTCAACCGGTACGTCCCAGTCGTCGCTCGTCCTCGTGTCGATGCGTCCACCGACGCGCTCCCTGGCCTCGAGCACGACGACGTCGAACCCTGCGTCATGAAGCTGTCTAGCTGACGTCGCTCCGGCGATCCCCGCGCCGATGACAGCGATCCTCTCTCCGGGTTCGGCGGCGGCTTCAACCTCGTCCGCTGCCCGCGATCCCGTCTCGCGGGCGCCGGCGACGGTGCCGGGTTTGGTCGGTGATGTCGCCTCGCCCGCGAAGAACAGACGGCTCACGACTGGCGCGGCGAGGTTCACACGCTGATCTGGCTTGGACCCGAGGCCAAGGTAACTGAACGACCCCAGGGCGTAGGGATCGTTCGCCCACGACGATCGGACCATTCTGGCGGGCTCGGGAACGGGAAGCGGCCACGGGGTCGTGGTGGGCATCGGTGTGGGGTCGGGATCGGGAGGGGCGCAGGCGCTCACCGCTACGAGGGTGAGGCTGGAGGCGCCGCCGATCAGGAAGGTGCGACGCTTCATGGGACCCTCCCTTCCGCCGGGCGAACGGACGCCACTGCTCTCCAATTCTCTCGCACTGCGCCGCCCGGGTGTCGGATGCCACGCATCCGGGACCTGACCTGCCCGCCGCGGGCTACCCTCTAAACTTGTGATCGATGAACGAGACACGCGAGGCCGCATGATCCGCTCGCTCGCCGGAGTGTTGCTTGCGGCGTCGGGAGTGCTGCTGTTCGCCCTCGAACTGCGCCCGGCTGGCTACGCCGTGCTCGCCGCCTCCATCATCGCCGGCTTTGTCGCGACACGTGCCCTCGGTAAGGACATCGTTCTCATCGCCGTCGGCATGGTGATCATGAGCCTGGTGCCGATCACCACCGACATCAGCATTTCGCACATGATCGAGATGGGCGCCGCAATGATTGGCGCGGTCGCCTTGCCGTACCTGTTGTCGCGATATCTCTATCGGGAACGGGCAATCCGTTTCCCAATCCGCACTCACCAGCGGTGGACGAAGCTTGAGAAGTTCTGGCTCGTGCTGGTGGTTGCGCTCGGTTACCTGCTGCTGCCCGTCTATATGATCCACTCAGGCGTGTACGAGAACTGGCCTGCGGCGAGCGACCCGGGGGCGGTCGCTCGACTTTTCCTCGGCGTCAACGCGCTCGGCATCTGGGACGAACTCTTCTTCATCTGCACGGTGTTCACGTTGCTACGTCGGCACTTTCCCGATTGGCAGGCAATCATTCTGCAGGCGGTGCTCTTCACATCGTTCTTGTACGAGCTCGGCTTCAAGTCGTGGGGTCCGCTGCTGATCTTCCCCTTCGCCATCGTTCAGGGCTACACATTCAAGCTCACGCGCTCGCTCACCTACATCGTGTGCGTGCACCTGCTATTCGACTTCGTGCTGTTCCTCGTGCTTTTGCACGCCCACGATCGCAGCCTCGTACCGATTTTCGTGTATTAAGAGGTACGGGTTCTCACGCGCGAGCGACGAGGCTCCGATATCGCCTGCGCATCGAGACGACCGTGTGCACCAGGTTCAGGGTGAACATCACGGCGTAGACCACGGCGAACATCGGCGGGAACCCCCAGAGGAGAAACATCCAGCACAGCGTGCCGGTGTCGGTGGGGATCAAGACTATCGATTGCATGACGCCTCGTCCTGAATCGGAGGCCGGGGCCGAGCGCCGAAGCTGCTCGGCGAGGATCTGGCTCAAGAACTGACCGACGGTCACGAGGCAATAGGCGAGTGTCAGCATCAACAGCCACGGCGGGGAGCCTCCGGTCCGCCACAATCCGACGAGCACGGCGAGGTGGATCGCCGGAGTGCGCACAGCATCGACGACATGATCGAGCCACTCACCGGCGGGGCTTCCGCTCTTCGACAGCCGCGCGACCTGCCCGTCCGCGGAGTCCAGCAGGTAACCGATGGCCAGAAGGGAAGCGATGGCGAGCCCGAGCATAGGGGTCGTCGGAACGACGATAAGAAGGAGGAGTGCAGCACCTGAGAATGCGGCGCTGACAACGGTGACGGCGTTAGGGGTCCATCCCAAGGCGTAGGCTGCGGCCGCCGCATAGCGGGCTAGTCGGCGGTTGACCCACCGCGTGTAGGCCGGAACGCCTGCTCCCGGTTTCTGAGCTTGGCGCAGCCCGAGCAGAGCCGCACGGAAAGCTCGCGGAGGCACGCCCCCCCGAGCATCGGCCTTGGAGGGCCGAGCGCTCGGGGGGGACATCGCCGGTACGGTCGGGGGGAACCCGGTCATCGGGCTACTTCACCACCGCTGTCAACGCGAAAGTCTTGTTCGGGGTGGAACGATAGGCGGAGACGACCTGGGTGCTGATCACGTTCTGCCCGGTGACGAGGGCCGAGGCCGGTATGTCTATGGCGATCGGGCTGGCCAGTGCCGTCGCCGTGCTGCGCGCGAGGACCGCATAGGTGTTGTGGTCGATCGGGCCGGACGGCAGGTTCGCCCGGCCGACCTCGACTCCGTTCACGAACACGATGATGCCGTCATCCGCCCTCGTGGTGAGCCGCAGTCCCGCCGGAGGAATCTGGCCCGGCGGGAGGTTGAAGCTCTGCCGGAAGTACACCGACAGGGGCTTCGGTGTCACCGTGGTCGTGAGCTCGGTACCGAGGCCGGAGGCTCCCCAACCGAGCACCGCCGCGCCTGTGGGCCAGGCGGCCGCATCGAAGCCAGGGTCCATCCAGACCGCAGCCGGAGCTTCCGCTTGGAACAGATAGGACCAGGTCGACTCTTCATCGACGACGACGGTGCCGACGGGAGGGCCAGCCGGCGGGTCCGCCGGCGGATCGACCGGCGGTTCCGCCCGCGCCGCAACCGGTGGCGAGCCGTTCATCGCGGCCTTAGCCGACAACTCGAAGCTTGCGCTCGGGGTCGAGCGGTAGTTCAAGTGAACCTCTGCCGCAATGACGTTTGCGCCGTTGCGGAAAGCTGATCCTGGAACCGTGATCGTCACCGGGTTTCTGACCGCGTTCGTCGCATTGATTGCCGATGTTGCATAGGTGCCTATCGTCACCGTGCCGGCCGGCATGTTATTGCGCGACACCTCGACACCGTTCACATAGACGACGATGCCGTCGTCGGCCCGGGTGGTCAATGTGACGGAGCCGAGCCTGCTGGCGTCGGTGACCTGAACGGATTTCGAGTAGTACGACGCGAGCGGCTTGGGTGCCGGGATATTGAGCGTGGTGCCCAGGTTCGAGTGACCGAATCCGAGCGGGGCGTTCCCGGTCGGCCAACTGCTCGAATCGAATCCGACTCGGTTCCAGCCGGCCGGCGGCGCGGTGGCCGACGTCCGATACTTCCAGGCCGAACCCGTGCCGACGAGATCCCCGGCGGCTGGAGGCGGATCGACGGGAGCGCTCGCAAGCTTGACGGCCGCTGTGCTCGCCGACAGATTTCCAAGCGCATCCGCTGCTCGAACGAAGTACTTCGTGTCGGCAGCGGCTTCCGGCAGCGAGATGGTTCGTGCCGTGGTCGTGGCCACGACTCGGTCGTTGCGCATCACCTGGTATTCGATCGGGCTGCCGGCATCCGTCGAACCGTTCCAATTGAGAGTAACCCCGGTAGCGCTCTGAGCTGCGGTGAGCGCCGAAGGAGACGTCGGTGCCGTGGCGTCGCGCCTAGCGAACCGGACGAAGCCGCCCGACCACTGCCTGACGAATCCGGCGCGGTGCGAATACGAAAAGTCACCTCCGGTCCACAGAACGCCCCGCGAGTCATTGATTTGAGCCCAGCTTCCCGCCCCGCCACTGCTGTCCAGCAGGGGACTGAACTCCGGAAGGGTGAGCCCGGTCGTTTGATCCCAAGCGCCGATGGAGTCGACCTTCGTCGCCCGCGTCCACGTCGTGCCGAGGTTGCGGGTGTTCGTCCAGACCGTTGCGCCCTGATACTGGGTGTTGAAGCAGTGGCAGCCGCCATAGATCGTCGGACCGTCGGCGGAGATGGCCTGGAGATCGCCGTTGGGGTTTGAGACAGTGCCGCTCAGGTAGGTGAAGCTCGACCGGTCGTAGCTGAAAAGCTGATGCTGTGAACCGCCAATCCACACCTTCGATCCGACCTCGAGCACCGCCTGTTGGTAGCCACGACCTCCCCTTTCGGTGGTGAGAATCGGGGTCCACGGGATCGCGGTTGCATCGGCTGTCCTGATCGCCGCACCCTTATTGGTGGGCGTCGTCTTCGACCGGTTGAAGAACCCGCCGAAATAGACGCGGTCACCCTGAGCTGAGGCGTCGACTGCCATGACCGAGCCGTTGAACTCCGGGTTGAATCCGGCAACCGGTTCGCCCGTCACGTAATCGACTCGCGCTCCACCTCGCATGTAGCGCTCACCCGAGGAACCGCTCCAAGTGAAGTGCGTGAAGTTGCCGCCGACGTACAACCACTCGCCCTGCACATCGAGCGCTCGAACGGTCGGAGTTCCGCCGGTCAGACGGTTGAGCACGCGAGCGGAGAACGTGGGGTCCGTCTCTCCGGTGGTGGGATTGAGTACCACCAGGTTCGCTCTGGATTGCCCATTGACTTCGGTGAAGAAGCCGCCGACAGCGATATTTCCGTTCGGCAGTGCCTCGAGCGTCTTGATCTGATTGTTGAAGACGGGCCGGAAGGAGCTGATGAACTCGCCGGAGGCGACATTGAACGCAGCGAGGTATGGCTGGGCGACTGTCCCCGCACCCGCCGCGCTTCTCTGAACGTTGAGGAAGTTGCCGCCGACATACATCACGCCGTTGGATTCGGCGAATGCGGACACCTCGTTGCTACCCTCAATCGACTCGGATCCGGCTCCGCGGCCACTGACGCCCCAAACCTGCGGCAGTGCGAAACTGTCGGCGAGTACTCGACCCTCAAGTTTCGGCGTTCCGGAGTCTGGGATGGTGGAGAAGGTGTCTGCGGACATGAGCTTCGGACGCAGGTAGACCTGGGTGAACGGCCGGGGGTTCGGAGCGGTCACGCTGGGTGCCCACACGTAGCTGTCCGAGGCGGCAGTGCCGCGGGCGGCGCTGCCGAAGCCGAATCCCGTCTGCCATCCCTGGGCCGACCCGGTGAAGGTTTCCACTCTGTTGAGTAGCGTTCCCTCTCCGAAGCCCACCGTCTGGCCACCGGTACCCGCAGTTCCGCCGATGTTCCAGGTGTCGACCCGTTGCTCGTTGTCGAACTGCCAGAGCCATTCGTCCCTCGGGGAGGCGAAGGTGAACGTGGATTCCTGCCAGTCGCTGCCGTCGGCGGTAGTGGCGCGCCGCAAGCGGATTCCGTCTGAAAGCGAACTGACCGTGTTCCCGTTGAGGAGCGCCTCAATGGTCCTCGATGGAAGCTGACGCGGAGAGAAAGCCGCCTGGCCGGTGACGGTGGAGCGAACTTGAGCCGGGGTGCCCCAGCCTTCGTTGGAGGTCGACCAACCCTCTCGTCCGCGCCCGATCAGTACCCAACCTCCGCCGTCGGTCTGCTGGTCGCAGTAGAACTGTTCTGCGGCTCCGAGCTTCGGGGTGAGGATCCAGTAGACCCCGCTCTCTGCGGCAGGGTCCCGCTGTTTGGCCTCCCAGCAGGATGCCGCCGCGGTGAGCTCGGAGCGCCCATCTGGAGCAGGTATGTCGGCAGCGCTCGCTTGCTGGGGTGCCAGCATCAGCCCGACGACAAGCGCGGCGGTGGCACCGACACCCACCGTTCGGGTGATGCTGGATTTCATTGCGCTTCGGGTAAGCGTCATGGTGTTGCTCCTCGGGGGTATGAGCGTGGTTACGGATCTAACAGGCGGCGTCGTCGGGAAAGGTTCGAGATGTGACGCGCCACACGGCGCCGTCGTGCTCGAGCGAGTAGATGTTGAGCGAGCGAGGCGACGCGAGGGGATCTCCGATCACGTCGCCGGCCAGGTCAAGGAGGCGCACGTCGCTCGAGTCGATGCAGGCTTCGATTGTCGCGGTCGCGGGGGTGGTAGCAGCGTCGGTGGCGATGACGCGGACGGAGCCGACCTTTGCGGTACCGGTTCTTGACCAGCCGTTGGCCTTGAGCTCCTCCGTGTCCGCCGCAACCTCGTCGAGAATTGCCCCGGTTGCAAGCGAGCTCAGGGAGTCGGTACTGGCGGATGGATCTTCCGCGTGTGCGGCGAGGGCCACGAGCAAAGAACCAACCGTGACCGCTGCGGTCTCGGGCGCCAATTTCCCGTCGGCAGGGATCGGGGTCTCGATCGGCGCGGCAGCCGCGGGTGGCTCAGTGGTCGCCGGTTCGGGGGAGGCTGAGACACGGGCGGGAGTGGCTTCCGTCTCAACGGGAGAGAGATCGGCACCGGACGCCACGGCGATTGCGAGGGCGACTGCCACCGAACCTAGCGCAGCAGCGACGAACAGGGCCACCCGTCGCGGGCGGCGCCGCGACTCGGCATCCGCGGTGGTGGCGGGCTCGGTGCCGGTGGGCTCGGTGCCGGGGCCGTCGTCGTTCACGCGCGGGATCCGTTGAGTGTGATCGGGCCGTAGGGGTCGCCGATCTGGGGGGACGTGGGGTCGGGTAGCCCGCACGTCGATGACGTGAGCATATTCGGGTGTCCTGTTATTCGGGTTACAGGGTAGTCAACTCCCGCGCTCGGGTAAGTGAGGGAGTGTTGGTGACTCTACATGCTCGCTTTGCTTGGCGGCAAGCGAATTTGTCCGCTATCGCCGACGGAACCGTGCGATGAGCTCGTGGAGATGCAGCCGGTCGCGGTCGAGAAAGCACCACGCTATGAAAAATGCCCCGCCGACGACGAGGGCGAGCAGAAGTGCGAACTCGTTGGCGCCGAGAATTACCTTGAATGCCATGGCGGGGATCCCGAAGGCGACAACCGGAACAATCAGGGCGTACGCGACCATCCGGAAATCAGTTCGGATGCCGACGCCTCGCCGCACTTCGATCGCGGCGAGGGCGGCGTCGATCAGCATGCTCACCGACCAGCTGACGGCAGCGCCTTGAATGCCCCAGGCAGGTATGAGAACCAGATTGCCGGTGACGTTGGCGGTCAGGGCGATGGCTTTGTTCATCGCAGCGAGGCCGCTGCGCCCGCTCATCAGCAACATGGAGTGCACGTTGCCCGCCATGAAGGTGACCGTCGCGCCTGCGCACAGGATGACCAGCGCCCACGAACCTCTTTCGAAGTCCGGGCCGAACCAACCGAGCACGACCGGTGCGAAGATGGCGAGAACGACGTAGATCGGACTGCTGAACAGCACGAGCCAGGTTGCTGCGGTGCGATAGAGGGCTTGGACTTGTTCGGTTTTATGCTCGAAGAGGAGGGCACTGAAACGAGTCGAGACGACTGCCCGAATAGCGGTGTCGACGATCAAGCCGGCGGCGACCAGCCGGACGGCTCCGCCATACACTCCGGCTGACGCCGAGCCGGCGATGAGCCCGACGATAATCACGTCACTCCACAGCATCGATTGCTCCAGCGCGGCCGAAATCGTGCGAGGAACGGCGTACCGCCCGATCGTTCGGGGAACGGCCCGGTCTCGACGAGGCGGCGCTGCCCGTCCGGAGCGTGCCTCGAGGCGCCGGATCTGCACGACCACGACGATGGAGGCAGCCACGAATGCTGCGGGAAAGACTGACGCCCACGCGACAGATAGTGCTATCGCGGAGCCTCCGGCTGCGGCGGCGATGATCGCGACGAGCACTCGGATGCTCGGCATGGCCACGCTGCCTATGGTGACGAATGCGCGGATGCCCCCGAAACCGCGAGTTATAGCGAGTGCGACGAGGGCGAGTGCCGCTGCGGGAATGAACCAGCCCACGGCGGACACCGCCGCAGCGACCGCGTCGGCGTCCTCGTCGCCGGACGACGCGAAGAGTGAGCTGCCGAAGACGACCGCCAATCCAGATACAGTTCCTCCGACGAGGGTTGCAAGCCCCATCAAGATCACCGTGGACCTGATGGTGCCGACGTCGCGCAAGATGAGTCGCGGAAATATCCAGATCGCCACCGAATCCATGCCTAGCTTCGCGACGCTCAAGGCGATCATGAACACCGCGATCGCCTGGAGCGCGATTCCGGCTCCGGAGTCACCCAGCGAGCGGGTGAGCACGAAGGTGAGGGCAAATCCCATCAGGGCGCTCGTCGCGGCGCCCGCAAAACTGAGGCCGATCCCGCGGGCTAGGTTATCTGATTCGCCTAGCGGAACCGGCGGGGTGATGCCTGGCACTCGGTCCTCACCTTTCCGCTGGTCCGCGCAGCCTCAACTCTCCAAGGACCGTGCACCCGCGACGTCGCGAGTGTGGCTCGAGCGATCGGAAATCAGCTGGCGGGCCAATCGCGCCAGGAATAGGGGATTACCGAGCAGGTAGCGGCCGGCGAGGCGTCGAGGCTCGATTAGGAGTCTCCACAGCCATTCGAGCCCGGCTCCGATCATCCACTTCGGAGCCCTCCGGTGAGAGCCGCTTGTCCAATCGAACAACCCGCCACAACTCAGTATTGCGGGGACACCTATCACATCTCGGTGTTCGGCGATCCATTCCTGCTGTAGGCGATCACCGAGACCGACAAGGAGCACGTCAGGATGGAAATCGAGAATCGCATCGATGAGTGCGGAATCATCCTCCCGGTCCTGATAGCCGTTCCTCGCCGTGATCTGGAGACCAGGTGCTCGTCTCTCAAGTGCTTGCGCGGCGAGATCCGCCACTCCCGGTGAGCCGCCGAACAAAAACACCCTTTTCCCTCGAATCGCGCACTTCTCCGCGAGGGGCCAGACGAGGTCGGTCGTTGCCAGTCGCTCCGGCACCTGGTATCCGAGCAGTCGAGCCGCGACGACGATCGACTGACCGTCCACGTAGGAGAGGTCGGCAGAGTTATATCGAGCTCGAAAAACGGAATCGCCCCACGCTTGGTTGCAGACGTACGCGTTGACACCGACCGCCAGGTGAGTCGTGCGCGACTCCGTCCAGCCCATGATCACGTCCACGGCTCGCTTCATCGTGATTCCGTCCACCGCCACACCCAACACCGTGGCCCGCGTCACGGTGCGTTCTGACGTCGTCATTTCTGAGCCCGCGAATTCGCTGCCGAGCGAGTCGACCGTGAGGAAGCCGCTATTTTCGCTTCTCCGAGCCGAGGAAGCACCGCCGCGAACTGGTTTTTGCTGTGCTTGAAATCCGGTAGGGCCACGGGCTTGTCCGAACGCAACCTGCGTCTGCGATCGGTAATGAGAGCGCCGAGGAACGGGCTGCCGACAAGTGCCAGTTCCTCGACCGTCTCCGAAATGCGCTTCTTCCTGCTGCGCCCGAGTACTGCAACCATGATCACGGCATCCGCCAGCCGTGCTGCCGCCAATTCGCTCGCGTGCGATGCCCTCGGTGGCAGCGTCAGCAGCACGAAGACGTCTTCCCCGGCGGTGTCGATCACATCCCGGACATAGGTCGCGAATTCCCGATCGTCCGCGTCATCGGAGTGCGAATGGCGGCCCACCCCGAGGGTCAGGCCGGCGACAATGCTCGAGCCGTAGACAACCCCCTCGTTGTTCAGCTCGAGGACCTGCAAGCTGAGCTTGTCTTTGAGGAGATCAAGGTAGCTCGGCGAGATGTTGGGCGCGAGGACGAGCGTCTTCTGCCCAGCTCTTGCTGCAGCGACCGCGAGGTTGACAGGAAGGTCGGAGGGTTGATGCGCCGTTGTATCGTCGATTACCGCGACGACAGCGCCGCGCGGGTTGAGGGTCGCGAATAAGCGCTCCCGTGCGACTCGGAGGCTGTCCATCATGGCTCCGGTCTCCGGCACAGCCGCGTGGTGAGACGCGGGCCGCTCGAGAAGGCCACGCACCCCAGTAGCCCGCTCGACGTCCTCGACGCGTTGCACACGACGGGTGAACGCCGTGAGCAGGAAGGCGAGAATCACGCCGAGGACGAGGCCTCCGAGCACACCTGCCGTGAGCATCAAGCCGGCGTCTGGTGTGACTTCGACCTCGTTCTCGACGGCAGAGCTCAGCACCGACCCACCCGCGGTATCGATAAGGGCCAAAGAGTTTCTGTCGTTGAGCAGTGAGTCGATTTCTATGACGATGAGGTCCTGGTCGCTCCGCGCCTGATTGGCTTCTGAAGATCCGGATGCTGCTGCAGCTCCGCGCCCATTAGCCTCTCCAAGCTCCACTCTCAGTTGCTCCAGTCGGGCGTCGATTCGTTCGGTCACGCCGTTGACGCGGGCCTGCGCTTGTGCAGCACGATACGAAAGGTACGCGTCGGCGATTGCCGAAGATCCTTCGACGGCCTCCTCGGCGGTAGGCGCCTTGTAGCTCAGGCTGATGACCGTTGCATCCGCGACCACGCTCACCTCGAGGTTCTGTCGAAGCTCGGCGGGTGTCGTTCCGCCGCCGAGAGCATCGGCCGCCTTGACGGCGACGGCATAAGATCTGGCAATCTGGGACTCGGTTGTCGCGTCCAGGAGTTCGGATGCGGTCTTTCCGGCGTTGAACGGATCGTCCGAGATTACGGTGAGGTTGATGTCGGTGGTGGCGACCGACTTTTCGCCTACGACGGTCAAGTATCCGAGAATGGCAACGAATCCGACCAGTGCGCCTCCGATCATCATCCGCCATCGCCTCTTCAGAACGGAGGCGTAATGCTCGATGCCGACAGAGTCGTGGTTAATGGAGTCGTGGTTAAATGTTGACATGAGCACTAGGTTCCTGATTCGGGTTCGGGAATAGCGACGGCGACGGGGGCGCCCAAGGGTTCGCTCAGATTATGGCAGCTGGACTGTTGCGCACAAGGTGCGGGTCCTACATTCTTAGGGAATGCATCGACGCCCGGCACCCGAGCCGCCGCGTTTCCGTTCCGCCACTGACAGGACGTCACTTCGGACGCTGAACCGGCCGATGCCGCCGTCGCGCCCGCGCCCCGACGCGGGTCCCGCGCTGCCGCGCTGGCCGGTTGCGGCCATTTTTTTCGGATACCCGCTGTGGTGGGTCCTCGGAATCGGTGACCTTGCCTATCCGATGCTCGCTGCCGTGATGGTCGTTTACCTGGTGCGCCGGCGAAGAGTCGACGTGCCTCGCGGCTTCGGTATCTGGCTGTTGTTCCTGCTCTGGATGGCCTTCTCCGTCATCGGAGTCGACACATCGGGTCGGCTGCTCGGTTTCCTGTTCCGTGCTTCGATGTATGTCGCGGTGACGGTCCTCTTCCTGTACGTGTACAACGCGCGGGCGACACTCACAGCACGGTACCTCGCAGGCCTCCTGACCGGATTCTGGTTGGTCGTCGTCGCGGGGGGATTCATCGGCATCTTGGTCCCGGGTTTCACGTTCACGACCCCGATGTCATTCGTGATTCCGGATTGGCTCGCATCCAACGATCTGATCCGCAGCATGGTGTACCGGGAGGTGGCTCAGTGGAACCCAAACGGGTACTTCCAGATGGACCCGCGTCCGAGCGCACCGTTCCTCTATACCAACGGCTGGGGCAACGCGTATTCGCTCCTCATGCCGATCGTCGTCGCCTACCTCCTGGAGGTGAGGAGGGAACGCAGGTTCTGGTGGCTGCTCGCCGCGGTACCACTGTCGTTTGTGCCGGCCTTCCTCACTCTCAACAGGGGGATGTTCATCGGACTGGGACTTGCCCTCGCCTACGTGACCGTGCGGCTGGTGCTGCGCGGAAGCTTCCGTGCGTTAGTCGCAATGCTCGGTCTTGCCGTTGTCATCGTCATCGCGATGAACGTCCTCTCGGTGGGGGACAGGGTGACTTCACGGGTCGAGACGGGCTCGTCGACCGAGGACAGGGCCTCGCTCTATCAGGAGACGTTCGAGCGGACTCTCGAGTCTCCGATGTTCGGGTACGGAGCCCCGAAGCCGTCTGAGCAGGGCTTGCTTTCAGCAGGAACTCAGGGCCAGATCTGGATGCTGATGTTCTCTCATGGCTTTCCTGGCGCATTCCTTTTTACAGCATGGTTGGCCGTCGCCTACTTCCGTTCCATTCGGGAGCGTGACCCGATGGGGGTTGCGTGCAACACGGTGCTCCTCGTCATCCTCGTCGAGATCCTCTACTACGGGGTCATGACGACCGGGCTCGCGATCGCGATGATGGCCGCCGCGATGGTGATGCGCCCTGAGCCGAGCCTCGGTGAGCACGCCTTCGAATCGAACGGGTCCACGATGCGGGCTTGACCATCGTCCCGGGATGGCCGTGACCCGAGCGGCGTTCATCAAGCGAGAGAGTAACCACACCATGAATGCACTCCACCTGCCCGGCGTGACCGTCGTCACCGCGACCCGGGGTCGGCCGAAGATGTTGCGGGCCGCGGTATCCGCAATCCTCGGCCAGGATTACCCGGGCGAGATTGAACTGATCGTCGTCTTCGACCAGACGGAGATTGATTCGTTGGACGATGTCGTGGTTCCCGAAGGAAGGCTCCTGGGAACGATGTCGAACACCCGGACCCCTGGACTCGCCGGCGGCCGTAATACCGGCATCCTCGGGGCGCATCACGAGCTGATCGCATTCTGTGACGATGACGACGAATGGATGCCGTCGAAGCTGAGCAAACAGGTCGACGCCTGGAATAACGAGCCAGAAGCGACCCTCGTGGCGAGCGGGATTCGCATTCAGACCACGGGTTCGGCGTATGATCGCCTGCCTCCCAGGCGCGCAGCATTCTCCGACTTTCTCGCCTCGCGCATCACAGAGATTCATCCCTCGACTTTTCTGATTCGGCGCGCCGACCTTCTCGGCGAATTGGGGCTCATCGACGAACAGCTTCCCAACTCCTATGGCGAGGACTACGACCTTCTGCTCAGGGCCTCTCGCCTTGGTCACGTCTTGTCGGTCCTCGAACCCCTCACTCTCGTCCACTGGGATCGTTCGTCCTTTTTCACGGCGAAGTGGCGGGGGGTTGCGGACGGCTTGACGTACATCCTCGGGAAGTTCCCCGAGTTCGAATCCAACCCGCGCGGATCAGCGCGAATGGAAGGCCAGATCGCCTTCGCGCAGGCGGCAATGGGTGACCGGGCGAGCGCCCGCAGGTGGGCGCGACACGCCCTCGCGCATAATCCGCTTCAGATGCGGGCATGGGCAGCCCTGATCGTCTCGGTGAGGCTTTTGCCTCCTGCGACACTTGTGCGCCTGGTGAATCTGAGGGGTCGCGGCCTGTAGCCACTGGCAGGACCGCCGGTCAGCGCTGGTACACCCTCACGTAATCAATCTGGTACTCAGCTGGAAATACCGTGTTGGAGTCGGGATCACCGGGCCAATCGCCGCCCACCGCGAGGTTGATGCGAAGGAAGAACTGCCCTGAGAAGGCCTCATCAAGCCACGGCGTGGTCTCGGCGGTCCGATCGTAAACCTGTGCTCCGTCGACGAACCAGCGAATGACGCCGGGCTCCCACTCCACGACGTAGTCGTGGAAACCGTCGGCAAAGTTGCCCGACGAAAGTTCGGAGACTGACTTTTGCATCGGATGGGTCTCCGAATAGTCGTAGTGGATCGACTGCTGGGCGACGGGGGCGCTACGCTCGTCGTGCAGACCGCTTCCAAGACTCTCGAAGACATCGATCTCGCCGATGTCCCCGTCCGTCGGGCGCATCCAGAAAGCGGGCCATAGTCCCTTGCTCGTGCCCTGCGCCACAGGCGTCTTCGCTCGGATCTCGAACCGACCGTATTCGAAGGTCACCTTGTCGCGCGAGTGGATGTGCGCCGACGAATAATTCCGGCCGTCTGGGAATCGCTTGTCGGCGCCGCACAGAAGAGGGCTCTCCTCGCGCTGAGCCCGCAGCGTGAGATACCCTCCTCTCACCTCTAGATTCTCGGGCCTGTCGGTGAGACACGCCAACTCTCCGTTGCCGTTGCCGTAGCCGGAAAACACCTCCGCGCTCCAGCTTTCGCGATTCAGGGAGTCATCATTGAACTCGTCGTGCCAGGCGAGGTTCCACCCTGGTAGCTCCGGGGGCACCGCGGCTTGGGTCAGGGCGATTGCCGACATTCCGGTGGCGATCACGGCGATCACGCCCGAGATCGCACCGGATACCAGCCGCCGCCGCCGCTCCCACGGATCGCCGGTTCTCATCGGAAGTCGGCGATGCAGTGGGCGTTGGCCGCGCGCGTCTAGCGGTTCACTGACGACTCTGCGCTCCCGTCGATCATGATCATGTCTAGCGCCCTTCGCAGCAACGTCGACGACGTACTCATCGTGTAGGGGAAATACACCACCTCGACGCCCACCGCCATGAACTCCCGCTCGAGTGAGCGGCCCTTCTCGGTTCCGCGCCAGTCGTCTCCCTTGAAGAAGACGTCGAAGCCGACGTCCCGCCAGGTGTCGAGTTTGTCCGGTTCGACTTCTGCCCTCGCTTCGTCGACGAATCGGATGTGACGAACGATCTCGAGACGCTCTGCGAGCGGCACCACCGGAATGATGCCCTTCGTCACCCGCAGCATCTCGTCGGACACGACGCCCGCGATCAGATAGTCGCACTGGCTCTTCGCATGTTTGAGGATGTTCAAATGTCCGACATGAAAGAGATCGAAGGCACCTGCCGCGTAGCCGACGCGGGGGTTGCGAACTCGCAGTGAGCGCTCGACAGACGTCATCAGTACGCTCCATCCGCGCGCAACAGCACTTTGACCGTTCGCAGCATGATCATGATGTCTCCCGCGAGTGACCAGTTCTCGACGTAGTAGAGGTCGAGCCGCACGCTCTCGTCCCAGTCGAGGTCGGAGCGGCCGTTCACCTGCCACATGCCCGTAAGTCCCGGCTTGATGTAGAGCCGACGATGCACGCGGTCCTCGTAGTTCGCCACCTCGCTCCGCAAAGGGGGACGTGGGCCGACGAGGCTCATCTCTCCGACGAAGATGTTCCACAGTTGCGGGAGTTCGTCGAGTGAGTAGGTACGCAGGAACTGACCGACTTTCGTCACGCGGGGGTCGTTCTTCATCTTGAAGAGCACGCCGCCGGCACCCTGGTTCTGGTCCAGAAGGCTGGCGATGTCATCCTCCGCGTTCTGTACCATCGAGCGGAACTTGAGCATGTAGAAGGGCGTGCCGCAGCGGCCGACCCGCTCCTGCCGAAACAGGATCGGGCCAGGGCTGCCGCGCCGAACGAGAAGCCCGATGATGACCATGAGGGGCATAAGGAAGAGGAGCGCAGCGCCGGACGCCGCGATGTCGAATGCGCGCTTGAGGACGTGCTTGCCACCCTCGTATTGCGGTAGCTCGACGTGCATGAGCGGAAGCCCCTCGACGGGCCTGAAGTGGATGCGGGGACCGGCGACATTGGTGAGCCGGGACGCGACGACGAGTTCGGCCCCCGATCCTTCCAGGTCCCACCCGAGGTCGCGGATGAAGTAGCCGATGCCAGCGGGTTCGCCTGCCACGATCACGGCGTCCACAGCGAGATTCGCTGCCGCCTGCGCGACGTCATCGAGGTTCGAGACGATCGCCACCTCGCGTGAGTTGACCGTGATCGATTCCGTGCCGATGTCATCGACCGCCGCGCCGATGATGTGGTAGACCGAGACGGCCTTCCTGTCGATTTGGCCGATCACGTAGTCGACGTCCTGTCGGGCGCCGACCACGATCGCACGAGACAGGTAATTGCCCGATCGACGCTGCCGCAGCAGCCAGCGTCGCCAGAGCCATCGTCCGAGTACCAGCCCGACGAGACCCACCGGAAGTGCGAGGACGAAGAAGCCGCGCGACACGTCGATCTTCAGTACGAGGAAGATGATGGCGAGCAGGCCGAAGGTGAGCACGCTCGCATTCACCACGCGCCGGTACTCGGTGAGCCCGATCCCGACTACTCGCGCATCACGCGTGTGGTAGGAACCGACGGCCACGATCCAGACGCCGACGATCACCGCCGCGATCATCCAGGTGCCGACGGCGAACTGAGGAATTCCGGATACCGTCTCGCCCCACCAGAATCTGGTCATCAGGGCCGCCATCACTGCAGCGGTGATGATCAGTGTGTCGCTCAGTGCAAGCCGGAATCGGTAGCGTCTGACCCAGGCGGGCGTCGACGCCGAGGCCGGAGCGATGCCGGGCCCCGCGCTCGGCCGGGGCGCCTCCACGATCCGAAGCTTCGGGCGCGGTTCGTGTAGCGGCCGTGGCGATGAGGTGGCGCGCCGCCTGGTCTCGCTCATGATCGGCTCGTTGACCGCGCGCGGAGGACGAGTGACGAATCGGCCCAATGGTTAGAGCGTGTGCACCGGGCGCGTGTGAGAGGGGTCGGGAAAGGGTACATGGAGTTGGCCTGCAATTCGGGTAACAGGTGTGTCCCACGACGGGGGAGTACCGGTTACGAAGGATCTACAAGCCAGCTGCCTCGGGAGCAGTGTGGTCAACAGGACGCGCGCTTCGGGTACGGGTCGAGGGTTACTGGGGTGGTCAAGGTGATGAATCGGGTGAGTACGGGTAGAGCACGCGAACGGTCGCTGTGAGCGGGTACTGGCAAGTAACCGAGTCGCGTGGGACGATCTTATGGCACCAGGACATAGCACGACGCCCCACTTTCGGGGGCGCCAGGTTTACGCGAGAATGTGCCCGAATCTCCAGCCGACGAGACCGCGAACCGTCTCGCTCGGATCGGAGGCGAGGCCCGGTAGTGCCTCTGCCGGCGTGGAGGGATTCAGGGCGAGCCAGCCGCGTACCGTTTCCGAGTCGTCGACAGCGAGTCTGCGCAGGATATCGAGCGGCGCCGACTCGTTTCGCGCGAGGCCCGCGCGCACGCCGGCGTCCGCATCTTCGGCGAGCGTCGCGAGCAAGTCGGCCGGGGCGTGGCAGCTGCCCGCGACGGTCTCCCTGATCCGCGGGTTCGGATCGGCCCCAAGCAGGCGGAGCCGCCTGATCTTGCTCTCCGTCATGACGGGCGCCGGATGTTGCGATGCCGCCTCCGCGGGCGTGAGCATCACGGGAACGGTGGCACTCAACTGCTCACGCTGCGCTCGGGTGCTGAACCGGATACACGACATGCTCAAAGGCTACCCGGGGTGCCCGGTTCATGCAGGGTGCAGGTATCCTCCGGTCGATAGACTTGCTGACCGTGGAGGCGAACCGGACGGGCGAGATGAGTTCGCGCATTTTCACTGTTCCCAACTGCCTCAGCTTCGTGCGACTGGCGCTCGTGCCGGTGTTCCTTGTCCTCATCATCAGTGGCGAGGATTCCCTCGCGTTGCTCACGCTGATCGTCTCGAGCGGGACCGACTATCTCGACGGGCTCATCGCGCGCCGCTTCAACCAGGTCACCCGTCTCGGCCAACTGCTGGATCCGGCTGCCGACCGGTTGTTCATCTTCGCGACCCTCCTCGGTCTCGCGACCCGCGACATCGTTCCATGGTGGCTCGTCGCCGTGATACTCGGCCGGGACGTCGTGATGCTGGTCCTCGGAATCGTCCTCGCCAACCACGGGTACGGCCCGTTGCCCGTGCACCATCTCGGCAAGGTGGCGACGTTCTGTCTGTTCTACGCCCTGCCCATCATCATGATCGGCCAGGCATACCCCGTCCTCGCGTTGGTCACCGACCCGATCGGGTGGGCTTTCGCCATCTGGGGAGCATTCCTCTACTGGTGGGCGGGCATCATCTACCTCGCCGAATCCGTTCGAGTCATCCGCTGACGGCGAGCCCTCGCGAATCCGATACGCTGTTGGAGTAAGGAGGTTCACGATGGCCCATTCGGAGCACGAGAATCAGGCTGACGAGAACGCGCCTCGCGAGACCGACACCACCGCGCACTTCACGAGCGAATTCGCCGCCCAGGTTGCCTCCTTCGGCGCGGACGTCTCGACCGAGGAGCAAGAGGCAATTGCTGCCCTGCCCTCCGGTTCCGCTCTTCTGGTCGTGCGCAGGGGCCCGAACGCCGGGGCCCGCTTCCTGCTCGACTCCGATGTCACGACCGTGGGTCGACACAGCAGCTCCGATATCTTCCTCGACGACGTCACGGTCTCGCGCCGGCACACCGAGTTCCATCGCCACGGCACAGCGTTTGAGATCAAGGACCTGGGGTCGCTCAACGGAACCTACTTCGACGGAGTACGCATCGATTCCGCGCTGCTCAGCGACGGCGCCGAGGTGCAGATCGGCAAATTCCGCCTCACCTTCTACGCTTCACGAGTCGATCTCGCCCATCTGGCGAGCAAGTAGTGGCGGCGCAAGCGGGTCAGGCGAGGACGCCTGGCCCAACGACGTTGTTGAGCATCGGGCAGGTTCTCGCCCGCTTGACGGTCGAGTTTCCGGATCTGACGCCCTCCAAGCTGCGATTCCTGGAGGAGCGCAAGCTGATCAGCCCGGCGCGCACCGAGTCCGGCTACCGCAAGTTCTCGCCGTCCGACCTCGATCGGCTCCGATTCGTGCTCACGATGCAGCGGGAGCATTACCTGCCGCTCAAGGTGATCAAGGGCTACCTCGATGACCTCGACGCCGGCCGCCAACCCGAGCTCCCGCGCGGGACAGTGTCGGCTCCTTCGATGCTCTCGAGCGAGCGCCGGCTGCAGCGCGACGCGCTCATCCGCGAAGCAGGAGCGACGCCGCAGTTGCTCAACGACGCGGTGTCGTCCTCGCTCATCGTCGCCGCCGAGTTCTATGGCGACGATGTGCTCGCCGTTCTCCGGTCCCTGGTCGAGCTGCAGCGTTCCGGCATTGAGCCGCGCCACTTACGAACGTTCCGGGCAGCGGCCGAGCGGGAGCTGGGCTTGATCGAGAATGCACTCATGCCGGTCACTCGGCGAAACGATGCGTCGAGCCGGGCCAAGGCGGTCGAACTCGCGCGTGAGATCGCCGGACAACTCGAGATCGTGCGTTCGAGCCTCATCCGCTCGGCACTCGGGCGATTGAATCAGTAGACTGAGAAGTGCCGGTGTGTCGACACGCCGACGGGTTTTCCGCGGATGTGATTGTCCGGGCAGGGCGCACTCGGTACCGTAGTGGTGAATCAGGTCGACGCGTCAGCGCAAGGCATTTTTATGATGGGCCGAGGGGCAGAAGGCGACCGAATGAGTGAACTCAACACCCGAGGCGAGGGGTCCCGCTACGATCTCGGCCTGTTGTTCACCGATGGTCTTCCGGACCTCGATGACCGATCCGGATATCGAGGCAACGTCGCCGCTCGTGCCGCGGGAATCAGCTACCGCCAGCTCGACTACTGGGCTCGCACCGAACTTGTCGAACCGACGGTGCGCGGCGCGGCGGGATCGGGCTCCCAACGACTGTACGGCTTTCGCGACATCCTGGTCCTGAAGCTCGTCAAGCGACTTCTCGACACGGGAATCTCACTGCAGCAGATCCGCACCGCAGTCAACCAGTTGCGTGAGTCCGGGGTCCACGACCTTGCCCAGACGACTCTCATGAGCGACGGCGCGAGCGTCTACCTGTGCACGTCAGATGACGAGGTCATCGACCTCGTCAGCCGCGGCCAGGGGGTATTCGGCATCGCGGTGGGCAAGGTTCTCCGCGAGGTGGAGAACAGCCTGGTCGAACTCGACGCACAGCAGCCAGAGGCGATGGACGAACTCGCCGCCCGCCGTGCGCACAAGGCGAGTTGAGGGACACTCTCCTTACCCGCGCAAAGGAGTTCGCCTCGACGCGTCGCCCCGCAGCCGGTCAGTGCGGTGAAACGGTCGCGGGCTCCGGATCTTCCATCTTCGCCGTGCGCATGACGCGCAGCAGCAGCTGATCGAAGTTCGTCGCCATCTCTTGGGCACTCTCGCCGGGCCACATATGCAGCGGTTTGGCAGCGCCCTGCGCCTGCTGAAGTGAGGTGCGCTCGGGAAGCTGCGGGCTCAGCACGAGCGGCCCGAACATGTCGCGAAGCTCCTTGATTCGGAACTGGTGTTCAAGGGACTGCGACCTGGCGCGATTCACGATGATGCCCAGCGGCTGCAGACGCGGCGAGAGACCGCGGCGAATCTCCTCGATTGCGCGGAGAGCTCGGTCTGCCGCAGCGACTGAGAACAGACCCGGTTCGGTGACGACGGCCACCCGGTCGCTCGCCGCCCAAGCGGTGCGGGTGAGCGCGTTCAGCGATGGCGGACAGTCGATAAGCACGAGGTCATAGTCGGCCTCGACGTTGGCGAGAGCCTCCTCAAGCTTCCAGATCTCACGGATACTCGGGTGCGGGCCGTCGAAGTTGATCGCCGACGGGCTCCCGATCAGCACGTCGATCTTGCCGGGGCGCCCTCTCGTCCAACCGCTCGGCGCGATCGCGGAGCGCATCGTCTTTTCCTTGGGAGAAGCCAAGACGTCAGCGATGTTCGAATGACCCGCGACGTTGATGTCCATTCCGGTGGAGACGTCTGACTGCGGGTCGAGATCTACGACGAGCGTCCTGAGGCCCTTCGCGAAGGCTGCCGAAGCGAGACCGAGCGTCACAGTCGTCTTTCCGACTCCTCCCTTGAGGGAGCTGACGCTGAGTACATGCACAACACGAAACGATACCTTCACTAGTCTTAAAGCACCTAACCGTCGACGAGCCGTCGGCGCCACCGAAGGGGCTTGATGTTCAGGAAGATTCTCGTCGCGAACCGCGGGGAAATAGCAATCAGGGCCTTTCGTGCCGCGTACGAACTCGGGGCGGCGACTGTCGCCGTGTTCCCGTACGAGGATCGCAATTCCCTGCATCGACTCAAGGCCGACGAGGCCTACCAGATAGGCACACCAGGACATCCGGTGCGCGCCTACCTCGACGTCGCGGAGATAATCCGCGTAGCCCTCGAGTGCGGGGCCGACGCGATCTACCCCGGTTACGGCTTTCTCTCCGAGAACCCCGAACTGGCGAGCGCGGCTGCGGCGGCCGGAATCACCTTCATCGGGCCCGGCCAACACGTGCTCGAGATGGCGGGCAACAAGGTGACCGCGAAGGAGCATGCGATCAGCGCGGGCGTGCCCGTGCTGAAGTCGACGCCGGCCTCCCGCGACCTCGAGGAACTCCTGGCGGGAGCCGAGGCGATCGGCTTTCCGATCTTCGCGAAGGCTGTCGCAGGCGGCGGCGGACGAGGAATGCGACGGGTGGCCACCATGGAGGAGCTCCGTCCCGCCCTCGAGGAGGCCATGCGCGAAGCGGACAGCGCGTTCGGCGACGCGACCATGTTCCTCGAGCAGGCAGTGGTGCGGCCCCGCCACATCGAGGTGCAGATTCTCGCAGACTCCGCCGGGGAGACCGTGCACCTGTTCGAGCGGGACTGCTCTGTCCAGCGCCGCCACCAGAAGGTGATCGAGATCGCTCCGGCACCGAATCTCGACGAGTCGATCCGTCAGGCGATGTACCGAGACGCCATCGCGTTCGCGAAGTCGATCGGCTACGTGAACGCCGGCACCGTCGAGTTCCTGCTGGACACCGCGGGGGAGCGGGCCGGCCAGCACGTGTTCATCGAGATGAACCCCCGCATCCAGGTCGAGCACACCGTGACGGAGGAGGTGACGGATGTCGACCTCGTTCAGGCGCAGATGCGCATCGCCTTCGGCCAATCGCTGGCTGAACTCGGGCTCCAGCAGGGCGACATTCGGCTGCGCGGCGCCGCCCTGCAGTGCCGCATCACGACGGAGGACCCGACCGCTGGCTTCCGACCCGACACCGGAAAGCTCACGACCTACCGGTCGCCCGGCGGCGGCGGCATCCGGCTCGACGGTGGAACGATCGCGCCGGGCACCCAGATCAGCCCGCACTTCGACTCGATGCTCGTGAAGATGACCTGCCGCGGTCGCGATTTCGCGGCGGCGGTCGCCAGGGCCAGGCGGGGACTGGCGGAGTTCCGCATCCGCGGCGTCGCCACCAATATCCCGTTCCTGCAGGCCGTGCTCGACGACCCCGAGTTCAACGCCGGGGACCTCAGCACATCGTTCATCGACGAGCGTCCGAACCTCGTGAAGTCGAACGTGTCGAAAGACAGGGGAACGAGGATCCTCAACTGGCTCACCGATGTGACCGTCAATCACCCGAACGGCGACGGTTCGGGTGCGGCCAACCCGGCGGTCAAGCTCCCGGAGGTGGATCTCAGCACGCCTGCTCCCGCCGGCTCGCGGCAGCGGCTGCTCGAACTTGGGCCGACCCGTTTCGCTGCGGCGCTGCGCGCGCAGACGGCCCTCGCGGTCACCGACACCACCTTCCGCGACGCTCACCAGTCCCTGCTCGCGACCCGGGTGCGCACGAGGGACCTTGCCGCGGTCATCCCGCACGTCGCGCGACTCACGCCGGAGTTGCTGTCCATCGAGGCGTGGGGAGGCGCTACCTACGACGTCGCCCTCCGTTTCCTCGGCGAGGACCCATGGGAGCGCCTCGCCACCATGCGGGAGGCCCTGCCGAACATCGCCATCCAGATGCTGTTACGCGGGCGGAACACAGTCGGCTACACGCCATACCCGACGGAGGTGACGGATGCCTTCGTGCGCGAGGCCTCCGCGACAGGCGTCGATATCTTCCGCATCTTCGACGCCCTCAACGACGTTTCCCAGATGCGTCCCGCAATCGATTCGGTACTCGAGACGGGAACAGCGGTCGCGGAGGTCGCCGTGTGCTACACCGGCGACCTCCTCGACCCGGGCGAGACGTTGTATACGCTCGACTACTACCTGAGACTCGCTGAGCAGATCGTCGAGTCCGGCGCGCATGTGCTTGCGATCAAGGACATGGCGGGGTTGTTGCGCGCGAGCGCTGCGGAGAAGCTCGTGACGGCGCTGCGGGACCGGTTCGAACTTCCTGTTCACGTGCACACCCACGACACGGCAGGAGGTCAGCTAGCGACGCTCCTGGCAGCCAGCCGGGCGGGAGCAGACGCTGTGGACGTGGCGAGCGCACCGATGGCCGGCACGACGAGCCAGCCGTCGGCATCCGCTCTCGTCGCGGCGCTCGCCCACACCGAGCGGGACACGGGCCTCTCACTGCAGGCGGTGTCTGATCTCGAGCCCTATTGGGAGGCCGTGCGCGCCGTGTACGGTCCCTTCGAATCGGGTCTCCCCGGGCCGACCGGCCGTGTCTACCGGCATGAGATTCCCGGCGGGCAGCTCTCGAACCTGCGTCAGCAGGCGATCGCGCTCGGTCTCGGCGACCAGTTCGAGAAGGTCGAGGACTGGTACGCGGCCGCGAACCGCATCCTGGGTCGCCCCCCGAAGGTCACCCCGTCGTCGAAGGTCGTCGGCGACCTCGCCCTCGCCCTCGCCGCCGCCAACGCCGATCCGGCCGACTTCGAAGAGAACCCGCACAAGTACGACATCCCCGACTCGGTCATCGGGTTCATGGCTGGCGAGCTCGGCGACCTGCCGGGCGGATGGCCGGAGCCGTTTCGGTCCAAGGTACTCGCGGGGCGCACGCCGAAGATCGGCGTGACCGAGATCGGTCCCGAGGATCACATCGCGCTCACCGGAAGCTCCTTCGAGCGCCGCGCAACCCTCAACCGGTTGCTCTTTCCCGGCCCTGCGAAGCAGTTCGAGCAGGTGCGTGAGCTGTACGGTGACCTGTCTGTGCTCGATACGACCGACTACCTGTACGGGCTCCGGCAGGGCCAGGAGCACGTCGTCGAGATCAGCAAGGGTGTGAGCCTGTTCGTCGGGCTCGAGGCGATAGGCGACGCTGACGAAAAGGGCATGCGCACCGTCATGACCACCCTCAACGGACAGCTCCGACCGGTGTTCGTGCGCGACCGCAGCATCCGGGTCGACACGAAGGCGGCAGAGAAGGCGGATGCCACGCGGCCGGGCCACATTGCCGCGCCGTTCTCCGGCGTCGTGACCCTGCAGGTTGCGGAAGGGGCGACTGTTCTCGCAGGCCAGAGCGTCGCGTCCATCGAGGCAATGAAGATGGAGGCCGCCATCACGGCGCCGGTCGCCGGAACGGTGAAGCGCCTCGCGGTGTCGGCGACTCAGCAGGTGGATGCCGGTGACCTCCTTGTCGAGATTGAACCTCGCTGAACGGCGGCTGGGAGCAGGGTAAACTGCGGGATCCGGGGTTGTCGAAAGGTGAAGGTGCTGTGGTCAACAGAGCCGAGCGTGGCGGGGCCGAGCAATTCCCCGATGAAACGGACGACATCCCGGACGAGCGAGACGACGGCGACCCGTCCGGCCGTGAAGTCGCGGAATCTGCGGCCGGAACGAACGACGGCGAACTCGCGACGGCGATTCGGGAGAGTCTCACCATTACCGTTGCGCTGCCCGCGCCCGTGCATTCCGTGCCCGACGATGAGCTCGCCGTGTCGATCGACGAGGTGACCGTAAACCCAGGCGCCTTCGGTGTCGTGCACCCCGCGACGACCTCCGTCGAGGTGATCGCCCTCCCGCCGGCCGAGTCTGAGGAGTTCACCGAGACAACCTACAGCCGCCGGGGCCGACTTCGAGGGGAGCCGGCGAACACGCCGGAACCTGCCGCGATGCTCACCGCAGAGCGGCTGCTCGGCAGTGGCAGGGCGCAGCGGCGTCCCGAGGGCGCGTGGAGCGGCTTCGTCTACTCGGCGACGTCCGGCAGGATCAACCTCGGCGACTCCGCAGCGGTGCGGGAGCGCAAGGCGATTGACCTGCGCATTCAAAAGCAGTTCGAGGGAGGAACGCGCTTCGTCCCGGTGCTCACCCGCAAGGGAGGGGTGGGAAAGACGACGGTCACCACCCTGCTCGGGATGGCGTTGGCGGATGTACGCGAAGACCGGGTCATCGCAATCGACGCCAATCCCGATCGCGGCACTCTCGCTGAGCGGATCAGCAAGCAGACCAGGTCGACCGTGCGTGACGTCGTCACCCGAGTGGCGTCGGTCTCGAGCTTCAGTGACTTCACCCACCTCGTGTCGCGCGACGAGACACGACTCGACGTCCTCGCATCCGACAGCGACCCGCTGCTGTCCGAGGCGTTCGACGAGGACGACTACAACGTCGTCGCCAACCTGTGTGCTCGCTTCTACTCGATCGCGCTCACGGATTGCGGCACGGGCATCGTGCACTCCGTAATGCGGGCTACCCTCCAGCGGGCCGACTCCGTGGTCATCGTCTCCGGAGGCAGCGTTGACGAGGCGCGGCTGGCGTCCGAGACCCTCACCTGGCTCGAGGCAAACGGATACGGCGACCTGGTGCGCAACTCCGTGGTCGCGTTGAACACGGCGACACAGGGTACAAATCTGGTCAATCTCGATGAGATCGAGGCTCATTTCAGGTCCCGCGTGCGCGAACTCGTGCGCATCCCCTATGACCCGCAGCTCGCCGCAGGCTCGGTGGTGAAGTACCGGGAGTTGAAGCCGCTGACCAGGAGCGCCGCCCGCATCCTCGCCGCGCACGTGGTGGACGGTCTGCCTGCTGGCAGGACCGATTGAGGAACACGGCCAGATGACCGAGAGACAGATCCGGATCTTCGGCGACCCGGTGCTGAAGACCGTGTCCGACCCGATCCGCCCCGGCGATCAGAATCTCCGAGGACTCATCGACGACCTGCTCGACAGCGTGCGGGTACCCGGGCGCGCGGGCGTGGCCGCCTGCCAGATCGGGGTCAACCTGCGCGCATTCAGCTACAACGTCGACGGGGAGGTGGGATACATCATCAATCCAGTGCTCGTGGAGCTACGTGGCGAGCCGGAGCCGGTCGAGGAGGGATGCCTCTCGGTGCCCGGCTTCTACTTTCCGCGACTGCGCTTTCCGTTCGCCAGGGTCACGGGAGTCGACCTCGCAGGAGAGCCGGTCGAGTTGAGCGGCGACGGTCTCATGGCGCAGGCGCTGCAGCACGAGACGGATCACCTTGACGGAAAGCTCTACATCGAGGGGCTCGACAAGGAGACCCGGCGCGAGGCGATGCGACGAATTCGCGAGTCTGACTGGTTTTAGGCGCTCTCGCTGCACCAGCATGGGCCCCACTGAGCCCGGCTCAGCCGACGATCGCGTTGCCCTCGGTGACCGGAGTGCTTACATACATCCCCTCGATGACTTCGGCGAAGTCCTGAAGGATCACGCTGCGCTTGATGCTCAGCTTGGGTGTCAAATGGCCGCTCGCCTCGGTGAGCTCATGGTCGAGCACCACGAACTTGCGGATCGACTCAGCCCTCGAGACCTCCGCGTTCGCGGCATCTACAGCGCGTTGGATCTCGGCGAGCACCTTCGGGTTCCTGGCGGCTGCCGCGGTTCCCTGGCTTGCGTCTTCCCCGTTGTTGTGCAGCCAGACGGGCAGCATCTCTTCGTCGAGCGTCACGAGTGCCGAGATGAACGGTTTCTGGTCGCCCACGACGATGACCTGCCCGATGATCGGGTTGGCGCGGATGGGGTCCTCGAGAGCGGCAGGGGCGACGTTTTTGCCTCCGGCGGTGACGATGATCTCCTTCTTGCGCCCGGTGATCTCGAGATAACCCTCGTCGTCGATCTCCCCGATGTCACCGGTCTTGAACCAGTCGCCGTCGAAGACCTCGGTCGTCGCGGCCTCGTTCCTCCAGTAGCCGTCGAAGATGTTGATGCCCTTCGCCTGAATCTCTCCGTCGGGGGCGATGCGTACCGAGCAGCCAGGAAGCGGCGGCCCGACCTTGCCGATCTTGAAGTTCGAGACCCGGTTGATTGAGACTGGCGCCGTCGTCTCGGTGAGGCCGTACCCCTCGAGGATCGTGATGCCGAGGCTGCGGTAGAAGTGTCCAAGGCGAAGACCAAGCGGCGCCGACCCCGAGACGGCGTACTTGACGTTGCCACCCATCGCCTTGCGGATCTTGGTGAAGACAAGCCGATCGAACAGGGCGAATTTCACCTTCAAGGAGAGCGGCACGCTGCCAGCATCCACAGCCTTCGAATGGGCGACCGCGACATCGGCCGCCGCACGGAATATCTTGCCCTTGCCACCGGCCTCCGCCTTCTGCTCGGAGGAGTTGTACACCTTCTCGAAGACGCGCGGTACGGCGAGGAGGAAGGTGGGCTTGAACGTGCCGAGTGACGGCAGTAACTGCTTGGTGTCGGGCTGGTGTCCGACTTTCACTCCGCCGTGCACCGCCAGTATCGCGATGAATCGCGCGAAGATGTGGGCGGTGGTGATGAACAGAAGCGTCGTAGCTCCGGGATGTACGACCTCCGGCACGGCCTTCTGTGCGTTGCGGGCCAGTTCGACGAAGTTCGAATGAGTCAGGACGCAACCCTTCGGCCTGCCCGTCGTGCCGGAGGTATAGATGAGCGTTGCCATGTCGGCGCCGTCGGCGAGATTACGGCGTCGCTCGATCTCCTCATCCGGGACGTCGACACCCTTGGCAGCAAGCTTGTCGAGGTCGCCGAGGTCGATCTGCCAAGTGTTCGCGATGAGGGGGAGATCGGCGCGCACCTCGTCGAAGCGGGCGAAATGGTCTGGCGTCTCCGTGATCATCGCGGTGGCACCGGAATCGATCATGTTCCACTGCAGCTGGCTGGGAGAAGAGGTCTCGTATACCGGGACGAGCAGGGCTCCCGCGAACCAGGTGGCGAAGTCGACGAGCGTCCACTCGTATCGGGTCTTGCACATGAGCCCGATCTTGTCGCCCGGCTGGACTCCGGATACGACGAAGCCTTTGGCGAGCGCCACGACCTGGGCGAGGAATTCGGCGGCTGTGACATCCTCCCAGCCGCCGGCGACCGGCAGGGCGAAGAGGGGCAGATCGGGCGTCTCCCGCACCCTGTCGACCAGCAGGTCCGTCGCGTTGGCGCTCGGGTCTGCGGGGACAAGGGCGGGTACGTCGTGTTCTTTCACGGCAACTCCTTCGGTACCGACGCGGCAATTGAAGGTGAGTCTATCGGCCCTGATAACGGCACCGGCCGCACCTCGCCGCTTCGACTCTCTCTAGACTCTAGTTCGTGCCGCATCGGTCACACTTGGACCCTGTCGCGGATGCGTCAGCGAGCGGGAAGGCGGGCGCGTGGACGCCATCGGCATCGACATCGGCGGAACCAAGATCGCGGGGGCCGTGGTCACCGAGGCGGGCGAGATCATCGCAAATGACCGGGTGCCGACCCCAAGCGACTCCGAGGAGATCGTCGAAGCCGTGGTGCGGATGATCAAAGGACTCTCGGAGGGTCACGACGTCCAGGCCGCCGGTGTCGTCGCGCCCGGGTTCATCGACGCCGCGCAGTCCACCGTGTACTACACCGCCAACATCCCCTGGCGGGACGAGCCTTTGCGCGATCGGTTGACCGAGCGGCTGTCCCTCGACATCACGATCGACAACGACGCGAACGCGGCAGGCTGGGCCGAGTTTCGCTTCGGTGCCGGGCGGCGAACCAGTGACATGACGATGCTGACCATCGGCACGGGGGTCGGGGGCGCGATCGTCACCCGCGGTGAATTGTTCCGCGGCGGCTTCGGCGCGGGCGCCGAGCTCGGCCACATGAGGATCGTGCCAGACGGGCTGCCTTGCGGGTGTGGGGCGCGCGGTTGCATCGAGCAATACGGGTCGGGTCGGGCACTGCTCCGCATGGCGGGCGAAATGGCGGACGTGGGCGGCATCGGGCAGGCGCTCGCCCGCGTTCGGGAGCAGAAGGGCTTGCTCACCGGTGATGACGTCGGGCGGTTGATAATGGCAGGAGACCCCGGCGCCCTGCACGCTCTTCGTGAGCTCGGGCATTGGCTCGGTCAGGCGTGCGCCTCGCTGAGCGTCATCCTGGATCCTCAGCTGTTCGTCTTCGGCGGGGGAGTCGCGAGTGCCGGTGAACTGCTGCTCGAACCGGTGCGAGAGTCCTACCTATCGCATTTGCCGGCGCGCGGCTACCATCCGGAGCCGGAATTCGTGATCGCCGAGCTCGTCAACCATGCCGGAGTCGTCGGCGCGGCGGACCTCGCTCGCAACCACCTGCGATCGCGATAAAGTAAGCAATCGGGCGGAGGCGGATCAAATGTTCTACTGGTTCATGAAGAACCTGATCGTCGGTCCTATCGTACGGACCGCGTTCCGGCCCTGGGTCACCGGGCACGAGAACATCCCGAGGTCGGGCGGCGCGATTTTGGCGAGCAACCATCTTTCCTTCATCGACTCCGTCTTCCTGCCGCTCATGATCGACCGCCAGATCAGTTTTCTCGCGAAGAGCGACTACTACACCGGCACCGGGCCGAAGGGCTGGTTCATTCGCACGTTCCTCAAGTCGGCCGGCATGCTGCCCATCGACCGTTCGGGAGGCAAGGCGTCGGAGGCGTCGCTGCTGACCGGCCTCGGCGTGCTCGCACGCGGCGAGGTGCTCGGCATCTATCCGGAGGGCACCCGCAGTCCTGACGGCAAGCTGTATCGCGGGCGCACAGGGGTCGCCCGGATGATATTGGAGGGCAATGTGCCCGTCATCCCCGTCGCGATGATCGACACCGAGAAGGTCATGCCGATCGGCAAGCGGCTGCCGAAGGTGCGCCGAGTTGGCATCGCGATAGGCGAGCCGCTCGATTTCTCGAGGTTTCATGGCATGGAGGGGGATCGCTTCATCCTGCGCTCGATCACTGACGAGATCATGTACGAACTCAGTCGGCTGAGCGGTCAGGAATATGTAGACGTCTACGCGACTTCAGTAAAGGAGAAGCGCGGCAGGCTCACGCGCTAATCGGACGGCGGCTCAGCGCCGAACGATGGAAAGACCCCGAGCCAATAGGGTAGAGGGGCCGCTGCGGCGGTCCGATCTCATAATTCGCGGCGCACTCCGCCGCACGGCAGCATTGAGGAAACAAAGTGGCCCATCCGACCGAAGATACAGTCGTGCTCCCTGACCCCTCGGTCGTTGCGGGGCTCGACTATTGGCGGACCCTCCCGATCAAGCAGCAGCCAGCCTGGCCCGACGCGGATGCCGTCGGCGCGGCGTCTGCTGAGATCGCCGCACTGCCCCCGCTCGTGTTCGCCGGCGAGGTGGACATCCTCCGGGAGAGGCTCGCGAGCGCGGCGTCCGGCAAGGCCTTCGTTCTCCAGGGCGGCGACTGCGCCGAAACCTTCGCGGGCGCGACGGCCGAGCAGATTCGCAACCGGGTCAAGACGATCCTGCAGATGGCGGTCGTGCTCACCTAC
>JAODME010000003.1 GCA_025465095.1 Microbacteriaceae bacterium | reverse complement strand
GAGCAAGGAACCGTTCCGTGTCAGAACGCCGGGATTTCTGGCTTCATCGTCGACCCCGACCGAAAGAATATGTCGAATTCTAAGGTCAACGTCTTCACCCCGGCCGGCATTCTCGACGAGCATGGTTCGGACGCCGTACGCTACTGGGCGGCGTCGAGCCGGTTGGGAACGGATGCCGCGTTCGACCCGCAGAACCCGAAGCAGATCAAGATCGGGCGGCGCCTTGCGATCAAGGTGCTCAACGCCGCGAAGTTCGTGTATTCCTTCCCCGTAGCAGCGGGCGCATCCCCGGATGCGGACGCCGTCACATTGCCGCTCGACGTCGACCTGCTCGCCGAGCTCGGCCAAGTCGTCGAGACCGCGACGAAGGCGTTCGACGATTTCGACCATGCCAAAGCGCTCGAGGTGACCGAGCGCTTCTTCTGGACGTTCTGCGACGACTACCTCGAACTGGTGAAGGAGCGTGCGTACGGGGCGGCGTCCCCTGAGGAGCAGGCCTCGGCGGTCGCCACCCTCCGCACCGCGGTCGACGTGCTCCTGCGCCTGTTCGCGCCGTTCATCCCCTTCGCGACCGAGGAGGTCTGGTCCTGGACACACGACGGCTCGGTGCACCAGGCAGGCTGGCCCGTTCCGCCGCTGGCGGCGGAACCGACGGGGATGCTGGCGGCGGTCGGCGCCGCACTCATCGGCATCCGGCGCGCCAAGACCGACGCCAAGGCCTCGCAGAAGACGGAGGTCGGCTCGGCAGTCATCGCGGCCCCGGCCGAGCAGCTCGAGCTGCTGGCACTCGCGGAGCAGGACCTTCGCGCCGTCGGGCGGATCGCTGAACTGCGTTTCGTTGAGGCGCCGGAGATCACCGTGACGGATGTCGTGCTGGCTGACGCTTCGGTCTAGCCCTGCACGAACCCGCCATCGAGAAAGGAGCGTCATGCAACTGGGAACACGCTGGGCGATGGGGGGCGAACCGCCGGCGCGGCTCCCCGCCGTCGTGATCTCCGCAATCCGCGCTGTCGAGACGGAGCTCGACGCGCGGGACACGGGTCGGTGGCGCTGGACGCTCACCTGGCTGGAGGGTCGGCCCGTCGTCGAACTGGACGACGGCACCGTCATCCGCTACAACGACGCCGCTGACACCGCGACGACCGCGTTCAGCGGCGACGCTGGCGTTACGGATGACGCGCCCGACCAGATCAGCCGCGGTCAGACGGGCTGATCGCTTCCTCGACCGGGGCGCCCAGCTGATTGTGTGACAGGAGCGACCATTCTCCGCCCCGCCCGAAGCTCAGTTCGGTGACGCTGCCGTTGGCGAGCGGCATGCTGCGGATCGCGCTGACCGGAAGCCGAGGCACCGCGGTGACCACGAGGATGCGCAGAAGGTAGCCGTGCGAGACCACGAGGGTGTCTGCTTCCCCGGCCCGCACCTTTTCGAGAACGCGTGTGGCGCGACCTGAGGCGCTTGAGAGGTCCTCGCCGCCAGGCGCGGCAGCAAATCCCTCGCGCACCCGCATCCAGTCCTCGTAGGCGTCCGCGAGTGCGCCGGCGCGCATCTCCCCCCGGCTGCGCCCCTCGAAGCGCCCGAAATCGAGTTCCCTCAGGTCGGCGTCGACCTCGTGCGCCACGTCGATCGCGCCGAGATCGCGCAGGATCTCCGCTGTCTCGACGGCGCGCTTCATAGGGCTGGTCAGCACCCGACCGATTTCGCTGCGCTCGATCAGGCGGGCGGTGGGCGCAAGCGCAGCCCGAGCCGAGGCGTGCAATCGCACATCCGTCGTGCTGGTGTACCTGCCCTCGAGGTTCCAGCCGGTCGGCCCGTGTCTCACGAGCAGCAGTCGCACGCTGCGCCCGGCATTGTCGAGAGTCATTCCTCTTCTTCTACTCCTCTTCTCCTACTTCTTCAAGGCCTTTGCAATCAGGAGAAGCAGCAGTTCTCTGGAGAGGTAGCAGCGGGTGACGCGGACCCGCTCATGGCGGGAGCCGCCGGTCAGAGAAACGGGGAACACGATGGCTGCAGTGTCCGAAGCAGTGACCGCGCAACGTGCCGTGAAGGAAGCGAGAACGGTGGCGAGGTATGCCGCCGCGGCAGGCGCACCGCTTCGGGAACGGCGCCGGATTCACGACGACGTGGTCACCGACCACCTGGGAGTCGCGGAGACGATCGCCCGACGCTACTCCAGGGACGGCCAGGACTGGGGCGACCTGCGGCAGGTCGCCTACCTCGGCCTCATCAAGGCCGCCAGGCGGTTCGATCCCGAGCGCGGTGCCGACTTCGTCGCCTTCGCGGTGCCGACCATTTCGGGTGAGATCAAGAGGCACCTGCGCGACCACGCCTGGTTCATCCGTCCGCCGAGGAGGGTGCAGGAGCTTCGCGGCACGATCGCCACGACGATGCCGCGGCTCACCCAGGAGCTCGGACGCACACCGTCGCTCGCCGAACTCGCGAAGAGTCTCGACGACGAGCTTTGCAACGTGCGGGAAGCGGTCTGCTCACAGGAGAGCCTGCGGCCGGCCTCACTCGACTCCACGGGAAGCGGTGACGACCTTCCGCTCGCCGAGACGATAGGCCGAATCGACGACCAGTTCGAACGTGCCGAGATGATGACCGAGATCGGTTCGGCCTGCCGACGGCTGGCCCCTCGGGACCGGCGCATCCTCTACCTGCGGTTCTTCCAGGAGCGCACCCAGCAGGAGATCGCCGCCGAGCTCGGCGTCACCCAGATGCAGGTGTCACGACTGCTGACCCGTATCCTCGGGCGGCTGCGCAGCGATCTCGCCTATCCGTGACGACCGCGTCCATGTGCTGGCCGTCAGCCGTGCGCGGCGTTCAGAGTCGCGAGCGCGTTCAGCACGTCCTCCACGGTGACGGCGAGGATCGCCGGGTCCGGCGTGCACGCGAACGCGTCCCCGCGTCGCTTGCTCGCATCCGTCAGCGCGATGTGCGGACCGGATTCGGGCGGGCCCCATTCTTCGACGGGTGCCGGTCCGAACAGTACGACCGAGGGCACCGCGTACGCGGAGGCGAGGTGGGCGGCCCCCGTGTCGGCGGAGACGACGACACGCGCCTGACGGATGAGGGCGGCGAACGCGTCGAGCTCGAGCTGTCCGGCGAGCACGCTTTCGGCCGCGAAACCGCCGAGTCTCGCGGCTTCGTCTGCGCGAGCGCGTTCCGCTCCACTCGCCGTGAACACCACCCGGTGGCCGTTTCGCGCAAGGAACGACGCGACCTCAGCGAATCGCTCCACTGGCCACTCACGGGAACCGTAGAACGCACCGACGTGCACCACACTGCATCCGGGCAGGACCGACTGTGCGCTCGGCGCCTGCAACGTGACGTCCTCCTGATCCGCCGGCATCCCGTGCGCGGAGACGAGGCGGGCCCAGCGGTAACGCTCGAGCACGCCGTCTTCCCACTGCGGACCGTCGCGCCTGTCGTTGCGGTGACCGGCCACCACACGCGGGGCGAGCAGTTCGATGAGTTCGCTGCTCTGGTCACCATTGCCGTGCAGGTTCACGGCGATGTCAATGCGGCCGGGTTCGACCGGCAGCGGATCGTCGAGTCCCTGCGTCGGCAGAACAGCGTCCACCCCTCCGATCAGAGCCACGATGGGGTTCAGCCATTGCGGAACCGCGAGCACGAGCTCATGATCGGGCAGGGCGCGACGGATGCCGCGGATGGCGGGCACGGCCACGAGCAGGTCGCCGAGCTTGAGAGCACGAAGGGCGAGCACCTCTGGCGCATCCGGGCGTTCTCCGAACAATCGCATGCCTCCACACTGTCAGAACCGGAGGCCGCAGGACGTTTACTTTCCCGGTCAGGGGGGAACAGCAGTGCCATGGAGGTTACCCGCTGCCCCCGCGCCGTGCTGTTCGACCGGGACGGCACGCTCGTCGTGGACGTGCCGTACAACGGCGACCCCGAACGTGTCGAGCCGATGCCGACCGCCAGGGAGGCGGTGCGGCTGCTTCGCCGAGCGGGAATACCGGTGGGTGTCATCACCAATCAATCGGGCATCGCCAGCGGCATGCTGACGCGGGGCCAGGTCGACGCGGTGAATTCCGCCATTGACCGGCTGGTCGGACCGTTCGACGTCTGGTGTGTCTGCCCGCACGCGGCCGCGGACGCGTGCGAATGCCGCAAGCCTCGACCGGGAATGGTGCTGTCCGCCGCGGGGGCGCTCGGCCTGGAGCCGGCGGATGTCGCCGTGATCGGTGACATAGGGGCGGATGTCGCCGCGGCGGGTGCTGCCGGAGCGCGCGGCGTGCTCGTACCGACAGTTATCACGCGCGGTGAGGAGGTGCGTGCGGCCGCGCTGGTGGCACCGGACCTGCTGGCCGGCGTGGAACTGCTGTTCGGTGGGCGTCCCAGCGCCGTTGCGCCTTCCGTGAGGGAGGCGTCGTGATGCGCCGGGCCCTCGTCGCACGCCTCGACAGCGCCGGCGACGTGCTGCTCGCCGGGCCCGCAGTGCGCGCGATCGCCGCCCATCCCGATGTCGGCGAACTGGTTCTGCTCTGCGGTCCACAGGGTGCCCCGGCCGGTGCGCTGCTGCCCGGCGTCGGGCGGGTGATCGTCTGGGCCTGCCCGTGGATCGCCGACCCCTCCCCGGCCGCGACGCCCGAGCACGTCGGTGTGCTGAGCGCCCTTCTCGGGGATCCACCGGACATCGCCGTGCTGCTCACCTCCTTTCACCAGTCCCCCCTCCCCCTCGCCCTGCTGCTTCGACTCGCAGGGGTTCCGCGGATCATCGGCGCCTCGGTGGACGCCGCCGGTAGCCTGCTCGACGTGCGGATCCGGCCGGGCGAGGATTTCCCGGAGGAGCTGCCGGAGGCGGAACGGGCGATGACGATCGTGCGGGCGGGCGGGTTCGAACTCCCCGGCCGTGACGACGGCCGCCTCAGAGTGCTGCCGACCCCGGATGTCTCGGCACTCGTCGGCACGGAATCGTACGTCGTCATCCACCCGGGCGCGTCCGTGCCCGCGCGCGCGTGGCCGGAGGAGAACGCGGCCGACCTGGTGCGGCTCCTGACGGGGGCCGGTCACCGTGTCGTCGTAACCGGTGGACCGAGCGAGCGAGCGCTCACCGCCCGCGTCGCCGGAACGGACGGTATGGACCTGGGCGGCCGCACCGACCTGCACGAGCTCTCCGGCGTGCTCGCCGGAGCTCGACTGCTTGTGACGGGGAACACCGGCCCCGCGCATCTCGCGGCGGCCGTAGGCACCCCCGTGGTGAGCCTGTTCTCCCCGGTCGTGCCCGCCGCGAAATGGGCGCCCTACCGCGTACCGGTGGAAGTCCTCGGCGATCAGCGAGCGGAATGCGCCGGCACACGCGCCCGGGAGTGCCCCGTGCCGGGACACCCGTGTCTCTCCTCGGTCTCGGCGGGCGTCGCCTTCGCGGCGTGCGGAAAGCTGCTTGCGCGAACATCGTGCGATGCCGAGCCCGCGCCGCGGGTGGAGGTGCCGGCGTGAGGATCCTGGCCTGGCACGTGCATGGCGGGTGGATGGACGCGTTCGTGCGCGGCGGCCACGACTACCTGCTGCCCATGGCGGCCGGGCGCGGATCGGGGCTCGGCGGGACGGGCCTCCCCTGGCCTACGTCGGTGCACGAGGTGCCGCCGGGAAGCCTGCGTGACGAGCAGATCGATCTTGCAGTGCTGCAGCGGCCGGAGGATCTGGCCGAGGCGGAAAGGCTCACGGGCCGTCGTCTGGGGCGGGACTTGCCCGCGCTCTACGTCGAGCACAACACGCCCAAGGAGGGCGTACCGAACCAGATTCATCCACTCGCCGATCGCTGCGATATCCCTATCGTGCACGTAACCCATTTCAACCGGCTGATGTGGGACTCGGGATCGGCGCCGACCGTCGTCATCGAGCATGGCATCCCCGACCCCGGCCCCCTCTACAGCGGGGAGCGCCCTCACCTCGGTTTCGTCATCAACGAGCCGATCCGTCGCTGGCGGGTGACCGGCACCGACCTGCTGCCCAGGTTTGCGGAGGCGGCGCCTCTGGAGGCCTTCGGGATGTCGATCGCGCACCTTCCGGAGCGGATCGGCCTCGACGAGCGCAGGCTGATCCTCCGCGGCAACCTCGCCACCCCGCGACTGCACGAGAGACTCGCCGGCTGCCGTGTCTACCTGCATCCGCTTCGGTGGACCTCCCTCGGGCTCTCCCTGCTCGAGGCGATGCATCTCGCGATGCCGGTCGTCGTCCTCGCGACGACGGAGGCACCACGCGCCGTGCCACCGGAGGCGGGTGCGATCTCTGCCGACGTCGACGAGCTCGTGCGCGTGGCGCGACGGCTGGTCGACGACCCCGATGAGGCACGCTCACGCGGGCAGATCGCTCGAGAGATCGCGCTCGAGCGCTACTCGCTCAGGGCGTTCCTCGAGCGCTGGGACGAGCTGATCGAGGACACGGTCGCCACTGGCGGGCGCCGTCGCATCATCCGACCGCCCCAGTTCCGGCGGCCGCACAACGCCGACAGTGTCGGGGCGGGCGAGAGAGAAGGGACATTCCGATGAGGATCGCGATGGTTTCCGAGCACGCGAGCCCCCTCGCCGTCATCGGGGGTGTCGACGCCGGAGGGCAGAACGTGCACGTCGCGGCGCTGTCAAGCGCCCTCGCCCGCCGCGGGCACCAGGTGACCGTTTACACGCGGCGAGATGATCCCGGCCTGCCGGCGCGCATGCAGCTCTTCCCCGGCGTAGAGGTCGTGCACGCGGATGCCGGACCGGCGACGCACGTGCCGAAGGACGAGCTTCTGCCGTATATGGGCAACCTCGCCGATCGTCTCTCCGATGATTGGGACCGCACAACGCCCGACATCGTGCACAGCCACTTCTGGATGTCAGGCGTCGCCGCGCTCGAGGCCGCGCGGCGCCCGGGCCGCCCGCGGGCGCTGCCGGTGACCCATACCTTCCACGCCCTCGGAATCGTGAAGCGCCGACACCAGGGCGCTCAGGACACCAGCCCAGCCGAGAGGGAATGGCTCGAGCCGAAGGTCGGCCGCGAGGCCGACGCGGTCATCGCGACCTGCTCCGATGAGGCATTCGAACTCAAGGCGCTCGGCGTGCCGTCCACCCACATCTCGGTCGTGCCGTGCGGGGTCGACCTGGAGCGGTTCAAGCCGACCGGGCCCGTCGAGCGCAAGGGGCGGACCAGGCGGATCGTCAGCGTCGGCCGGCTGGTGCCACGCAAGGGGGTCGATCTCGTCATCACCGCCCTGGCCCAGCTCGCCGCCGAGGGCATGACCGACGTCGAACTCGTCGTCATCGGAGGCTCCGGCGGCTCGGAGTCACTCCTGGACGACCCGGAGGCTCGCCGCCTGCTGGCCCTCGCCGACCGGCTCGGGCTCTCCGATCGCGTGCACGTGCGCGGGCAGGTGGCGCAGAGCGAGCTGCCGGCGGTGCTGCGCTCCGCCGACGCCGTCGTCTGCACTCCCTGGTACGAGCCGTTCGGAATCGTGCCGCTCGAGGCGATGGCGTGCGGGATCCCCGTCGTCGCCAGCTCCGTCGGCGGACTCATCGACACGGTCGTGCACGGGGTGACCGGTGTGCACGTGCCGCCGAGGGATCCGGGAGCGATCAGCGGCGCGCTCGCCGCCCTGCTCATCGACCACGCGCGCATCCGTCGGCTAGGCGCCGCCGGGCGGGACCGGGTGGAATCCCGCTTCTCCTGGGACCAGGTCGCCGCGGACACCGAACGGGCCTACCGGAAGACGATTCGAAGAGCGGCCGGCGGAGCTTCCCTGCGTGCCGCGAAGGGAGCATCACGATGACCATTGAGCATCAGCTGTCGCTGCACCGACGCGACCTCGTTCCGCCGGCCCACTCGGCGGAGCTGGCAACGACGATGGCGATCGAGCACCATGTCGCCGCCCTCGGGCCGGTTCTCGCCGCCCTGCACGGCGAGGCGGCACGTCTAGCCAGGTGGGGCACCGAGCTCGCTGTGCGCCTGAACGCCGGAGCGCGGCTGCTGGCCGCCGGCAACGGAGGGTCGGCGGCGGAGGCCCAGCACCTCACGGCTGAACTGGTGGGGCGGTTCGACGGGGAGCGTCGGCCGTTCTCGGCCATCGCGCTGCACGCCGACACGTCGAGCATCACCGCGATCGGGAACGACTACAGCTTCGACGAGACCTTCGCCCGCCAGGTGCGGGCGCACGCGAGGCCCGACGACGTGCTCGTGCTGCTGTCTACGAGCGGGCGCAGCAGGAATCTGCTGCTCGCGGCCCGCGCCGCACGGGAGGTGGGTGCCGCCAGTTGGGCGCTGACCGGGCCGGGGCCGAATCCGCTTACCCTCGAGTGCGACGAACACATCGCGCTGCCCGGCCTCGCACCCAACGTGCAGGAGGCGCAACTGGTCGGCATTCACGCCCTGTGCCGGGCGTTCGATCGTCAGATCGAACTCATCGACGCGGCGCCCGCCGTGTTGACCGACGGGACATCCTGATGCGCATCACGGTGGTCGGCGATGTCCTGCTCGACGTCGACCTGTCGGGGTCGGCGAACCGGTTGAGCCCGGATGCGCCGGTGCCGGTCGTCGACGTGACGGTGGCGGACAGGCGAGCCGGTGGCGCCGGTCTCGTCGCGACCATACTCACGCGGGAGGGCCACGAGGTGACCCTCGTGACTGTGCTGTCGGACGACGACAGGGCCGGGCAGCTGCGCGGAACTCTCGACGGGACATCTGTCATCGCCGGACGGAGCGGCGCTCGCACCCCAGTGAAGACCCGGCTGCGGGCCGCAGGGCACGCCATCGCCCGGATAGACCAGGACTGCGCGATCCCACCGGCTCCGGAGGTCACGCCGGCGATGATCCGCGCGATCCTGGCCGCGGACGCCATCGTCGTCGCCGACTACGGCCGCGGCCTGCTCGCAAACGCCGAGCTGCGCGCCGCCCTCGGCGAGCGGGGACGCAAGGTTCCGCTCGTCTGGGACCCGCACCCACGCGGCGCAGAACCGGTGGCATCGACCTGGGCGGCGACGCCCAACGCGTTGGAAGCCGCCGGCGCGACCGGATCGGCGGTGACCGGGGTCCACAGCGCATCCTCCGCGGCGAAAGAGCTGCGAACGCGATGGGGGTGCCGGTCGGTGGTGATCACTCTCGGGTCGCTCGGCGCACTGTTGAACGAGAGCGATTCGGATCTTCCGCTCGTCGTGCCTGCACCGCTCATCCACGCACCCGATACCTGCGGCGCCGGCGACCGGCTCGCAGCGTCGCTCGCCGTGCAACTCGCCTCTGGTGCCGCGCTCGCCGCCGCTCTGCGCGGAGCCGTCACCGAAGCCGCCGCGTTCCTCGCCGCGGGCGGTGTCGCATCGCTCACGCGACCGGACAACGCGAGCTATCTCCCGGGAGACACCGCCGAGGCGCTTCAAGTCGTGCACGAGACGAGACGCGCTGGAGGCACGGTAGTCGCGACGGGCGGATGCTTCGACCTGTTGCACGCCGGACACGCCCGCGCCCTTTCGGCCGCGAGAGCGCTCGGCGACTGCCTGATCGTCTGCCTGAACTCGAACGCGTCGGTGCGCCGGCTCAAGGGGGTCGGCAGACCGATCATGGATGAGGCCGACCGGATCGATCTGCTGCTCGCCCTCGAGTGCGTCGACGCCGTCATCGTCTTCGACGAGGACACCCCCGATGCGGTGATCCGGCGAATCGAGCCTGACCTCTGGGTGAAGGGAGGGGACTACGTCGCCGACGAGCTTCCGGAGGCCGCCCTGCTCGCGGGCTGGGGTGGAATCGCCGTCACCGTTCCGTTCTATCCCGGTCGGTCCACCTCCACTCTCGCGGCCGCCGTCGCCCGGGTCGGCTGAGACCGCACATTTGCACCCCCCGCGCAGCAGCGTATGAAAGGATCCCATGTCCGAATCGCAAACGTCCTCGTCCATCGCCCCCGTCACCAACCGCCCGATCGGGCGGGTTCTGGTCACCGGAGGAGGGTCCGGCCTCGGCGCCGCCGTAGCGAGGGCAGTGCTCGACGCCGGCGGGACCCCCGTGGTGCTCGATCGCTCGATCGCCTCGGTCTCCGGGATGGAGGCGCGGGAGCTTGACGTGTCCGACACCCGCGCGGTGGAACTTGTCGTTGCCGAGCTCGCCCATTCGCTCGGCGGGCTTGACGCTGTCGTGACCGCGGCGGGAATCGACCGCTGCGGTCGCCTCGACGAGGTGCCCACGGACGAGTGGGAACGCGTGATAGCCGTCAACCTGCTCGGAACGGTCGCGGTCGTGCGCGCCGCTCTCCCGCACCTGATGCAGAGCCACGGGCGCGTGGTCACCGTCGCGTCGTCCCTCGCGCTCAAGGCGGTGGCGGATGCGACCGCGTATTGTGCCTCGAAGTTCGGCGTGCTCGGCTTCTCCCGTGCCCTCGCCGCGGAGACCAAGGGTCAGATCGGGGTGACCACCCTGATTCCGTCCGGCATGAAGACGAGATTCTTCGACGACCGGGACGAGAAGTACAGGCCGCAGGACGACTCCCGCCTCAACGACCCCGCCCACGTCGCGAACGCGGTGCTCTTCGCCCTCGGTCAACCAGAATCGAGCGAAGTGCGCGAACTTGTCATCTGCCACGCAGAAGAAGACTCGTGGCCATGAGTTCTGATGCGTCGTCGTAGACGGGACCGGGCGCGACGTCGGCGACGAACGAGTCGTCGTGCTCGCAACGCTCCGCAGTCCAGCCGACCTGCGTGCAATCCCGGTCGCACACGGGGCATCTGGTCACCCAAGACATATGGGTGCGGTGCCGGGAGCGACCGAAGGGCCCGGCGTTGACCAGGTTCGGGAACCAATACACGCCCACGGTGCACACTCCGACGGCCTGGGCGAGATGCCTCGGACCGCTGTCGTTGCCGACGAGCACATCGGCGTGGGAGAACAGGCCGACCAGTTCGCCGAGCGTGAGGTGCCCCGCCAAGGAGGACACCCTGCGACCGGCTCCTCCCGCCGTCGCCGTGATGTCGGCGGCCGTGTCGCCATCCGAACCGTCGCCGACGACGATCACTTGGGCCCCATCGTCGGCGAGACGACGGGCGATCTCCGCAAATCGCTGCGCTGGCCAGCGCCGCCGCGCGTCCGTGGCACCCGGATGAACGAGCGCGAGCGCGCCGTCGCGGTGCTCGACTCTACGTGCTGCGGCATTCCGCTCCTCGGGGGTGGGTTGCAGTCGCGGTTCGAGGACCACCGGCGGCGCGCCCGCGAGACCGACCACCTCGAGGGCGCGCAGCATCTCGTGCTGGTAGTACACATAGGCCATCCCCCGCTCGAGCTCAACGGCATCCGGCGTCTGCATCCCGATCGTGTGTCGGGCGCCGAGCCGCAGCAGGAACGGATTCGAGTAGCGGCCGCCGCCATGAAGTTGCACCGCGAGGTCGAACCGGCTCGCCCGCATCCGTTGCGTGAATCGTTCGGTGGCATCCGGGTCCTCGACCTGCCCTCGCACGTCACGCACGCCCGGCACGACAGGCAGTTCGACCACCTCGTGCACGGGGCCGGGCCGACCGGAGAGCAGTGCATGATGCATCGGCGTGCCGAGCAACGTGATGTGCGCCTCGGGGTAGGCGTGGGCGAGCGCTTCAATCGCCGGGAGCACGAAGATGAGGTCGCCGAGGCCGCCTCCTCTGAGCACGGCGATGCGCCGCACGTTCTCGAACCGGCCGCCGAGCGGACCGACGCTCATCGATCTGCTCGGCCTATCGACGGTGTGGAACATGTCGGAATCCCCTTCGAGTCGGCTCATCACTTCGGCGCTGCGTTCTTCCAATGCCCATGCCGGGCAACGGCCAAACATGCCTAGGGGATCCCCGTGTAAGGGGTACCCGAAGTGGGTACTTAGCGAGCAGCACATGCGTTTCGACGGCCGCGCGTTCGAGGAGGATTCATGCCGGCACACCAGGCCATTGCACCGGAGCCCGGCGCACCAGGAGCATCGGCTGCCGGCTCCGAGCGCATTCGCATTCGCATCCCCAGGAACGGGACGGTGCTGGGCGAGGTGACGATCACCTGCCAGGTTGAACGCTCGGCGTTCCAGCGGGCGGGCGCCGACACCGTGCTGCTCGACGAGATGACCACCACCGAGGTCTTGCGCCTGGGGCGGCCGAGATGACCTGGTCGGCTGGCCGTCTGGCCCGGCTGAGCGCCCTCACACCGGAGGTGGCCCCGCTGATTCGCGAGGCGGCCTCCCGGGTGACCGTGATCGGCGATCTCATTCTCGACGGATGGTGGAGCGGCCACAGCGACCGGATCAGCCGTGAAGCGCCCGCACCCGTCGTGGACGTCACCGCTCGAGTGAGCACACCGGGAGGCGCAGGGAACACCGCGATGAACCTCGCCGCGCTGGGAGCGCGGGTGAGACTTGTCGGACTGGTCGGCGACGACGACGCCGGCGCACAACTGGTCGGGATCCTCTCCTCGGCGGGAATCGACGTCTCCGGGGTGCTGTGCTGTAGCGGGGCACGCACGATGACGAAGATCCGCGTGATGAGCGACGACCACGTTCTCGTGCGCATCGACGACGGTCCGGGTGGCGCTCATCCGAGGGCCGAACTCCTCCGCCTCGCGGAGGCCGCAGTCGACGCGGCCGCCGATGCCGACGCCGAACTCGTCTGCGACTACGGGTTCGGCACGCTGCATGGACCGGTGCGCGACTCGCTCGTTGCACCGACAAGGCGTCGGCCTCCTCTCACCGTCGTGGATGCTCACGATCCAGGAGTCTGGGCGTCGCTGCATCCGCATCTCGTCACCCCGAACGCCCGGGAGGCGGCTCGTCTGCTCCGCCTCGAAACGCTGCCGGCCGATCGCACAGCGACGGTCGCCGAGCGATCGGGCGACCTGCTGCGCGCAGCCGGGGCCCTGGCCGCGATCATCACCCTCGATCATGACGGCACGGTTCTGCTGCGCGGGAACGACGAACCGCACAGAACCCGAGCGCATCCCGCGCTCGAGACGCGTGCATCCGGCGCCGGCGACACCTTCGTCGCAGCGCTGACGGTTGCGCACGCCGCCGGCCTGTCGCTCGAGTTGAGCGCCGACTTCGCGCAGCTCGCCGCCGACGTCGTCGTGCAGCGCTACGGCACGTCGGTCTGCACCCTCGACGACATCACGGAGCAGCTCGGCGGCAGGAGCGACCTCGCCCTCGATCATGACGAGCTCGCCACGCGATTGGCGGCCCACCGTAAGGTCGGCGAACGGATCGTGTTCACAAACGGATGCTTCGATGTGCTGCACCGCGGCCACACGACCTACCTCGCGCAAGCTAAGCGGCTGGGCGACGTCCTCGTCGTCGCGATCAACGACGACGACTCGGTGCGCCGCCTCAAGGGACCCGACCGGCCGGTGAACGCCGCCCCCGATCGCGCGAACGTGCTCGCCGCACTCGGCTGCGTGGACTACGTGACCGTATTCGATGCTGACACCCCGAGCGCCCTACTCGAACGGCTGCGTCCAGAGATCTACGTGAAGGGCGGCGACTACACTCCGGAGATGCTCGCCGAGACCGCCGTGGTGAGCTCCTACGGCGGCGAGGTACGCATGCTCGGCTACGTGCCGTCGCAGTCGACGAGCGCCGTCGTCGCGCGCATCCGGAGCACCGCACCGCCGTCACCGAAGCAGGAGAGAGCGGAGCGGACGTGACCGGAAGTCGTCGGTGGTCCGGTGACTGGGCGCGACCGGGCACACCGCAGACTCCCCTCGTCGACGTTCTGGTGCCGACGAGCGGCCGCGGCACCGAACTCGGCGTCACCCTCGCGGGCCTCGCCGCGCAGGACGATCCGTCGTTCCGGCTCGTGCTGAGCGATCAATCCGATCACGGAGCCGTTGCCGGTGAACCTGGGGTGCAGGCCATGTTGCGGGTGCTGCGGGCGCAGGGCCGCGAGGTGGTCGAGCTTCGCCACCTGCCGAGGCTCGGCCTGGCCGAGCACCGGCAGTTCCTACTCGACCAGGCGAGCGCCGAGTTCGTGCTCTTCCTCGACGACGACGTGTGGCTCGAGTCGGGAACGATGAAGCGGATGCTCGACGCTATCGTCGAGCTCGGGTGCGGCTTCATCGGCTCGGCAGTGCAGGGCCTCTCCTACCTCGGTGACGACCGACCGCACGAGCGCACCGAGTTCCGGCCATGGGAGGCAGGGGTGCTTCCGGAGCGGATCCGCCGGGACTCCCCTGCGTTCGGGCGGTGGCCGCTGCACAACGCGGCGAATCTGGCGCACAAAGCCGCGGAGGTCGAGGTCGAACCTGGCGGGTGGATTGCCTACCGTGTCGCCTGGGTCGGTGGGTGCGTGCTCTTCCGGCGCCGCGCGCTCGTCGACAGCGGAGGCTTCGAATTCTGGCCCGATCTGCCGCAGGAGCACGCCGGGGAGGATGTCGCTGCGCAGTGGCGGGTGATGGAGCGATGGGGCGGCGCGGGCATCCTTCCGAGCGGAGCTGTGCACCTGGAGTCGCCGACCACGGTGACGGTGAGACTCATCGACGCGTTCGACGTCGTCTTCCCGGCCGTCTGATCGCCGTTCCGCCGTGGTCGACCGCTCAGGTGGATGTCGCCGGGGCGAGGTCGCGCAGCGTGCGCAGCTTCTCCTCAAGGTCGACGCCCTGCGGCACGACGAGGACCTCGTCCGCTCCCGTCGCATCGACGAGAGACGCGAGCCGGCCGCGCACGTGGTCCAGAGTTCCGATCGCCTGCTGCGCGTTCCGCTCGGCCGCGAAAGCACTTTCGGCTGCGGTCCACGGGTGCGCCTCGGCATCGGCGAGGGTGGGAACACGGCCGGGGCGCCCACCCTGCCGCAGCCGGAGCGCCCAGAGGTTGTTCGGCAGCGCGGACCGGGCCGCCTGAGCCGGATCATCCGCCACCAGGGTCGCGGCCGACACCATCGCCCACGGTTCCTGGAGCACCGCCGACGGCGCGAAGTGATGCCGGTACAGGTCGAAGGCACGCGGCGTCTCGGCGCTGCCGGCGAAGTGGTGCGCGAAGGCGAACGGCAGGCCCATCATGCCGGCGAGCTGGGCGCTGAACCCGCTCGAGCCGAGCAGCCAGATGAGCGGCGCGTCACCGCGCCCCGGGATCGCGATGACGGATGCCCCCAGCCCGTTCTCCAGCGGCGGAATGATCCCGAAGAATGCCATCAGCTCGACCACCTGCTGCGGAAAGTCGTCCGCGGTCTCGTGTGCCAGATTGCGGCGCAGCACCCTTGCGGTGAGCCCGTCGGTACCGGGCGCCCTGCCGAGGCCTAGGTCGATCCGGTCGCCGTGCAGGGCGACGAGGGTGCCGAACTGCTCTGCGATGACGAGTGAGGAGTGATTGGGCAGCATTACCCCGCCGGAGCCAACCCGGATGCGTTTCGTGGCCGCGGCTATCGCGCCGATGAGCACGGCGGGAGCGGAACTTGCGACCGCGTCCATGCTGTGGTGCTCGGCGACCCAGAACCGGCGGTAGCCGAGCTCGTCGGCGATCCTCGCCGTCTCGATGGTCTGCCCGAGGGCCTCGGAATGGCTCATCCCCTCATAGACGGTGGCGAGGTCGAGAACGGAGCGAGGGGTATCGGCGAAAGAAGTCATCACTCGGATAACCCGAGGCGGGCGCTGGTCATTCCATGCCCGCCGCCTCGGCGGTACGGATGCTGCGGCGAGGGCTCCACCAGCTGTCCACGCCATGACCGCGCCGCCGACAAGCAGTCCCCGGAAAGAGCCCCCCGCAGACGAGGAACGCGCCGACCGCGGCGCGAAGTGACCCGTCGTCGCCTCGGCGGTCACCAGCAGGGCCGCACGGGGCTGGAGGATTCCTCACTCCTTCGGTCGGAAGCCCCAGCTTAGGGCGCGATCGAGCACTCTATTCCTGGTAGGGAGCACTCCGGTTCCCGACCTACGCCGACTTCTCCGCGCGAACGGCCTTGCGCGGCACGATGGTCGGGGCCGCGTTCGCGATCACCGACTGCTTCGTCACGACGACGCGCGCGACATCCGGGCTCGACGGCACGTCGAACATGATCGGGCCGAGTACTTCTTCCATGATCGCGCGGAGCCCGCGAGCACCGGTCTTGCGAAGCACTGCGAGGTCGGCGATCGCCTCGAGAGCGTCCTGCTCGAAATCCAACTCGACGCCGTCGATCTCGAACATGCGCTGGTACTGGCGCACGAGGGCGTTCTTAGGCACGGTGAGGATCGCCATGAGCGCCTCCTGGTCGAGCTGGGTGACCGTCGTCACGACCGGCAGTCGGCCGATGAACTCCGGGATGAGGCCGAACTTGTGCAGATCCTCCGGCAGTACCTCGCCGAAGAGATCGACGTCGTCGCCCTTGCTGTGCAGCGGGGCGCCGAAGCCGATGCCCTTCTTGCCCGCGCGGCTCGAGATGATCTCCTCAAGCCCGGAGAACGCGCCGGCGACGATGAACAGCACGTTAGTGGTGTCGACCTGGATGAACTCCTGGTGCGGATGCTTGCGCCCGCCCTGGGGCGGAACGGATGCCACGGTGCCCTCGAGGATCTTCAGAAGGGCCTGCTGAACTCCCTCACCGGATACGTCGCGGGTGATCGAGGGATTCTCGGCCTTTCGGGCGATCTTGTCGATCTCGTCGATGTATATGATGCCGGTTTCGGCACGCTTGACGTCGTAATCCGCCGCCTGGATGAGCTTGAGCAGGATGTTCTCTACGTCTTCCCCGACGTAGCCGGCCTCGGTCAGCGCGGTCGCGTCGGCGACCGCGAACGGCACGTTGAGCCGCTTCGCGAGCGTCTGGGCGAGGTAGGTCTTGCCGCAACCGGTCGGGCCGATCAACAGAATGTTGGACTTGGCGATTTCGACGTCGTCGATCACCGCATCCGCCGACGAGAGCGTGTTGCGCGCGCGGATGCGCTTGTAGTGGTTGTAGACGGCGACCGACAGGGCCCGTTTGGCAGGCTCCTGGCCGATCACATACTCCTCGAGAAAGCTGAAGATCTCCTTCGGTTTCGGCAGATCGAACTCACCCTGCACCTCGTCGCCGGATTCTGCCAGACGCTCCTCGATGATCTCGTTGCACAGTTCGACACATTCGTCACAGATGTAGACGCCCGGCCCCGCAATGAGCTGCTGCACTTGCTTTTGACTCTTGCCGCAGAAGGAACACTTGAGCAGATCCGCGCTCTCGCCGATTCGAGCCATGTGCCCGGCCTCCTCAAAATTCGGTCCCACCCCGCTGTGGGTCATCCGTCACTCGTGCTGTTGCCACCGAGCCTAACCCGAGTCACCGACGCCCGGTTGCACCCGAGCGAAATACGTCGCCGCGAGTCGAGGGGACGACATCGGCAGGCCTCGACGGCGGCCACGGCTCGCGTAGCCTCGAGGAGTGAGATTATCGAAGGCCTTCGTGCCGGTCCTCGTCGGTGCCATCCTCGCGGTGGGGGCCGTCTCCGGTTCCGCGGCTCCCGCCCGCGCCCACAACTCGCTCGTCGCATCGACCCCCGAGGCCGGAGCGACGATCACGGAGCTCCCCGAGTCGTTCTCGGTCACCACCAACGAGGACCTCTTCGAGGCCGGTGCGGCGTCCGGCGGCTTCGCCCTCCAGGTGATCGGACCGGACGGGCTTTTCTACGGGGACGGCTGCGTCGATGTCGCGGGGCCGACCATGAGCGCCGAGCCAGCGCTCGGCGCGCCCGGCAGCTACACGCTGGCCTGGCAGGTGATCTCCATCGACGGGCATCCGGTGGACGGTCAGTTCGGCTTCGATTGGGCACCCGCGGCGGGCGCGGAGGTGTTCCCCGGAGCCACCGGCGCGCCGGTGTGCGGCGAAAGCGCGCAAAAGGAGACCCCGCCCGGGACCGCGACTCCGGTTCCATCCGCCGCTCCGGACACCGACGGCGGATCCGCGGTGACGGATGACGCCTCCCTCGCGACCACCCTCTGGCTCGGTGCCATCGTCGCAGCGGTCACCGCGGCCGCCATCGCCACCGCCCTCGTCGTGAGGAACCGCAGAAAGAGCGTCTGACCACAGAAAAAGGCCCGCCGACAATGTCGGCGGGCCTTTGCTCCGTTCGCTGCTACTTCAAGATCGCGGCGGCGGGAACGTTTTTGCGCGACTCGAGCACCTGGTCGATGAGTCCGTACTCGAGCGCCGCTGCGGCGCCGAGGATCTTGTCGCGGTCGATGTCCTTGTTGACCTGTTCGACGCTGCGGTTCGAGTGATCGGACAGGGTCTGCTCGAGCCAGGTGCGCATCCGCAGGATCTCCTGCGCCTGGATCTCGATGTCGGACGCCTGTCCGCGACCCGCGTCGCCGGTCGAGGGCTGGTGGATCAGGATGCGCGCGTTCGGCAGTGCGAGCCGCTTGCCCGGCGTTCCCGCGGCGAGGAGCACCGCCGCGGCGGAGGCGGCCTGTCCGAGGCACACTGTCTGGATCTGCGGGCGGATGTACTGCATCGTGTCGTAGATCGCGGTCATCGCGGTGAACGAGCCACCGGGCGAGTTGATGTACATGACGATGTCGCGGTCGGGGTCCTGGCTCTCGAGCACGAGAAGCTGAGCCATGACGTCGTCGGCGGAAGCATCATCCACCTGAACGCCGAGGAAGACGATGCGGTCCTCGAACAGCTTCGCGTACGGGTCCTGGCGCTTGTACCCGTAGGCCGTGCGCTCCTCGAAGGTCGGAAGGATGTAGCGGGAGTCGGGCATCTGGCCAGCCTTGCCGCCGAATGAGAAATTGTCCATTAGTGTCTCGCCTTACTTGCTGGTGCCTGGGGTGGCGGTGTCAGGGTCGATGTCGTTGTGCTCGGGCGCTCCGCCCGTTCCCTGGCCGGGATCGGGTTCGATCGAGACGTCCTTTTCTGTGACGTGGTCGTTGGTTCCGCCGCCACCGATCACCTCGGAGGAGTACTCGCGGAGGTGATCGACGAATCCGTACTTGAGCGCCTCCTGCGCGGTGAACCAGTTGTCCCGGTCGCCGTCGATCAGAATCTGCTCGATCGACTTGCCGGTCTGCTCGGCCGTGAGCTCCGCCATCCGCTTCTTCATGTCGAGGATGATCTTGGCCTGGGTCTGGATGTCGGCGGAGGTCCCCCCGAACCCGCCGGACGGCTGGTGCAGCAGCACGCGGGCGTTCGGGGTGATGTAGCGCTTGCCCTTCGTACCCGACGAGAGCAGGAACTGCCCCATCGAGGCGGCCATTCCGATGCCGACAGTGACGATGTCGTTCGGCACGAACTTCATCGTGTCGTAGATCGCCATTCCCGCCGTGATCGAACCGCCAGGAGAGTTGATGTACAGGAAAATGTCGCGCTTGGGATCCTCGGCCGCGAGCAGCAGGATCTTCGCGCAGATCTCGTTGGCGTTGTCGTCGCGCACTTCTGATCCGAGCCAGATGATGCGGTCCTTGAGGAGTTGGTCGAAGATGCTGTTGACCAATGCGGGTTGGGCCATGTTGCGCTCCATTTCAGTTATCGCGCCGTTCAGTTGTCGCGCATATCGAACCTATCGGGAACGACGTGCGCAATCCTGCCTGTTCGCCGTGGGCAGAGCGCGCTGACGCTACGCGAACGTGGCATCGAGCGCGGCGGCGAGGTCGGCGACGAGGTCATCCGCATCCTCGAGCCCGACCGAGAAGCGCAAGTGCCCTGCGCGCTGGAACGGGTGCGGGTAATAGGCGGCGCGCGGCCCCGTGGTGCCCACGTGCACGATGAGCGACTCGTCATGGCCGAGCGAGACGGCAGAGGTGATCACGCGCAGGTTCGAGACGAAACGGTTCTGGGTGTCCAGGTCTCCGTCGACCGCGAAGGCGAGCATGCCTCCGAAGCCGTTGGGGAAGATTCGGGCAGCGAGATCGTGCTGCGGATGCGACGGGAGGCCGGGGTACGCGACGAACGTGACCCGCGGGTCGGATTCGAGGAACTCGGCCACCGTCTGAGCACTTGCGGCGTGCTGGCGCATCCGCAACGGCAGGGTGACTGAGCCGCGCATGATGAGCCAGGCGTTGAAGGGACTGATCACTCCCCCGACGTCGACCATCGCTTCGGACTTGATGCGCCCGATGAGCTCCCGGGACCCTGTGACAGCGCCACCCATCGCGTCGCCGTGGCCGTTTATGTACTTGGTGAGCGAGTGCACGACGAGGTCCGCTCCGTGCAGGATCGGTGTGGCGATGGGCGGCGGCGAGAAAGTCGCATCGATCGAGAAGAGCGCGCCGGCCTCGTGCGCGATCGTGGCCAGCGCCGCGACATCCGCGATCCTCGTCGTCGGATTCGCGATCGTCTCCGTGTGCACGAGCACCGTTTCCGGGCGGATGGCAGCGCGCACCGCATCGAGGTCGGACGTGTCGACGAGGGTCGCCGTGATGCCGTACTTTTCGGGCAACAGCTCGGTGAACAACCGATACGTCGCCTCGTAGGTCTGGTCGGCGAGCACCACATGGTCGCCCGACTTGAGGAAGGTGAAGAACACCGCGTGCAGGGCGGCGACGCCGCTAGCCAGCGCCACGGCGGCCTCCGCCCCCTCGAGGAGTGCGAGCTTGCGCTCGAGCGCGAGCTGGTTCACGCCGCTGTTGCGGGTGTAGAGCGGGATGTCGGTGCCCGACCAGCTGATCGCGGACGGGTCGGCCGGCAGAGCGTAGGAGTTGGCGAGCACGAGAGGGGTGCGGATCGCACCGGAGCCCGGGTCGACCTCGTTGCCGGCATGCACCGCCTGGGTCAGGAGGCCGAGGGTCGTGGGGTCGTCTTTGTCGGGGCGCACGTTCATCCGTCCACGCTACGGGACGCGCTCGTCGTGTCCCCGCAGGTTACGCCGCCCTGTGACGGGAAACCTGTCACGCCGGAAGGTGATTCGCGGCGACCCGCCGTTCGGGGCACCGGACACGCCGGACGCGCGCCAGGAATACCTTCATCGGCGACAGGTACGGCGCGGACGACAACGGCCCGCCGCTCTCGCGACGGGCCGCTGTGCGAAACCTGGTAGCCCTAGTGGCTGTGACCCTCGTGGTCGTGACCCGCGTGGTCATGACCCGCGTGGTCGTCACCGGAAGCGCCGGAGAACACCGCTTCGGGGCTGTCGTCTTCGAGCTCGGCCGTCGCGGTGAACGAGGAGATGTCGACCGGGTTGCCCTCGCCGTCGATGACCTTCGCCCGGCTCAGCACGACCGCGAGGGCCTTGCCGCGCGCGACCTCGCCGATCATTCCGGGGATCTGGCCGTTCTGGTCGAGCACCTTGATGAACTCGCCCGGCTCCATGTTGTATTGGGCGGCGCCCTGCACGAGGTACTGGGTGAGCTCGTTCTGGCTGACCTTGATCTGCTCAGACTCGGCGATCGAGTCGAGCAGAATCTGGCTTCGGAACGTCTTCTCGCTCGATTCGGTTACCTCTGCGCGGTGTTCGTCGTCCTCCAGACGCTTCTCGTTCTCGAGGTGGCGGCGCACCTCGTCTTCGACGAGTTGCTGCGGAACGGGAATCTCGACTGACTCGAGCAACTTGTCGACGACCTGGTCGCGCGCCTGGGTGCCCTGACCGAAGACCTTCGACTTCGAGACCTGCTGCTCGATGTCGGCCCTGAGTTCGTCGATGGTGTCGAACTGGCTGGCGATCTGCGCGAAGTCGTCGTCGGCGACGGGAAGCTCCCGCTCCTTGACGGCGAGTAGCGTGACGGTGATCTGCGCGGTCTGGCCCTCGTTGTCGCCACCGAGGAGCTTCGACTCAAAAGTCGTGGTCTCGCCAGCGCTGAGCGAGTCGAGCGCCTCGTCGATGCCGTCGATGAGGTCTCCCGAGCCGACCTCGTAGGAGATGCCCTTCGCGGTGTCGACCTCTGAGTCGCCGATCGTCGCAGTCAGGTCGATCTGCGCGAAGTCACCCGTCTTGGCGGGGCGGTCGACGGTGATGAGCGTTCCGAAACGGGCGAGAAGGTTCTGCATCTCGGTTTCGATCTCTTCGGGGTCGACGGTCACGGCGTCGACGACGAGCTCGATCCCGTCGAGGTTCGGCAGCTCGAATTCGGGCCGCACGTCGACCTCCACGACGACGACGAGGTCGCCGGAGAAGTCCTTCATGTCCGGGAGCTCGGCGACATCCGCCTCTGGACGTCCGAGGGGACGAATCTTCTCCTCCTCGACGGCCTTGCGGTAGACCTTGTCGAGCGCGTCGCTGACGGCGTGGTTCAGCACCTCGCCGCGGCCGACGCGCTGGTCGATGATGGCGGGCGGAACCTTGCCCTTGCGGAATCCCGGAATGTTGATCGACCCGGCGATGTGCCCGTAGGCGTGATCGACGCTGGGCTTCAGCTCTTCGGGGGTGACAGCAATGGTGAGCTTCACGCGGGTGGGGTTCAGCTTCTCGACCGTGGTCTTCACGATGGACGCTCCTATATCGGTGGGTCTGGCCTTGGTTCTCGTACAGATTGTGGTGCTGGGTCTTGTCGGGGCGACAGGATTCGAACCTGCGGCCTCCCGCTCCCAAAGCGGGCGCTCTACCAAGCTGAGCTACGCCCCGGATGTGGTGATGGTCTCGCAAAAGCATGGCCAGGAAGACGGATGTCGCGGTCTGCTGCGAAATTGGCCTCCGCAAGTCTAGCCGAGCACGACGCGGGAGAAGGCCATGATTCAACGACCCCGGAGCTGTGTATTAGTATTACAGCGCACGCATCGACCACTGGTCGGCGTTGCGGGGATGTAGCTTAGTGGTAAAGCCTCAGTCTTCCAAACTGATGATGCGAGTTCGATTCTCGTCATCCCCTCCCCTGCCCGTCCAGCGCCGCCCATGATCAGCGCGGAGGAGCCTCTGCCCTCCCTCAGTGCTATCTGGTGCTCCTAGGTCGGTCGAGGGGATTCTCGCTGTCTCGAAGAACCCGAAGTACGCATTACCGGTCGCCGGACGACCGATCAACTCTCCCACGCGCCCCAGCTTCTGGGGCCTGCCGTGTCCCCCTTTATGCGGACTAGCATCGGGTCAACCGCACCCGAACCGGGCCCTTGCGGCAGGGAATCGATAACCACGGAGTCACCCCCATGCCTTCAAGCAACGTGTCACCGATCCAAAAGTCCTTCGCCCCGGCCGGATGGTACCGGGACCCCCTCGGCCTCCCCCAGTTCCGCTGGTGGAACGGCTTGTCCTGGACCAATCAGGTCGAGGAGCCAAGCCCCGAGATGCAGGTTTCAACGGCATACAAGGTCGAGCTCGTCCGCTCTCCCTAACGGCAGGGCGTTGTGGGTGAAGTAGCCGGCGAGAAGCGTCGCGGCGACGGGCATGGAACGCAGCTGTTCATGGGTCGCGGCAAGCGGGTCGAGGTCGACGATCGCGAGATCGGCGACGTCGCCCAGGGCAACGGTCGATGCGCCATGCGCGGACGCCGTGAGCGCCTCCGCGGTCGTGATCCGCTGTTCCGGATGCCACGGCGCCTGCCCGTCGCGACTTCGACCCACCGCGGCGGCGATCGTCACCCAAGGGTCGAGCGGGGCAACAGGGGCATCGGATCCCAGAATCAGTTCGGCGCCGGCGTCGAGGAGCGCCCGCAGCGCGAAGGCTCGGCCGGTGCGTCCCGCCCAGAAGACGTCGGCCACACCCCGGTCGTCCATCGCATGCTCGGGCTGAACGCTCGCGGCAACCCCGAGAGCCGCGAACCGGGCGAAGTCCGACTCTTGAACCAACTGTGCGTGCTCGATGCGACCACGGCACCCGACGGTTTCGAACGCGTCGAGAGCGAGACGATTCGCCTCGTCGCCGATCGCGTGAACGGCAGGCATGAGGCCCGCGCCCGACGCTTTCCGCATCAGTTCGACGAGCCTCGCCGGTGGGACGTTCAGAGTGCCGCGCCCGGCGGTGCCAGGATACGGGTCCGCGCAGAACGCGGTGCGCGTGTTGAGCGATCCGTCGGTGATCACCTTGAAGGGCCCGACGCTCAGTTGCCCGCTGCTGCCGTCGAGCACCTGCCCTGTGCGGCGACCCTCCTCGATCGCCGCGTCCAGCCAGGACGTGTACACGCCCGCTTCCACCCGGAGGCCGCGAAACCCGCCAGCGAACCTTCTCGTCCAGTCGGTGAGGTTGTCCGTCATCTCGAGATCGACGACTCCCACGACTCCCCGACCGGCGGCGGCCCCTGCGACCTGCTCCACCCACCTGTCGAGCACTTCGACGGGCACCGACCGCACGGCGGCGGTGACCGGGAACGCGTCGTCTTCGCGCAGGACACCGCTCGAATGCCCCGTCAGCCCGAACGCCGCGAGCGCGAGACTGTTGAGCCAGCAGCAGTGCAGGTCTCCGCTCAGCACGATGACGGGCACGTCGCCGACGACCTCGTCGAGCAGCGTGCACGACGGCCCGTCGGGCCAGAGCGCGTCGCGGAACCCGTAGCCGACTAGCGGCAGTCCGTGCTCGGGTCGCGGAGCAGCCGCCATCAGCCGCGCAGCATGGACAGCGGATGTCGCGCCGGACACGTCCACCCGGTGGGCGGTGAGCGCGAGTTGACTGAGGTGCACGTGATCGTCCCAGAGGCCGGGGATCACCCAGCGGCCGTCGAGGTCGACCTGCGCGCTTCCGGTGAGCCCGGCGCCGATGCCGGTGACGACGCCGCGTCTGAGAAGGATGTCGACCGGCTCAGTGCCCACACTCTCCTGGCGTGCGCCGACGATCCTCGCGTTCCGCAGCAGCAGGCTCACGCCGGGTGCACCCGTCGCATCTCGCGGGCGAGGCCTGGCTGGGCGTACTGGTCGCCGTGCTCGAGCTCCTCGATAATGCGGTGAGCGACGTCGGCCGGCTTGTTCTGGCTCAGCTTCAGGCGCGCATCGAACCGGGTGACGGCGATGCGGAGCCCTACCGTGCCCTTCGCGATGCGACGAGCCTGCGACTCGTCGACCCGCAGGCTGACCGGGTGCGGCATCCGTTCCTCGAAGTGGTGCACGAGGCGCTCGAGAATCTGGAAGTTCTCGTCGGCGGCCAGGATCTCCGGTGTCCCCCACAGGTGAGCAGTGACATGGTTCCACGTCGGCACGAAGTCACCTTCGTCGTACCAGCCGGGCGACACGTACCCGTGCGGACCCTGAATGACGACGAGCACCTCGTGCCGACCAAGCTCATGCAACTCCTCGTCCGGGCGCCCGACATGGCTGACGATGCTGATGCCCTCCGCGTCTTCCTCGAGCAGGACGGGATAGTGCGACGCGACGAGCCCGGAACTCGTGTTCGACACGATCGTCGCCCAAGGGTTCTCGCGGATGAGCCGCTTGACCTCCTCGGGATCCTCAAGCAGGTAGGCCGGCGTCTGACGCATGCCCCAATTGTGGCGCAGTCAGACCTGATCCGTCGGACACCAGTACAGCTTCCGCCCCGCCGCCATCTCCATCGCGATCGGCGTTCCGCAGACGCGGCAAGGCTTGCCCGCCCGGTGGTAAACCCAGTGGCGGTCGTCACGATTCGCGAGGGCTGCGACATATTCGTTCTTGCCGAGGCCGTCCATCGTCATCATCTGGCCCAGCTTCACCCCGAGCCGCAACAGCTTCGTCCAGTCCTTCCATAGGGCACGAACCGATGCTTCCGGCAGCTGCTTCCCGGGGGTGTGCGGGTCAATGCGAGCTCGGAACAGCAGCTCGGCCCGGTACACGTTGCCAATGCCACTCACTACTGACTGATCCATCAGGAGCAACCCGATGGGGGTCGCCTTCTTCAGCACCGCCGCCGTGAAGAGGTCCTCCCCCTTCTTTGGCGGATCGACGAGCGGGTCCGGACCCAACCTGTCGATGACCGCCTGCACCTCCTCCGGGCTCAACACCTCGCACGCGGTGGGTCCACGGAGGTCGGCGACTGCGTTCCCAGTCAGAAGACGTACTCGGACGGCGCCGATCGGCTCCGGCGGGAATGCGAAGACATCGACTCCCGGTCCCTGGGTTGGTCGAAGGGTTTCCTGTTCAGCCATCCGCAACCGCGTCGTACGCGGGGCGCCGATGCTGCGCATCGAGTCTTCGCCGGCGGCGTCGAGAACCGCCGGCGCTGTTTCGCGACCGTGTCGAAGTCCGGTCGAGGATGCGGTGGTCGCATCGGCGGTTATCTCCCCTGCGAAGTCCCACGCACCATACATGCCCAGGTGCACGCGAAGCCAGCGTTCATGATCGAACTCGAGGAAGAGCTGTTTGCCGACGGCGCGGGCATCCGTCATTGTATGGCCGTCGATCTCTGCCGCACCGGCGGCGAAGCGCCCTTGCGGCGATGAGGCCGCGACGCGATCGCCGACGAAGTGCAAGGCGAATTGCCTCGCGATGCGGTGGACGGAATGGCCCTCTGGCATGGGCTAGTCGATGACCCGGCCCGCGATCTCACCAGTAATCTCGTATTCGGCGAGCTGGGCGATGCGGCGCGCGTGTCGTTCCTCGTGCGTGTACGGCTGGGCGATGAACGCGTCGATGAATGCCTTTGCCTCGTCGACGGTGTGCTGCCTGGCGCCGATGGAGATCACGTTCGCGTCGTTGTGCTCGCGCGCCAGCTGCGCGGTCGGCAGATTCCAGACGAGCGCTGCCCGCGCACCCCGCACCTTGTTTGCGGCGATCTGCTCACCATTGCCCGACCCGCCGAACACCACGCCGAGGGCGTCGACCCCGACACCCTGGTCGGCGACCACGGCACGTGCGGCGTTGATGCAGAAGCTCGGGTAGTCGTCGAGCGGGTCATAGGTTTTCGGCCCGTGGTCCACTACCTCGTGACCGGCGGCTTCGAGGTGCCGCTGCAGGTCTCGGCTGAACTCGAGCCCTGCATGATCGGTCCCGATATGGATGCGCATGCCCCCAGCTTAGGAGCGGGCGGACACGTGCGTCGATCGGGCAGTACCGGCCTGGGCGAAGTCGCTCATCGCGGCCGAGTTGGACCGCGGAGCGGTTCAGTCGAAGATCGGCCCGCTCGTGCGAGAGCGCTTGAGCTCGAAGAAGCCTTCGTAGGACGCCGCCGCCACTACTGCGTCCCAGAGGGCGAGCGCCTGCTGCCCCTTCGGAGCCGGCGAGAGGACGGGACCGAAGAAGGCGACTCCGTCGACCGCGATCACGGGCGTGCCGACATCCTCCCCGACCCGTCCAATGCCCTCGAAGTGCGACGCCCGCATCTGGGCGTCGAACTCGGTCGAGTCCGCTCGCTCCGCGAGCTCGGCGGGCAGCCCGGCCTCGGCGAGCGCCTCGGGGATGACGGTATCCGGATCCTTCCTTCCACCTGGGTGAATGCGGGCACCGAGCGCGTCATAAAGCCGCTTCACGCTCTCCTGCCCGTGGAGTTCCTTGGCCGCCGCGACCAGTCGCGTGTACCTGAGTGCCCGCGGGAAGAAGGCCCGATGCGCCTCGTCGACGTCCTTGTCCTCGTTGAGCACCGCGAGGCTCATGATGTTCCAGGTGACATCGATGTCGCGATGGGCGCAAACTTCGTCCACCCAGCGAGATGTCATCCACGCCCAAGGGCACGACGGGTCGAACCAGAACTCGACGACGGTGGGCACGGAGTCAACGGCGGTGGTCTGCGTGGAGGTCATGGGTTGAGCCTAGGCGCGTCGCCTGCGGTTCCTGCGCGGCCGCCGGTTCACGAGGGCGGCCAGTTCACGGACGGCAGTCACCCGAACCGGGCAATTGGGGCTGGCTTCCTCGACATTGCAGGCGCAGACTTGGAACACCAGTTCCTCGTGGAGGTGTTTCATGCCAGCACACACTGCTCGTGACGGTTTCGCGCCTGTCGACCTGATGCCGGTGCTCTCCCGAGGGAAGCACCGGAACGCCCGCAGGGGAGCGTGCTTCATGGAGTACGCGTCGCACCTCGCCGGTGAACGGTGGAGCGATCATCCGCCCTGCACCCATCCTGCCGTCGCCTCGCTCGCCCGCCTCGTCAATGACTGGACGACCGACGCGCACCGCTCGCGATTGAGCCCCCTGATTCCTTCGGTGATCGGTCTCGTCGGCGACGACGAGCGCGTCGACCTCGCGGTCGCAGTCGCAGCGGCGTCCTCCGCTCTCCCGGTGGCGAGCGAGGGCCGCCAGCGTGCTCTCGCGGTGGGGCTCATCCGGTGCAGCTCACGCTCGAGCGACATCGATGCGGATGACGCGGCTGGAGTGCGTGCGACCGCTCGGGCCGCACTGGACCAGGCGCCGCTCGCCGAGAAGTGGGCACTGCAGCAACTCGACATCATCCGGCCTCGTCCGCCGAAGTCATTCGCTCCCCTGTATGACGCGATCGTGAACGTGGCCCTCGCGGGAATCGGCGAGGCATGCATTCCCGACGCCGACGAGCGACTCGAACGGCTCCTGCGCACCGTGATAGCGGACTGCGTGATGCTCCTGGCTGCGGCCGAGCAGTCACAGGCGAGGGAAGTGGAGCTCTCGCGCAGCTGAGCCTCACCTCTCACGGCCGGGTAGGCCCCGACGGATAGGGTGGTCTGGTCCGTCCGCAGCAAGGAGAGCACCGTGCCAGGAGAGAACCTCACCAGAGTCGAAGCCCAGGAACGGAAGGCGCTGGTCTCGGTCCACAACTACGACGTGACACTCGATGTCACGACAGACGTTGAGACGTTCCGCAGCACCACCGTGGTCACGTTCTCCGCTGAGGCAGGATCCTCGACGTTCATCGACGCCCTCACCCGGATCGTGCACTCCGTCACGCTGAACGGCCGCGAGCTGGACCCTGCCGCCGTGAGCGACAACGTGCGTATTCAGCTCGACGGTCTGGAGACGGAGAACACACTCACCGTCGTCGCAGACGCCGAGTTCACGAACACCGGGGAGGGTCTGCACCGTTTTGTGGACCCCGTCGACTCCGAGGTGTACCTGTACACGCAGTTCGAGGTGCCGGACGCCCGCCGGGTATTCGCGGTATTCGAGCAGCCCGACCTCAAGGCGACCTTCACCTTCAACGTCACGGCGCCGGCGGCCTGGGAGGTCGTGAGCAACTCTCCGACTCCCATCCCGGAACCGGTGGCGGGCACGAGCGCGGCCACTTGGCGGTTCGCGCCGACACCGGTGCTCTCGAGCTATGTCACCGCGCTCGTCGCCGGGCCCTACGCCGTGACCCGTAGCACCCTGACGAGCCGCGACGGAAGGGCAATCCCACTCGGGATCTTCGCCCGCCAGTCGCTCAACCAGTATCTCGACGCCGACTACATCTTCGAGAAAACCCGCCAGGGCTTCGGCTACTTCGAGGACCGGTTCGACTACGCCTACCCGTTCGAGAAGTACGACCAATTGTTCGTGCCCGAATTCAACGCCGGCGCGATGGAGAACGCCGGCGCGGTGACCTTCACGGAGTCGTACGTGTTCCGAGGAAAGGTGACCGATGCGATCAAGGAACGCCGGGTCGTCACGATCCTGCACGAGCTCGCACACATGTGGTTCGGCGACCTCGTCACGATGAAGTGGTGGAACGACCTGTGGCTCAACGAGTCGTTCGCCGAATGGGCGTCGACGATCGCCACCGCTGAGGCGACCGAGTGGAGCGAGGCGTGGACGACGTTCCAGGCGATGGAGAAAAGCTGGGCGTACCGGCAGGACCAGCTGCCGTCCACTCATCCGGTCGTCGCGACGATCAACGACCTGGAAGACGTGCAGGTGAACTTCGACGGCATCACCTACGCGAAGGGTGGCTCGGTACTCAAGCAACTCGTAGCGTGGGTCGGCATCGACGCCTTCTTTGCGGGTGTCGCCGCGTACTTCAAAAAGTACGAGTATGGCAACACCGAACTCGGCGACCTGCTCGCGGAACTCGAGACCACAAGCGGGCGCGAGCTCGGCGAATGGTCGAAGCTGTGGCTGGAGACCGCCGGCGTCAACACGCTCAGGCCGGAGATCGAATCGGATGCTTCCGGCACCATCACTTCGCTCGCCGTCATCCAGACGGCCCCCTCCGACCATCCGACCATCCGGCCTCACCGCCTTGCCATCGGCTTCTACGATCTCGTCAAGGGCAAGCTGGTGCGCGACGACCGCATCGAGATCGACGTCGACGGTGAACGCACCGAAGTGCCCGGGTTGGTCGGTAGGCCGCGGCCGGACCTCGTGCTCATCAATGACGACGACCTCGCCTACGCGAAGGTTCGCCTCGACGACAGGTCGCTCGCGACCGCGTTGGAGCATCTCTCCGGTATCGAGAACCCCCTGGCCCGCTCAATCGTCTGGGGCTCCGTCTGGGATTCAACGCGTGACGGCGAGACGCCGGCGAGAGACTATGTGCGCCTCGTCCTCGGTAACATCGCGACCGAGACCGAGTCGACGACCATCCGCACAACCCTCACGCAACTCATGACGGTCGCTCGGATCTACGTCGATCCGGCCACCCGGGAAACGACGATCCGCGAGGTCGGCGACCGGCTCTGGACGCTCGCCGCCGCGGCGCCGGCCGGATCGGATTCGCAGTTCCAGTTCGTCAAGTTCTTCGCGGGAATCGCGAGCACCCCGGCGCACGTCGCCGCACTCCAGGGCCTTCTCGACGGCACCACTCCGCTCGAAGGGCTCGAGATCGACACCGACCTCGGCTGGGAGCTGCTCGAGGGGCTCGTGCTCAACGGCGCGGCAGGTCGTGAGGAGATTGAGGCCGCTCTCGAGAAGGACAACACCGCGAACGGACAGCAGGCCGCCGCGCGCGCCGTAGCAACGATTCCGACGGCGGAGGGCAAGCTCGCAGCGTTCTCGTCCCTGGTCGACAGTTCGTCCTTACCGAATGCGATCGTGCGACAGACGACGGTGGGCTTCCAGCACACGAATGACCCGGATGTGCTCGCGCCCGTGGTGAAGAGGTACTTCGACTCCATCGCCACACTTTGGAAGACGCGGAGCCATTCGATCGCCGAAACCCTCGTCGTTAACCTGTATCCGACAACGCTCGCTAACGCCGAACTGCGGGACGCCACGAAGGCGTGGCTTGAGGCGAACCCCGACGTGCCGGCGCTACGGCGACTCGTGACCGAGAACCTCGCCGGCGTCGAACGTGCACTCATGGTGCAGGCGAAGGACGCCGTTTGAGCGGTCAGCGGTCGTTGAGACGAGCGCGAATACACTTGATGGGACATGACACCGCTCGCACCTGCCCCCGGACCTCCCACCCCTGCTCCGACGTTCGACTGGACCGCTTTCTGGGCATCATTCGCTGAATTCTTTCTGCGCTTCGAGGTGCTCTTCAATGTGCTCGGCATCATCGCCATGGCCGTTCTGCTGCGCATTCTGCTGCACTTCGTCATCCGCCGCGTCGTGAACCGCGTCGTCTCCGGAGTGAAGAAGCGGCAGAATGTCGAGGACACCCAATCGATCGTCGCCTCACCCCTCGCGGCCGTCCGGGTCGTTCAGCGCACGAGGACCCTCGGCTCGGTGCTCAACAACGTCGTGAGCGTCGTGATCGTAATTGTCGCCCTGCTGCTGGTCGTGACGGCCATCGACGCCAACATCATCGGCTCGTTCGCGCTCATCACGGCCGCGCTCGGCGCCGGCCTCGGTTTCGGCGCACAGAACATCGTCAAAGACGTTTTGAACGGACTGTTCATGGTCGCCGAAGATCAGCTGGGCGTCGGGGACGTCGTCGACGTCGGTGAGGCGACCGGAGTGGTCGAGGCGGTCGGAATCCGGGTCACCCAGATCCGCGACGTGGACGGCACGCTTTGGTTCGTGCGCAACGGGGAAATTCTGAGGGTGGGCAACAAGTCGCAGGGCTGGGCGCGCGTCATCATCGACCTGCCTGCCCCCTATCATTCGGATGTCGCGGCGGTGCAGGAGACGATGCTCGCGACGGCCAAGGCGATGGCCAACAGTCCACAGTGGCGGCGAAAGGTGCTCGAAAAGCCGGAGATCTGGGGACTCGAGTCGATCTCGGCCGAGGCGCTCGTCATCCGACTCGTGATGAAGACGCGCACGGCTGACCAGTGGGACGTCGCGAGGGAGTTGCGTCTGCAGCTCAAGCAAGCGCTCGACGACAGCGGCGTGAATCTGCCGGCACTGAACCGGGTCGTGCTAGACAACGGTGCCCGCTCCGGGCGCGTCCAGGAACCGACGACGGCGGAGAAGCGATGATCCCGACGACTCCCCCCGCGGCCACTCCCCCTGCACCCGACAAAGGCCCGGGAGCACAGCCCGTCACAATCAGACTCGGGCAGGGCGGTGAATCCGCACAGGGCGACTTCTACCGGCAGGTCGGCGGACGCCCGACCTTCGAAAAGCTCGTGCGCGCCTTCTACGTCGGCGTCGCATCGGATCCCGTGCTGCGGCCGATGTATCCGGAGGACGACCTCGAGGGGGCGATTCAGAGACTCACCGGATTCCTCGAGCAGTATTGGGGAGGGCCCGGCACCTACAGCCAGCAGCGAGGCCACCCGCGGCTGCGCATGCGGCACCTGCCATTCAAGGTGAATCCCGAGGCAAGGGACCGTTGGCTGCTGCACATGCGAGCCGCCGTCGACAAGCTCGAGTTGTCGCCGCTCGACGACGCAACCCTGTGGGCGTACCTGGACCGCGCCGCCCACGCGATGGTCAACACCTTCGACCAGTAGGCCGGCTTCAGGCGATGACTCGGTTGAGGATCTCCCTGGCTTGCGCCGTATCCCTGCCCATCTGGGCGATGAGCTCGGCGAGCGAGTCGAACTTCTCCATGCCTCGGATGTAGTCGACGAACTCGACCTCAACAATCCGGTCGTACAGATCGATCTCCTGATCGAGCACGTGCGCCTCCACCTGCTTCTCGGGCACGCCCTGAAAGGTGGGATTGTTACCGATCGAGATGGCGGCGGGCAGGGACCGACCGTCCACCTTCAGCAGTCCTGCGTAGACGCCGTCGGCCGGGATGAATCCTTCGAGGTCCGGCGAGAGATTCGCCGTTGGGTATCCGAGCGTACGCCCTCGCTGCTGGCCCCGTACGACGATCGAGCGTACGGCGGGTCGACGTCCGAGCAGCCGAGCGGCTTCGGCGACGCTCCCCTCGGCGAGCAGTTGCCGGATCCGGGTCGAGGAAACCGGAAGGTCACCGTCTCGGTGGAGGTCCAGGTGAGGCACCTCGAACCCGAGCTTCCGTCCCAGCTCGGTGAGCTGAGCGAATCCACCCGTTCCGCCCGACCCGAATCGGGTGTCCGGTCCGACGAGCACGACACGCGCCCGCAGCACCCCCGCGAGCACTCGCGCCACGAAGTCGTTCGCTGACAAGGCGCTGAAGGTGCGGTCGAACGGCAGCTGCACCATGGCATCCACCCCCGCCGCTTCGACCAACTCCCGCTTCTGCCGGTTGGTGACGATGTTCTCCGGGCAGCGGTCCGGGTCGAGCAGGCTCAGCGGGTTGCGGTCGAAGGTGAGCACCGTCGACGTGAGGCCACGCACGCGGGCGACCGAACGCAGCGACTCGATCACCCGACGGTGACCGGTGTGCACGCCATCAAACTTGCCGAAGGTGACCGCGCTCGGCCCGAAGTCCGCGGGTACCCGGTCGAGGGAGTCGTAGAACTGCATCATCTAGGTGCGTGCGCCTGCTGCGCCGGTCTCGACGCTGGCCGGCCGTGAGGGTCGCCTGCGGTGAAGCCACAGCATTCCGAGCACCGGCAGGACCAGCGGAACGAACAGGTATCCGAATCCGTACCCGGACCACACCGTGTCGGCCGGGAACAGCATCGGGTCTACGGCGCTGAGGGTGCCGACGATGATCACCCCGAGCAGTTCGAAACCGATCGTGACCCAGGCCACGACATACCACCGCCGGCCTCTCGCCACGAGGGCGGCGGTCGCGAGGATGTAGACGACGGCCGAGAGCGCCGACAGGAGGTAGGCGAGCGGGGCGGTGTCGAACTTGGTGAGGATCTGGAGCACGGAGCGGCCAGTCGCCGCGAGTGCGAGGATGCCGTAGACGACGACGAGCACCCGACCGATGCCGAGCGAGCGCGGGGAAGTCGTCTGAACCATCGGTTCAAGATTAGGCCACAGGACGGCAGTCGGTCGCCGCCGAGACGTGGTCAGGCAAGCTGCACGAACCAGATCTCGTTCATGCGGTAGAGCATCACAGCGATAGAGAGGTCGGTGACCCCTAGGACGACCGTGCTCCAACGGTTCCTCTCGACCAGGGCCCAGAAGGCGGCCGCCGGCGGCAGAATGATCGCCGAGACGAGATAGACGTAATACTCGAGCACACTGCCCGTCGGGACGTTGCCCGTTGCCGGCGCAAACAGCGACACGAGGAGCTGCCCGATCAGCAGCACCTCCACGAGCAGTGTCGCGCCGAGCGTCAGGTCGGCGGGCGCCCTGCCTGCGAGTCCGAGGGTGAGGCAGAGGAGCCCGGCCGCAGTCGCGACGGCGATTTGCAGCCACGTGAACCATTCGATCATGTCCCGACCTCATCGGTGGGGAAGTTCACGAGCGGCTTCGCCGTGCCCGCATTGACGGTCAGCAGCCCGACGAGGCGACCGTTCGGAGCGATCGCCGCGACCGGGCCGCCGTCGTCGAGACCGTCGGCGCGGATGCGCTTCCCGTGCGTCAGGTCGGTGGTCTGCGCGCCGTCGAGGGCGAGAGTGGGGAACAGGACAGAGGCGATGTCCGCGGGAGCGCGCAGATGCGCGCCGACATCCATCGACTCGAGGACGGCGGCATCCGCCACCCGGAAGGGTCCGATGCGGGTGCGCCTCAGGGCGGTCAGGTGCCCGCCGACCCCGAGGACCGCGCCGAGGTCACGGGCGATGGCACGGATGTAGGTGCCGGAGGAGCATTCGATCCGCACGTCGAGATCGAGATAGTCACCACCCGGGCCGGCCGTGCGCCGCTCATCCAGGAGCTCGAAGGAGGAGACGGTGACGGACCTGGGCTTCAGCTCGACGGACTCCCCTGCCCGCGCGAGCGCGTAGGCGCGTTTGCCGCCAACCTTGATCGCACTCACCGTGCTCGGAATCTGCTCGATCACGCCGGTGAGTTCGGTGATCCTGCTCCGCAGGTCGGCGCTGTCGATTCGGTGCGCGGCGCCCGGTGGCGCATGCCCGACCTCCGTGCCTTCACGGTCGTCGGTAGTCGTCGACGACCCCAACCGGATCGTCGCGTAATACTCCTTGTCGAGGCCGACGACGAAGGTGAGTAACCTCGTCGAGCTGTTGATTCCGAGCACGAGGAGCCCCGTGGCCATCGGATCGAGGGTTCCCGCATGACCGACCTTGCGGGTTCCGGCGAGCCGACGTGTGCGTGAGACCGCGTCGTGGCTCGTGATGCCGGCAGGCTTGTCGACGAGCAGGATGCCGCTCGCGCCCGTCACGACGCTCCGCCTGGGTGCGGGAGTCGGCTGCCGATCGGGAGGGAACAGTTCACAAGGCCAAGGCTACGAGATCACAGACGCCCTCTCGCGACGCGACACCGATTGCGCCCGCGTCGCGCATAGGATTTCGGTATGAGGGTGGCGGTGATCGGGGCGGGAGCCGTCGGCGGAACCCTCGCGGCGCTGCTGTCCTGCGGCGGGCATGACGTCGAGGTCGTCGCTCGTGGAGCCCACCTCGACGAGATCCTGCGGCGCGGTATCCATCTCGCGGGCGCCTGGGGCGATCACACGGCTCTCATCGAAGCCTCCTCCGAGCTGCAACGCACCCCCGACCTGGCGATCGTAGCGACAAAGGCGCAGGACGCCGAGGCCGCGATGCGGACGGCCGCGCGCCTCCTCGACGGGGTCCCGGTCGTGATCGTGCAGAACGGGCTCGGCTCGGTTGCCACCGGACGCGCCGCACTGCCCGGATCCGAGGTAATCGGCGCTCTCGCCCTGTTCGCCGCGTCCTACCTCGCACCGGGGGAGATCGTGGTGACCGCGACCGGTCGCCTCTACCTTGACGGGAGCACAACCCGATCCGCCTCGGTGGCCGACGTCCTCCGCGCCGTCCTGCCCGTCAGCGTGACCGCGGACTTCGTCGGCGCACAGTGGACGAAGCTCGTCGTGAATCAGATCAATGCGCTTCCGGCGATCACCGGGCTCAGTGCGCAGGAAGTCATCAGCCATCGTGGCCTCAGGCGGATCATGGCCGAGAGCATGCGCGAAACAGTTCGCGTCGGGCTCGATTCCGGTGTGCGCTTCGCCCCGCTTCAGGGCATGTCGCACCGGATGCTGCTGCTCTTCCATCACGCGCCGGCCGCGTTTGCGGGGCTGCTCCCCCTCGCGATGGCCCGCAGAATGGGGCCGACCCCCAACCCTGGCTCGACGCTGCAGAGCATCCGTCGCGGGCAACCGACCGAGATCGATCACCTGAGTGGCGCCGTCGTCGAGGCAGCCGCGGCGGCCGGCGGCCAAGCTACGATCAACGCGGTCCTCGTGAGGATGGTGCACGAGGTCGAAGGGGGCCGGCGTTTCCTGACGCCCGACGAAGTCGTGGAGCGGGTGCGGCAGACAACTTCGCGCAGCGGCAACGGTGGCTAGCGCGTGAGCATCGCGCCAGCCGTTATCGACTGGTTTCGGGAGAACGCCCGTGACCTGCCGTGGCGTCGCCCCGGCTTCACCGCCTGGGGCACTCTCGTGAGCGAGATCATGCTGCAGCAGACCCCCGTCTCGAGGGTGCTCCCCCGGCTGGAGCAGTGGCTCGATCGCTGGCCGACCCCAGCGGATCTCGCGGCTGTGCCGGCGGGTGACGCCGTGCGCGCCTGGGAGCGGCTCGGCTACCCGAGACGGGCGCTCAACCTGCACGCGTGCGCGGTGACGATCACCCAGCGCCACGGCGGCGTCGTGCCGCACGACGTGGACGAGCTTCTCGCCCTGCCGGGGGTCGGCCCTTACACGGCCCGCGCGGTGGCCGTCTTCGCCTATGGCCACCGGCATCCGGTCGTCGACACGAACGTGCGCCGCGTCCTCGCGCGGGCGCTCGACGGGGACGCCGAAGCCGGTCGAGTGTCGACAGTCCGCGATCTCGCCGCAATGGGTTCCGTCCTGCCCGCCTCGTCTGCCGACGCCCGTCGGTTCAACGCCGGGGCGATGGAGCTTGGAGCGGTGGTCTGCACGGCCAGGCAGCCACGCTGCGACGCGTGCCCGATTCGGGAGGCGTGCGCATGGCGGGCCGCCGGATACCCGCCGTTCGCCGGTGTCCGCCGACAGCCGCAGAAACGCTATGAGGGATCGGATCGGCAGGTGCGGGGCCTGATCCTCGCCGAATTGCGGGCGGCTGCGTCGCCGGTGCCTGCCGCCGTGATCGACCGGCTGTGGCCGGATGCCGCTCAGCGTGGGCGAGCGCTGGCAGGACTTGTCGCGGATGGGCTGGCGGTCTCCTCGGCCGCCGGGTTCGAAATGCCCTGACGAAACCACTTTTCGCGCCTTTTGGCAAGCCATGGCGGGAGGTTCCACGCGCGAGTAACTTACCGACTACCCGAACGATTCGATCCCGCCGCCCGCGGCATGCCGTGAGCAAAGGGTCTTCAAAATGCCAATATCCCCTTGGAGAATCGTGCAACGCAAGAGACTCGTGCCTATCGCCTCCGCGACGCTCCTGTTGGCTTCGGCCTCGCTGATCGGGAGCACGGCACCGGCTACAGCAGCGGACCCGTTCTCCTTTGCGGTGATCGGCGACGTGCCATACGGTTCGAATCAGTTGGAGGCCTTTCCTCGCCAGATCGAGCAGATCAACGCGGACGGCCAGGTGCAGGTTGTGAGCCACCTTGGCGACATCAGCAGCCCGCTGAACTGCTCGGATGCGTACTTCTCCACAATCAAATCGCAGTTCGACCGGTTCGTCGATCCGATCGCGTACACCCCTGGCGACAACGAGTGGGCGGACTGCCACCGCGCGGACATCGGGGCGGGGAACCCGCTCGACCGGTTGAGCGCGGTGCGCCGGACCTTCTTTCCCACGCCGGGGACGACGCTCGGGCAGAACAAAATGAGCGTCACCGCCCAATCCGGGTACCCGGAGAACGTGCGCTGGAACCAGGACAGTCTGAGTTTCGCGACCGTCCATATCGTCGGCTCCAACAACGATCTGAACGCCTGGGCCGGCAATTCCGGAACCACCTCCGCGCAACGGGCAGAGGTGACCGCACGCACGAGTGCGGGCATCAGTCACATCCGCAGTGCGTTCGCCGCCGCGAAAGCGAACGGCAGCCGGGCCGTGGTGCTGATCACCCAGGCGGACATGTTCAAACCAGGCACGGTGGGTGCGACCTATAAGACGGCCTTCCAATCCACGGTGCAGGCGATCGCTTCCGAGAGCGCGAGCTTTCAGAGGCCGGTGTTCCTCATCAACGGCGACACTCACGCCCACGCGAGCGACAAACCTCTGACCCTCGCCAGTTGGAAGTCGTTCTACGGCGTCACGTCCTCCGTCTCCAACCTGTCGAGGATCACGATCAAGGGTGGAACGGAGTGGACGAAGTTCAACCTCGTGCCGACCTCATCCGTCTTGCAGGTGCAACGCGTGCCGCTCGCCACCGCCCCGACGAATGCCGCACCGACGGCCTCCTTCACGAGCAGCACTTCCGGATTGACCGCGAACGTCAACGGATCCGGGTCCACCGACAGCAACGGCACGATTGCGTCCCATGCCTGGAACTTCGGGGACGGCTCCACCGCGACCGGTGCGACCGCGAGCCGCACCTACGCCGCCGCCGGTACGTACACGATCACGCTGACCGTCACCGATAACGCGGGCGCCACGGGGACGGTCAGCCACCCGGTCACGGTCACGTCGGCCGGCGAGCCGCCTCCACCTCCACCGCCGCCACCACCGCCGGCTGCTTCGGCACTTGCGACAGACTCGTTCACCCGCACGGTGACGGGCGGGCTGGGGTCTGCGGACAGCGGCGGGGCGTGGGCGACGTCGGGCACCGCGGCGAATTTCACTGTCGACGGAACTGCTGCGAAGGTTGCTCTGCCGCGGGGGTCGAACAGGTATGCCTTCCTGAACGGAGTCTCGTCGTCGAGCACGGAGGTGCGGACGACGGTGAGCTTCGAGCGCCCGAGCGCCAGCAGCATCTACGCCGGCGTCATCGCACGTCGAGTGGGCACGGCGGACTACGGAGCCCGGGTCGTGGTGAGCACCAGCGGATCTACCCAGCTGCAGTTGCTGCGCACGACGGACACCGTCCTTCGATCCTCGACCATCAGTGGACTGACCTTCGCCTCGGGCGACAGGCTGCAGTTGCGATTCCAGGCGGTTGGCACCTCGCCGACCACTCTGCAGGCGAAGGTGTGGAAGGCCGGGACGGCGGAACCGGCGAATTGGCTGGTGAACATCACCGACTCGACAGCGGCGCTTCAGGCAGCCGGTGCGGTCGGGTTGTACGGCTATCTCAGCAGCAGCGCGACCCCGACCTCGCTAGCGGTCTCCTACGATGACTTCTGGGCGGGCACCGCCGGCTAGCGTCTTGCGACTCGGATGCGGGGTTCCGCTGCCGAAGCCGCTCTCGCGGGCTGAGCCGGATATTCCGGAGAAGCGTCTACTCTTCGTCGCTGACGCGAGGCTTGATGTACGGGTCCTCGTCGCCCGCGTACTGAGCAGTCTTCTTGAGCCCCTCGACCTCGAGGTCGCGCTTGGTCGCCTCCGCGAGGAGCTCCTCGATGTGCTTCGCGTTCTCCGGCACCGCGTCGGCGATGAACACGAGCGACGGCGTGAGGCGCGAGGTGAGATTCTTGCCCACCTCGCTGCGGAACATGCCCGTCGCCGATTTCAGGGCCGCGGCCGAGTCGGCGCGCTCCTCGTCGGTCCCGTAAACCGTGTAGAACACGGAAGCGTGCTGGAGATCGCCAGTCACCTGAACGTCGGTGATGGTGACGAAGCCGATGCGCGGGTCTTTGATGCCGCGTTCGAGCGTCTTGGCCACGATCACCTTGATACGGTCCGCCATCTTGCGGGCGCGCGCTGGGTCCACCACGAGATCACCTTCACTTTCTCACTACGTCGGTTCCCGCAGCCGGACTCTCATCCGGCCGCAGGCGTGTGCCGAAGGCGGGCGGAGGATGGAGTCCGGCTCAAGAGGCGTGCGAACCCTGTGGGGCTCTGCCTCGTAAACCGGATGCCATCATCCGCCCGCCGGCCCAAGGGCTGTCAACCCCGGGGCTTCTCCTTCATTTCGATCGTCTCGATCTCGTCACCGATCTGGATGTCGTTGAACTTGCCCAGGCCGATGCCAGCCTCGAAGTCCGTGCGGACCTCGGTGACGTCATCCTTGAACCGGCGCAACGACTCGATCGCGAGGTTGTCGCCGACCACGACGCCGTCGCGGATGACCCGCGCCTTGGCGTTTCTCGTGATCGTTCCGGAGCGGACGATGACACCCGCGACGTTGCCGAACTTCGAGGAACGGAATACCTCGCGGATTTCGGCGACACCGGACTGCACCTCTTCGAACTCGGGCTTGAGCATTCCCTTGAGGGAGTTCTCGATGTCCTCGAGTGCGGCGTAAATGACCGAGTAGAACCGGACATCCACCCCTTCGCGGGCGGCACGTTCCCGTGCCTTGGTGTCGGGTCGCACGTTGAACCCGATGATGATCGCGTTGTCGACCGTCGCGAGGTTGACGTCGCTCTCGGTCACAGCACCGACACCGCGGTGAATGATGCGCAGCTGAACCGACTCGTCGACCTCGATCTTGAGCAGCGACTCCTCGAGCGCCTCGACAGCACCGGAGACGTCACCCTTGATGATGAGGTTGAGCGCGTCGACCTTACCGTCTTCGAGGGCCTTGGTGAAGTCCTCGAGGCTGATCCGCTTGCGGCTACGGGCGAGCAGCGCGTTGCGCTCCACCGCCTCACGCTTCTCGGCGATCTGACGGGCGGTGCGGTCATCGTCGGTGACAAGGAACGTGTCACCGGCGCGAGGCACCGACGTGAGCCCGAGCACCGCTACCGGGCGTGCCGGCGTTGCGAACTCCACGGACTCGCCGTTCTCGTCGAACATGGCACGAACGCGGCCGTAGGCCGTTCCGGCGACAATCGGGTCTCCGACCTGAAGCGTTCCCGACTGGATGAGCACGGTCGCGACCGCGCCGCGCCCCTTGTCGAGCTTCGCCTCGATCGCGACACCGCGCGCGTCCTTGTTGGGGTTCGCGCGCATGTCGAGTCCGGCATCCGCAGTCAGCAGCACCGCATCGAGCAGGTCCGTGACACCGACATTGTTGAGCGCCGAGACGTCGATGAACATGGTGTCTCCACCGTATTCCTCGGCGACGAGGCCGAACTCGGTGAGCTGCTGACGCACCTTGGCCGGGTTCGCCCCCGGCTTGTCGATCTTGTTGACCGCGACCACGATGGGCACGCCCGCGGCTTGAGCGTGGTTGAGCGCCTCCACCGTCTGAGGCATGATCCCGTCATCAGCCGCGACCACGAGGATTGCGATGTCGGTGACCTGCGCGCCTCGGGCACGCATCGCGGTGAACGCCTCGTGACCGGGGGTGTCGATGAAGGTGATGGCACGATCGATTCCTTCGTGCTCGGCGACGATCTGATAGGCACCGATGTGCTGCGTGATGCCGCCGGCCTCGCCCGCGACTACGTTCGCGTTCCGGATCGCGTCGAGGAGCTTGGTCTTTCCGTGGTCGACGTGGCCCATGACGGTGACGACGGGGGGCCTGATCTCCAGGTCCTCATCGCTCTCGTCCTCGAGCTCCTGGTCGAGGTCGATGTCGAAGCCCTCGAGAAGCTCGCGGTCCTCATCCTCCGGAGAAACCATCTGGATCTTGTAGCCGAGCTCGTCTCCGAGCACGTCGAAGGTCGCCTCGTCGAGGGACTCCGTGGCGGTCGCCATCTCACCGAGGTGGAACAGCACGGTGACGAGGTTGCCGGGACTTGCGTCGATCTTGTCCGCGAAGTCGGTGATGGAGGCACCGCGGCGCAGGCGGACGACTGTCGAACCATCGCCGCGGGGCACGCTCACGCCGCCGAGCGAGGGGGCTTCCCTCAACTCGAATTCGGCCCTCTTCGTCCGCTTGGACTTGCGGGCCTTGCTCTTGCCGCCACCGCGCCCGAAGGCGCCTGCAGTGCCGCCGCCGGGCCCGCGGCCACGGCCTGCGCCACCACCGCCGCCTGCTGGGCGAGGCGGACCGAAGCCGGGTGCGCCGCTGGCTCCACCTGGACGCTGGAAGCCGCCGGCAGCTGGGCGTGCGCCTCCTGCACCGCCCGGGCGAGCGCCTGCGCCGGCGGGGCGCTGGCCGAAGCCGCCGGGCCGTGCGCCCTGTCCCGGTCCACCTGGGCGCGGGGCGCCTGGGCGGGGAGCTGACGGACGGGGGATGCCGCTTGGGCTCGGAGGGCGCGTGTTCATGCCTTGGGCGCTGGCGTACGGGTTGTTACCGGGACGCGGGGCGCCGGGGCGCTGCATGCCCTGTGCGCTCGCAAACGGGTTGTTTCCCGGACGCGGGGCGCCGGGACGAGGAATTCCTGCGCTGCCGTCACCAGCAGCCTCGGTCGGAGCAGCCGGAGCTGGAACCGGCGGAGTTGGAGCCGCCGCGGCGGGCGCTGCTGGGGCTGCCTGCTCCGCCTGAGCCGGGGGCGCAGGCACTACGGCGGCCTCGGCCGGCGCTGGAGCTGCCGGCATGGGCGCAGCTGGGCGGGGGGCGGCTGGTGCTGCCTGCGCGGGCGTCGCTTGCGCCGGCGCGGTGATTCCGTCGGCGGCGAGGGCGGCCCTCAGCTTCCGTGCGACGGGTGGTTCGATGCTGGACGAGGGTCCCTTGACGAACTCGCCCATCTCCTTGAGTTTCTCAAGGGCTTTCTTGCTGTCGATGCCGAGTTCGCTGGCGATCTCGTGTACGCGTGGTTTAGCCACAATTCTCCTGTCTGGGCCTTCTCCCGGACAGGAAGGAAGCCGTTAGTCGAGTACGGGACTCATTTCGAGCCGCTCATTAGTCGTTGCTCATTAGTCGTTCACGGTGTTTGTCATCACTGGGCCTTTGAGCCTGTTCTGTAGGGAGTTCCGGAACCTTCAGTTCCAGTCGGATGGTATGCAGCGAACCATGTCAGCACGTCTCGCCGGAGTGCTTCCGCATCGATCGTGACTTTCGGATTCCTCAGCGCCCGGCCGAAGGCCTTGCGAATGAGTGCCGTGTCGACACAATCGATGGAGGGATGCACCCAGGCGCCTCGGCCGGGAAGAGAAGTGGAGTGGTCCACGACGACCTCGTCGCCTCGCGCGACCAATCTCAAAAGGGAGGATTTGGTCGCACGCTGTCGACAGCCGAGACAGGTTCTTACACAGTTCATGTTACACCCGACCCGCTTGATTTTTTCCTGTGCGCCGCGAACGCCGCCGCCGCGACTACGCCGAATCGTTCGAGTTCATCACGCTGTCCGGCTGGATATCGATTTTCGCGCCGGTCAGCTTGGCGGCCAGACGGGCGTTCTGCCCCTCCTTGCCGATCGCGAGCGAGAGCTGGTAATCGGGAACGAGAGCGCGAACCGCCTTGGTGGCCTGATCGATCACGAACGCCGAGGTGACCTTCGCGGGAGACAGCGCGTTCGCGACGAAGGTCGCGAGGCTCGGGTTGTAGTCCACGATGTCGATCTTCTCGTTGTTCAGCTCGGCCGTCACCGCGCGCACCCGCTGCCCCATCTCACCGATGCAGGCGCCCTTCGCGTTGATGCCCGGCTCGTTCGCCTTCACGGCGATCTTGGTGCGGTGTCCCGCCTCGCGAGCGAGGGACACGATCTCGACAGCACCGCTCGCGATCTCCGGCACCTCGAGCGCGAAGAGCTTGCGAACGAGAGACGGATGCGTGCGGGACACCGTGATCTGCGGACCCTTAAGCCCCTTGTTCACCGCAGTGACATACACGCGAATGCGCGTGCCGTGCGAGTAGTTCTCACCCGGCACCTGCTCCTCTGGCGGCAGGATGGCCTCAATCGTTCCGAGGTCCACGTGGATCATTCGCGGGTTCGGTCCCTGCTGGATGACACCGGCGATGATGTCGCCTTCGCGCCCACGGAATTCCCCGAGCACTTTGTCGTCGCCGATGTCGCGCAGGCGCTGGTTGATGACCTGCTTCGCCGCGAATGCCGCGATTCGGCCGAAGTCGCTCGGGCTGTCCTCGGCCTCCCCGATGACAAGTCCGTCGTCGTCGAGTTCTGGCACGAACACCGAGACGTGACCGGTCTTGCGGTCGAGGTGCACTCGCGCGGTCTGTGCCGCCGGAGGCGCCGCCTCTGTCGTCTCGCCCGGCTCGGTGTGTTTCAGGTAGGCGGTCAGGATCGCCTGTTCGATGATGGCAACCAACTCGCCGAAGGGAATCTCACGCTCGCGCTCCAAGAGCCGCAGCACGCTCAGATCGATATCCACCGAGGGGGCCTCCACTATTCAGATAGGGACTGTCGAACATCGATCGTTCGATCACGTCTCCTCCTAAGTTACCAGTGTGGCGAGGTCCGCCGCGCCTACCAGGGCTTGTCCGGAGCACCTCCGCCGTCATATCCACCCCGGGATGCCCTGGAGCAGGATCTGCCGACCGGTGATCAACGTGGTGAAACGCTCGATCGGAGGCGGCGCCGAGCTCAGGCGGTCAGCTCGTCGGGAACGGAGTCGATGGGCACGGAGCGGCGCTCGCCGCTCGCGCGGTCCCACAACTCGACGTTGCCGTCGGCCGCTCCCCTGCCGACGATCACGATCGTCGGCACGCCCAGCAGCTCGGCGTCGCCGAACTTGACGCCTGGCGACACCTTCGGGCGATCGTCCAGCAGCACGTCCTGTCCGCGAGCCTCGAGCGCAGCGGCGACACGTTCGGCTACCGCGTGGATCTCGGGCTCCTTCGTCGCGGCGATCACATGCACATCGAAGGGGCTGACATTCCTGGGCCAGATGAGGCCCTTCGCGTCGTTGTTGGCCTCGGCGATCACAGCGAGAATACGGGTGACGCCGATCCCGTATGACCCCATCGTGACCGTGACGAGCTTGCCGTTCTCGTCGAGCACCTTGAGCCCGAGCGCCTCGGCGTACTTACGGCCGAGTTGAAAGACGTGCCCGATCTCCATTCCGCGGGCGGTCTCGATGGGTCCGGAACCATCAGGGGCGAGGTCGCCCTCGCGCACCTCCGCGACCTCGAGAAAGCCGTCCGCGGTGAAGTCACGGCCGGCGACGAGGCCGAACACGTGCTTCTCGTGCTCGTTCGCGCCGGTCACCCACTGCGTGCCGTCGACCACTCGTGGATCGAGATAGAAGCGGATGCCCGTGCTGGACGTCGCGGCGTCATCCGCCGTCCCTTGCTGCGCTCTGCTGGTCTGCGCTGTGCCGCCCAGCACCGGTCCGGCGGGCGACCACGGGCCGATGTAGCCCTTCACGAGTCCGGGAGTGCGGGCGAAGTCGGCCTCGTTCGCCGCCTCGATCGTCGCGGGCGCGAAGGCGACCTCGATGCGCTTGAGGTCGACGTCACGGTCTCCGGGGAGCCCGATGGCTACCAGTTCGCGTTTTCCATCAAGGTGGGTGAGAGCGACCACGACGTTCTTGAGCGTGTCTGCGGCGGTCCACGGCCGCCCATCGGGCCTCGGATGCCTGTCATTGGCAAGATCGACGAGGGTGGCGATGGTCGGCGTGTTCGGCGAGTCGAGGATCTCGGCATCCGGCAGCCCGTCGATGGGCAGCTTGTCGGGCGCGATCGTGCGGAATGCCTCGACGTTCGCCGCGTACCCTCCCGCCGTGCGGACAAAGGTGTCCTCACCGATCGGGGTGGGATGCAGGAACTCCTCGCTGCGGGATCCGCCCATGGCGCCGGCATCCGCCTGCACGATGACATATTCGAGGCCCAGCCGCTGGAAGATGCGCTCGTACGCGTCGCGCTGCTTCTGGTAGGACTCGTCAAGTCCCGCGTCTGTGTAGTCGAACGAGTAGGCGTCCTTCATCGAGAACTCCCGCCCGCGTAGTAGACCAGCGCGGGGGCGCGCCTCGTCGCGGTACTTGTCCTGAATCTGGTAGATCGAAAGCGGCAGGTCCTTATAGGAGCCGTACAGGTCCTTCACGAGCAGGGTGAAGACCTCTTCATGGGTGGGGGCGAGCAGGTAGTCTGCGCCCTTGCGGTCCTTGAGTCGGAAGATGCCGTCGCCATACTCGGTCCAACGGCCGGTGGTCTCATACGGCTCCCGTGGAAGCAGCGCCGGGAAATGGACTTCCTGGGCACCCGCGGCGGCCATCTCCTCGCGGATGATCGTCTCGATCTTGCGGCGTACCTTCAGCCCAAGCGGCAGCCATGCGAAGATGCCCGGAGCCTGGCGACGAATGTATCCGGCCCGCAGCAGCAGGCGATGACCGGCGACCTCTGCGTCGGACGGGTCTTCACGGAGGGTGCGGACGAAGAGCTGGGAGAGGCGAGTTGGCACGCGCTCCATCCTAACCAGCCGCGCTGATCACCCACTGCCGGATGCTCGGCACCCGGGAAGGCCCGAAGCCGAATACACGCGTTCGCCGCGAAGGCGGGCGCTTGCCGAGGCACAGTCGCCGCGAGTGCCTGCATTCGGCGGACGGATAGCGATCAGACGGTGACGACCTCGGGGCTGCCGAGCGCGCCGGGCGGCATTTCCGCGGCGAGGCGGTTGGCCTCCTCGATGAGGGTCGCGACGATGTCCGCCTCGGGAACCGTCTTAATGACCTCGCCCTTGACGAAGATCTGCCCTCTGCCGTTCCCGGACGCCACACCGAGGTCGGCCTCACGCGCCTCGCCCGGTCCGTTCACGACGCAGCCCATCACGGCGACGCGGAGCGGGACGGTCATTCCCTCGAGCCCGTCGGTCACGTCGTTCGCGAGCTTGTAGACATCCACCTGGGCACGACCGCAGCTGGGGCAGGACACGATTTCGAGCTTGCGCTCGCGCAGTCCCAGCGACTGGAGGATCTGCAGGCCGACCTTGACCTCGAGTGCGGGCGGCGCGGAGAGCGACACCCGGATCGTGTCGCCGATGCCCTCGGAAAGCAGCACGCCGAACGCTGTGGCCGACTTGATGGTCCCCTGGAACTCGGGCCCGGCCTCGGTGACGCCCAGGTGCAACGGCCAGTCACCCTGCTCGGCGAGGAGGCGGTAGGCGCGGATCATCGTGACGGGGTCGTTGTGCTTGACCGAAATCTTGAAGTCGTGGAAGTCGTGCTCCTCAAACAGGCTCGCCTCCCACACCGCGCTCTCAACGAGCGCCTCCGGGGTTGCCTTGCCGTACTTCTGCAAGAGGCGCGGTTCGAGCGACCCGGCGTTGACTCCGATCCGGATGGACACGTTCGCCGCCTTCGCCGCCGCGGCGATCGCGCCAACCTGGTCGTCGAACTTGCGAATGTTCCCGGGGTTCACCCGCACGGCGCCGACGCCGGCGTCGATCGCGGTGAATACGTAACGCGGCTGAAAGTGAATGTCGGCGATCACAGGGATCTGGCTCTTCGCCGCGATGATGTGCAGCACGTCGGCGTCATCCTGATGCGGAACGGCGACGCGCACGATGTCGCAGCCGGTAGCCGTCAGCTCGGCGATCTGCTGCAGCGTGGCGTTGATGTTGGTGGTCTGGGTGGTGGTCATCGACTGAACGCTCACCTGCGCGTCGCCGCCAACCTGGACCTTTCCGACGGAGATCTGACGACTCTTGCGACGGGGGGTGAGAACGGCGGGGGCTTTGGGCATTCCCAGGTTGACTGCAGGCACGAAGTCAGTTTACGCGCCCTCGCTGATCGCGACATCGAAGCCGCTGCCACCCTCCACCACCCAGTTCACGCCGGACTTACGGGTGCTTCGGCAGGGTGAACCGATCCGCCGACGAGTCAATGGGTGGCCGGATAGGGGACGGTCGCGGTGGCGACAGGGCCGCTACAACGGAGGCCGCTCTAGAACAGGCTGACGGGCTTCACGATGTCCGCGTAGATCAGGAGCGCACTCATCGCGCCGAGGATCGCCACGACCGCGAGCGTCAGCGGAATGAGCTTCGCGGTGTCGACGGGCCCAGGATCTCTGCGGCCGAACAGCTTAGCGAAGAATCTGCGGATGCCCTCGAACAGTGCGCCGGCGACGTGGCCGCCGTCGAGGGGTAGCAGCGGCACGAGGTTGAAGACGAACAGCGCGACGTTCAGTGAGGCGAGGATCCCGATCAAGGCGGACGCGCGATCCGCGACAGGAATGGTGTTGATGCTGGCGATCTCGCCGGCCACCCGGCCGACGCCGACCACACTGATCGGCCCGTTCGGGTCGCGTTCCGCCGGGCCGAACGCGGCATTGGCGACGTCGATGAGGCGGTCGGGAAGGTGCAGGATGAGGGTGGTGACACGCGTGATGTTGTCGCCGACCGCGGGGAGCACGGCTGCGGCCGGCTGCTGCACGACCTCGACGGCGGCGCCGATCCCGAAGAAGCCGACCTCTTCGGTCACGGGGTCGCCGTCCGCGCCCTCGGTGATTGTGTTGGTGTCATCGAGAACGTAGCGCTCCGTAAGGCTCGGGGTCGCCATCAACTCCCGTTCCGTGCCGTCCCGCTCGACGACGATGCTGAGCGTCTCCCCCGGCGACCCGCGAATGATCTCCGTCGCCTGCGCCCAGCTGGTGATGGGGGCGCCATCGATGCTCACCAGGGTGTCGCCCGGCACAATGCCCGCGGCGGCACCCGGCGCCTCCGGGTCGCCGCTCATGCACTCCTGCCGCTCGCTCGTCGCGGGCAGCACGCACTCGGAGACGCTTCCGATCGTGGTGCTCTGCTGCGCGATCCCGAACCCCATCAGTACGACGGCGTAGAGCACGACGGCGATCAGGAGATTCATGAACGGGCCGCCGAGCATGATGGTGACCCGTTTCCAGATCGGAAGACGATAGAAGGTGCGACTCTCCTCCCCATCGGCGATCGTGTCTGCACTCGAGGTGCGAGCATCCTGCACCAGGCTCTGAAAAAACCCTGTGCTCGCATTGCGGGCCTTCCCGCCCGGCGCCGCCGGCGGATACATTCCGGCCATGGAAATGTAGCCCCCGAGCGGGATCGCCTTGATCCCGTACTCCGTCTCGCCTCGTTTGCGTGAGAAGAGGGTGGGACCGAAGCCGACCATGAACTGGCGGACCCGCACGCCGAAGAGTCTCGCGGGTACGAAATGCCCGAGTTCGTGCAGCGCGATCGACACCGCGAGCCCGACAACCGTGATCAGGATGCCCAGCAGGTACAACAGCACGGTTTCCACGCGCCAACACTAACGCCGAGACGCTCGGTATCGGCTGAATCGTGGTGTGGGCCAGCGCGAGCCGCCGTGGTTACCATTGATGATCATGACGACAGAGATCGGGGACGCGACCGCGTCCGACGACCGCATCGGCGGCACCCTCGCGGATCGCTACCAAATCGAGGCCGTGATTGGTCGAGGCGGAATGTCGACCGTGTACAGAGCCGCCGACACCTTCCTCGGCAGGACGGTCGCCCTCAAGGTGTTCCGGCCCGACCTCGCAGACGCCGATGACCTGCGTCGCCAGCACGAAGAGATCCAGCTCATCGCGAGCCTGAACCATTCGACCCTCGTGACGCTCTTCGACGCCGTTGCCGAGGAAAGCGGCAGAATCTCGCTCGTGCTCGAGTATGTCGAGGGTCACGACCTTCGCACGGAGCTGAGCGCCGGCCGGGTCGATGAACAGCTAACCGCGCTCATCGGTGCCGACATCGCGGATGCGCTTGCCTACATTCACGAGCGCGGCATCGTGCACCGCGACATGAAGCCGGGAAACCTGCTCGTGCCGGTGCGCTCGTCGGGAAACTCAGGGCCGCACGCGAAACTCGCGGACTTCGGAATTGCCCGCCTCGTCGACGGCACTCGCCTGACATCGACGGGCTCGCTCCTGGGCACCGCCGGCTATCTCAGCCCAGAACAAGCCCTCGGAGGTGCGATCGGACCGGCGAGCGACGTCTATTCGTTCGGCCTCGTGCTGCTCGAATGCCTCACGGGAACCCGTGCGTTCGAGGGCACCGCGCTCGAATCGGTCACCGCACGGCTCTCGCGCGACCCGGAGATCCCCACGACGCTTGGCCCGGCATGGTGCGATGTCCTGGAGCGGATGACGCGGCGAGAGCCGAGGGATCGGGCGACAGCACGGGAACTCAGCACGGAACTCCGCACTCTCGCGTTGTCGCTCTCCGAGGCGCATTCGCTCGACGTCACCATGCCCTACAGGGCGATGGCTGCACCCGCCGCTGCGCAAACGCAAGCGACGGAGGTGCTGAGAGTCGATTCGGCAGCAGCCGGCCCACTGCCCTCCCACCGCTCCTCGGCGGCGCCTGCCGAGGCGACGGCGGCATTCGCGGCAGCTGGTGCAACCACGGCACCAGGGCGGTGGGCCCCCGAGGCGGAGGCACCCAGAGAGCGAACGACGTCGGCACGCAAACGCGCCGCCACCCCCTGGGTGGTCGTCGCCATCGTCGCTCTGCTGCTCGTCGGCGCGGCAGCATGGGTCTTCTCCTCGCTCAACCCCGGCACGTCCGACGAGCTCCCGGCAGTGAACTATCCCGTCGTCGAGGGCGACCTGGGCAGTCATCTTGAACAACTGCAGAGGAGCGTCGAGAAATGAGACGTGTCGCGCTGGTCCTGGCACTCACGGTGCTGCTCGCCGGCTGCGCCGGGACCGACAACTACCCGGTCACCACCGCGGAGGACCTGCAACAGAGAGTGCTTGCCGTGTCCGAGGCGGCGGCGCAGTCCGACTATCCGACCGCGAAAGTTCGTATCGATGAATTGCGAGCATCGGCCGCCGATGCTTTCGCTCGCGATGAGCTGAGCGCGGAACGCCACCAGAGCATCATCGCCGCCCTCGATCTCGTGCAGAACGACATCGATGCGGCGATTGAAGCGAAGCGCGTCGCCGACGAGCTCGCGGCCCAGCAAGCCGAGGAGGCACGCCTGGCCGAGGAGGCACGCCTCGCGGCGGAGCAAGCCGCCGAACAGGCACGAGCCGCGGAAGAGGCGCGGAAGGCGGAGGAGGCGCGGATCGCCGAAGAAGAGCGGATTGCCGAAGAGGAACGCAAGCAGAACGAGAAGAAAGACAAAGAGGATGACGAGATCCCCGGCAGGGACAGGGGCGGGTCCGAGAACGACTGACTTCTGACCGCTAACGCAAATGACGGCCGAACGGTCCTAGCCCCGCGTCGCGATCCGGCGGTCCGCCTCGCGCCGAGCGGATTTCTCAGCCTCGAGCAGTCCCCCCAGGCTCAACCCGCCGTCTTCCTGATGGGAGTCGACGACCGCGGTGACGGTGTCGAGGATGTCGAGGAAGCCGATCCGTCCCGCATGGAAGGCGAGCACCGCCTGCTCGTTCGCGGCATTGAACACCGCCGGGTAGGTGCCACCTGCGCGTCCGACGCTCTTCGCGAGTAGCACAGCGGGAAACGCGTCTTCGTCGAGTGGGGCGAACTCCCAGTTGCTCGCTGTCGTCCAGTCCAGCGGGTCGCCGACACCGGGCACGCGGTCCGGCCAGTCGAGCCCGAGCGAGATAGGTAGCCGCATGTCAGGAGGTGACGCCTGGGCGATCGTCGAGCCGTCGACGAACTCGACCATCGAGTGCACGATCGACTGCGGATGCACCGTCACGTCAATGCGGTCGTATGGCACGTCGAAAAGCAGGTGCGCCTCGATCACCTCGAGGCCCTTGTTCACGAGGGTCGCCGAGTTGGTGGTGACCACGAGTCCCATGTCCCACGTCGGATGCGCGAGCGCCTGCTCCGGGGTGACGTCGCGGAGGGAGTCGCGACGGCGTCCTCGGAATGGTCCGCCGGATGCCGTCAGCACCAGTCGCCGCACCTCGGCCGCCGTTCCCGCGCGCAGCGCCTGCGCGATCGCGGAGTGCTCGGAGTCGACGGGCACGATTTGCCCGGGCCGTGCGCGGTCCTTCACGAGGGTGCCTCCGACGATGAGGCTCTCCTTGTTGGCGAGCGCCAGCGTGGCGGTCGTCTCGAGGACCGCGAGGGTGGGACCGAGCCCGATGGATCCGGTGATCCCGTTGAGCACGACATCCGCGTCCACCGAACGCACGAGCTGCTCGGCCTCGACAGCGCCGAGTGCCATGTCGGCGACGCCGAATTCGGCAGCCTGAGCGACCAAGGTCTCCCGATCGCTGCCGGCCCCGAGGCCGACTACGCGAAACCGGTCGGGGTTCGCCCGAATGACGTCGAGCGCCTGCGAGCCGATCGAACCGGTGGACCCCAGGATGGTGACGCGACGCATGGCCCTATCCTGCCATCGAGCGCGCCCGCGCAGGTTCGGCCTACTGGGTGGCGAGAATGTCGGCGACGAAGACGAGTGTGCTCGTCGGAGTGATCGTGGACCCCTCCGGCGGCGTGTCGCCGTAGCCTTCCGCTGGCGGGATCACCGCGATGACCTGGGAGCCGACCTTTTGACCGACGAGTGCTTTGCCGAAGCCGGGAATGACCTGGTCGGTTCCGAACGGCGCCGGCTCGCCGCGGGTCCAGCTCGAGTCGAAGACCTCGCCGGTCGCCCAGTCCACGCCGGTGTAGTGCACGGTGACGGTGTCGCCCTCGGCGACCTCCGCCCCGTCGCCCTGCTTGAGCACGGAGATCCGGAGTTCGCTCGGCGGGTCCGTGGCGGGGATGGTGATGGTCGGCGCGCCGTCCTCAGCGAGTTCGACCGTGGGGAAGCCCTCCTCGGCCGGCTGGTCCTCACCGTCGGCGCGCGGAAGTGCCTTGACCGGCTCAGCGACCTTGACGACGTCGATGACGAAGACGACGGAATCGGATGCCGCGAGCCCGAGCTGTTCCTGTCCGGCTTCGCCGAACGCCTCAGCGGGGGGCACGACCGCCGCGACGCGGGCGTCGGCCGGGGAGCAGAGCACCGCGTTGAGGATTCCGGGCAGCAACGGATCCTCCAGTACGAGTTCGGCGCCCTCCGCTGTCAGCGCCGTGATCTCCTCGCCGGAGGTGGCGTTGTAGGCGGCGATATCGAGCGTGACGGCACTGCCCTCCACTGCGATGTCGCCCGAACCGTCGGTGATGACTGAGCGCTCGGTTGCGCTGGCCGTCAGCGGGGTGGGGAACTCCACGGTAGGCGCCTCGTCGGCCTTGCCGCTGACCTCGACCTTCGACGAGTTCGCTCCGGACGCGGTCGCCTCGCAATCCGGCTTCGCCGGTTCGCCCGATCCGCTACAGGCGACGAGGGACAGCGCGACTGCCGCGATCGCGAGCGAGGACAGTAGTTTCTTGGGCACGGCACTGCTTTCTGAGTGGAGATGGGAGATCCCGAGGAGGTGGAGGGACTCTATCGAGTCGCCGAACCGACGGAAAGACACCGTCAGTGTCCCCCGCGTAGATCGACGGAACCTGAGCGGCCACCCGACCGAGGCTACCCTCTCGAGCGCGTCACGACTCCGCGACGATCGTGCTCGACTCGTAGTGCACGGGGAAGTTGACGGAAGCGGCGATGAAGCACTTCGTACTCGCCTCCGCGTGCAGGTGGTGCGCGGCATCCACCATGGCGTCATCCGCGACGGTCACGACGGGGCGCAGGGTCACCGAGACGAAGCGTCCTCCGCCGTCGGTGCTCTGCTTCATCGTGCCGACCGGATTGTCGGTGTAGGAGGTGACGATGATGCCGTGGCTGGAGGCTACGTGCAGGTAGCTGAGCAGGTGGCATTGGCTGAGCGCCGACAGCAGCAACTCCTCGGGGTTCCACCGGTCGGCGTTCCCGTGGAACACTCGATCGCTCGAGCCGCTGATGGGAGGCTTGCCCTCACCGCTGATCGCGTGCTCGCGACCGTAGTCGCGGTAGCCGCTCGTGCCCGTTCCTCGGTTTCCCAGCCATTCGAGGGAAACGGAGTAGTTGTGCTCGAGATTCATAGGAGCCCTTCCCGTTCGCTACTAAGCTCGGCTTCACTATGCCACCTTCCACCCCAGACATGCTCAGCCCGTCGGTCGTGCCCGTGCCCCAGGAACGCCGCGTCGTCACCGCCATTCCCGGGCCGCGATCGGTCGAACTGCAGGCGAGGCGACTGGCGGCCGTCGCATCCGGAGTCGGATCGGCGCTTCCCGTGTTCCTGGCCAGGGCGCACGGCGCGATCGTCGTCGACGTCGACGGCAATCAATTCATCGATCTGGGCTCCGGAATCGGCGTCATGACGATCGGGCACACGAACGAGGCCGTCGTCGCCGCGGCGACCGCGCAACTGAACGACTTCACCCACGCGATGTTCACCATCACCGCGTACGAGAGCTATGTGCGCGTCGCCGAACTGCTCGCCGAGCACACGCCTGGCAACCACCCGAAGAAGACGGTGCTGATCAATTCGGGGGCGGAAGCGGTCGAGAACGCGGTGAAGATCGCCCGCAAACACACCGGCCGAACCGGGGTCGCGGTGCTGGACCACGCCTACCACGGGCGCACGAACCTGACTATGGCGATGACATTCAAGGCGATGCCGTACAAGGCCGGTTTCGGGCCGTTCGCTCCCGACGTGCATCACGCACCCAATTCGTACCCGTTCCACGACGGGCTGAGCGGAACGGATGCCGCCGCACGAACGATCAGCTACCTCGAAAAGAAGGTCGGGGCATCTGATCTCGCCTGCCTCGTTGTGGAGCCGATCCAGGGCGAGGGCGGTTTCGTGGTGCCCGCCGACGGGTTCCTGCCTGCACTGCAGGAGTGGTGCACAGAGAACGGGATCGTCTTCATCGCCGACGAGATCCAGAGTGGAATGGCGCGCACGGGGGCCTGGTTCGCGAGCGAGCACTTCGGGCTCGTTCCCGACATGGTGTTGAGCGCGAAGGGAATCGCGGGTGGTTTGCCGATCGCCGGGGTCACCGGGCGCGCGGAGATCATGGACTCCTCTCACGCCGGTGGTCTCGGCGGAACTTTCGGCGGCAACCCCGTCTCGGCCGCCGCGGCGGTAGCGGTGTTCGACGAGATCGAACGCCACGACCTGTTGCGGGAGGGGCGGCGGATAGAGGGCATCCTCAAGCCGGCTCTCCTCGCGCTGCAGCAGAAATACGCCGTCATCGGCGACGTGCGCGGCATCGGTGCAATGCTCGCGATCGAGCTCGTGCAGCCGGGCACGCACGAGCCGAACCCGGCGGCCGTCTCGTCGATCGCCGCGTTCGCCGCACAGCACGGCGTTATCATCCTGACCGCGGGCACCTACGGAAACGTGCTCCGTTTCCTGCCGAGCCTCGCAATCTCCGACGAGCTGCTCGGCGAGGCCGTCGGCGTGCTCGATGACGCGTTCGGGGCCCTGTGAATCCGCCGCTCGTACGCCATCCCCTCGGACTGGACGGCGTCGTCGAGCTCGCCGTGCTCGAGCGCGCCGGCTTGATCGAGTCACGGCACCTCGGCGCGGCGGTCGTGACGGCACCGGACGGTTCGGTGCTTCGGCGGCTCGGCGACGGCGACGCGGAGGTGTACGGGCGGTCATCGCTCAAGCTCTTTCAAGCGATCACGGTCATGCGGTCCGGCGTTCGCCTCGCCGGGGAGGAGGCGGTGCTCGCCACGGCGAGCCATGTCGGCAGCCAGGCGCACGTGCGCGTCGTGCGCGACATCCTGGCTCGCGCCGGGGCGGGCGAGGACGATCTGCAGTGCCCGCACGACTGGCCGCTCGACCGCGACGCGGCCGTCGCGGCGAGCGTCGCGGGTCAGGGCAAGCGTCGCGTCACGATGAACTGTTCCGGAAAGCACGCGTCGTTCCTGCTCGCCTGCGCTCACAACGGCTGGTCGATGCGGGACTATCTGTCGCCGGCTCATCCGTTGCAGCAACTCGTCCGGTCCACGATCGAGGAATTCTGTGTTGAATCGGTCGGCACGGTCGGCATCGATGGATGCGGCGCTCCTGTGTTCGCGACGAGCCTGAGCGCCCTCTCCCGCGCCGTTGGCCGGGTCAGCGGCGCCGCGCTCAACGGCGGCGATGAGCACTCGGTGGCGCTGTCCGCCGCGATCCTCGCACACCCGTGGGCGATCGAGGGCCCGGGGCGGGCCAACACCGTGGTGATCGAGCGGCTCGGGATCCTCGCCAAGGGCGGCGCAGAGGGCGTGCTCGTGCTGGGCGCCGCGGACGGCACCGCCGTAGCGCTCAAGGTACTCGACGGCAGCCCGCGGGCGACGACGATGATCGGCCTCGAGCTGCTCGTGTCGGTGGGCGCCGTCGATCGGACCGCCGCGGATTCGGTGATTGCGGACACCACTGACCGTGTGCTCGGCGCCGGCGTTCCCGTCGGGGCGATACGGGCATCCGCCCTCGTCCGGTTCCCGGAGACCGGCCAGGGCGTTCAGGCGTAGAGGCTCGCTACCGCCTCGCGGAACGCGACCGTGTGCCGCGCGACGTCCTCCGTGCGCGTCACCGGGCACATGAGGGCCATGTTGTGGAACGGTGTGATGAGAATCCCTCGGTTGAGCGCATGCAGGTGCAGATACTGCTGCAACTCGAAGTCGTCGGCGGCCGCGGCCTCAGTGCCGGTGCGAGGCGCGGTCGCCCTGAAGCTGTACTCCGCCCGGGCGCCGAGCTGCGTCACCTGCCACGGAACGTCGAACTCGTCGATCGCCGCCTGAACGCCCGCCGTCCACTCGGCGCATCGGTCGATCATGTTCTCGAACGCGTCGGCGGTGAGCACTTCGCCTAGGGTGGCGCGGATGCCCGCGAGCGACACGGCGTTGCCGGCCAGGGTCCCGCCGACTCCCCCGACGTCGATGTCTTCGAGTGCGAGGCCCTCCCGCACCCTCGCGGCGAACTCGGCCGTCATCCCGTAGGCGCCGGCCGGGATGCCGCCACCGATGCTCTTGCCGACGACCACGCCATCCGGCTGCAGCCCGAGAGTGCCGATCATGCCGCCTGGCCCTGCGCTGATCGTATGGGTCTCGTCGATGATGAGGACGGCACCGTACCGGGTGCACAGGCGCCGCACCGCCTCGTGGTAGCCGGGCTCGGGCAACACGATTCCGATGTTCGTGAGGGCCGGTTCCATCAGAACCGCGGCGATGTCGCCCACGGCGAGCGCGGATTCGAGAGCCGCGACATCGTTGAACGGCACGACAGCGGTCGTCTGGGCGAGGGGCACCGGCGGCCCGATGTTACCTCGGCGGGACACGACGTTCCCCTGCTCATCGAGGGTCGCGTAGGCCTCGTCTACGGTGCCGTGATAGCTGTAGTCGTGCACGAGGATCCTTCGCCGCCCGGTCACCTGCCGAGCGAATCGAATCAGGCTGCGGTTGGCGTCTGTTGCCGAGAGCGAGAACTGCCAACTCGGCACCCCGAACCTGTCGGCCAGCAGCGAGGCCGCGACCGCGGCGTCCGCGGTAGGCAGCATGAACGTGGACCCCCTGGCCAGTTGCGCCCCTATCGCGGCGACGGATGCCGGCGGCGCATGCCCGCACATCGCACCGGTGTCGCCCAGGCACAGGTCGACGTGGTCGATGCCGTCGACGCAGGAGAAGTGCGCTCCGGCGGCCTCGACCACGTACACCGGCCACGGACCCGGCCACTTCGCCATCCAGAGCATCGGCACGCCGTCGGCCAGGTGCGGAGTCGCCTCGCGCCAGAGCCGTTCCGACTCGGGGCGCCCGGAACGGAACAGGTCAAGCTCGACCTGCCACAGCCGTTTCAGCCGATCTCGGTCGTCGTAGTGCACTTCCGGCCGGACCATTACGTGCCCTTCGCGAGGCGTCGCTGCCGGGCGGCGGCGCTCACCTGGGAGACCACGACTAGCGCGATCGCGAAGATGAACACGGCGGAGGCGACCACGTTCGCCTCGGCCGGGATCCCCCTCGCCGCTGCGACGTAGATGAACTTGGGGAACGTCGTCGCGGCTCCGGAGTTGAAGTTGGTGATGATGAAGTCGTCGAAGCTGAGCGCGAACGACAACAGCGCCGCGGCGACGATGCCGGGCAGCAGCAGTGGGAAGGTGATCCGCCAGAACACCTGGGCCGGGGAACCGTACAGGTCGCGCCCAGCCTCCTCGAGGGCTGGGTCGAGGCTCGCCACCCGCGCCTTGACGGTCACGACCACGAAGCTGATGCAGAACATGGTGTGCGCGATGATGACCGTGCCAATTCCCTTCTGCACTCCCGCGGCGAGGAACTCCGCGGCCAGGCCTGCCCCGAGCACCACCTCAGGGGTGGCCATGGGAAGGAACAGGAGCAGGCTGACCTGGGAACGGAACTTGAACCGGTACCGCACGAGCGCGATCGCGATCATTGTGCCGAGAGTCGTCGCGATCAACGTCGCGGCGACGGCGATCAAGATGCTGTTGCCGAACGACTCGCAGACCTCCTGCGCAGCGCAGATGGCCAGCCAGTTGTCAAGCGTGAAGCCTCGCCAGGAGATATTCGAGCGGATGGAGTCGTTGAAGGAGAACACGAAGGTGTAGGCGATGGGCACGAGCAGGAACAGCAGGGCGAGCGCGGCGTAGACCGGCAGGAGCCATTTGCCGAGCCGGAAGCCGCTGCGCCTCCGGTGCGCCCTGCCGGGTGGATTCGTCACGGCACCCGCCAGCACCGCACCTTCCTGAAGCGTCACAGCAGGTCCTCCGTTCCGCTTCGCCGCACGTAGGCGGTGACGAGCACAAGGATCGCGGCCATCAGGATGATCGAGAGAGACGCGGCGGCCGGGTAGTTCAGAGAGACCAGGAAGTTGCTCTCGATCACGTTGCCCATCATCGCCGTGCCAGAGCCGCCTAGGAATTGCCTGCTCGCGTTCACGTAGTCACCGGCGGCGGGGATGAAGGTCAACAGCACGCCCGAAACGATGCCGGGCATGGACAGCGCAAGGGTGACGGTGCGGAAGGTCGTGAACGGTTTTGCGTACAGGTCGCTTCCCGCCTCGAGGTAGCGGGTGTCGAGGCGCTCGAGCGCGGCGTAGAGGGGCAGAGTCATGAACGGGATGAAGTTGTAGGTGAGCCCGAACACGACCGCGATGGGCGTTCCGGTGATGTAGGCGTCCGGAGCGAGCAGCGAGAGCGCCTTCAGTCCCGTGACGATGGGCGACTCGTCAGACAGGATCTGCTTCCAGGCGAGGGTGCGCAGCAGAAAGCTGATGAAGAACGGAGCGATGACGAGCACGAGCATGAGGTTCTGCAGCAGCGGCCACGGGCGGGCTTTGACCCCGATGAAATACGCGAGCGGATAGCTGAACAGTAGGGCGAAGATCGTGGCGAGGAGCGCATAGAGGAAGGACCGCAGGATCTGTTCACCGTACTGCCCGATGACCGTCGCGTAGTTCTCCCACCGGAACGCGGCCTGGTACTGACCGATGTCCCCGAGCTCGAGAGGCGCCTGCAGCGAGGTGATCACGAGGGACACGAGCGGAACGAGAAAGAAGAGCATCAGGTAGAGGACGCCCGGTAGGAGCAGCAGCAGCGCTATCCTGCTTGATTTGCGCGGCCCCTGCTCTGTTGCGGTACCGGTGGAGAATGCGGTGAAGGCCACGGCTAGGAGTCCCCGAACTCCGACATGAGCGCCCGCTTCTTCTGCACGGCGATCGTCGCGGTGTCGGTGTCCGACGGAAACTTCGGCGCGGGGGCATCCTCGTCCTCGAGCCCGAATCCGTGCTCGACGCGCCAGGACACCCACACCTCAACACCCACACTCGCGACCGGTCCGGTTCCGATGTTCTGCGCGAAGACGACGATGGTGCCGACGCCGGCAATCGCGACGAGGTATTGTGTGCTGACCCCGCTGAATGAGACGTCGATGACGCGTCCCGGCCCCAGAATGTTACTGGCAGCCGATTCCTCCGGCGGGCCGAAGCCGAGCACGAGCTTCTCCGGCCGAACCCCGACGGTGACGTTGCCACGGTGCCGGTGGGCGCGCGACCGGGGTACGACGATCCTGGTGCCTTCTACATCGACCGAGATGCTGTCGGCGGTCGTGCCGATTACGGGCCCGCTGAGCAGGTTCGACTGGCCGAGGAAGTTGGCGACGAACACGGTGCGCGGGAGTTCATAGAGAACGGATGGCGCACCGAGCTGCTCGATCCGCCCTTTGTTCATGACGGCGACGGTGTCGGCCATCGTCATGGCCTCCTCCTGATCGTGAGTGACATGCAGGAAGGTGAGACCGACCTCTTCCTGCACCGCCTTGAGTTCGAGCTGCATCTGGCGCCTCAGCTTGAGGTCGAGTGCGCCGAGCGGTTCATCGAGGAGCAACAGCGCCGGGCGGTTGACGATGGCCCTCGCGAGCGCCACCCGTTGCTGCTGACCGCCGGACAGTTGGGCCGGCTTGCGGGCGGCGAGGTGATCCAGCTCGACCAACCGCAGCGCTTCATGCGCCTTGCCCGTCGCGTCGGCGATCCTCCGTCTGCGCAGACCGAAGGCGACGTTCTCGAGCACACTCATATGAGGGAACAGAGCGTAGCTCTGGAAGACGGTGTTCACGGGACGTTGGTACGGTTTGGTAGCGGTGACGTCCTTGCCGCCGATCAGGATCCGCCCTTCCGTGACCTCCTCGAGGCCGGCGACCAGTCGCAGCGTCGTGGTCTTGCCGCATCCGGAAGGTCCGAGAAGTGCGAAGAACGAGCCGGCGGGGATCGACAGGTTCAGGTCCTCGATCGCGGTGAAGCCCGGAAACCGTTTCCGGATTCCCACGAGTTCGAGGTCGGCGCCGGACTCGGCGAAACCCTGCCCCATCAAGATCCCAGCAGGACGGCCTGGAACGCTGCGTTGTATTCGCTCTCTTCCTGCCCGTCGAGTCCCCGGAAGATGAAGGCGTTCGACAGCGTCTCCTCGTTGGGGAAGATGAGCTGATTTTCGGCGAGCTCAGGGTCGATCGCCATCGCCGCGTCCTTCGCGCCGTCAACCGGAGTGATGTAGTTCACCCAGGCTGCGACCTCCGCCGCAACTTCCGGCTGGTAGTAGTAGTTGATCAGCTCTTCGGCGTTTGACTTGCGCGCCGAACCGATGGGGATGACGAAGTTGTCGTTCCAGAGCGTCGCGCCGTTCGTCGGGATCGCGAACTCCCACTTGTCCCCCGCCTCCGCGTTGATGACCGTGATGTCGCCCGACCAGCAGATCGCGGCGAGGGTGTCCTCGCTCTTGAGGTCCTCCAGGTAGGAGTTGCCCTTGATGTTTCGGATCTGTCCGTCGTCCACCTGCTTGGTGAACACGTCGATCGCAGCGTTGAAGTCGTCCGCAGTCCAATCGGCGCTGATGTCGACACCGTTCTCGAGCATGATCAGACCGATGGTGTCGCGCATCTCCGACAGCACGCCGACGCGGCCCTTGAGGGACGGGTCCCACAGGTCGGACACCGACGTGAGCCCGCCGGGCACCTTCTCCTTGTTCCAGCAGATGCCGGCGAACCCCCCCTGCCAGGGCAACGAGTACTTTCGTCCGGGGTCGAAGTCGGGATTCTGCAGTGACGTGGTGAGGTTTTTCGAGTTGGGGATGCTGGCAAGGTCGAGTTCCTGAACGTATCCGAACCGGATGAGGCGGTTCACCATCCAGTCGGTGAGGCAGACGAGATCGGCACCGATGTCCTGACCGAGCGCGAGCTGGTCCTTGACCTTGCCGTAGTAGGTGTTGTTGTCGTCGACGGCGACGTCGTAGTTGACCTTGATGCCGGTCTGCTCCTCGAACGCCAGCAGCGTTGGATAGTCGCCGTTGTCGTCCTCGTCGATATAGGCGGCCCAGTTCGCCCAGTTGAGCGTCTTGTCGCTCGCGGAGTTGTCCTTCGCCGGTGACGGTGCCTCGGTCTCCCCCGATGCGCACGCGACGAGCGTCAACGCGGCGGCTCCCAATCCGGCGCCGCTCATCACGCTCCGGCGCGAGAACTGGGCGCGCTTGGCCTGCACGATCAGTTGCCGGATCACGGGATCCGTCGGGAACGGTCTGTTCATGGGTAACCCACTCCTTCACGTCGACGCGCGAGTCGTCATCGCTTCGCGTTGACTGATACTGGCACAGGATGAAGCGGAATCGTACGGCAAATGGGGCAGATCGCCCACATCGATACGCACAATTTACGAAATCAGCATCTATTGTCCGAAACTGGTGCGGAATCCTTCGGATCGCGTCTGTACGCTGTGTCGAGGGCGGACGGTGCTGTCCGCCCGATGCAGTCCGAGGCAGGAGAGCCATGAAGGTCGCCGTACCCGCAGAGGTCAAGAACAACGAGTTTCGCGTTGCGATCACTCCGGCGGGCGTGCACGACCTTGTCGCGCACGGCCACGAGGTGTTCGTCGAAACGGGCGCCGGCATCGGGTCCTCGATCACGGACGAGGAGTACGTCGCCGCCGGTGCCGTGATCACACCGGATGCTGACTCCACCTGGGCTCTGGCCGAGCTACTGGTGAAGGTGAAGGAGCCGGTGGCGAGCGAGTATCGTCAACTCCGCGAGGACCTGTTGATCTTCGCCTACCTGCACCTCGCTGCGGAACCGCGGCTCACCCGCGAACTCCTCGATCGCCGGGTGACCGCGATCGCCTACGAGACGGTTCAGCTTCCGTCCCGTGCGCTGCCGCTGCTCGCGCCGATGAGCGAGGTAGCGGGTCGCCTCGCGCCGATCGTCGGTGCGAACGCGATGCTCAAGCCGAACGGCGGTCCCGGCCTCCTGGTGCCCGGCGTGCCTGGCACCTACCCGGCGCGCATTGTGGTGCTCGGAGGTGGCGTCGCGGGGACGAGCGCCGTCGCGGTCGCCGTGGGCCTCGGCGCGGAGGTCATTGTGCTCGACACCAACCTGCAACGGCTGAGGGAACTCGACGCGCTGTACGCGGGACGGGTGCGCACCGTCGCGTCGAACGGTTTCGAGATCGAGCGGGCCGTGATCACCGCGGACATGGTGATCGGGTCCGTGCTCGTCCCGGGGGCGAGGGCCCCGAAGCTCGTGAGCAACGAGCTGGTTTCGAGGATGAAACCCGGGAGCGTGCTCGTCGACATCGCCGTCGATCAGGGCGGCTGTTTCGAGGACTCCCGCCCGACTACCCACGCCGACCCGACATTCTCCGTCCACGGGTCGCTGTTCTACTGTGTCGCGAACATGCCGGGAGCGGTGCCGAACACCTCCACGTTCGCTCTCACGAACGCCACCATGCCGTACGTGCGCGCGGTGGCGAACGTCGGGTGGAAGAAGGCGCTGTCGGCTGATCCCTGCCTCGCCGCCGGACTCAGCACGCACGCCGGCGAGGTGATCTCAGAGCCGGTCGCCGCCGCGCACGAGATGCCGCATCGACCGCTCACGGAGGTGCTTCGCTGACGCTTCCCGCCGCTACTGTTTCGGGAACACCGCTCGTCGGAGTTCGCCGCGCGGAGTGAGCAGCCAGACGCTGTTGGTGGTCGAGGAGAGCGCGGGCGGGATCGCCCGCGACCGGGTGAGCGCGCGGAACTCGCCGACGCTGCAACCGTCGAAGAGCGTCGGCACCCTGCCGAGCGCGGCGGCGGCGAGTGACCATGCTGACTGCCAGGCATCCGGATCCCCCATCAGAACCGTGTGCACGGATGCCTCGCCACGGAGCACCTCGATGCCGGCCGGGCCACTCAACTGCCCGGAGACCGGCAGGATGCGGAGGCCAGGCACTCCGGCGAGAACCGCCATCCTCTCGCTCGGGCGGCGGCTCACGATTGCGGTCGCTCCTCCCGGCGGGAAGTCGGCCGTGGCGGGGGTGAGTGGGCCGGGCGGCATCTCGGCCGGGCAGTAGGCCACCTGCACCAGGTGGCCCTGCCACCGCGCGCCGCCGGGTGGAAGATGCTCGTCGTACTGGTCGCCGCGCCCACCTGCGATGAGATGATCCTGCCGGTTCGGCATCCGCAGCAGGAGACGCGCGTCGCAGAGCGCGATCAACCCCTGCAGCACCGACGCCACGCGCGTGGCGGCGAGCGCGGCCGTGACACCAAATCGCGGCCCCTCCCTCAGCACGACAGCGAGCAGATCGACGAACTCGAGCTGATGGTCCTGACCGAACCGGGAGACGAGCGCGTCGACGTCGTCGATCAGCAGGAGGCGCGGTTCGGGACTGCCAGTGGTCACCGATTCCGCCATCGCCGAGATGGCGTCCCACGCCCCCTCGACGTCGCCCGGAACCCACCTGGCGATGGTCGAGCGCGCGAACACGGTCAGCGCGGTGGACTTTCCGGCGCCGAGAGCTCCCTGGATGAACAGGTGCCCTTGCCGCGCCGGATCGTAAACGGCTGTCTCCTGGCGCTGTTCGCCTGGCAGATCCGCGCGCGCGAATGCGATGCCCGTTGACGCCGGCTCGAGGTTGCCGCACGGCAGCATCCGTGGCAACGGGTCGCACCACGGTCGACGGACCGGACCATGATCGGCCCAGATCCGGGCGACCCTCCCCGGATCGTCCCTCCCGGCGATGGCCACCTGCACAAGGAATGGTCTCTCGCCCGCGCGCACCATAAGCGCGCGCCCCTTCGGCTTTCGGGGTAGCTCGGCGGCGGCGGCGGTGCCGAGGATAGCGGTGCTGTCCGCCCGACTGTTGAGCCGCAGCGAAATGCGCAGCGTGCAGTTGGCGAGGATAGAGTCGCGCAGGCTCTCCGCCGGTCGCTGGGTGCACAGGATGAGGTGGATCCCGAGCGAACGTCCCCGCGACGCGAGGTCGGCGAAGACCGCGTGCAACTCGGGAAAGTCGTTCGCCAGCGCGGCGAACTCGTCGACCACGATGACGAGTCGGGCCAGCGTGGCCGGGTCCTGCAGATCGTCGAGTGCCCTGGCTCCCGCCGCGACGAGCGTTCGCTCACGGAACTGCAGTTCGGCGCGCAGACTTTCGAGCGCGCGCTGCGCTGCCGCCGGATCAAGGTCGGTGAGGAGTCCGACGCTGTGCGGCAGTCCTTGCAGCGCCGTGAATGATGCGCCTCCCTTGAAGTCCACGAGCAGGAATGTCACCCGGGATGGCGGGTATCGCGCGGCCATCGCGAGCACCCAGCTGATCAGCAGCTCGCTCTTGCCGGTGCCTGTCGTGCCGCCGATCACCGCGTGAGGTCCGTCGGCGACGAGATCCACCATCGCGATGCCCTCCCCGCCGTGCCCTACCGCGCAGAGCAGCGTCCCGGGCTCCGCTCCATAGGCGGGTGCCTCGCCAAACGAGTCGAATGTCACAAGTCGTGGGATCGCGTCGCCCTCGGGGAGCAGCCCGTCCGATTCTGCCCGGCGGCGAAGCGCCGCGGCGAAGCCGAGCGCCTCCTCGATCGACGCGCACTCCAGTTCCACCTCCCGCGGTGGTTCGCCGCTGCCTCTCTCGGCAAGCCTCGCGGTAGTCCCGTTCGCCGCGGTGATGACCAGTCGGCAGTTTCGGGGCAGGTTCTCCGGCCGATTGGCGACCGCGATCAGCACCCGCACGGGTAGCTGATCCGCCCCACGGCTCAGCACGAACTCGATGCGATCCGGTCCGTCGCCCGGGTTTGCGCCGCCCACCACGATGCGGTGCGGCAGATGCGTGAGCCAGTTCCACGCCGGTGCGCGGCTGGCGTGAATCACGGTGCTGGCCGGCATCGCAATGCGCGCCAGCTGGAGGATGCAGGCCCGAGCGGCCGCCCGACAGGCGGAAGCGGGCCCGCAGATGCCGACGCCGAGGGTGGCGTCGACGACGATCGGCGCGTTCTCGAGCCGCAGTGCGGCATCCGTCACCTTCTCGAGCAGAACACGGACATCCGGCGGGCATACGCTGCTCCCTGGCCCGTCGGCCTCGAGCGCGCTGCGCGCATCACCGCGGCCGATCGTGATCATCAGCTTCCGTCGCCCATCCATGCTCCACCCGTCGATGTCGTGCGATCGGTGTGCCAGCACGGCGCCGATTCCGGGGTGCGCGGCGTCGCGAGCGGCGCGCTCCTCTGCATGCCGGTCGGCAATCTCGGCGAGCACGATCGCCGCCTCCGATTCGAAGCGGCGGTGCTCCTTCCTGCGCATCCGCCGACCGTGCAGGGCGGCGTCGGAGAGACTCGCGACTGCGATCAGCGGACCGAGGAAGGCGAAGACAAGAGCGAACGGCGACTGGGTGATCACCCAGATGAGCACAGACCCCAGCACGGGAGCGACAGTGGCGACCAGCGGGAACGAGTGCGGAGGCGGCTCCGCCGGCAGCTTGGGAAGCACGACAGTCGGCCGATGCTCGATCGACGTGTCCAAGCCGCCAAGGAAATCCACCTGCCGAGGCAACCACGAACGGCTTCGCGCCGCCAGCACTGAAGGGCATCGGTGGTGTCCGGGGCGCCGCTTATCGACTGGGAAGGAGCGGACTCCCGTCAACTCAAGACGAAGAACTGCTCCCCCACGTCGACACGTGACCCGCGGGCGAGGAGGTATCTCTTGCCTGGATCGCAGCGGAACGGGGCGCGGTCCGGTTCCCGAACCACTGTTCCGTTGCCGGAATAGCGGTCCCGCACCCAGAACGCACCGACCTCCTGCCCGAATTCCAGGTGGGTCTTCGACACGGAGCGGGTCGGGTCGAGCATGCGGACGACCTGATCGAAGTACTCCCCCGGTTCCGCGAGCGGGTTGCGCCCGATGAGTCCGGTGCCGAACACCGCCACGCTCTCGCCGGTGCTGAATTGGAGGATGAACCGTTCTCCTTGAGCGCGTTCCAGCGCGATCGGTTCGGGGTCGGCGCCGGTAGCCGGATCGGACCTGAGGGTGGCCGTGTCCCGCGTGCTCGAGAATGCGGAGCTGACCGTTCGGGAGACATTGCCGCACTCACCGCAGAAGATGTCCGCGCCAGACATGGCAGCGCCGCACACGCCGCACGTCTCCCGATCGTCCTCAGGCGATTCGGCACCGCGAGGCGCCGGGACGTCGTCAACCGATGGCACATCGGAGGTCCACCAAGAGTCGCGGGCCTCCGGCTCGCTTATTCGCGTCGGCTGCATCGTCTGCTCAAGAAAGGGCCTGGCAGGGGCCGCGGCAGAGACGGCGCGCCCGCACTCCCCGCAGAAGAATGCCCCGTCCGGCAGCGCCGAACCACAATTCGCGCACGTCATCCTGTCCCTCTCGATCCTGAGAACGAGCCTACGGCCCGGCGGAGTGACCGCAGCGACACGCGCGCCACGATGCGTTGCCGCCGAGTGAGCCCCGTGTCGAGCGAGCGCCGCAACTCGTCCACTGATCGCCACACCTTGTCGGCTTCGCTGGCATCCGGCAGGGTAGGGGCGAACACGGCGCGGTCGGCCCCGGCGGCGAGCCCCGCCGGTCCGGGTCCACCGACCGTCTTGGCGAACTCGGATCTCGTCCACGACGCCGGAGGGTCAAAGCCGTGGTCGAGCACCGCGTCCTCGAACTCTCGCCAGCCGCCGCTGATCCGGTCGAGGGACGACCCTGACCTGCGACGCAACCTTCGGCGCCACATCTTCGTGGCGATGATCGCCACGAACGGTGCTGCGACGAGCGCGGCAGCCAGCACCGCCCAGCCGGCGATCCTCAGCACGGCGAGAAGCACGGTGAGGAGGGGATCGACGGCGTCGTCCTCATCCTGTGTGACGTCCGGTGGCAGCTGCTCGTCGGGTACGGCCGGGAGATCCAGCGGTGGTGTCACCGGCGACTGCGGGCGGGCCACCCGACTGGGCTCCTCCGGTTGCTGGTCCGGGATCTCCCGGACGGCGGGAGTCGGGTCGATCGCGACCCACCCCGACTGCGCCGTGTCGACCTCGACCCATGCCGAGACGTCCGCCCCCGTGACGACCGTCGTGCCCGCTGGTTCCGCGTCGGGAGCGAACCCGAAGACCACCCGTGCGGGAAAGCCGAGTTCGCGCGCCATCAGCGCCGCGGCCACCGCGTATTGCTCCCCGTCGCCGATCATCAGGGGCTTCGACACGAGTTCGTTGATTCGATCGGCCGAGTGTCCCGAGCGGCTCGCCGGTTCCTCGTCGGACACGCCATGGCTGACGTATCCGTTCTCCCGCAGCCCGGACATCGCAGCCTGGAGACGTGCCCCGTCTCCCCCGGTTCCTCCTACGTACCTGTCGAGCGCGACGGACAATTCGTCCGGCACGACCTCGAACGGTGGAAGGGGTGCGTCTCCCGGTGTCACCGATTCCAGCTCCTCTTCGTCCGGTACCGACGGGAGCACTGCTGTGAGCCGGTAACGGTCGCCGGCGCCGAGCTCCTTCAGCACCGCCGCGGTGCCGGAGTTGTCGTTGTAGTAGAAGGACCCGCGAAGGTCCCGTGAGGCGCTGAACTCAACGCCTTCGAGCTTGCCGACCGTCGGGAGCCAGACCCCGGAGTAGGCGCCGACCGTGATGTCGAGCGAGATATGGTCACCGGCTACCGCCGACTGATCGTACCGATCCGGCACGAGGCTGAACGAGCCCGACCCGGCACCGCCCTCGTCACCGCCGACTGCGTAGACGATGCCGTCGTAGCTGTCGAGGGTGGCGACGCGAATGCGGGCACCCTCGGGTAGTCCGTCGATGCTCAGCAGGGTGGCGTTCTCGTTCGACGTCTGAAGGTACTGCCGGAACCCGCTCAGCGGGCTCGGATAGTTGCGGGGATCAAAGGATTTCTCGATGGCCGACCGGAGCACCTCGCGCTCACCGGTCGGCGGAAGGAGTGCCGTCGCACCGACGGCGCCGCCAGCCGCCACCGCCACGATCAGCCCCGCGGTGACCACGGCGCGCAGTCCTCCCGCGTGGTCGAGCATGCCTGCTGTCGGGTTTCCCCTCCGCCGGGCGGAGCTGACTCTCGCCCCCCTTCGCCGGTGCCACCGGAACGAGATCATCCAGGCGAGCAGCACCACGGTGAGCCCGAGCGACACCGCGAGCGGGAAGAACTCGGCGGTGGAGCCCAGCAGGATGCCCGCGAGCAGGAGCACGATCGGTCCGAGCACCGCAAACTCGCCGACCCGGGCGCGCAAGGCTATCGATTGCGCAACCAGCACCGTGACAAGCACGACGATGAAGGAGGGCACGAGCAGGGCCTCGTAACCCCCTACCGGAAGGGTGACGGTGAGCAGCTGCTTCCAGCTGAGCGCCGTGCCGAGCCCGAGGTCGGCGAGTCCCCCTAGCGTTGGGATGATTCCGTGCAGCGCCTGGTCCGGCACTGCGAGGGGAACGCCGAGCACGACGTAGACGAGTAGTCCGGCGAGCACGATGACATGCCCCGGAAGGCGGTAGACGGAGCCGATGGTGGCGACGAGCGAGGCGACGACGGTGGTCACGGCGACCATGATGATGAACTGCGTGCTCTGGTGGACGGGCCAGAAGGCGACCGCGGCGATTCCCGTTGCCAGCCACAGCATCGCGGTGGAAGCGACGATGAAGGCCGGAGAGGGCCGTTTGTGAGGAGTCACGTCGCGGACACCCTGGCAAGGGACCGTTGCAGTTCGTCAAGGGAGCCGATGGTCAGGACGCTGAGGCCGGCGATCGAGCGGTATCCGGGTACCGAGTCCGGGTCACACACGACGGCGACGACCTCGACCCCTATCGGGAACTGGACCGATGCGGCCCGCAAGTCCTTTGGCGTGCTTCGAGATCCGCAGACCAGATATGCGACCGAAATGTCGGTGACCTTTTCCGATGCGACGCGGGCGAGGTCCTGGATCGCAAGCGACGACTCGGCTATCTCGACGCCGGCGAGGTCGTCCAGCAGCCGGCCCCTGCTGAGCGAATTGAGTTGCCGGATGCCGAGCACTCTCTTGCTGGCGAACGCCGGTGTGGTGCCGCCGACGACGACCGCGACGTCGCGTGCGTCTCGGATCCCGCGCAGCCCGAGGGATGCCGCAGCGCTCACGGCCATCTCGAACTCGGCAGGGTCGGCGTAGTGCTCGGCGGCGAGGCTGAGCGCGACGACGAGGCGGCTGCGCCTCGTCTCCTCGAACTGCCGGACCATGTGCGTGCCGGTCTTCGCCGTGCTCTTCCAGTGGATGTAGCGCCGGTCGTCCCCGGCGACGTATTCGCGAAGCGCGTGGAACGCGACGTCACTGTTCGACAGGTCCCTGGTCGGCCTTCCTTCGAGGTCACGGATACGTCCGGTGCTGACGCTCGGGAGCGGCACGGTACGGGGATGGACGATCAGTTGACTTTGTCCCGTCCAGAGCAGCACTCGGCGCACCATTCCAACGGGGTCGGCGCGGATCGAGCGCACCGGACCGACGGGGAAGATGCCCCGCCTCGAGGTGGGCATCGGGAACTCGTGCCGATATCGGGCACCCTGGGAGAGACCAGGCACTGCGAAGCCGATGGCATCCTCGCCGACCGGAATCTCCATGCGCGAGCCCAGGGTACGGCGCCTCGTCGGGTTCGTCACGACCACGATACCCATGGCCTGTTGCCCGACGACGACGTGGGCGTGCGCGACGCTCAGCTCGACGCGGATCGCGCTCCGTCCGATCAGGTAGAGCCCCGCGACGGCGAGAAGGATGAGACCCGCGAACGCTACGGCGACGAGTTCGACCCAGCCGAACGCGTATCCGGCGGCGGACGCGCCGGGCACGACGGCGAGCATGCACCAGCCCAACGGCGTGATCACCGCCGCGACGCGGGCGCTCAGCCGGCTCACAAAACTGCGCACTCCCCTCGCCGCCCGGACGACTGTCACCACGGCGTCGGCGAGCATCCCTGTACGATCGCCGACGATCCTCGTTCTGGCGTTGCTGAACCTGACCGTCGAGACCTGGGTCGATGTGGCAACGCCGGAACGCGTTCCCTGCCCCGGGCCCGACTCGGCGCGCGGCCGCTCCTGCCTCAGCGTCACACCGCTTGCCTGTCGCTTGGCGGAGGGGTCTCGATCAGGAGCTGGCTGATTATGCTCGAGTCGGTCACGCCGTCGAACTCCGCCTCCGCGTCGAGGATCAGTCGGTGCGAGAGAACCGGTTCCGCGAGCACCTTGATGTCGTCCGGAATCACATAGTGTCGCCCGGAAGCTGCGGCGAGCGTCTTCGCGGCGCGCACGAGTGCCAGCGCCCCGCGCACGGAGACACCGAGCCGGACCTCGGTAGCGCCGCGACTGGCCTCGACGAGGCGGGACACGTAGTCGTTGATGGACGCGTCGACGTGCACCGTCCGGGCGAGCGCCGCCATCTCGACGATCGTGCTCGCGGCCGCGACGGCAGGCAGGATCGTGTCGTGCGCCCTCTTGCCTGCCCCTTCCAGGATCCGGATCGTCGACGCATGGTCGGGATAGCCGATCGATGCCTTCATGATGAACCGGTCGAGCTGGGCCTCCGGGAGGCGATAGGTTCCGGCCTGTTCGATCGGGTTCTGGGTTGCGATGACCATGAACGGCGCTTCGGCGTCGTGGGTGACACCGTCGACCGTCACCTGCCCCTCCTCCATGACCTCGAGCAGGGCCGACTGAGTCTTCGGACTCGCCCGGTTGATCTCGTCGGCGAGCACGATGTTGGCGAAGATCGGGCCTGGATGGAAGTCGAATCGGCTGGTTCGCTGGTCGTAGATGCTCACACCGGTGATGTCAGCCGGTAGAAGGTCGGGTGTGAACTGGATCCGGCTGCTCACTCCGGCGACGCTCTGTGCGATGGCGCGTGCGAGTGAGGTCTTGCCCGTTCCCGGGAAGTCCTCCAGGAGCAGGTGCCCCTCCGAGAGGAGCGCGGTGAAGGCGAGGCGCACGACAAGGGTCTTGCCGAGCAGGACCTGTTCGACGTTAGCGACGAGTCTGTTGAAGTTCGCCGAGAACCAGCCGGCCTGCTCTGGGGTCATGGTCATGCGTTGGAGTCCTTGCGTCGCTGAGGAAGTCGTCTGCTGGTCGATCACGGCTGCGCGTTCTGGCACTTGCCTTCGGCGTAATCCGCGTCCTCGTAACTCTGCCCTGCAATCGTCACGATCGTCCTGAGGCGCACGGATGTCTCCGCGCCGAGCTGAGCGGGGGGTGGCGCGATCGCGTCCTCGACGTACGGCGTCCATGCCTCCGGGCGCTGGCCCGTGTTGTAGGAGTACAAATAACGAACCTCGGGCGCGCCCGCGTTGACGGGGGCGTTGGCGATCGGCGTCGAGCCGACCTCGCAGGACACGAGCTCGCCGCGCGCGTTGATCGGCGTGAGCGTCGCCGCGGCGGACGGTGATCCACAGAGGTTCGACGTCGAATCCCGGCATGCCCGGTAGGACACGGACTGCGGGTTTCCGTACACGCTCGCGTCGGCGAACGAGGTGAGCCATTGGCCCGGCGCGACGTCGAACCAGACGCCGGAGTCGTTCAACTGCGCCTGGAAGCGCTGCACGGTCCCCGCCGCGGAAAGCGAGCCGACGAGCAGGTCGGCCTGTCCGCCGTGCGGAGAGAGGCTCGTCGTTGCCGTTGGAACGCCGGGAGGCGTCTTGCTTTCCACCGCACCGGACGCGGTGGCGGTGCAGAAGAGCGAGTTCTCCGAATACACGACGTAGCGATAGCTGGCGCCGTCGCTCGTCGCCGTGTCGGTCCATCCGGATGCGGCCGGCGCCGTCGCGCCCGCCGCGACGCCCGGTTTGCTGCCGCCGGCGGTGCAGGAGTCGGGCAGAGGACCGGCCGCCTCGAACCGACCGACCGAATAGGTCACTCCCGTGTCACCGTTGGCGCCGCTCGCCCCCCAGGTCACCTGGATGTGTCCGCTGGTTCCGACCACCGCGGCGGAGACTCCGCCTGCGGTCTGGCTGGGGGGTCCGATGGTCCTCGCGGGTGCGGATGCGGTCTTTCGCCAATCCGCGTCGCTGACGACGAGCGCGCCGTTGCGGGCGAACACGGTCACGACGTAGGCGGTGTCCGGCCTCAGTGCATTGTTCGTCGTGGTGAGCGATGTCGTCGACGCGGCGACCGATTCCGTGTAGTCGACGCCCGGCCCGGCGACGTTGACGGAGTAGCCGGCCACTGGACTGCCAGGGCTCGGGTTCGGCACTGCAGCCCAGCGCACGTCGAGAGCGGCCCCCGACGGGTTGGCGGCGCTGGCTACGGCGCTCACCGAGCGCGGAGCCGCCGGAAGGTAATCGGCGCTGAGAATCCCGCTGAGAGGACTAGGGTCCGAGGAGCCGAGCGCATTCGTCGCCACGACTGTGAACTGGTAGCGAAGTCCCGGCACGAGATCGGAGAGGGCGCAACGCAGATCGGTGTCGCACGACGTGCGGTACGCGCCGTGACTCGAGCTGATCACCTCGTACTTCGTGATGGGCGAATTGTTCGAGGCGGGCGCGTCGAGGCGCAGAGTGAGGAGCCCCTCCTCGTAACCACCCGTGGCGCGGGTAGGTGCCGCGGGGACAGCCGGTCGATCCTGCACGGAAATGCGAATCGACCCGTAAGCGTAGCGGTCGGGGTCGCCCGTGGCGTCGGCCACCTGGTACTGCAGGTTCGTGTCGATGGGCGCTGCTGCGGACGACACGGTCACGGCGAGCCGGGACCGGTCGGCGTTGGGGGTGATCGTGACACCATCGGGGACCGACGCGCCGTCGAGACCGCGGATCGCGACGACGCTCAGCGCGCGGCCGGGGAACGGATTAGTCGCCTCGTCGTTCGCGAGCACGTCCACGGTTGTCGTCTGGCCACGCGGAGCGATGACGGCGTCTGCGGATGGCCGTGCGAGCGGCCTGGTCGAGGGAACTACGTTGAGTTCCAGGCGACCGGACTGCACCTCGGAGAGGTCGTCCCGGACCCCGATCGTCATGGCGCTTCTGGCGCCCTTCAGGGCAGAGTCGTTCGCCTGGATCGAGAGTTGCGTTCCCGTGATCGTGTAGCTGAAGCCGGCGGGCGGCGACGAGATCGAGGTGTAGACGAGTTCGTCGGAGTCGTCGTAGGGGTAGTTGGTGAGACGCAGCAGATCCAGGGTCTTCGACTGCCCCGGCTCGAAGTCGATGACGCCTCCAGTGAACGACGGAGGCTGGTTCTCGCGCGCGGTCACCTCGATCGGCAGCACGAGCGTCGCCCTGCGCCCGTCCGGGTCCTCGGCGGACGCGCCGTCCGTCACCTCGAACGAGATCGACGCCGGACCGAAATAGACGTCGGCCGACGTGAACCGGAGCGTGTCCTTGTCTACGACGAGACTGTCGCCGTTCGCGTGGGTCGCCTGTACGGAGGTGGCGTCCGCGAGTATCACCGGTCGACCGCCGACCGCGATGACGTGGTCGCTGAGTTCGATCGTCAGCGTCGTTTCGCTCGCCACCTCCAGCGCACGGGCGGAGCGGTCCAGCTGCGGCAGGGCGTCGGAGAAGCCGGGCACCCACACGAAGGCGTGCGCCACGACCGACGGGTCATCCGGGTTCGCGACGGCAAAGGGGATGACCTGCCGTTGCTCGGTGATCCTGACCACGATGCGGCGGTCGCTCGTGACCTGGGCCGTCTCGCCGAAGCCCGACAGCAACGAGAGAGACAAGGAGGACACGTCCCCGTCTGCGAAGAACACGCCGCGGAGGACGTCGACGTTGACGGACTCCCTGTCCAGAATGTCCGACAGGGTCAGCACCGTGTCGGTGACGATGGGATACGAGGGCGGGGCAGCTGGATCGACGATGACGGTGAGGAAGTTGGAGCTTGTTCCGCCGTACGCGTTCTCGATCGTGTAGACGAGCCCGTAGCTTCCGGGGGCGGCGGGCGGTTTCACCGCGACTACATCGCCCACGATCTCCCACCCGATGTCCGGAGAGTTAGGGTCGACTCCAACGATGCTCAGAGTGCTTCCGTCTGGATCGGAATCGTTCGCCAGCACCTGCACTGACACCGTCTTGCCCGGCCGGATGCGCACCTCGTCCTCGATCGCGACCGGGTTGCGGGCTCCCTCGCGCGGGCTGATTCCGACGCGTACCGTCCCAGATCCTCGCTCGCCCAGCGCGTCGATGACGGTGTAGCCGAAACTATCGGTTCCCGCGGAGTAGTCCCCGGCACGGTAGTCGAGGTAGTCAGAACCGACCTGGGTCACCGAGCCCCTCTCCGGGTTGGTCTCCTGACCGAGCAACTTCACCGAGTCGCCGTCAGCGTCGATCCCACCCAGCGGTATCGGAATGCGCACCGTCTCACCGGCGAGAACGCGCGCCACCACCGTCTGCGGAACCGGCGCCTGATTGGTGGAGTCCACCGCCTCCCGGACGGCGATCCGCACCTGCGCCTGGTCGACCTGCCCGTCGGGTCCCGCGACCTCATACACGGCGGTGAAGTTGCCGGTCCGGTCCGGTGCGAGGTACCGCAACCTGTCGCCCGATGCGAAGAGAAGCCCTGACTCTCGCTTCAGATTCGTCTGCAGTTCCTGATTCAGGCTTAGCTCTTCGCCGTCCGGGTGAACGTCGTTGGCCAGGACGGGGATGTCGATCGCATCACCCACCCGCACGGTGACGGAGTCGTCGTCGGCCACCGGCGGTTGCAAGCTACTGGGTCGCGGCACCTCGATCACAGTGATCACGCCGACGGCTTGCGCGAGCCCGTTCGTCACGCGGTAGTTGAAGGACACTGGCCCGGAATCCAATGGTGAGGTGAGCGTGACCCGCACGGCGCGCTGCTCGAGGACATCGGCGCGCACGCCCGACCCGGTGGGGATGTCCTCGACTCCGGCGACGAGGAGCACCCCCCCTGCCGGGTCGATGTCGGTGGATGCGATGTCGACCACCTCGCTGCTGAGCGTCTTCACGAAAACGGTCTTCGGGGTCGTGATCGGCGTGCTGTTCGCGCCAGGTGGTGGCGCGACTTCGACCCGGATCCTGCCGGTGACGCTCTGGTCGCCGTCGCTCACCACGTAGTCGAGGTTGTGTGATCGCACCTGTTCGCTGACGAACCGGAATGTTCCGCTGTCGAGGCTCGCGTGGATACTCGCGCCCGCCTTCGGCGCGACGCTGATGAGCCGGATTGTTCCGCTGCCACCTCGAACGTGCTCGAGGGGGCTCACCGTGACCTCCTGGCCGGCGTAGGTCGGAACCACGAAGGGGTCGGCGATGATCGGCACCTCGCCGACCGGGTGAACAGTCATCTCGAGGCTGCCGACACCGTCGGCCTGCCCGTCGGAGACGACGAGCGCAACGGATCGGTTCTCGCCAGATGCTCCTCCTTCCTCGAACACGACGACACCTTCCGGCTTGTACGTCGCGCTGTCGGGGGCCGGCGTGCTGGCGGCGGTGAGATAGAACGCATCACCGTCGGGGTCGATCCAGTCGCCGAGCACGGATGTGCTGGCCCGGCCGCCCTGAGCGACGAAAGCCCGCGAGGTCCGCACCTGTCGCGGTGCGGCGTTCTCGCCCTCGCTCCTGACTGTCACGGCGACGCTCGCGCTCGCGCTACCTCCGCGGCCGTCACTGATGGTGTAGCGGAGGGTGAGCATCCCGGTCGTGGCAGCATTCAGGCTGAGCTGCAGCACCTGACGGTCCCCCACCACGTCAATGCGGCCGAGGGACTCGTCGAGCTGCTCGACCGACTCCACGATGAGGGCGTCTCCGTTGGGATCGTAGTCGTTCAGCAGGACCGGGAGCAGGGTGGCTCGGCCGGCGCGGGCGCCGAACTCGTCGTCGACAGCGACGGGGGGAAGCTGGTTCTTCTCGAATTCGGGTGGTGCGTCGTCGATATCCTCCTCGACCTCACGCTGGTCCTCATCGTCGACGATCAGGTCGTCCCAGTTGTCGATTGACTCGCCGTGGCTCTGCACCGCCCAGGTGGCGCCCGATCTCGGATCGTTCACGACGGCGTGATCACCGTTGTGAACGAAATCGAGGCGTGCGGCCGGAGCCGGCGCACCAGCGAGCTCGAACTCGACGCTTTCCGAACTCCCGCACTGGCGCCACGCGGATCCGCTCGACCACGCTCCGAACACACAGTTTCCGAGCACAAGGGGAGGCGCGGGATTCCCGTCCCTGTCTGCAATGAGCCGCTCCGGTTCGGCGTTTGAGAGCGGGACCGCTAGGAGCCCTCCTTCATGGCTGACGATCACTCGGTCCCCCGCTTGGACGGGCTCGCCGAGCAAGGCGCTTTCCGGATCGGGGATCCACTCCGCAAGTTCCACGGTCCTTCCCTCGATGGAGAGCCGTCCTGCTTTCCCGTCGAGCAGAACCCAGCGCTCGCCGATCGCGGTCATGCCGATGTCCGCCCCCTCCTCGCCGAAGTCGGCGGAGTAGGTGCGTTCGGTGTCGCCCGTCGACGAGTTGACGCGGTAGACCTCTCGCGCATCGGATGAGAACAGGAAGATCGTGCCGTTCGGGCTGACGCTCACGACGGAGCCGGCTCCAAGGCTCCGCGTCGCCTCCGACTCGGCGTCGAAACTCCCAAGGTCCGCGACCGGCACGATCCACACTTCGCCGCTCCGAGCCGAATGGATGACCACCGTCCCGCCCGCGAGGAACACCTCCGGCGATTGCGTCGGCAGCGGAACGCTCTCCACACTTTCCGCGGTCGCCGGATCGATGACATCGACGGTGTTTTCCGTGCGGTCGACGAGCAGCACGGTCGCGCCGGACTGCACGACGTCGAGGGCGGTTCCCGCCGCTTCCACGACGGTGTCCAGCTGGAGGATCTGGGTGTTAGCGCGGCCGATGGCCTGCTGGGCGCCATTGGCGACCCAGACCGACCCATCACCCAGGTCGAACCGTTGCGCCTCGTAGCCGCCCGAGACGACCGCGATCGTCGCGACGAGGGCGGCGATGACGGAGCCGCTCGTCGCGGTGGCGACCAGCGGCTTGTGGCGAGAGAGCCACCGCCTAAGCACTGGGGTCGATCACGATGAGAAGTCGAGGCATTTCTCGCCGCTCGCCGGGCCGGTGATCCCGTCGCGGTTCACCGTGACGACGATGCATACGCGCTGGCCGTCTTCCGCGGCGGCAGTGAACTCGGGTCGGCTCTGGATGCTCGGCTCCTGGTCGGTGGCCGTGACCTGGTAGGTGTCGGACGGCCGCAGCCCGGGGTCGGTCCAGGAGAATTCGACCGAGTCGCTCGTGGAGCTCGCCGAGATGTCGGTCACGACGGGGATGCTGGTGGTGCTCGCACGCGCGAAGGTCACCGTGACCGCGGCCGCGAGGGCGATGATGAGCACGACGGCGGCGACGAGCGACCATGCCAGCCAGCGGACGCGACGCGGCGTCGCGGTGATCGTCGCGGTACCTGTGCCCCGCAAGGAGGGCGAGGTCCCGCGCACGATCGTACCGACGGCGGCATATTCGCTGTCCCCGACGCTTCGCCGCCTTCGGCGTCCTCCCTGTGGCGGGACCGCGCTCGCGACACTTCGGATCTTCGTCTTGTCTTCGAGGTCGGCGACGCCGCCGAGCGCCCACTCGTTCATGGCCACCTCGATCGGAGTCTGCGGCATGCCGAGTTCGCTCTCGACAGCCTGCAGTTCGCGTACGAGTTCGAGGATGCTTGGTGGACGGGCATCCGGCTTCCTTGACATCGCCGCTTGGAGGGTGCGTTCAAGGCTCGCCGGCACGTCGGGTCGGCCGATCGGTTGCACGCGCGCCTTCGCGATGCGCGCCATGAGGTCCGCGGACGCGTTCGAACCGCCCGGCACCTCGAAGGGCGAACGACCCGCCAGCAGGGAGTAGACGGTCGCGGCGAACGACCACACCTCGGACTCGATAGTTCCCGGGGTCTCGTCGGCCAACACTTCCGGCGCCGACCAGGGAATCGACATTCCCACGGCTTCCTGGTTGTCCGCCTCTCCGAGAGTCGAGGCGATCCCGAAGTCGGATAGCACGGGATGGCCGTAGGCCGTCAGGAGGATGTTCGATGGCTTGATGTCACGGTGCAGCACGCCAACGCGGTGGGCGGTCTCGATGGCGCTGCCGATCTTGACCGCGATGCGCAGGATCTCGGGAACGGGGATCCGCTCCCGTCGGTAGCGCTCGCTCAGGCCGGAGGAGCAGAACTCCATCACGATGTAGGGCCGTCCGTCGGAGGAGACGCTCGCCTGGTACACCGTGAGGATGGACGGATGAGCACTCAACTGGGCCATCAGGTTGGCCTCCGCCTGGAACATCTGCCGGACCTGGTCGTTGACGACCTCGCTCAGCATGACCTTGACGGCGACCTGTCTGCGCGGCATGTTCTGCTCGTAGAGGAAGACGTCGGCGAAGCCGCCGGATCCGAGAACGTGCACGTGGGTGAAGCCCGACAGAACGGGAGGGCGGGACGGCAGGCGCCTGGCCATGATGCCCCCTGGAGTCTGTCGCCGAGTAGAGTTCCTCACCGAGCTTGCACGCCTTCACGGCCGGCACGAGCGCGAATCAGACAGCGATTCTACCAAGCGCCATTCCGGGATCGGCGGTGGCACACGCCCTGAAGGGCCGCTTTCGCACCCCCAATTCTGGGTGCGCCGTCACTGGTCGGCGGTCGTACCGCCCGGGAGCGTGTCGTCGATTTCGAACCCGCCCGAACGGCCGATGACGTCGACGATGACGGTGGTGATGTTGTCGCGACCGCCGGCGGCGAGGGCCGCCTCCACGAGCGCGGCCGCCGTCTCCTGCGGGCTGAGCCCCGCCGCGAGGTGCAGGCGCAGGCGGTCTTCGCTGACCTCTCTCGTGAGTCCGTCGGAACAGATCAGCAGCCGGAGTCCCTGCCGCGCCGGCAGGGTCCACAGGTCGATCATCGGTTCCGAGTTGAAGCCCACGGCGCGCGTGATGACGTTGCTATCGGGATGCGACTCCGCGTCCTCCGGCCGGATCATGCCCGCGTCCACAAGTTCCTGCACCACCGAGTGGTCTACCGTGACCTGGGAGAGTTCGTTGTTCTGAAACTGGTACACCCGCGAGTCACCGATGTTGAACACCGCCCAATATGGGAGGCCATCCTGGATGGTGAGCGCCGCACCGGTCACCGTGGTACCCACCCCGCGATCGTCGACGTCATCGGCGAGGGTGATGTCGGCGGTGGCTACCCTGAGCGCGGAGACGATGGCCTCGGGTTCCGCGAAGTCCGTGCTGACCCCCTCTGCGAGCCGGCGCACCACGGCAGCACTAGCGACGTCTCCAGCGGCATGACCGCCCATGCCGTCGGCGACGACGAACATGGGCGACTCGGCAAGCCAGCTGTCCTCGTTGTGCTTGCGCTTACGGCCGATGTCGGTCGCGGCTCCCCACGCGAGGTCGACGGTGCCGCCGCCCGCGCCGCCATCCGGTCCGGGAAGGGTGATGGACTGTCGCGCAGCCGATCGGCCTATCTGCGTCACGTGGATCGCCTTTCGAGCTCGTCGCGTTCTTGGCTGACGATGCGCTGCACCGGCAGGATCTCGACGAAGTTTCCATCGCCGATGTCCACGAGCGTTCCTGGGGCGGCGACGACCGATTCCCCGGGCCGCAGCGTCAGGGCCGGCATACCCGGCATGGTGACTACCGTACCGTTTGTCGATCGCATGTCGGTCACGATTACGGATGCCCCGTGCTGATGAAGCTCCAGGTGGGTCGCGGATACCTCGCCTGACGGCGACGGGACGACGATCAGGCGCGCTGCCGCGGCACCCATGAGAGCGGAAACGCGCGGTCGTCGGCCGATCAGCACAGGGCTGTCCAGCTGACTCGGAGCCTCACCGTTCACGCGGAACCGGTAACGATGAACGACCCGTGCCGGATCACCCGCTTCTGCACGGCGGACGGACTTCGGGGATCGCGGCCGCGCCACGCCCAGCAGCGTGTCCTCGTTCGGCGAAGCGACCAGCTTCGGTCTTCCGCTCAGTCCGATGATGGTGTCGGTGTTGTCGTCATCGTCGCGCACCGGGCAAGCTTAAGGTCGGCGAGCGGGTACGACACCGAACGGCGGCGGAGTGGTGCCTGTTAAGAGGTCTTTGACCGGGAACGATCGGTCCGAACAATCAGATCCGTACCACTGATTCGGTTGAATCGCTCCTGCTTCCTTGCGGATTCGCTTGCCGTCGGCGCTGTTGGCTGACAGAATCACTGCATGAGTACCGCGGGCAGAGGCCAACCGTCACGGCCGGTTCAGCTCGACGATGTCTCCAAGGCCATCATCGAGCAACTGCAGACCGACGGGCGGAGGTCTTACGCAGAGATCGGCAAGGCCGTCGGCCTCAGCGAGGCCGCTGTGCGACAGCGCGTGCAGAAGCTGACTGATTCCGGCGTGATGCAGGTCGTAGCCGTCACCGACCCGATGCAGCTCGGTTTCTACCGCCAGGCGATGGTCGGCGTGCGGGTCGCGGGAGACACGACGGTCGTCGCAGCGAAGCTCAGCGAGATCAGCGCAGTCGACTATGTCGTGCTCACGGCCGGAAGCTTCGACATCCTCGCGGAGGTCGTCTGCGAGAACGACGAACAGCTCATAGAGCTGCTCAACAAGGAGATCCGGGGCATCGAGGGCGTGCGGTCCACCGAGACCTTCGTCTATCTGAAACTTCAGAAGCAGCTCTACAACTGGGGAACCCGCTGAGGCTTGGGCCGACGCCCCCGCGTTCACAAGGACGCGATCACAAAGGAAGCGACATCGTCATGACGACCACAGAAACGCCCGTTCCCGCCCCGGCGCCCGCTGCTTCGGACATCGGTGTGACGGCCGCCGCTGAGGCGGACCTGCAGCAGAAGGCGAAGGATCATCTGTGGATGCACTTCGCCCGGCAGTCCGTGATGGAGGACGGCCATGGCGTGCCCATCATCGTCAAGGGCGAGGGGCACCACATCTGGGACAGCCGCGGCCGCAAGTACATCGACGGGTTGAGCGGCCTCTTCGTAGTGAACGCGGGCCACGGCCGCAAGCGGCTGGCGGAGGTCGCCGCAAAGCAGGCGGAGGAGCTCGCGTTCTTTCCAATCTGGTCCTACGCACACCCCTCGGCGATCGAACTCGCGGACCGTCTTGCCGACCACGCGCCCGGCGATCTCAATCGGGTGTTCTTCTCCACCGGCGGCGGCGAAGCGGTCGAGACCGCTTTCAAGCTCGCGAAGTACTACTGGAAGCTGCAGGGACGCCCCACCAAGCACAAGGTCATCTCCCGCGCCGTCGCCTACCACGGCACCCCTCAGGGGGCGCTGGCGATCACCGGCATTCCCGCTATGAAGGAGATGTTCGAGCCCGTCACCCCGGGTGGCTTCCGGGTGCCGAACACGAACTTCTATCGGGCTCCGGAGCACGGCGACGACATCGAGGCATTCGGCCTGTGGGCCGCGAACCGCATAGAGGAGATGATCGAGTTCGAGGGACCGGAGACGGTGGCCGCAGTGTTCCTCGAGCCGGTGCAGAACAGCGGAGGCTGCTTCCCACCCCCACCCGGGTACTTCAAGCGTGTGCGTGAGATTTGCGACAAGTACGACGTGCTCCTGGTCAGCGACGAGGTGATCTGCGCGTTCGGCCGGATCGGCGAGTATTTCGCCTGCGACGCCTACGACTATGTGCCCGACATGATCACCTGCGCGAAGGGGATGACGAGCGGCTACTCTCCGATCGGCGCGACCATAGTGAGCGACAAGGTGTACGAGCCCTTCAAGCACGGCAACACCTCGTTCTACCACGGCTACACGTTCGGTGGGCACCCCGTGTCGTCCGCGGTCGCGCTCGCCAATCTCGACATCTTCGAGGAGGAGGGCCTCAACCAGAACGTGCGCGAGAACTCGCCGATCTTCCGTCAGACGCTGGAGAAGCTGCTGGACCTGCCGATCGTCGGCGACGTGCGCGGTGACGGCTACTTCTTCGGCATCGAGCTCGTCAAGGACAAGGCGACCAAGGAGACATTCGACGACGACGAGTCCGAGCGGTTGCTGCGCGGTTTCATGTCGAAGGCGCTTTTCGAGGCCGGACTGTATTGCCGCGCCGACGACCGCGGCGACCCCGTGGTGCAGCTCGCCCCGCCGTTGACCGTCGGCCCAAAGGAGTTCGAGGAGATTGAGGGAATCCTGCGCGGGGTGCTGACCGAGGCATGGGCCAGGCTCTGAGCCGCTACCGCGACCTGAGCCTCTGGCACGCCACACTGTCAGAAGGCATCGCCGCCGCCGACGATCTGGTGCCGCGGGCGCCGCTCGACGGGGATACCGTGGCTGATGTCGCGATCATCGGCGCTGGCTTGACCGGCTTGTGGACCGCGTACTACCTCTCTGAGCGCGACCGCGCGCTTCGCATCGTCGTGCTCGACAAAGAGATTGCGGGGTTCGGGGCGTCCGGCCGCAACGGCGGCTGGTGCAGCGCCCTCTTCCCGCGATCGACCGCGTCGCTCGAGCGCGCCCATGGGCGCGAGCCGGCGCTCGCGATGCGTCGGGCGATGATCGACACTGTCGACGAGGTAGGCAGGGTGAGCGGCGCTGAGGGCATCGACTGCGACTTCATCCGCGGGGGAACCCTCGCGTTCGCTCGATCCGAGCCTCAGCTCTCCGCCGCGAGGGCAGACGTGGCTGAGGCTGTCCGGTACGGGGTGGACGAGCTGGAGCTTCGCGAGGGTGGACGCGGCCCGATCGGCACACGGGCAGTGGTGTTCGACCCCGCCTGCGCGCGAATCCACCCGGCGAAACTGGTCCGCGGACTCGCGCGGACAGTTGCGGCGCGTGGGGTCACGATCGCGGAGGAGACCGAGGCGCTCGACTGGGAGCCGGGCACCGTCCGCACGCGTCGAGGCAACGTCACGGCACAAGCGGTGATCCAGGCGACGGAGGGCTACGGCGCGACGCTCACCAGGACCCACCGCGCCATTCTGCCGCTGTATTCCCTCATGATCGCGACCGAGCCGCTGCCGGACTCCTTCTGGCGGGATGCGGGAATCGAGCACGGCCAGACTTTCACCGACTACCGGCACCTGCTGATTTACGGGCAGCGCACGGCGGACAACCGGTTCGCGTTCGGCGGGCGCGGTGCGCGCTACCACTGGGGCAGCGCCATCCGCTCCGGCTACGACCGTTCACCCCGGGTCTTCGAACATTTGCGCCGCACCCTCGTCGAGCTGTTCCCCGCCGCCGCCGACGCGCGGGTGACACATCGGTGGGGCGGGCCGATCGGGGTCCCTCGGGACTGGCATGCAAGCGTGCGCTTCGATCCGGTGACCGGACTGGGAAGCGCCGGCGGCTACGTCGGCGACGGACTGAGCACCACCAACCTCGCAGGTCGAACCCTCGCTGACCTCGTCACCGGCACGGACAGTGCTCTCGTGTCGCTTCCGTGGGTCAATCACGAGTCGCCGAGCTGGGAGCCGGAGCCGCTGCGGTTTGTCGGCGCAAACCTCGGGCTCGCGGCGATGGGCGTCGCCGACGTCGAAGAGAACCTCACCCGGCGGGCGTCCGTCGTGGCGAAACTGATGGCCCCGCTCGTCGGCCACTGAGCGACGGCCGGGTTCACACACACACAAGAAGAAGGAGGATGCCGGATGTCGCGAGCTGTGCGAGTCGAGGGAACCGGAGGACCGGAGGTGCTCCGCGTGGTTGAGGTGGCGGCACCGCACGCAGGTACCGAGCAGGTTCGGGTTGCGGTTCGCGCCGCCGGCGTGAACTACTACGACACGAAGGTGCGCAACGGTTCGATTCCCTCCGAATTTCCGCGCGGGCAGGGCAACGAGTTCGCCGGCGTGATCGACGAGATCGGCGCAGACGTCGTCGGCTTGGGCAGCGACCTGGCTGTCGGGGACGAGGTCCTCGGCTGGACGATGGCTGCAGCGCAGGCCGAGCACGTCGTCGTCCCGGCGAAGCATGTCGCCCGCAAGCCGGCAGGACTGGACTGGGCGATTGCCGGCGGGCTGGGACTGGTCGCGAATACCGCATGGCGGGCGGTCTCCGCCCTCCAGATTGAATCCGGGGACACCGTGCTCGTCACGGGAGTCGCGGGCGGAGTGGGTCTGCTCGGCGCGCAGTTCGCCCTTCAGGCCGGCGCCCTCGTCGTGGGAACGGCGAGCGAATCGAACCACGAATTCCTACGCGATCTCGGCATCATCCCGGTCTCCTACGGGCCGGGCGTCTCCGACCGGCTGAGGGCCGCGGCGCCGGACGGCTACACGGCGGCGCTCGACACGGTCGGTCGCGCGGAGATCGAGCACGCGCTGTCGCTCGGCATCCGGCCGCAGCGAATCAATTCCGTGGCCTACCACCCGGGAGCGGACGAGTTCGGAATCTCGGTAGTCGGCGGCGGCAAGAAGAGCGCGGAGGAGCTCGCCCGATTCGCCCAGGCCGCTGCCGACGGCGCCATCACCCTACCCATCCTCGCCACCTACCCACTAACCGCAGTCCGCGCGGCCTATGAACGCCTGGAGAGACGGCACGGCCTCGGGAAGATCGTGCTTACCGTCCCCTAGCCGGCGTTACGCTTCGACCCGAGCCCGGGGTCGGAGCCTTGCCCACGCTTCGAGTCAGGCCCCGACCTCGATTCACCAGGCTCTGGTTCGTCGAAGGCCCACTCCGGCAGATGGCCGGCTGCGAGCATGGAGTGGAGCACCTCGGCGAGCCCGTAGGTCCGGTCGATGTCGAGGGCCTGGTCGACGAACCGCCCAGCAAGAGAACTCCTGCCGAGTGCCCAGCTCAGCCATCCGAGCATGCACAGCAGCGGAGGCCTGGCCGATCTCGGCGCCCTCGCAGCGAGGCTTCTCAGCAGTGCCATGGCGACGTAGATCCGCTCCGCATCCGGGCGCGGCCCATCGCCCCAGATTCGGCCGGCTGCGCCTTCTGCTAGGTGCAGATCGCCGGCGAGGAATCGCGCGTTCTCCTCGAGCACCCGGTCACCTACTTCGAGGTCGAACGCCCACTGCAGCATGGTCGAATCGCGCACGGGCGGGCTCGACAGGCACAGGATCAGTAACGCCGCTATGGAGTCATCCATGCGGTCAGGGTCCAGCCCGAGCGCGCATTCCGCGAAGAGGGCTGGGTGTTCGAGCAGCCGGCGCTCGATCCCGAACTCCTCCTGGCCACTCGGCGCGAACACGCCCCCGCGGTAGCGCTCGAGCAGCCGGGCAACACGCTCCCGCACCGAGAGCTCGACCGGAGGCAGCGGGAATCCGTCCGTCACATCGCCGAGTCGCTTCCGCAGCTCTTCCGGAACCGACTCGTGCACGGCGGACGCCGCGATCTCCGCGAGCGGACGGCCGATCGTCGGGCGAACCTCGAGGTAGGAGCCCCAGCCGTCCGCAGCGACGCAGAGCGCGTCCCGCACCAGGAAGCCGGAGAGCTCTGCCCGCGAAGTGACAGCCGTCATGAAATCTGCGGCCGGGATTCCGCCTGCACCCGCGAACGTCTCGTCGGTGTAGATGACCGGCACGACAGCGTCCGCCCCCCGCACCTTGCAGAGCGTACCTACCACCGACGTCGCGACGCGCCGGAAGATCCGCTCGTTCTTCGCCGTCGGCAGGTTGAATCGCAGAGCGGCGCAGGTGCGGTTGCCCCGGAATGCGACGAGGAGCACGCTGTCCCGCGGATGGTATCCGGCGAGCTGGGGAACGAGTGCGAGAAAGTCCTGTGCATCATGGGTTTTCACAACGGTAGTCATGCCACGAGTGTCACGGCGGAGCCGCCCAGGCGGCGGGGATCGGTTTGATCTGTGCACAACCCCCGACCGGCGGCGCTTGTGGATCAGGCGAAGATCTCGGAGATTTTGGCGATTTCGGCCGCCGACGGCTCCCAGGCACTCGCGGCTTGCGCATTCTGCAAAATCTGCTCCGGTCGGGTCGCACCGGCGATCACGCTCGTCAGCCCCGGCTGGGCGAGCAGCCATCCGAAGGTCGCCTCGAGCATGGTCACGCCGCGTTCGGCGCAGAACCGCTCGTAGCTCTCGATGAGGTCCCACGGCGCATTGTCGAGCAGGTGAGGACGAGTGTGCATGATGCGGCTGTCATTGGGGCCGCCCCCGCGGTTGAATTTGCCGGTGAACAGACCGTTGTAGAGCGGAAAGTAGGGCAGAAAGCCCAAACCGTACTCCCGCACGGCGGGCAGCACCTCTTTCTCGACGTCCCGTACAAGGAGGCTGTACTCATCCTGCGCCGAAATGAACTGGGCATGCCCGTGCAACTGCGCAACGTACTCGGCCTCAGCGATCTGCCATCCTGCGAGATTCGAGTGCCCGATGTAGCGCACCTTCCCCTCTGTGATGAGGTCGTCGAGCGTCGCGAGGGTCTCCGCGATCGGGGTGAGCGGATCCGGTTGGTGCAGCTGGTACAGGTCGATCCAGTCGGTACGGAGACGGCGAAGCGACGCCTCGACCGCAATTCGGATGTACCGGCGCGAGCCTCGTGCCCCCCAGTCGGGCCCGTTGGAGCCCGCCATGTCCATGCCGAATTTCGTGGCGAGCACGATGTCTCCTCGGCGTCCGCGGAGGGAGTTGCCCATGAGGGTCTCGCTGAGGCCGCGCTGCGCCCCGTATATGTCCGCCGTGTCGAAAAGGGTCACGCCTGCGTCGATCGCAGCGTGGATGACCGCGTCCGTTCCCGTCTGGGTCTCGGTGGCCGTTCGCGCACGACCGAAGTTGTTGCAGCCGAGGCCTATCGTCGAGACGACCAGCCCGGACCTGCCAAGGTTGCGATACCGGATCTCCGCCATCGTGCCAGCCTAGGCTGCCTCGCCGCAGCGCCGGCGTGTTCCCGCGAATACCTTCCGGCGCGACATCCGCGACAACTAGAGAACCGGCTTCGGCATGGCTTGATCCCACTCGACGGGCGTGACGTACATGCCGCGGTAGGTGAATTGCGGGTCCCAACCGTGGAAGACGAGGAACTCGCCGTCGTCGCGCGACGCGATGTCCTGGCCGCCGGGGCCAAGGAATTTGCCGCCCGAGGATTCGGTCGACAACAGCGGTTCTTCGTTCTTCGTCCACGGTCCGCCCAGGGCCGGGGCGGAGGCGTAGCCGACCGCGTATCGATCGTCGCCGTAGTTATTCGCCGAGTACAGCAGCACATAGGTCGAGTCCCGCTTCACAATGGTCGGCGCCTCGACGAGATTGCCCTCCCAGTGAAGGTCCTGCATGATCAGCTTCTGTTCGGGGCCAGCGAGGGTGAGCCCGTCGGCGCTCAGCGGCGCGGTCGAGATCCAGGTGTCCAGGCCGCAGCAGTTGCCGTCGTTCTTCCACACCAGGTGCAGGCCGTCGTCGTCCGCGAAGGTGCTCGCGTCGATCGCTCCGCCCTCGTCCTCCGGGCAGACGATCATCCCCTCGCCCTGTGCGACGAAAGGTCCGGCCGGGTCACTCGCCGTCGCCACGCCGATGCACTGCAGCGCCGGCTGGAAATTCGTCGCCGTGAAGTACAGAACGAAGGAACCCGGCGACACCTCAGCGACTTCGGGCGCCCACGTCTTGCCCGGAATCACCCATTCGGGGAGCTCAGGAAAGGCGTCTTTCTCGAGCACCTGCCAGCTCCGCAGGTCGGCCGATGACGCGACTTGCACGTTGCGCGCGTTGTCGTTCGTCGCGTAGGCGTAATAGGTGTCTCCCACCCTGAGCACGTCCGGGTCCGGGAAGTTGCGGTCTATCGCCGCCTCAGGCCGCACCTCGGCCGACTCGGCCGTGTACGGCTCCTCGTCGGGGGTCGCCGAGCATCCGGCGAGCACCGAGACGGCGAGGAGGGCGATGAGGCCGCCGCCCCGCCTCAACCCTTCACTCCGGAGCGCGACACGCCCTCGATGATGAACCGCTGCATGAAGATGAACAGCAGCAGCACGGGAACACTAGCGATGACGGCACCGGCCATGAGCAGGTCGTACCTCACGGCGTTGGCGGATTGCAACGTCGAGAGCCCGGCTGGCAGAGTCTGCACGTCAGGACTGAACAGCACGTAGACGGGCCAGAGGAAGTCGTTCCAGTTCGTCAGGAACGCCAGGAGCGCGAGCGTGGCCATCGCTGGTTTTGCGAGCGGCAGGATCACCCGTGTGAACGTAACCCAACGGTCGGCGCCGTCGATCCTGGCCGCCTCCTCGAGTTCGATGGGAAGCTGCACGAAGAACTGTCGCATGAAGAACACCCCGAAGGCGGATGCCGCGGTCGGCACGATGATCGCAAGGAGCGAGTTGAGCCAGCCGAGTTCGCTCACGATCAGGTAGTTCGGGATCACCAGGATGACCGGTGGTACGAGCAGCGTGGCGATGACGACGGCGAAGACGATGTTCTTGCCGCGAAACCTCATCCTCGCGAGCGGGTATGCCGCGAGCGACGCCGTCACGACGACGAGCGCAGCGTTCAGTCCGGCCGCGATCATGCTGTTGGCGAACCACTGGAGCACCGGCGTGTTTCCGCCGGGAGCGAGGATCGTCTCGTACGCCTGTAGGGAAAACGGGTTGGGAATCCAGCTCGGAGGTATTCCGGTCGCGTCGGCGCGGGTCTTGAACGAGGTCACGATCATGAAGATCAACGGGCTGATGAACGCGAGCGCGACGACAGCGAGCAGCACGAATCGCGCGATGCCGCCGATCCTGCGTGGCGGCTTCTCGACCCTGGTCCTGGTGCCGGTGCGCTGCGCGATCGGCCCGTCGGTCGACCGGATGGTCGTCACCTCAGCGGGTTGCGTCATCGCGAGCCTCTTTCTTTTCACGGAAGATCCAGAACACGACAACGCTGACGAGCATCAGGAAGACGGTGAGCACATAGCTCATGGCCGCCGCGTCCCCCATCTGAAAGTTGCGAAGACCCGTCTCGGCGATTTGATAGATCGCCGTGCGAGTCTCCCGGCCCGGGCCGCCCTGCGTCATCAGATAGGACTGACCGAACATGTTGGCCGAGGCGATCAGCGTGATGATGGTGATGAAAGACAGGATCGGACGAAGCCCGGGGATCGTGACGTGCACGAACTGGTTCCATGAGCTGGCACCGTCCATTCGCGCGGCTTCGTAGAGTTCGATCGGGATGTCCTGCAGCGCGGCGAGGTAGATCACGGCGTTGAAGCCGAGGGTCCACCACACCGTGACGCCGACGAGGGCGACCCACGCTGCCGGCGTGGATGTGGTCCAGGCGGTGTCATCGGGCAGCCCGAGAATTCCGAGGTAGTAGTTGACGAGACCGATGTTGTTGTCGAGCAGGTAACGCCAGAGCACCGCGATGACGGCGACGCCCAGGACGTACGGGGCGAAGTAGACGGCACGGAAGAAGTTGCGGCCGGGGAACTTCTTCGCCATCAACAAGGCGACGGCGAGCGGTATGACGAGCAGGAGGGGAACGCTGAAGAGCGTGAAGATCCCCGTGGCGCGCATGGAGTTCCAGAACACGTCAAAGTTGACGGAGTCGGGCCGGAAAAGAGAGATGTAGTTTTCTAGGCCGACGAAGGGCTGCACCGGCATGGTGTAATCCCAGGAGTGCAGGCTGATCCACACACCCAGGACGGCGGGAAGGACCACGAAGGCGAGGAAGAGCACGAGGTACGGTGCCAGGAAAAGCCACGGCGTGGCGCGGCCCTGCTCGGGAATCCCGCCCTTTCGATTGCCGTGCAGGGACCGGCGGACGCTCTTGCTGGCAGGAGCGTGGGGCGCCCTCTCTTCCGAGAGAGCGCCCACCCCGACATCAGATGTCATTGTGAACTAGTTTCCGAACGAGGCTGCGTTGTCTTCCATGAGCTGGTTGGCCCGCTTAGTGGCCGTCGACATCGCCTCTTTCGGCTCGGACTCACCGAGCACGGCATCGCCAACCGCGACCTCGAGCGTCTCCGCCTGCACCGTACCGATTCCCGGCACCGAAGGAAGGAAGCGCATTGTGTCGATGAGTTCCGCGATGGGCGCCTGAGCTGTCCCATCGAGGACGCCACTGGACCTAACGGACTCGCGCGCGGGGATCATTCCGGCACCGGCCCATTCGCCCGAGTGCTCGCTCATCCAGGCGATGAACACCTTGGCAGCGTTCACCTTGTTCTCGTCACCACTGGTCTTCGGCAGGAAGAAGTGGTGCGAGTTCGCCCAGACCGCCTCTTTCTCACCGATGGTGGGAACCGGAGCCGCCGCGTACGGGAGGCCGGAGGCGTTGAGGTCGTTGATCTGCCAGATGCCATCCCAGGTGATCGACGTTTCGCCGTTCTTGAAGGCGACGTACTGGGAGTCGACTGCGACATCCTCGGGGCTGAAGCCGTTCTCGATGATGGACGTCTGCCATTCGATGGCGTTGACTCCCGCTTCGGAGTCGAATTGCGCTTCTGTTCCATCCTCGCCGTACGGCTCACCACCGAACTGCCACTGCAGCGACAGGTTCATGAGGTGACTGGGCCACCTGGCCGGCATCCAGAACGGCGTCTGGTATCCGGCGGCCTGCAGCTTCGTCAGCGCCTCCTGGAAGGAGGCGTCATCGGTCGGCGGCTCGCTGATGCCTGCCGCCGCGAAGTGCTCCGTGTTGTAGTACATCGCCAGCGAGTGCACGTCGAGCGGAATGCCGTAGCGCTGTTCCTTGTAGACGCCGGCGTCCCAGACCTCTTCGGTGAAGTCATCGGCGGTCAGTTCGAGCGACTCCGCAAGGTCGTCTAGGGGAAGGATCACGCCGCGCGCGGCGTTCGTGGCGAGCTGGTCAAGGTGCATCACCCCGACATCCGGCCCTTCGCCGGCGGTCACTGCCGCAGGAAGGCGCTGGTAAAAGTCCGACCACTGCGACGTGTTCGAAACGATCTTTATGTTGTCGTGCTCAGCCATGAACTCGTCGACCATCTGCTGCATGAATGGGCCGTCACCGCCGGTGAAGCCGTTCCAGTAAGACAGCTCCACCTCGGGTCCCGTGTACTCGCCCGTGAACTCGCCGCCGGGAGTCTCTGCCTGTCCGGACGCCGAGCATCCGGACAGCACCAGTGCGGCAGCTGCGCCGACTGCTGCGATCGCGGCGAACCGCCGGCGTGCAGACACATTCGGTGTTGTCATCATCGTCCTCCTCAGTGAAAACGTTGCCTCACGCCTGGTGCGCGTTGCCAACCTTGCGTCATGCAACCCGTGGTGCAACGGGCAGTAATGACGTGGGGCCAATGTACAGCGCTGTAAACTTTCTGTCTACCCGGTTGTGAATCTCGCTACACGGTTGTAGTCAAGGACGGACGGCGATTTGCGAGACGAGCGCCCGCCTATGATGGTGGGCGACCAGATGGAGCATCGATGGGGCGAGTGCGACTGATCGACGTGGCCGAGCTCGCCGGCGTGTCGATGAAAACGGTCTCGAATGTCGTGCACGACTATCCCCATGTTGCGCCTGCATTGCGCACGCGCGTACAGGCAGCGATCGACGACCTCGGCTACAGGCCGAACCTGACCGCACGGAGGCTCGCGACCGGCAGGACCGGGATGATCGCGCTCGCGATACCGGAGATCGATCATCCGTACTTCTCCGAGCTGTCGCGCCGAATCGCTGAGGAGGCGACGCGCCGCGGCTATCGAGTGCTCATAGAGCAGACGCTCAGTGACACGGTCGCCGAGCACGCCGTGCTCAAGGACCGGGAGGCGGGACTGGTCGACGGCGTCATCTTCCATCCCGTGCGCATGGACGCCATCGAACTCGCGACGGTGCACAAGGACACGCCACTGGTCCTCCTCGGTGAAGCGGCGATTCCGTCAACCACCGACCATGTGATGATCGACAACGTGGCCGCGGCGAAAGAAGCCGCGCAGCACCTCCTCGCGCTTGGTCGACGGCGGATCGCCTTCCTAGGTGTCGTCGATGGCGATATCACGGTTTCCACGAACCGCCGCCTGGTCGGCTACCAGCAGGCGCTCGTGGAGGCGGGGATTGAGTTGGATCCGGATCTCGTGCTCACCGTGCGGGATTTCTCCCCCGAGTCGTGCGCGGACGCGACGCGGGCAGCACTGGCGAGGGGCCTTCGGTTCGACGGAGTCCTCTGCCGCGACGACAAGTTCGCGCTCGGCGCCCTGCAGGGCCTCCACCGGTCCGGGCTCGCCGTTCCCGAAGATGTAGCGGTCATCGGCTGGGACGACACGGCGCTGGCTTCCTACACTCTGCCCACTCTCACCTCGATCGCACCGGACAAGCCGCGACTGGCCAAGGTGACCTTGGATCTGCTCGAGGAACGGATGAACGGCCACCAGGGCGTCGGCAGGCACAGGCTAGTGCCGCACTCGTTGACCTTTCGAGAGAGCGCACCCGAACTGCCCCGCTGACCGGTTCGTGATACCGAGCGCCGCTTTACAGCGCTAGAAATATGCGCGAGGATGTGCGCATGCTTCAGGAATCTTCGTTCAGCGCGAGCAGCCAAGACGGCAACTACCCTCGGCCGCAGGTCGTACGCCGGGAGTGGAAGGACCTGTCCGGCGCCTGGGACTTCGAGCACGACGACGACGACACCGGTCTGCGGGAGGGCTGGGCGGTCGGCAAGGCCGACTTCTCGCGCTCGATCACAGTGCCGTTTCCGCCCGAATCCAAGCTGTCTGGCATCCACGATCCCGGCTTCCACCCGGTGGTGTGGTACCGGCGAGTGCTCACCGCGGACGACATCGCGGCGAGCGGCCGCAGGAACGCTGACGACCGGGTGCTGCTGCACTTCGGCGCGGTCGACTATCGGGCCTCCGTTTGGATCGACGGCCATCTGATCGGTGTGCACGAGGGCGGCCAAACGCCGTTCTCGTTCGACGTCACGGAACTCGTCCGCTCCGACGACGACCACACGCTTGTGGTCCGCGCGGAGGACGACCCGCTCGACGTGTCGCAGCCGAGAGGCAAACAGGACTGGCTGGAGCAGCCGCACGTCATCTGGTACCACCGCACCACCGGGATCTGGCAACCGGTGTGGCTCGAGACGGTCGCCCGGACGCACGTGCATGACCTCGCCTGGCTGAGCGACGTGCCCGGCGGCACCGTTCAACTCGACCTCGAGCTGTCGGCCCGGCCAACCGAAGCGGTGCAGCTCCGCGTCGAGTTGAGCTTCGATGGCCGTACGCTGTCGACCCAGCAGGTGGCGACGACGCAACCGCGCACGCGCATGACGGCGAGTGTCGCTCATCAATCGAATGGCCAGGCTTACGAGACGCTGCTGTGGACGCCGGAGCAGCCGCGCCTCATCGACGCCCACATTCAGATTCTGGATGACGCGGGACGGGTGCTCGACGAGGTGTGGTCGTACCTTGGGCTTCGCAGCGTCGGCGTCGCCGGCGGGCACTTCCTGCTCAACGACCGCCCGTACTACGTGAGGTCCGTGCTCGAGCAGGGCTACTGGCCGGAATCGCATCTCGCCGCTCCGAGCGCCTCTGCGCTGCGCGACGAAGTACAGCTGATCAGGGATCTCGGATTCAACGCTGCGCGCATTCACGAGAAGGTCGAGGATCCCAGGTTCCTCTTCTGGGCCGACCGGCTCGGACTGCTCGTCTGGGGCGAGATGGGGAGCACGTTCGAGTTCTCGACGACCGCGGTCGAGCGTGTGACCCGGGAGTGGACCGACGTCATCGCTCGCGACCGATCCCACCCCTGCATCGTCACTTGGGTCCCGCTCAACGAGAGTTGGGGAGTGCAGCACATCTCTCACGACCCCGCGCAACTTCACTTCGCTCAGGCTCTGTACCACCTGACGAAGGCGCTCGACCCGTCGAGGCCGGTCGTCTCCAACGACGGATGGGAGCATGCCGACTCGGATCTGCTGACGATCCACGACTACGCGACGACGGGCGACGAGCTTCGGGCGGTCTACGGCGATGCGCAGACGGTGCGATCGCTCATCGACGGGGTTGGGCCGGTCGGACGCAGGCTTGTAGTGCTGCCCCACGGTAGACGGGACCAGCCCGTCATGGTGACCGAGTTCGGCGGCGTGACCTATGCGCCGGACAGCGACATCGACACGTGGGGCTACTCGACCGCCGCCTCCTCGGAGGACTTCGCCGATCGAGTGCGGGCGTTGTTCACCGCACTGCAGGAGAGCCCCGTTCTGGCCGGCTTCTGCTACACACAGCTCACCGACACACTGCAGGAGGCGAACGGCCTCACCGATCAGTATCGACGCCCGAAGCTGCCGGTCGACACCATCCGGGGCATCGTGACGGGCGCGGGTGTCACCGATCCGTCCCCCCAGCGGCTCAGATCGCCGGGACCGACGCCCGCGGAGTAGCTGCTGCGCAGGACTGTTCGACGCTCCGCTCCTTCCCCGCAGAGAGAGCACGCCGACTGCACCCGGAGTCCGAAAACGGCGAGAGGACGGTCGGCTGCCGCGACTAAAGTCGATCGCATGGCTTTCGCAACAGCGCTCCACGAGCCGTCCGCCGACGAGGCGACCGCTCCCCCGCCCGGGACTACGTCGACGCCGGCCGCAGTCCGCCGCCTCGCCAGCCCGATCGGTCGCATCGAGATCACGAGCGATGGTGTGTCGATCACCTCGCTCGCCATTGAGCGCAACGGCCGTCTTCCCCGAGATTCGATGGCCGAGTCGACGAACCCCGTGCTCGAGACGGCTGCGAACCAGCTCGCCGAGTACTTCACCGGCAGCCGCCGCGACTTCGACTTGCCCGTCAGCCTCTCCGGAACAGATTTTCAGCGCGCAGTCTGGCAGCAGTTGCAGCGCCTCGGCTGGGGAGAGGTCTCGTCCTATGGACAGATCGGTCGTGCGACCGGACGTCCCACCGCCGGCCGCGCCGTCGGCGGAGCCATCGGCGCGAACCCTATTCCGATCATCGTCGGCTGCCACCGGGTTCTCGCCTCCAATCACAAGATCACCGGCTACAGCGGCGGCGAAGGTGTTCCCACCAAGGTCTGGCTGCTCGACCACGAGGGGATCGCGCACTCCTGATGCCCACCGAGCGCACCGCTACGGTTTCCGCCGTGACCGGACTCGCGGCGGCTGTCGGTACCGATTCTTCAAGGGCGACTGTCGTCACCGGCGAGGACGGCATCGCGCGCTGCGCCTGGAGCGCGAAAGACCCGGAGTACCGCCGCTATCACGATGAGGAGTGGGGAACACCGCTGCACGAAGACCAGCCGCTCTTTGAAAAACTCAGTCTTGAGGGGTTCCAGGCGGGGCTCTCCTGGCTGACCATCCTCCGCCGACGGCCAGCGTTCCGGTCCGCCTTCTCCGGTTTCGACATCCAGGCGGTCGCGGCGATGACCGAGACGGATGCCGCGGCGCTGCTTCACGATGCCGCTATAATCCGCAACCGGGCCAAGATCGCGGCGACCATCTCCAACGCCCGCATCACCCTCGACCTCGTCCACGGCAGAGCGGGCGCGTTCAGCGAGCTTCTCTGGAGCTTCACACCGGAAGGCGTCCGTCCGATCCCTCGGAGCTGGGGGGACGTCGCGGCCGTCACCGCGGAATCGACGGCCATGAGTAAGGCACTCAGGAAGCTCGGCTACCGTTTCGTCGGCCCTACAACCTTGCACGCGCTCATGCAGTCCTGCGGCATGATCGACGATCACTTTGCCAGGTGCTGGCGTAGCAGATGATGCCCGTGGCTATCTCGAAGGCGCCAGCGTAGCGTCGACGGTGAAGTGAAGGTCGCCCGCCGGCCCCTGCTTCAGGTTCATACCCGAGTCGTGCGCCCATGCGAGCAGCGACTCGACGTCGGCGTGATCCTGTCCAGCCTCGAGAAGGGCACGAACGAAGGCGCCCTTGCCCTTCTTGTTGAAGTGGTTGAGTGCGCGCTTCTGGCCATCCGCCCCCTGGGAGAGGACCCGAAGGTAGAAGGCGTTCGCGTCGGGAGGCACCGGACCGAGCGCGACGTACGCCTCGGAGCGCAAGTCGAGGATCAGCCCGTCGTGCCGGGCGAGCTCGGCGGAGATCGTCTGGCTCCACAGGGATCGCATCCGGATCTCGGGAAGCCGCGAGTCGTGCGACAGGCGATAAGCGGGAATCGGGTCGTCGGCCCCGAGCAGTCCGAACAGGGCCGAGTGGATGACGACGGTGCTGCCGGCGAACGCCCGTGCGGCCTCCGGCAGGGTCGCGACATCGAGTGCGTCGTAGAGCACCCCGGTGTAACGCTCGAGCGCCGGCATGACCGGGGCGACACGGATCGCCCGGTTCCGCAGCAGCTCGAAATGCTGCGTCGGACCGAGCCCGAGCGCCTCCGACATCGTCTTCAGGTTTCGCGAGAGCGACATGGTGGCTTTGAGCGCCGACCTGCGCGGGCCGGACAAGGCCTGATAGCTCAGCGCGGCGAGGTCGAGCACCGCGCTTTCGTCCCCGCCGTCGAGTTTCGTCTCGGACGGTGGCAGCAGGATGAGCATCAACTGCGGATGGCGTCGGCGGTCAGGAACCGCACGGCCGCCTCGACGTTCGCCTCGACGGGGCGGGACGTGTCCAGGGTGATTCGGGCGACAGCGGCGCTCGGCCCCGTCCACTCCGCGTACTCGTCGAGGCTCTGCTCTACGGCATGCCAGTTGGGTTCGTCGAGGTGCGGATGATTGCGGTGTCGCGCGACGATTCTGGTGCGGAGCAGCTCGGGGTCCGAGCAGACCGCCTCCACGAACCGCACTTCGACGTCCTGACGTGCGGCGAGCCTGAGCCATTCCTCGCGTGCGGCGCCGACGGCGTTGACCGCGTCGACGATGATCGTCTGCCCGCTGTCGAGCACCGACTCGGCGATGGTCTCGGCGACGAGGTAGGCTGCGAGACCTGTCGGCTGGTCGACGTCGATCCCCGCGGTGAGGATCGCGGACTCGATCGGATCGACCGACACGACGGCGGCGCGCAAGCGCGCACCGATGTGACCGGCGATCGTGCTCTTGCCGCTGCCGGGAAGCCCGGCCATCGCGATCAGCATGGTTCTAGCCGCGCACGAGCTCTGCGTTACGGGCGACGATCGTCACCACGTCGTTTGACACCGAGAGGAAGCCGTCGTCCGCGTTCGCCTTCACCGTTGCGCCTCCCTCGATGCTCAATCGGACCTCGCCGGACGCGAGGATCGCCAGGAGCGGCTCGTGACCGGCAAGAATACCGATCTCGCCTTCCGTGGTGCGGGCGACGACCATCGACGCCGCGCCCGACCAGACTTCCTGGTCGGCCGAGACGACGCTGACCTTCAGACCAGCGCCGCTGACCTCCGCCACGTTAGTCGTTCTCCTTCTGGATCTGCGCCCACTTCTCTTCGACGTCGGAGATGGATCCGACGTTGAAGAAGGCCTGCTCGGCGACGTTGTCGAACTCACCCTTGACGATTGCGTCGAACGATTCGATCGTGTCCTTGAGCGGAACAGTCGAACCCTCAACGCCGGTGAACTTCTTCGCCATGTAAGTGTTCTGCGACAGGAATTGCTGGATCCGGCGCGCCCGGGACACGGTGATCTTGTCTTCCTCGGACAGCTCGTCGACACCAAGGATCGCGATGATTTCCTGCAGTTCCTTGTTCTTCTGCAAGATCTGCTTCACGTTGACCGCGACGCGGTAGTGGTCCTCGCCCAGGTACCGGGGGTCGAGGATGCGGCTGGTCGAGGTGAGCGGGTCGACGGCCGGGTACAGGCCCTTCGACGCAATCTCGCGACTGAGCTCGGTGGTGGCGTCGAGGTGAGCGAAGGTGGTCGCGGGAGCGGGGTCGGTGTAGTCGTCGGCCGGCACATAGATCGCCTGAAGTGAGGTGATCGAGTGGCCACGCGTCGAGGTGATGCGCTCCTGAAGGATTCCCATCTCGTCCGCGAGGTTCGGCTGGTAGCCGACGGCGGAGGGCATGCGACCCAGCAGGGTCGACACCTCGGAGCCCGCCTGGGTGAAGCGGAAGATGTTGTCGACGAACAACAGCACATCCTGCTTCTGCACGTCGCGGAAGTACTCCGCCATCGTGAGAGCGGAGAGGGCGACGCGAAGACGCGTTCCCGGCGGCTCGTCCATCTGGCCGAAGACGAGAGCGGTTTTGTCGAAGACTCCCGCCTCCTCCATCTCGGCGATGAGATCGTTGCCCTCACGGGTGCGCTCGCCGACACCGGCGAACACGGAGACACCACCGTGGTCCTGTGCGACGCGCTGGATCATTTCCTGGATCAGAACCGTCTTGCCTACGCCAGCTCCACCGAAGAGACCGATCTTGCCGCCGAGCACGTACGGCGTAAGGAGGTCGATGACCTTGATGCCGGTCTCGAACAGCTCAGTCTTCGACTCGAGCTGGTCGAATGCCGGGGGCTTGCGGTGAATAGGCCAGCGCTCGGTGATCTCGAATGGCACACCGTTCATGGTGCCGTCGGCGTCGGCGTTGAGCACCTCGCCGATGACGTTGAACACCTTGCCCTTGGTGACGTCGCCGACCGGGACCGAGATGGGGCCGCCGGTGTCGCGAACGTCCTGCCCGCGCACAAGACCGTCAGTCGGCTTGAGCGCGATTGCGCGCACGAGGTCGTCGCCGAGGTGCTGCGCGACCTCGAGGGTGATCTCGTTCGACTCGCCCGCGATGGTGATGGTGGTCTTGAGGGCGTTGTAGATCTCCGGGATCGAGTCGTGCGGGAACTCGATGTCGACGACCGGGCCCGTGACGCGGGCGATGCGTCCGACGCCTGCCGGGTTTCCGGTCGGGACCGGCGCGATTGCGGTGTCAGTCATGGCTTCTCTTCTCTTGGTTCTTGTCTACTTCTTGGCGGAGCTGAGGGCGTCTGCGCCGCCCACGATCTCCGCAATCTGCTGGGTGATCTCAGACTGGCGCGCGTTGTTGCGCAGGCGCGTGTAGTCGCGGATGAGGGTGTCGGCGTTGTCGGAAGCCGACTTCATGGCCTTCTGGCGTGCGGCGTGCTCGGATGCCGCGGACTGCAGCATCGCATTGAAGATGCGGCTCTCGATGTAGACGGGCAGCAGCGCGTCGAGCACATCACCGACTTCGGGCTCGAACTCGTACAACGGCAGCACGACGTCGTCGCCCGGTTCCTCGACGCCTTCGACAACTTCGAGCGGAAGTAGGCGCACCACCTCGGGAACCTGGCTGACCATGCTCACGAAACGGTTGTAGACGATGTGGATTTCGTCCACCCCGCCCTCAGCGGCCGGCTGGATGAACTTCTCGACGAGAGCGTCGCCGATCTCCTTGGCGGTGTCGAAGACGGGCTGGTCGGTGCCGCCGGTCCAGGTCTGCTCCGCCTCACGGCGACGGAACGAGAAGTACGCGACGGACTTGCGGCCGACCAGGTAGTAGACGACCTCCTTGCCCTGGCTGTGCAGCAGCGTCGTCAGCTCTTCCGCCGCCTTGATCGCGGCGGAACTGAACGCTCCGGCGAGACCTCGGTCGGAGGCGAAGATGACGACGGCGGCCCGCTCGATCTTCTCCGGCTCGGTCGTCAGAATGTGATCGACGTTCGAGTAGGTCGCAACTGCCGACACGGCCTGAGTGACCGCACGCGAATACGGGCCGGACGCGGCGACGCGCTGCTGCGCCTTCTGAATCCGCGACGCAGAGATCAGCTCCATCGCGCGGGTGATCTTCTTGGTCGTCTGCGCAGACTTGATCTTCTGCGTGTAGACCCGAAGTTGGGCTCCCATGTCAGCGGCGACCCTTTACGATTTTCTCCTGGTTGACGTCTTCCTCGTGTGCGGCCGCGAACTCTTCGCGACCCACCGACGCGAGCGGCTTGCCTTCTCCGGTCTGGAACTCGAGCTTGAACTTGTCGACCTGTTCCTCGAGCGCCGCCACGGTGTCGTCGTCCAGCACGTTCGTCTCACGCAGAGTGGTGAGGATCTCGGTGTTCCGGCCGAGGAAGTCGAGCAGTTCCCGCTCGAACCGGAGGACGTCCTGCACGGGCACCTCGTCGAGCTTGCCCTTCGTTCCGGCCCAGATCGATACGACCTGCTCCTCGACGGGGTAGGGCGAGTACTGCGGCTGGCGCAGCAGCTCGGTGAGTCGGGCGCCACGGGCGAGCTGGCGTCGGCTGGCCGCGTCCAGGTCTGACGCGAACATCGCGAACGCCTCGAGCGACCGGTACTGCGCGAGCTCGAGCTTGAGCGTTCCGGAGACCTTCTTGATCGACTTGACCTGGGCGTCACCACCAACGCGGGACACCGAGATGCCCACGTCGACGGCGGGGCGCTGGTTGGCGTTGAAGAGGTCGGACTGCAGGAAGATCTGGCCGTCGGTGATCGAGATCACGTTGGTCGGGATGTACGCCGAAACGTCGTTCGCCTTGGTCTCGATGATCGGCAGGCCGGTCATCGATCCGCCGCCGAGCTCGTCGGAGAGCTTCGCGCAACGCTCGAGCAGGCGGGAGTGCAGGTAGAACACGTCACCCGGGTACGCCTCGCGTCCCGGCGGGCGGCGCAGCAGCAGCGACACCGAACGGTAGGCCTCAGCCTGCTTCGACAGGTCGTCGAAGATGATCAGGACATGCTTGCCGTCGTACATCCAGTGCTGGCCGATAGCCGAGCCGGTGTACGGGGCGAGGTACTTGAAGCCGGCCGGGTCCGAGGCAGGCGACGCGACGATTGTCGTGTACTCCATCGCTCCGGCGTCTTCGAGCGCCCCCTTGATACCGGCGATCGTCGAGCCCTTCTGGCCGATGGCGACGTAGATGCAGCGCACCTGCTTCTTCGGGTCGCCCGACTCCCAGTTGGCCTTCTGATTGATGATCGTGTCGAGCGCGATCGCCGACTTTCCGGTCTGGCGGTCGCCGATGATGAGCTGGCGCTGGCCGCGGCCGATCGGGATCATGGCGTCGATCGCCTTGATTCCGGTCTGCATCGGCTCGTGCACCGACTTGCGCGACATGACACCGGGAGCCTGCAGCTCAAGGGCGCGACGACCGGTCGAGGCGACCTCGCCGAGACCGTCCATCGGGTTCCCGAGCGGGTCGACGACGCGGCCCAGATAACCATCGCCGACGGGAACGGAGAGAACCTCCCCGGTGCGGGTCACCTCCATGCCTTCTTCGATGCCGGCGAACTCGCCGAGCACGACGACGCCGATCTCGTTCTCGTCGAGGTTCTGCGCGAGCCCGAGGGTGCCGTCGGCGAACTTGATGAGCTCGTTGGCCATGACGCCCGGGAGTCCCTCGACGTGCGCGATGCCGTCGCCGGCATCCGTCACATAGCCGACCTCGGTCGTCGAGGCCTTGCTCGGGTCGTAGGCCTTGACGAAGTCCTTAAGAGCGTTGCGAATCTCGTCCGGGCTGATCGTTACTTCTGCCATCGTTTCTTCCTGTCTGCCGACGAGACGTGTTCCGTCTCGAATTCTGTTGGTGCGGGCGGGTCAGCCCGCGAGCTGGAGCCTGAGTTCGGTGAGTTTCGTCGCCACGCTGCCGTCGATGACATCATCGCCGACCTGCACGCGGATTCCGCCGATAACTGACGGGTCGATCACGGAGTTGATGCGAATCTCAGTGCCGTAGGTCTTCGAGAGGCCCTTCTGCAGCCGCTCGAGTTGCTTCGGGCCGATCGGGCGCGCACTCGTGACGGTCGCGACCGAGAGTCCGGCCTGGTCGGCAACGACGGATGCCGCGTAGCGCACCAGGGCTCCGACGCGGCGGCCGCGCGGCTGCTGCACCAGGTGTCGGACGATGGCGAGGGTCTGCGGAGACACCTTCTTTGCGAGCAGTGTCTCGACGAGTGCCACCTTCGCCGCGGTGTCGCCGAGCTTGCTGCCGACCGCCAGCTCAAGGTCGGCGTCGGATGAGACGGCACGGCCGAACGCGAACAGTTCGGCCTCGATGCTCGTGGCCGCGGGAACGGATTCGGCGGCGGCGCGGATGCCGAGCTCTTCGATGCCGGCGAGCAGGTCGTCATCCGATGACCAACGGTTGCTCGCCGCGGAGGAGAGTAGCTCCAAGGCTGTTGCACCGAACGAGCCCCCGAACACGGCCGCGATGGCTGCCCTCTTCTGAGCCGGCTCGGTTGAGGCGTCGGCTAGTAGCGCGCGCAACTGCAGCGAGCCGCCGATCGCACGCGCCGCGGCGAACAGCTGCTCGGCTGTGGCCAGATCGACGGCGCCTCCGAGCGCGGACAGCTCCGCCCTCGACGACGACAGTGCTTGTCTGGTCGCGGAACCCATGGTTACCTTGTCGCCTTTGCGATTACGCGAGCGAGTCGGGATTCCGGCGCGCTCGGGGTCTCGGATGCTTCCAGGTCGGCAAGGAACCGGTCGACGAGCGCGGCGGACTTCTTGTCGTTCGCGAGGTTCTCGCCGATCACACCGGAAGCGAGATCGATGGCGAGCGAGCCGACCTCGGCACGCAGTGAGACGAGGGCGCTCTGGCGCTCCGCCTCAATCTGCGCAGAAGCGCTCGCGGTGATGCGAGCGGCCTCCGCCGAGGCCTGCGCCTTCAGGTCGTTCAAGATTCTCACGCCGTCGGCGCGAGCCGCCTCGCGGATCCTGCCCGCTTCGGCGCGTGCCTCGGCGAGCTGCTCGTTGTATTTGTCGAGCGCCGCGGCGGCCTCCGCCTGGGCATTCTCCGCCTTCTTGATGCCGCCCTCGATCAGATCCGCGCGCGCGTCGAGTGTCTTCCGCATCGCAGGCAACACGATCTTCCAGAACAGGAAGAGAATGATCGCGAACGGCACCAGGGACCAGATGATGTCGTAGATCGCCGGGATGAGGGGATTTGGGGTCCCCTCTCCCTCGGCAGTGACGAGTGCGGAAAGCATCGGGGTTCCTTAAGCGGTGAAGATGAAGTAGGTCGCAATGCCGATGAAGGCGAGCGCCTCGGTGAAAGCGATACCGATGTACATGAGGACGGTCAGGCGGCCCTGCAGTTCGGGCTGGCGGGCGACGGATTCGATCGTCTTTCCGACGACGATTCCCACGCCGATGGCGGGGCCGATCGCCGCGAGGCCGTAACCTACGGTCGCGATGTTTCCAGTGAGTTCGGCGACGACAGATGTTGCGTCCACGTTGTGTTTCCTTCCGTGATGACGGCTCGGGCGATTACCCGGGCCGGTAGTGCGAGTTAGTGTTCCTCTGCCAGCGCGAGCTGGAGATACACCGCGGTCAAGAGGCAGAAGACGTATGCCTGCAGCAGCGCGACCAAGATCTCGAAGAATGTGAAGACGACGCCGAACGCAAGCGTTCCGATTCCGAAGAGGCTGAACCATCCGCCGGCGCCGAGGAAGAAGAAGTGGGTTGCCGCGAAGAACAGCACGAGCAGCAGATGCCCGACCACCATGTTCATCAGGAGCCGGAGAGTCAGCGTGATCGGACGCAGCACGAAGGTCGACACGAACTCGATTGGGGTGACGATGATGTAGAGCGGCCACGGCACACCGGGCGGGAACAGCGAATTCTTGAAGAAGGCGCCCGGATGCTTTTTGACGCCCGCGTAAATGAATGCGATGTATGCGGCCGCCGCGAGCACGAGCGGCACGCCGATGACTGAGGTAGCCGCAATGTTCATCCCCGGGATGATCCCCGTCAGATTCATGAACAGCACCATGAAGAAGATCGTCGTGAGCAGCGGAAGGAATCGGGTGCCGTCCTTCTTGCCGAGCAGGTCCTCCGCGATGTTCACGCGAACAAGGTCGAGTCCCATCTCGACCGTGCCCTGGAAGCGACCCGGCACGAGCGACATCTTTCGCGTTCCGAGCCAGAAGATGAGCACGATCGCGAGCACCACGAAAAGGCGAATGAGAACGATGCGGTTGACTTCGAACGGCGTGCCGTCGAAGAAGACGGCTTCCGGGAAGAACTCAGCGATGGACGGGGGGTGAAAAGTCACCCCACCGCCGCCGTCGGTGGCCAGCGGAAGGAACGAGTTGAGAGCGTTGAGTAGCAGCGCTATCTCCAGAATCGGGGCGTGCACTCACGCGGCGAAGAAAAGGGGGAGGTGTTGGTCGTAACTCTACAAGAGAGTGGACCCGGAGACCAATCGTCACCCCTTGCGCGGTGCGTCAGGCTGGTCGCCTGGCAAGCTGATGTCGCTGACGTAGGGCAGGCGTGACTTCGCGACCACGACCACGTCGACGACGAGTGTGCCGACGACCCCGACCACGAGGGTGACGAACAGCACGGTCGACTCGATCCAGGGCTGGTCGCGCAGCACCAGGGCGAGCACGAGGAAGAGCACGAACTTGAGCAGCCAGGCACCCATCACGATGCCGAAGAAGAGCAGGATGTCGTAGCGGCTGGCCAGAAGAATGCTCGCCGCGGTGATTCCGAGGAACACGGCGGCCATGACGGCGCCGATGAGCGCCGACACCACGCCCACTCCCCCGGCGAGCAGGTAACCGACGATGCCGCCCGCGATCGCGAGCACGACGGCGAACAGCACGCCGAGCACGAGTGCCCTCTTCAGTACGGGAATGGCGCTCATGATGGTTCCTTCCTAAGGGCGTCGAGCAGCGCGGCCTCGGCCGCCTGTCCGTCCGCCGAGTGTTCGCGGTCCGTCGGTTCGTCGTTCGCAGCGGCGTCGAGGGGGTCGAACCGCCCCGCCTGCGCGCTGATCGCGTCGGCCGGGCTTGCGTGTTGCACCGCCGCCTCGAGCGCCTTTCGGCGGCTCAGCGGCGCGAAGGTGATCACCGAGCACACCGCGAATGCGGCGACGAGAAGGACGACGAGCCACCCGGTCTGTGCCGGCGGCACGAAGAGGAGGGCGAGGAGGCCCACCGACACTGTCGTCGTCCAGGCGTAGAAGATGAGCACGGCGTGAAGGTGACTGTGGCCCATGTCGAGCAGCCGGTGATGCAAGTGCTTGCGGTCTGCGCTGAACGGAGATTTCCCCGCCCGGAGCCGTCGGGATACCGCGAGCCCGAAATCGAGCAGGGGCACTATGAGCACGGCGAGGGGCAGCAGGATGGGAATCAGGGCGGGCAGCAGGTACCGGCCCGAGGTGAGCGTGCCGGGGTCCACTTGTCCGGTGACCGACACCGCGGACGCAGCCATCAAGAGGCCGAGGAGCAGCGCTCCGGCATCCCCCATGAACATTTTCGCCGGATGCCAGTTCAGCGGCAGGAAGCCGACGCATGCGCCCATCAGGATCGCGCTGATGAGAGAGGCGAGGTTGAAATACTCCGACTGCGTCTGAATGCTCGTCGTGAGCACATACGTGTAGATGAAGAACGCGCCGTTGGCGATCAGCACCACACCCGTGACGAGCCCGTCGAGTCCGTCGATGAAATTCACCGCGTTCATGACCAGCACGACGGCGACGACGGTGAGCACAAGTCCGAGCACTGGCGGCACGATCGTGACGCCGCCGATCGGGAGGGTGACAAGCTGCACGCCCTGCCAGACGAGGATGCCGGCCGCGATCATCTGACCGGCGAGTTTGGTCAGCCAGTCGAGGTCCCAGATGTCGTCGGCGACGCCGAGCGCGGTGATCATGAACGCGGCGACGATGATCGCGATGACGGGTCCCGGGTCGGCGAAGATGAGACTGAACTGGGGAAGCTGCGATGCCACCCAGAAAGCGGTGACGATGCCCAGGAACATGGCGATTCCGCCGAGCCTCGGTGTCGGTCTGGTGTGCACGTCCCGTTCCCGGATGTTCGGATACAGCCGGTAGCGGTGGCTCAGCTTGAGGATCACGATCGCCAGGGTGAAGGTGATCAGGGCAGCGATTCCGGCCGCGACGACGTAGTAGGTGATGCTCATCCGGTCACCTCCCCGTCAGCACCGGCCAGGGCCGCCCAGATGGCCTCTGCCGGTATCACGCCGGTGCGCACGATCTTCAGCTCGCCATCCTTCCGGAGGAGTCCGGTGGCATCGACGATCGTCGAGCCGGTGCCGGGCGGGGAGGACTCGTAGTCGGCGCCGGCCGGGCCGCCGTCGAGATAGACGGAGACGCCCTCGCCGAGCATGCGTTCCGCTTCGAACGCGGTCATCGCTGCAGGTTCTCCCGACAGGTTGGCCGATGACACGGCGAGCGGTCCGGTCTCGGAGAGCAGCTCAAGCGCCAGCGCGTTGCTCGGCATGCGCAGTGCGACGGTGCCTCCCGTCTCACCGAGGTCCCAGCTGAGCGAGCTTCTGGCGGGCAGGATCACGGTGAGCCCGCCAGGCCAGAAGGCGTTCACGAGTGTGCGCACCTCCGGCGGCACCTCTTCGGCCAGGGCGTCGAGGGTGGGAATGCCGGGGATGAGGACGGGCGGGGGAGCTTGCCTGGTGCGGCCCTTGGCGTCAAGGAGACGCTGCACCGCGGCGGGGCTGAAGGCATCGGCGGCGATTCCGTAAACGGTGTCGGTGGGAAGGACGACGAGTTCCCCGCGGCCGATCGCCACCCTGGCGAGCCGCATGCCGGTGAGGAGGCCGGAGCTGTCCGAGCAGTCAAAAATCGTCGCCATGTCGTCGTCCATCGTACCGCTGGGCCGGGCACTCACTCTTGTGCTGAGATTCGCGCCGCCGGAAGGGGCGCACCGTTGCGGGTTGCGACGCTTCCGGGTCCGCCGACGGGCGCCCCTGCACGTGCGGGCGAGTGCGTCAGGTCACGCAACGATGAAGAGCAGGAAGGCGATGAGGGTGGGGGTCGTGACGGTGCAAGCTACGGATGACCCCTACGGATCTGCTCAGCGCAACGCCGTCGTGGCGCGGTCCCGGCCGAGGAGATCTCGGTGGGTGGCGACCGCGCTCCAGCCGTCCTCGCTCAGCAGCACGGCAAGGGCCGCCGCCTGCAACTCGCCGTGCTCGAGCACGAGGGTGCCGCCCGGATGCAGCAGCCGTCTGGCCGTGGCAGAGACCTGGCGCACGACATCCAGCCCGTCCGCTCCCCCGTACAGCGCGTGCTCCGGGTCAAACAGTCGCACCTCGGGGTCGCGCGGAATCGCGCCAGCCGGTATGTACGGCGGGTTGGAGATCACCACGTCTACCGTGCCGTCGAGCTCGGGCAGCGCATCGGCGAGGTCGACGAAGACAAGCGTCGCGTTGTCCGCGCCGATACGAGCGAAGTTGCGTTTCGTCCAGACGAAAGCGGGTGCCGAGTTCTCCACTGCGTGCACGATCGCGTGCGGCACCTCCGTCGCCATGGCGAGGGCGATCGCCCCGCTGCCGGTGCCGAGGTCGACTCCGATCGGGGCGGCGCCCGCGACGGCCGACAGCGCGTCGATCGCGAATTGCGCGACCTGCTCCGTTTCGGGTCGCGGCACGAACACGCCGGGCCCGACCTCGAGCTCGAGCGAGCGGAACGGCGCGATCCCGGTGATGTGCTGCAGCGGCTCGCGAGCGGCCCGCCGCTCCACGGCGGCGGAGATCGCGGCCGCATCATCAACCGAAATTGCCGTACCCGTGACCGCCTTCGCCTGAACCTGGCCCCGGCTGAGTCCGAGCACGTGCCCGATCAGTAGTTCAGCATCGACATCGGCATTCTCGACGCCGGCACGGGTCAGGATCGCTGTCGCTGACCGCCGGACTTCGTCGAAGTTGGGCGAGTCGGCGCGATCGGTAGTCGTTGTCACACCTTGGAATCTAACGCACCTGCTGTCGCATGGATTCGCGTGTCGGGCATCTCCTCCCCCAGCCAGCGCCACGCGTTCCGCGACAGGGCGGACTCATCCATCCCCGCTTGACGAGCGGAGCGAATCGGGTCCGGGTCGCCCATGTCAAACGGATAGTCGGAACCAAGCGTCATGGCCTCTCTTCCGAAAATCTCCTCACTCAGTCGTGCCGCACCCGGGTGGTGGGCGAGCGCATCGACGAAGACGCGGTCCAGCAGCGTCTCAGAAGGCGCCCGGGCCCCCACGTCCCCGACATCAGGGCGATTCCGCCAGCCGTGGTCCCACCTGCCGACGATCATCGGCGCGCCGCCTGCCGCATGCACGAACAGGATTCGGAGCGCGGGGATTTCGTCAAGCACACCGGAGAGCGCGCAGGATGCGATAGCTACCGAGGTCTCGTAAGGGTTCCCGATGAGATTGCGCAGGTAGTGGGTGGCGAGCTCCGGCCGGGCTGCCTGCACGGGATGAACGAGTACCGGCAGCCCGGCGCGTGCGGCGGCGGCGAGCACTCCGCGGCCGACGCCCTGCCCGAGCGGCGAACCGTCGATGATGGGCGGAACGGCGACGCCGCGGGCACCGGTTGCCGCGAGCAGCGTCATTGCCGCCTCGGCACCGGTGACTGTTCGCAGCGGGACGATGCCCACGGGGATGAGGCGCGCGGGGTCGATCCGGCACGCATCGACGAGCGCGTCCGTGACGAGAGCACAGTACTCGGTCGCCTCCGGCTCGGCGGCATCGAGTGGGAAGGCGTACGGCGGCGGCGAGACCACTCGCACGTCGATGCCCGCCCGGTCCATGTCGTCGAGCATCGCCCGGGGGTCGCTCAACGCCGTCCGTCCCACCGCGATCGGGGTGGCACCCAGGTGGATGCCATCTCCGTGTTCAGTCATCCGCAGCATTCCCGAAGCGGTCGGGATGTTCCACGCGACCTCAGGCAGCAGATGCGCGTGCACGTCGATGATCGACCCGCGCGGCCCGCTCACTCAGCTCATCCTGCGGCGCAGCGATCCGAGCACGAGCCGATCGGCGGAGAGGTCGTACGCCTGCTCCTCCGTGAGAGCGGATGCCGCACGCAGCATCGATCGAATCTCGGTGTGCACGCGGGGTGAGCGCTCCTGAAGTGCTTGCACCCGACGCTCGACCGCGGCATCGAGCGCGGCGTCGTCGGCGGCGACCTCGTTTATCAGCCCGAGTCGCACGGCCTCCTCTGCCGTCACCTGCTCCCCGGTCGCTGTCAACCAGAACGCCTGACGACGTCCGACGATTCGGGCGAGCCAGGCGAGCACGATCGTCGGCGCGAGGTCCATCGTTACCTCCGGAAACCCGAATCTTGCGGTACGCAGAGCGACCGCGACGTCCGCGAGAGCTGCGAGTCCGACCCCGAACCCGGCGGCGTCGCCGTGCACCCGCGCGACCGTCACCAGCGGCGTATGCAGGAACGCCTCGTTCAGCGCGATGAGCCTCCGCACCTCCAAGGGAAGATCCTCGGGGGTCGAGGCGGTGCGTTCCCTGCCGAGGCAGAACGCGTCACCGCCAGTCTCCAGAACCAGAACGTGAACGCCTTCCAGAGGAGTGCGCAGGAGCGCCGTGAGCGAGTCGCAGATTGCGAGGGTGATGAGATTTCCCCCCGGGCGGTCGATCCGGACGGTCAGTCGCGACCCGCTCCGCTCGACCGTGAGACCGTCGGGGAACGGCGTTCCGTCCGGTGCTGTCAGCACTTCTTCGCCGGCCACGGTCAGTTCAACCGTTCTAGCGCTACGCCGCCGTACCAGTCGACATCGTCTTGGGCGATGCGCACCGTGACGCTGCGCACATGGGTGAAGTCGTGGAACGACTCCCAGCCCCCCTCGCGACCGTGTCCGCTATCACGAACGCCTCCCCACGGCGAGGAGGGGTCGAGGCGGTGGTGATCGTTCACCCAGACGATGCCGTGCTCGAGCTTTGACGCCACCCGATGCGCTCGCGCGACGTCCCGCGTCCAAATGGAGGATCCGAGTCCGTACGGGGAGTCGTTGGCGATGGCGATGGCATCCTCTTCCGTGTCGAAGGGGATGACGACGAGCACTGGACCGAAGATCTCCTCGCGGGCTACCCGCATCTGATTGTTGACGTCGGCGAGCACGGTCGGCGCGACGAAGTAGCCGTCGAACCCTGGAACGTCGACGGCGTGCCCCCCGGTGGCTAGCCGAGCGCCCTCGTCAACCCCGATCTTCACGTAACCGAGGATCCGGTCACGGGCCCGGTCGGAGATGACCGGACCGAGCTGGGTCTCCTTCTCGCTCGGGTCGCCGATGCGAATCTGCTCGGTCTGCGCGACGAGCGCCTCGACGAACCTCTCATACACGGTGCTCTGCACGAGGATGCGAGTGCCGGCGATGCAGGTCTGTCCGGCTCCGATGAACCCACCGAAAGCCGCGCCGCGCGCTGAGACGTCGACCGGCATGTCGTCGAAGACGAGCACAGGCGTCTTGCCGCCCAACTCGACCGTCGACTTCGCAAACCGCTTCGCGGTGGCCATCGCGATAGAACGTCCAGGCTCGGTTCCACCGGTGAAGACCACCTTGTCGACCAGTTCGTGCTCGACCAGTGCCGCGCCGGCTACGGGACCGAGACCTGGCACGACGTTCAGCACTCCGGCCGGTATGCCGGCATCGAGCGCGAGCTGACCGACGACGAGCGCGGTGAGCGGAGTCTGCTCCGAGGGCTTGAGCACCACGCTGTTGCCCGCCGCGAGCGCGGGTGCAAGGCTCTTGGACGCGATCATCAGCGGGTGGTTGAACGACGAGAGGGTCGCGACGACCCCGAGCGGAAACCTCGACGTGTACGAGTGATACTGCCCGGTCATGGGCACGACCGCGTCGCGATCGGCGAGCAGGAGGGCTGCGTTGTAGCGGTACCATTCCGGAAGTCGCGTGATCTGCGCCTTCGTCTCGGTGATCGGACGCCCGTTGTTCAGTGTCTCGAGGCGGTACAGCTGATCCATGTTCGATTCGAGCAGGTCGGCGAAACGGTTCAGGATGCGCGCGCGCTGGTGGATCGGCAGTTCACTCCACACGCCGCTGTCGAACGCGGCGCGAGCGGAGCGGACGGCCGTGTCGATGTCGGCGGCATCCGCATTGTGGCACTGCGCGAATACTCGGCCGGTTGCGGGGTTGATGAGGTTCAGCAGTGGGGCTCCACCGCTGACTTCGCGCCCTCCGATGAGCAGCTTGTGCGGTTGCCTCCCCTCAGGCGTGTCGTGAGCTTCATCGGGAAGCGTGTCGGGCCGGTTCTCGGCGTCGGTAATGGCTGCGGGATTCATTCCGGTCACTTTCTTCGATCTCAGGCTGTTTGTGAGTGCAACTGCGCGGACTGGTTTTTGGTTGCCGCCTCGAGATCCTCGAAGCGGCGAAGCACTGATGCTTCCAGCACCGCGACCTCCGGGTCGGACGCGCGTCGGGGACGCGGCAGGGTGACTTGAATGTCTTCGTGGATTCGTCCACCCGGCGCCAGCATGAGGATGCGGTCGGAAAGTTCCGCCGCCTCGCTGACGTCGTGCGTCACGAAAATCACGGTCTTGCGGGTGTGAGCCCAAAGCTCCTGCAGGTGTTCGCGCAGACCGCGGGCTGTTATGGCGTCGAGGTGGCTGAACGGCTCGTCCATCAGCAGCACGTCCGGCTCGACCGAGAACGCCCGGGCGATACCGATTCGCTGCTGCTGGCCACCGGAGAGTTGGCCCGGCCACTTCTTCGCGGCATGCGCCAGGCCGACCCGTTCGAGTGCGGTGGTGACCCGCTCTCGTGCCGCATCATCCTGCACGGGCTGGACGTACATCAGGTTGTCGAACACGGAACGCCATGGCAGCAACCGGGGTTCCTGGAAGACGTACGCCAACTTGGCGGCCTGTCCGTTCTCCTTCATCTCCACCGACCCGGAGGTCGCGGCCTCGATGCCGGAGATGATGTTCAGCAGCGTGGTCTTGCCGCAGCCGGAAGGCCCGACCAGTGACAGGAACGACTGATCTGCCACTTCGAAGCTGATGTCGTCAATGACTGTTTGCGGGCCGGTGGGCGTTGCGAATACCTTGCGCAGGCAGTCGACAGTGACTGTGGCCATGAGGGGCTCCCTAAGTTGTGGTCGGTGGGTGAAGCTGCTGGGTCAGCCGGCGAGATTCTTCGCCGGTTCTGCGCTCTTGGCGTCGGCGTCGCCGTCGCGCCAGCGGAAGGCCTTTCGAGAGATTCGCTCGAGAAGCAGACGGTCGGTGAGCACCATGAAGAGGATGAAGAAGGCGATCCAGGCCAGGAATCCGGGCATTCGGTTGGCGTCGTACCAGTACCGCGCCCGATGGCCCACTCCGTCCGAAGCGCCGAACCACTCGGAGAGGAGCAGCCCATTCCATCCCGACATCACGGCGAAGCGGATGCCCGCGAACAGGTAACCGGAGACCGCAGGCAGCATGACGTGCCGGAGACGCCGGTTGAACGGCACCGCGAACGACCCGGACATGTGCTGCAGGGAAGGCGGGATCGACCTTGCTCCGGCCGCGACGTTCACCGCGATGAACGGCACCGCCGACAGCACGATGGTGACGATCGGAGCGGTGTTGCCGAAGCCGAACCACATCGTGCACAGCAGCGCCCAGATGACCGCGGGAATGGCGAGTCCGACGAGGTTGAGGTCGCCGAGCACGTCGTTGAGCAGTCGCGACGAGCCGATGGCCAGGCCGAGCACGGTGCCGATGACGATCGACAGTCCGATCCCGATCCCGAACCGCTGCATGCTGATAGCGAAGTTGTCGATGAACTCGCCTTCCTGCACCTCGAGGATGGCGGCGGCGGTGACCGCGATGGGGCCAGGAAGTCGATCGCCCAAAGCATCTGCCAGTTGCCAGATGACCAGGAAGATCACCGCGGCCGTGGTGGATGCGCCAATTGGCCGGACCAGCCAGTGCCGCACTTTCGCCGTGGTTGTGCCGCTGTCCGCCGGCTGGACGCGTTTTTCTGTTGTTGTCATGACTACCGTCCCCCTCGCCAGGCGAAGATGCGATTCTCGAGTTGCGCGAGAAAGACTCGCTCGACGAGCAGAATGAATAGAACGAAGAAGCCAGTCCAAGCCAGGACCCCGGTCACCGAGAACTCCTGGTATTCGGCGCGGATCATGAAGCCGATGCCGCTTCTTCCACCGAACACCTCGGTGAGAGCCTCCACCTTCCAGGCCATTGCGAAGCCGTAGCGCAGCGCCGAGAAGAGGTAGGGCATCACCGACGGCAGGAACACCGATCGGATCACGTCCTTCCTGCTCCGGCCGTAGACGGTGCTCATGTGGATCAGGTGTGGGTCCACTTCTTCCACCCCTTGCGCCACGTTGAGGGCGACGTAGGGCAGCGCCACGAGCGTCACCGCGACAACCGGGCCGACGGCCCCGATGCCGAAGAGGATCAGGGCGAAGACGGCGTAGGTCAGTCCCGGTACGTTGCCGAGAACCAGCATCGGCTGCTGAAAAAAGTTCTTCCAGTAACGGCTGCGGCCCATGAGCAGGCCGATCGGAGCGCCGATCAACGCGCCGATCGCGAACCCGGCGGCGATCTTGCCGATGCTTGCCCCGAATTGCACGAAGGCAGTGCCGTCGATCAACAGGTGCCACATCTCTGCGGCGACGGCCCAGGGCGGCGGAAGGATGTACGGGGTGAAATAGTACGTCGAGAAGTAGGACCAGATGCCGAGCAGCAGCAGGTACCCGACGAGGACCAGGCCGACGCGCTGCAGTTTGTTAGCCCCCCTCTTTCGCGGGGCGTTGTTCGAGGCGGCGCGCGTGTGCTTCGCGCGCCGCTCGAGAGTTGTGGTTGTCACCGTCACTTGCTCGCGGTGCGGAAGTCCGGCAGCGCCTGTCCTTCGTCCATGAATCCGGTGGACTTCAGCAGGTCGAAGATCTGCGACTCGCCCTCGACCCAGCTGTCGTCGAATCGGATGTCGTCGACGAACCAGTCATGCTCCGCAATGTACTGCTGCACGAATGCGACGTCTTCGGGCTTCTCGACCGCGAAGTGCTGCGGATAGGTCTCGATGATCTTTTCTTGGTTCGCGGACCATTCCTCCAGTCCGCGCTGCCAGACGTCGAGAAAGAATTCGACCTCTTCGGGGTACTCGTTGGCCCATTCCTCGCCGGCGAGGAAGACGTTGATCATCGGGCCCTCGTGTCCTTCTACGACCTGTTCGGCATAGAGGTCCGACGAAGCCTTCCCGTCGTACAGCACCTTGAGTTCACCACTGCGGAGCCCGGGCGCGGCGAACTCCGGGAGGCAGACACATGCGGCGACTTCGCCTCGCTCGACGAGGTCGGCTTGGTTCTGCGCGTCGGCGACGACGAGATTGTAGTCACCACCACCCGCTCGGAAATCGACATCGTGCATCTGCTTGGCGTATGCCCCCCAGACCAGGGTCGCCGACACGGCGGTGAAGACGGAGATGTCCTCGCCCTTGAGGTCTTCGAGCGTCTCAGCCGGGTTGTCGGCGCGAGCGATGATCACGCTGCGATCCTTGTTGTACTTGCCGATCGTGAGCGTCTCGCGACCGGTCTCCTTCTCGATGATCGGGATCTCATAGCTCGCGGTGGAGACCACGTCGGCGTGACCGCCGGCGAACACCCCGAACTCGTCCCAGGTGGACGAAGCGATCACCCGCATTCCGCTGTCCTCCTCCATCTCGGCGAGGATGCCCTCGTCGGTGATGTAGTCCCAGACGGGGTCGGGTGCGAAGGTGAACCTGATCGTGTTCTCGGAACCGCCACCGCTCCCTGCTGCTCCGTTGGCAGCCGGGGTGCAAGCGGTCGCCAACAGAGCCGCGCAGAGGGCGAGGCTCACGTATCCGACACGTCGTGTGCGTGTGTTCACTGGGGATTTCCTTCCTGGTGGGAATCCTGCCGCGCCATCGCGGCAGGTGTGCTTGATAGTCGATTGCTCTCGTGAAGCGAGGCAAACGGATCCGTTCCCTCCGTTGCCGCATGCTCCAACAGGTATTGAAGGATGAAGTCGTGCGAAGTGGCCAGATGCTCTCGCGTCAGGGACGCCGTGAGTGCTGCGTCGCCGGCTTCAACCGCTTCGAGGATCCGGGTGTGCTCGGCATGGAGGTGCTCGGTGTTGCCGATCACCTCGAGGTGGAGGTGCAGGTACCGATCCGTGAGCTTGCGCAGTTGCTCTACGGTCTGGATCATCCTGGGGCGATTCGCCTTCTGATATACCGTGGCGTGGAAGTGCGCGTTCGCCGCGAGCCAGGTCTTCGGCTCGTCGCTTTGGGTCATCTCGCCGAGGAGTCGTCGCATCTGCAGCACTTCGGCTCGACCGAGGTTCGGAACCGCGATCTGAGTGGCGACGGGCTCGATCGCTTCGCGCATCTCGTAGAGCTCCTGCAACTCCGGCACCGACATCCCGGTGACCACCGCGGTCGCTCCCGTGGTCGGGCGCACGAGTCCCTCGGCGACGAGAACCTGAAGGGCATCGCGCACAGGAATGCGGCTCACTCCGAAGGAGCTCGCGACACGCACTTGAGAAAGCGGGGTGCCCGGGGCGAGTTCGCCCACTAAAATCTGCTCTCGCAACCGAGCGGCTATGCGCTCCGCCACCGTTTCGTATGCCATCGGCTCCGCCTGTCTATCACCTTTGAAGACTGTATACAGAGCGTAGCAGACTGAGTACAGGCCGGGTAGAGCGAAGTCGTTCGCTCAGCCGGCGGAAGAAGGCGGCCTCAGGGGGTCAGGCCTCGCTGCCTAGGGCTTCGAGCCGTGCCTCTTCGTCCGCCTGGATGCAGGACTCGATCACGGGCTCGAGTGCGCCGTTCATGACACCGTCGAGATTGTAGGCCTTGTACCCGGTGCGATGATCGGCGATCCGGTTTTCGGGGAAGTTGTAGGTGCGGATGCGCTCCGACCGGTCCATCGTGCGGATCTGGCTTTTACGCACGGCACTCGCCGCCTCGTCGATCTCCTCCTGCTGGCGTGCAAGCACGCGGGCGCGCAGCACGCGCATTCCGGCCTCACGGTTCTGCAACTGGCTCTTCTCGTTCTGCATCGCGACCACGATGCCCGTCGGAAGATGGGTGATCCGCACGGCGGAGTCTGTCGTGTTCACCGACTGGCCTCCCGGCCCGCTCGACCGGTACACGTCGATTTTGAGGTCGTTGGGGCTGATGTCGACCTCTTCGGGCTCGTCGACCTCGGGGAAGACGAGAACGCCGGCCGCAGACGTGTGGATGCGACCCTGCGACTCCGTCGCGGGCACTCGTTGGACGCGGTGCACGCCGCCCTCGTACTTGAGGTGCGCCCAGACTCCCTGCGCCGGGTCGTTCGACGACCCCTTGATGGCGAGCTGGACATCCTTATAGCCGCCCAGATCGCTCTGAGTCTGCTCGATGATCTCGGTCTTCCAACGCTTCGACTCGGCATAGTGGAGGTACATGCGCAGCAGGTCTGCGGCGAACAGGGCAGATTCTGCGCCGCCCTCCCCCATCTTGATCTCCATGATCACGTCACGGGCGTCGTTGGGGTCGCGCGGGATGAGCAGCCGCCGGAGCTTCTCGGCGGCTGCATCGACGCTCTCCTGCAGCGCAGGAACCTCCTCGGCGAACGAAGCGTCCTCGGTTGCCATTTCGGTCGCCGCCGCGAGATCGTCGGACAGCTGCCGCCACGAATGGTAGGCGGCGATTATCCGGGCGAGTTCGGCGTACCGCCGGTTGACCTTCTTCGACCTGGCCGGATCCGAGTGGAGCGCGGGGTCAGCAAGCTGCTCCTGAAGCTCATCATGCTCGGTCAGCAGGGTCTGCACTGACTCGAACATGACCTACTCCTTGTCTGAGCCCGGTGCCGACGGCATCGACTTCTGCACCTGCATGAGGAACTCCACGTTGCTCGTGGTGTCCTTCAGTCGAGTGAGCACGAGTTCGAGTGCCTGTTGGGTCTCGAGCCCGGCGAGAGCGCGGCGCAGCTTCCAGTTGATCTTCGTCTCGTCGACGCCCATGAGCATCTCCTCGCGACGCGTGCCGGAGGCGTTGACGTCCACCGCGGGGAAGATCCTCTTGTCGGCCAGCTGGCGCGACAGGCGGAGTTCCATGTTGCCGGTGCCCTTGAACTCCTCGAAGATGACCTCGTCCATCTTGGACCCGGTTTCCACCAGCGCGGAGGCGAGGATGGTGAGCGAGCCACCGTTCTCGATGTTGCGGGCAGCGCCGAAGAAGCGCTTGGGCGGGTACAGCGCGGATGCGTCCACTCCACCGGAGAGGATGCGGCCGCTCGGCGGGGCCGTCAGGTTGTAGGCGCGGCCGAGGCGCGTGATCGAGTCGAGCAGCACGACGACGTCGTGGCCCAGCTCGACGAGGCGCTTGGCACGCTCGATGGCGAGCTCGGCGACCGTGGTGTGGTCTTCGGCGGGGCGGTCGAAGGTGGAGGCGATGACCTCACCCTTCACCGTGCGCTGCATGTCGGTGACCTCTTCGGGGCGCTCGTCGACCAGGACGACCATGAGGTGGACCTCGGGGTTGTTCGTGGCGATGGCGTTGGCGATCTGCTGCATGACGATGGTCTTGCCGGCCTTGGGCGGCGCGACGATCAGACCACGCTGGCCCTTGCCGATCGGCGCGACGAGGTCGATGATGCGCTGGGTCAGCTTGCCCGGCTCGGTCTCGAGGCGCAGGCGCTCCTGCGGGTAGAGCGGGGTGAGCTTCTGGAACTCGACGCGGGTGGCGGCTTCCTCAACCGTCAGGCCGTTGATGGAGTCGACCTTGACGATCGCGTTGTACTTCTGGCGGCCGCTCTGGTCGCCCTCGTGCGGCTGACGGATCGAGCCCACGACGGCGTCACCCTTGCGCAGGTTGTACTTCTTGACCTGGCCGAGCGACACGTACACGTCGCTGGCACCGGGCAGGTAGCCGGAGGTGCGCACGAAGGCGTAGTTGTCGAGCACGTCGAGGATGCCGGCGACGGGGATGAGCACGTCATCGTCGGTCAGCTCGGGCTCGAAGTCGTCGTTGGTGGTGGCGCCGCGACGCTTGCGGTCACGGAACCGGCTGCGGTTGTTGCGGCCGTTCAGCTCGTCCTCGGGGCCGGAGTTGCGGTCAAGGCCCTGGTTGCGGTCCTGGCCCTGACGCTCCTGCTGGGCGCGGTCGCTCTGCTGGCGATCGTTCTGCTGGCGGTCCTGGCCCTGGCCGCGGTTGCCGGCCTGGCGCTGGTTCTGCTGGCGGTCGTCGCCGCGCTCGGCGGTGGCGCGGTCGTCGCCGGTCTGCTGGGCGCGGTCACCCTGGGCGCGGTCGCCCTGGTTGCGGTCACCCTGCGTGCGGTCGCCGCCGCGGCTGCGGTTGCGGTTGCGGCCCTGGCGGGGCTGGTCGGACTGCTCGGCCTGCTCGGTCTGCTCGGTGTCGGCAGCGGAGGTGTCGGCCTGCTCGGTCGGCTCGGCCTGCTCGGCCACCTCGGCCTGCTCGGTCGGCTCGGCCTGCTCGGCGCGGGCACCGCGCTGGTTGCGCTGGCGGCCGCCACGCTCGTTGCGCTCGGCACGCACGACGCCCTCGGGGCGCTGGAGGCGCGACTCGGTGCTCTCGGCGTCCACGGTGTCG
>JAODME010000007.1 GCA_025465095.1 Microbacteriaceae bacterium | reverse complement strand
CGATATTCGCAACAACGTGGTTCATCGGAATCTCGCCGATCCTCATCCAAACAGGAGTCGCCGAAACCGAGCTTGCCGCCACCCGATCGACGAATGCGGCCCACTCCGCGAAACTGGCTTCGCTCAGGGAGCGCTTCGACAGCCTCCCGGCGCTCGAAAGCGAGCTCGACGCGACTCGAGCCTCCCTGCCGAGCGACGCGTCGATGGCAGGGTTCCTGGGCGATCTCGACGAGTTGCAGGTCGCGCACGGGGTCACGCTGACGAGCTTCTTGGTGTCGGACGGCATCCCCTTCGTGCCTGCCGTGGACGCGGCAGTCGATGTGGGCACGGAGACGGATGACACGCCCGACACCGAGGTCACGCAGGAAACGGTCTCGGTGGTGAACGCGATCCCCAACGCCGAACTGGTGACCGGCGAGAACTTCATCGCGATCCCCATCACGCTGTCCGCGACGGGAGGCTACGGCGAGGTGATGAACTTCGTCGCGGGGTTGCAGTCGGGTGGGCGTTTGTTCCTCGTGACGAAATTGAGTGTGGCCGAGGATGCGAACGCGGAAAGGAACGGGTACAGCGCCACCGTGGACGGGTTCGCCTACACGTTGCTCGATCCGACGCTCCAGATCGTAGACGGGCCGGATTCCAGCGATTCTGCGGCGGTCGCGACGGTCGGGTGACGCGCGATTGGTAGGCTGACTGCGATCCGGCAGCACGCCCGCCCAATCACTTGAGGAGCATCACCCCGTGAGCGAAGACACCACCGACCGCGCGACGACCAGCCCGCCACCCCTGATTCCGCCCCCGGTGCGCAGGCCGGAAAATGCTGGTCAAGCCGCCGTTCCCGCGGACCAGCGGCACGCCCCCGAGATGGACGGGCCGAACCGTCCCGAGTTCGTCGAGCCCGTCTCGACCTCGACGGGCGATCGCGCCGCGGTGCCCCTCGGCGCCGACCGGCCCGTCACCAATGAGCCGCCTGCGGTCGAAGAGCCCGCCGTAGCCGCAGTCCCCGCAAACGGGTCGACTCGATTCGCGCCCGGCGGCGACCAGTCGCCCCGCGATGAGTCGGTTCGCGCGGAGCCCGTTCGGGACGTGCCTGTGCGTGTCGACCCGCCGACCGCGCCTGCCGACACTCTGCCCGGAAATGCCCGGCCCGTGAGCACCGCGACCGATGCTGAGCCGGCACACACTGAGGCGACCCCGGTCGAGGCCGCGACCAGCGAACCCCGCCGCGACGCGCCGACCACCGCAGAAGCGGTGCCTGTCGCGCATCCGTCTACCGCGCCCGACGTGCCGCCGTCGCCCATCTTCGTGCCTGCGGCCGAGACGAGCCGGCAGCGGTCCGCCGATGCGACGGAGAGTCGGCCGCAGCGCACCTTCACGCAGGCTCCCGTCGAACCGAAGAAGAAGGGCAATCGCGCAGTCGGTTCGCTCATCGCCGTACTGTCCGTCGTCTTCTTCGCGATCCTCTACCTGTTGGTGGCCGCGGTCATCATCGGCAGCCGGCAGCCCCAGGCGCTCGGTCAGATCTTTCTCGAGTTCGTCGTCAGCCCCGTATTTTACGTTCCGTCGATCATCTACGTCATCGGCTTCGTGATCGTCGTGCTGCTCGCCAACCGGGCGAACTGGTGGGCGTACGTGCTCGGCAGTCTGCTCGTCGGAGCGCTCGTCTACTTCGGCACGATCGGCGTGGCACTGATCACCGAGAACGTGCTGGGCATGACGGCGGTGGAAGCGCGCGACCGCTTCGCCGATTACGCGGTCAACCCGTTCATCATTGCGGCGGCGCTCATCGCTCGCGAGGTGTCGCTCTGGACTGGCGCGCTCATCAGCTCGCGTGGACGCCGCATGAAGGCACGCAACGCCGCCGCCCGCAAGGACTTCGAGCGCGCGACGGCGGAACATCGTGCGGAGTATGAACGCGGCTACACCGCCGCCGGCTAGTCGCCAGGAGCGCGGAACCGTGGCCGTGATGGCCGCGGTGATCGACTTCGCGCTCCTCATCTTCGTCTTCGGGTTCATGAGCCTGCTGACCGACCGTGACCTCATTGAGGAACCGGATGTCGGTACGCTCGTGGGTCCGGCGATGACCGTGACGGCGTGCCTCCTGGTCTTCTCGCTCGTCTACCGGCGCCGCCCCGCCGGCATCGGCGCTCGAGCGCTGTACGCCACGCTTGGGACGATGATCGGAGCGCCGTTCGTTGGCTCGGTCGTCTTCGCGGCGGGCCGTGCTGAGGTGGCAATCGTTCCGGTGTTCTTCGGCCGCTACGTGTTGAGCCCGTTCGTGCTTTCGGCGGCCATCATCGGCGCTGCGGTCGTCTTCGCGGCCGCACTGCTGGAGCGGCGTCCGTGACGGGTCGCCCATTTGACCGTGCAGGGCCGACAGGCTAGTGTTTACGGGTGTGCGTTTTGGCGTGCGCTCGTAGCAATCGGCCTCATTGAGGTCCGATACTAGGGGCGGTCAAGGGCACTGATCCATGTTGGGCCACATTCGCCCCCACGGCATACCCGCCGACGACATCACAGCTGCGATTGCGAAAGCGATCGCAGCCGTAGCGCCGGCGGGTCCATTCGAACTCGATGCGGCCGGTCACCCGGAACCATCGAAATGCAAGCAGTACCTGTCACCGTGCAGTCATCACAAGGAGTCAGCAGTGCCCACCATTCAGCAATTGGTCCGAAAGGGACGCAGCCCGAAGGTCGTCAAGACCAAGGCTCCCGCCCTGAAGGGCAACCCTCAGCAGCGCGGTGTGTGCACCCGCGTCTACACGACCACCCCGAAGAAGCCGAACTCGGCTCTCCGTAAGGTCGCCCGCGTCAAGCTCTCGAACGGCACAGAGGTCACGGCCTACATTCCCGGTGAGGGCCACAACCTGCAGGAGCACTCGATGGTGCTCGTGCGCGGTGGACGTGTGAAGGATCTCCCCGGCGTTCGCTACAAGATCGTGCGCGGCGCGCTCGACACCCAGGCTGTCAAAAACCGCAAGCAGGCTCGCAGCCTCTACGGAGCGAAAAAGGACAAGAAGTAAATGCCTCGTAAAGGACCAGCACCGAAGCGTCCCGTAATCGCGGACCCGGTCTACGGAGCCCCCATCGTCAGCCAGCTCGTCAACAAGATCCTTCTTGACGGTAAGAAGGGCCTCGCCGAGAGGATCGTCTACGACGCCCTCGCCGGTGTGACCTCGAAGAACGGCGCGGATGCCGTCGTCACCTTGAAGAAGGCCCTCGACAACGTGCGCCCCACCATCGAGGTCAAGTCCCGTCGCGTCGGTGGCTCGACCTATCAGGTCCCGGTCGAGGTCAAGCCTCACCGCGCCAACACTCTCGCACTGCGCTGGCTCACCACCTACGCCAAGGGCCGTCGCGAGAAGACGATGACCGAGCGCCTCACGAACGAGATTCTCGACGCATCGAACGGCCTCGGCGCAGCGGTCAAGCGTCGCGAAGACACGCACAAGATGGCCGAGTCGAACAAGGCGTTCGCGCACTACCGCTGGTAACAGCCCACCCCCACTCACCGCTGGTTCGGCGCGAAGCGAAGCTTTGTACCGGATCGATGCTCGCTCTTCCGCCAGCACCGATCCGGTACAAACTCCATCCGCACTCGATCGGCGGGCAAACTTCCGGAGGAACTCCGTGGCACAAGACGTGCTCACCGACCTGAACAAGGTCCGCAACATCGGCATCATGGCTCACATCGATGCCGGCAAGACCACCACAACCGAGCGCATCCTGTTCTACACGGGTATCACCCACAAGATCGGTGAAGTTCACGACGGCGCGGCCACCATGGACTGGATGGCGCAGGAGCAGGAACGTGGCATCACGATCACGTCAGCCGCGACGACCTGTTTCTGGAACAAGAACCAGATCAACATCATCGACACCCCCGGTCACGACGACTTCACCGTCGAGGTGGAGCGTTCGCTGCGCGTGCTCGACGGCGCCGTTGCAGTATTCGACGGCAAGGAGGGCGTCGAGCCCCAGTCCGAGACCGTCTGGCGTCAAGCCGACAAGTACGACGTGCCGCGCATCTGCTTCGTCAACAAGATGGACAAGCTCGGCGCCGACTTTTACTACACCGTCGACACGATCATCAAGCGCCTCGGCGCCAAGCCCCTCGTGATCCAGCTTCCCATCGGGTTCGAGAGCTCCTTCGAGGGCGTCGTCGACCTCGTCGAGATGCGTGCGCTGACCTGGCGCGGAGACTCCAAGGGTGACGTCGAGCTCGGTGCGAAGTACGAGATCGAAGAGATCCCCGCCGATCTCGTCGAGAAGGCCAACGAATACCGTGCAGCGCTCATCGAGGTTGTCGCGGAGACGGATGACGCCCTCCTCGAGCGGTTCATGAACGGTGACACCGACTTCAGCGTCGCCGAAATCAAGAAGGCGATCCGCGGCCTCACCGTCACGAGCCAGATCTACCCGGTCCTCTGCGGTTCCGCATTCAAGAACCGCGGCGTGCAGCCCATGCTCGACGCGGTCGTCGACTACCTGCCGACCCCGCTCGATGTACCGGCCGTCGAGGGACTCGACGTTCGCGACGAGACGAAGGTCATCGAGCGCCACCCGGACCCGAACGACCCCTTCGCGGCCCTCGCCTTCAAGGTCGCCGTCCACCCGTTCTTCGGCCGCCTCACCTACATCCGTGTCTATTCGGGCACGATCATGAGTGGTTCCGCCGTCGCAAACTCGACCAAGGGCAAGAAGGAGCGCATCGGCAAGATCTTCCAGATGCACTCCAACAAGGAGAACCCGGTCGAGAGCGTCACCGCCGGTCACAACTACGCGGTAATCGGCCTCAAGGACACGACCACCGGCGACACCCTGTGTGACCCGACGGACCAGGTCATCCTCGAGTCGATGACGTTCCCGGAGCCGGTCATCGAGGTGGCCATCGAGCCGAAGACGAAGGCCGACCAGGAGAAGCTGGGAATCGCGATCCAGAAGCTCGCCGAGGAAGACCCGACGTTCCGCACCGAGCAGAACCAGGACACCGGGCAGACGGTCATCAAGGGAATGGGCGAGCTCCACCTCGACATCCTCGTCGACCGCATGAAGCGCGAATTCAACGTCGAAGCGAACGTGGGCAAGCCCCAGGTCGCCTACCGCGAGACGATTCGCCGCATCGTCGCCAAGCACGACTTCACCCACAAGAAGCAGACGGGTGGATCGGGCCAGTTCGCGAAGATCCAGATCTCGCTCGAGCCTCTCGAGGTCACGGCCGACACGATCTACGAGTTCGAGAACAAGGTCACCGGTGGCCGCATCCCCCGGGAGTACATCCCATCCGTCGACGCCGGAATTCAGGACGCGCTGCAGGTCGGCGTGCTCGCCGGTTACCCGATGGTGGGCGTCAAGGCGATCCTGCTCGACGGCGCTTCGCATGATGTTGACTCCTCGGAGATGGCGTTCAAGATCGCTGGCTCGATGGCGTTCAAGGAGGCGGCTCGCAAGGCGGACCCCGTGCTCCTCGAGCCGTTGATGGCCGTAGAGGTGCGCACGCCGGAGGAGTACATGGGCGACGTTATCGGCGACCTGAACTCGCGTCGTGGGCAGATCCAGTCGATGGAGGATGCTACGGGCGTCAAGGTCGTCAAGGCCAGCGTGCCGCTGTCGGAGATGTTCGGCTACGTCGGTGACCTGAGGTCCAAGACCTCCGGACGGGCGGTGTACTCGATGAGCTTCGACAGCTACTCTGAGGTGCCGCGTGCGGTGGCCGAGGAGATCATCCAGAAGAACAAGGGCGAATAGCGCCCTTCCGCAGTTCCAGTAAAGTAAAAACACCCCAAAACCAGTAAGACGAGCGATCGAAATCCTTCGATCGTGTGCTCTTACAACTAAGTCCTGAGGAGGACCCATTGGCGAAGGCAAAGTTCGAGCGGACTAAGCCGCACGTCAACATCGGCACCATTGGTCACGTCGACCACGGTAAGACCACGTTGACCGCGGCTATCACCAAGGTGCTGCACGACAAGTACCCCACCCTCAACACTGCTTCGGCGTTCGACCAGATCGACAACTCGCCCGAAGAGAAGCAGCGTGGAATCACGATCAACATCTCGCACGTCGAGTACCAGACGGAGAAGCGTCACTACGCTCACGTCGATGCTCCCGGGCACGCCGACTACATCAAGAACATGATCACCGGAGCCGCGCAGATGGACGGCGCCATCCTCGTGGTCGCGGCGACCGACGGTCCGATGCCCCAGACGCGTGAGCACGTGCTGCTCGCCCGCCAGGTCGGCGTGCCGTACATCGTCGTGGCGCTGAACAAGTCCGACATGGTCGACGACGAGGAGATCCTCGAGCTCGTCGAGATCGAGGTGCGCGAGCTCCTTTCCAGCCAGGACTTCGACGGGGACAACGCTCCCGTCGTGCAGGTCTCCGCACTCAAGGCCCTCGAGGGCGACGAGAAGTGGGCCCTGACGGTCGCGGACCTGATGGACAAGGTTGACGAGTTCGTGCCGGAGCCGGTCCGTGAGACCGACAAGCCCTTCCTCATGCCCGTCGAGGACGTCTTCACGATCACCGGTCGTGGAACCGTCATCACCGGTCGTGTCGAGCGTGGAATCCTCCACCCGAACGATGAGGTCGAGATCGTCGGCATCAAGGAGAAGTCCTCCAAGACGATCGTCACCGCGATCGAGATGTTCCGCAAGACCCTCGAAGACGCACGCGCCGGCGAGAACGTCGGACTGCTGCTTCGCGGCACGAAGCGTGAAGACGTCGAGCGCGGCCAGGTCGTCGTGAAGCCCGGAACGGTTACCCCGCACACCGAGTTCGAGGCGAACGCCTACATCCTGTCCAAGGATGAGGGTGGCCGTCACAACCCGTTCTACGCGAACTACCGCCCGCAGTTCTACTTCCGCACCACGGACGTCACCGGAATCATCACGCTGCCCGAGGGCACCGAGATGGTCATGCCCGGCGACACCACCGAGATGACGGTCAACCTGATTCAGCCGATCGCCATGGAGGAAGGCCTCCGCTTCGCTATCCGCGAAGGTGGACGCACCGTCGGCGCCGGCACGGTCGTGAAGATCCTCAAGTAGTAACCCTCGCCGGTCGAGTAGGCCCGTCAGGGTCATAATCGATCAGCACGACTAACGGGGTCGGTCCTTCGGGGCCGGCCCCGTTTTCGCGTTCGTGCGGCAGGTTCTCGGGCACGTCAGCCGCGCATGGCGCCGACCGTCGCATTCGTTCCGGTCAGGTGGGCGTCGGGGACGATCAGCTCCGGCAGTCCAACGATCGTCGCCAGAGTATGCAACGGGCGCTCCTCGCACCAGCCCCACCGTCCGGATGGAGTGGTGTCGTAACGTGGGACGGTGCCTCGACTCCGCCGAAGTGACTCGTCTCGCGCAGGCCTCAAGCGGGTGCGCGCAGAAACCGGCTTCGCCTACAGGGATCTCGCCGGGCTACCGATCACAGACCCCGCCCTGCGCGAGCGCATCGAGCGGCTCGCGATTCCGCCGGCATGGACGGATGTCTGGATCTGCCCGTATCCGAACGGGCACATCCAGGCGACGGGTGTCGACGCGGCCGGGCGGCGGCAGTACATTTACCATCCGACTTGGCGGGAGCAGAAGGACCGGATCAAGTACGATCGCGCGCTCCGTCTCGCCGAATCGTTGCCGGCAGCGCGACGGCGCGTCACGATCGACCTGCGCAGTGACGGCCCGACAAAGACACGCGCCTTGGCCGCGGCCTTCCGGATGCTCGACACCGGGTCGCTGCGGGTCGGCTCGGAGCGCTACGCCGAGTCGAACGGTAGCCACGGCCTCTCGACCCTGCTGTGCGCCCACGCAACCGTGCGAGGGTCGAAGGTGTCGCTCAGCTTCCCTGCCAAGAGCGGACAGGAGTGGGATTCGGAGATCACCGATCCCGATCTCGCGACCGTCGTGCGATCTCTCAAGCGACGAGGCCCGAACGCGCGGCTGCTCGCCTACCGCGACGAGCGCGGCTGGCATCCGCTCGACGCCGCGGACATCAACGAGTACGTGCGGCAGCAGACCGGCGGGGAGTTCACCGCGAAGGACTTCCGTACGCTGCACGGAACCATCGCCGCCGCGGTGAGCCTTGCCAAACATGGCCCGGAGAAGTCGAAGGCGGCGCGCACGAGGGCACTCGCGCAAGCGATGCGCGACGCGGCCGAGGTGCTCGGCAACACGCCGACGATCGCAAAGACGAGCTACGTCGACCCGCGCGTTGTCGACCACTACGCGTCAGGAACCACGATCAACCCGAATCGGCTCGCGTCCGCGGAGTCGGAGCTGCGTGCGCTCCTATACGACTGAGCGCTCACCGCGGTCAGTGCGCCGCGGGTGCCCGCCGTCGCATACACTCGAGCGCCGAATGCCTTGCGCAACACCCGCGGGAGTACGAGCCCGTGATCACGCCCACCTCCGCGACACGCCCGGGTTGCAGCATCACGGCAGATGTGGCAAACTCGTCTAGTTCAACATTCCGGGCGTACGCGCTTGGATCACTGCCAGGCAGTGCATAGTTCTGAGGCCAAGGGCCCGGGTCTAGGCGGCGGGTAGCAGAACAGCTCAATCCGAAACTCAAGATACATGCGATGTGTGTGTCTGGCGAAGCGTGTTGTTGTGCGTAAAGTACGCGACACGCCCGAGCGCGGGGGTCGGAGCAGGCGACGCAGGCTTTTGATAGCAAAACAGTGGTGCGACAGCAGAAATGCTCCGCAGCGTGTGTGTCCGACAGGACGCGCAAGGGAACAAAGAGAGTGAGTCACACATGGCGGGACAGAAGATCCGCATTCGACTTAAGTCGTATGACCACGAGGTCATTGACAGCTCGGCGCGCAAGATCGTCGACACGGTTACCCGTGCCGGCGCTACCGTCGTCGGGCCGGTGCCCCTTCCTACCGAGAAGAACGTGATCGTCGTGATCCGTTCGCCTCACAAGTACAAGGACAGCCGCGAGCACTTCGAGAAGCGCACCCACAAGCGTCTGATCGACATCATTGACCCGACGCCGAAGGCCGTCGACTCGCTCATGCGACTCGACCTGCCTGCCGACGTCAACATCGAGATCAAGCTCTAGAGGAATCGGCATGTCTACTACCAAGACGAGCAAGGGATTGCTGGGCAAGAAGCTCGGCATGACCCAGGTCTGGGACGAGGGAAACAAGCTCATCCCGGTTACCGTCATCGAGATCACGCCCAACGTCGTGACGCAGCTCCGCACGCCGGAGATCGACGGCTACAGCGCCGTTCAGATCGCCTACGGCCAGATCGATCCGCGCAAGGTCAACAAGCCGCAGACCGGTCACTTCGACAAGGCCGGCGTCACGCCTCGCCGTCACGTCACCGAGGTTCGCACCGCGGATGCCGCGGACTACACCCTCGGCCAGGAACTCAGCGTCGACATCTTCGAGGCCGGCCAGAAGGTCGACGTCGTCGGCACGAGCAAGGGCAAGGGCTTCGCCGGCGTCATGAAGCGCCACAACTTCAAGGGTGTCAGCGCTTCGCACGGTTCGCACCGCAACCACCGCAAGCCCGGCTCGATCGGCGCATCCTCCACCCCCAGTCGCGTCTTCAAGGGCATGCGCATGGCCGGTCGGATGGGTGGCGAGCGCGTCACCGCGATGAGCCTCAAGGTTCACGCGGTCGACCTCGAAAAGGGCATCATCCTCGTCAAGGGTGCTGTTCCCGGAGCTCGTGGCCGCATCGTATTCGTTCGCAACGCAGTAAAGGGGGCGTAACGCATGGCTGACAAGAACGCCACAATCGACGTCATCGACTCGAAGGGCAAGAAGGTCGACACCGTCGAGCTTCCCGCCGAGACCTTCGACGTGCAGACCAACGTTCCGCTGATCCACCAGGTCGTCGTCGCCCAGCGTGCCGCGGCGCGCCAGGGAACGCACAAGACCAAGGGTCGCGGCGAGGTCTCGGGCGCCGGCCGCAAGCCGTTCAAGCAGAAGGGAACCGGTCGCGCTCGCCAGGGCTCGATCCGTGCTCCCCAGATGACCGGTGGTGGCATCGTCCACGGGCCAACGCCGCGCGACTACGCGCAGCGCACCCCGAAGAAGATGATCGCGGCCGCCCTTCGCGGCTCACTGTCCGACCGCGCCCGCGGCGGACGTATCCACGTCATCGACTCCCTCTCGGTCGGAGACCTCCCGTCGACGAAGACCATCGTCGAGCTGCTCGCCAACATCGCCACGAGCAAGCACGTACTCATCGTGCTGACCCGTGATGACGAGCTCAGCCTCAAGAGCGTCCGCAACATCCCGTCCGTTCACGTACTGCCGTTCGACCAGCTCAACGCGTACGACGTTCTCGTCTCCGACGACATCGTCTTCACGCGTGCAGCGTTCGACGGTTTCGTCGCCGGCCCCGCGGCAGGCAAGACGGTGTCGGATGACGCGGTGCCGTTCTCCTCGAAGAAGCGCGTCAGCCCCGAGAAGGCCGCCGCACAGAAAGAGAAGGTCAGCGCATGACTGGAATGAACAAGGACCCTCGCGACATCGTTCTGTCGCCGGTCGTCTCGGAGAAGAGCTACGGCCTGATCGATCAGGGCAAGTACACGTTCGTCGTGGACCCCCGCTCGAACAAGACCGAGATCAAGCTTGCGATCGAGAAGATCTTCAACGTGCAGGTCGCGTCGATCAACACCCTGAACAAAAAGGGCAAGACCCGTCGCACCAAGTTCGGCATGGGTAAGCGCAAGGACACCAAGCGCGCCATCGTAACCCTCAAGTCCGGTTCGATCGACATCTTCACCGCTGTCGGCTAGGGACCAGGAGATAAATCATGGCTATTCGCAAATACAAGCCCACGACCCCCGGTCGTCGCGGTTCCTCGGTGGCAGACTTCGCCGAGATCACCCGTTCGACGCCTGAGAAGTCGCTGCTGCGCCCCCTGCCAAAAACCGGTGGTCGCAATAACGCCGGCCGCATCACGACCCGTCACATCGGTGGTGGCCACAAGCGCCAGTACCGCGTCATCGACTTCCGTCGTCATGACAAGGACGGCGTGAACGCGAAGGTCGCTCACATCGAGTACGACCCCAACCGCACGGCACGCATCGCGCTGCTGCACTTCATGGACGGCTCAAAGCGCTACATCATCGCGCCGAACAAGCTGAACCAGGGCGACATCGTCGAGTCCGGGGCATCCGCGGACATCAAGCCCGGCAACAACCTGCCGCTCAAGAACATCCCCGTCGGTACCGTGATCCACGCGATCGAGCTCAAGCCAGGTGGCGGCGCCAAGCTCGCCCGCTCGGCCGGTTCATCCGTTCGTCTCGTCGCCAAGGACGGCCCCTACGCGCAGCTCCGCCTGCCCTCGGGTGAGATCCGCAATGTGGATGCTCGTTGCCGTGCGTCGATCGGCGAGGTCGGCAATGCCGAGCAGTCGAACATCAACTGGGGCAAGGCCGGCCGCATGCGTTGGAAGGGCGTCCGCCCGACCGTTCGTGGTGTCGCAATGAACCCTGTCGACCACCCGCACGGTGGTGGTGAGGGCAAGACCTCCGGTGGACGTCACCCGGTCAGCCCGTGGGGTCAAAAAGAAGGCCGCACTCGTCACGCCAATAAAGAGAGCGATCAGCTCATCGTTCGCCGCCGTAACGCCGGCAAGAAGCGCAAGTAGGAGTTGTAGAGGATGCCACGCAGTCTCAAGAAGGGCCCCTTCGTAGACGACCACCTGCTTCGCAAGGTTGTCGGCGCGAATGCCGCTAAAAGCAAGAACGTGATCAAGACCTGGTCACGCCGCTCCATGATCGTCCCGGCCATGCTGGGTCACACCATCGCGGTGCACGACGGCCGCAAGCACATCCCGGTGTTCGTCACCGAGACCATGGTTGGGCACAAGCTCGGTGAGTTTGCCCCCACCCGCACCTTCCGTGGACACGAGAAGGACGACAAGAAGGGTCGCCGCCGCTAGCGCGGTGGCGTAGGAGGAGAGAAATGGTGGAGTCGATCGCACGCGTGCGTCATATCCGCGTCACCCCCACGAAGGCTCGTCGTGTCGTCAACATGATCCGCGGCAAGCAGGCGACAGAGGCCTTGGCCATCCTGAAGTTCGCGCCGCAGGGTGCGAGCGAGCCCGTCTACAAGCTCGTCGCGTCGGCCATGGCCAACGCGCGAGTGAAGGCGGATGCGAGCAACAGCTTCCTGGATGACCAGGACCTGTTCGTGTCATCGGCGTACGTCGACGAGGGCGCGACACTAAAGCGTTTCCAGCCCCGTGCACAGGGACGCGCGTTCCAGATCCTGAAGCGCACGAGCCACATCACCATCGTTCTGGCCACGCCGGACGAGGCGGATGCCGCGGCACCGGCCAAGACGAAGGCAGGAAAGAAGTAATGGGCCAGAAAGTAAATCCCTACGGCTTCCGTCTGGGAATCACCACCGACCACGTGTCGCGCTGGTTCTCCGACAGCACGAAGGCCGGGCAGCGTTACAGCGACTACGTCGCCGAGGACATCAAGATCCGCAACCTGCTCAAGACGAGCCTCGACCGCGCGGGAGTCGCGCGCATCGAGATCGAGCGCACCCGTGACCGTGTTCGTGTCGACATTCACACCGCCCGCCCGGGCATCGTGATCGGTCGCCGCGGCGCCGAGGCCGAGCGCATCCGCTCCGACCTCGAGAAGCTCTCGGGCAAGCAGATTCAGCTCAACCTCCTCGAGGTCAAGAACCCCGAGGCTGAGGCACAGCTCGTTGCACAGGGAATCGCCGAGCAGCTCACCGCTCGCGTGGCTTTCCGCCGTGCAATGCGCAA
>JAODME010000037.1 GCA_025465095.1 Microbacteriaceae bacterium | reverse complement strand
GCCTACGTGCGTCGGGTCGTCGACCTCGAGCAGGTGATCGCCGAGCAGGACCTGCGGATCGTGTTCTACGTGAACCAGAACACGCGCAACTTCCAGATGATGCGGTACGGGCGCCGATGGCATGTGTTCATCAACCACGGCGAGTCCGACAAGATGTACATGACCACGAACCAGTTCAAGGCGTACGACTTCAGCTTCGTTGCCGGTCAGGCGGCTCTAGATCGGCTCCGTTCAAAACTGTGGGACTTCGACCTCGAACGCAGGGCCATCCCTATCGGACGCCCACAGGCCGACCACTTCGCCGGCGCGCTGCCCTATCGCGCCGACCATCGCACCGTCGTCCTGTACGCGCCTACCTGGGAGGGCGACCGTGCTTCCGCTGCATACGGTTCTGTCGCGAGCCACGGGGTCGCGGCGGTTCAGGCGCTGATCGAGACCGGGCGCCATCGCGTGATCTACCGCCCGCATCCAAGGAGCGGGCTCATCGATGCGGACTACAAGCGTGCCAACGAGACCATCATCGCCGCGCTAGCCGCAGCGAACGCCCGCGACCCGGACGCTCAGCACGTCTACGACGACGGCCCGCAGCTCGGCTGGCAGCTGATGGCTGCGGATGTCGCGATCACCGACGTCTCGGCGATGGTGTACGACCGGCTCGCGACCGGCAAGCCCATCGTGGTGACCCGGCCGGTGGCGCCTGACGCTGAGATGGACCTGACGGGATATCTGGCTGGCGCGGAGTGGCTCGGTGCGGAGCAGTCGGCGGACGTCGTGAGCGTGATCGAGCGTGCGCTCGGTAACGACGAGTCGCGGCATCGCCTGCAGTACTGGGTTGAACGCCATTTCGGCGACACGACTCCTGGCGCCGCGACGGCCAGGTTCCAAGCAGCGGTGCAGAGGCTCATGGACGAGTGGGAACGACAGGCTGCCTTGCATCCGTCGGCTACCGAGCCGCGGGATGAGGGCACGGACGGTCACGACAGCCAGGAGGACGAAGAGGACACGGGCGTTACCCAAGACTGAGGCGCACACGTTGGTCTTCCTGGTCGAGGTGCAGACGGCCCGGTGCTACTCCGGCGCCGCCGCGACGTCGCTGCTCTTGCGCGATCGCAGCTTCATCCGTCCACGCAGTACGACGAGAGACGGGCGCGGGCGCTCGGCCTCGGCGCGGGGCTCCAGCTCGATTGGAAAGCTCGCCGGGGCAGGTCCGAACGCCTGACGCGAACTCGCGACGACCCTTCGACCGAGAATGTTGTTGCCGGTGCCCCCGATGACCGCGCCGATGCCGAACGGGATCGTGCGGCCGAGCACGGAGGTGCCCTGCGCCGCGGCGAATCTGCGCAGAAAGGACCGCTTCACCTTGTCCGCGATCTGGCCCATGGCTTTCTGCGGCAGGCTCTTCGTGACGAGTTCTCCCCAGAAGCCCGGAAGGTTGGGGCCGGCCCCTGCCGCCTGTCCGGCGAACTGCCGCACCAGGTCGGAGCCGGTAGTGCCGAGCATCATCGCCATGACGAGCGTGCGCGCCCGCTCCGGTTCGGTCACGGCGATGCCATGCACCTCGGTGACCGACTGGGCGAAGAGGGCGCTCGTCTCGAGGAAACCCGCCGTCTCGACGCCCGACAGCGCGAGCGAGACGCCGACCCCGACACCGGGGATCACGGCGCTCGCCCCGACTGCCGCACCGCCGCTCGTGACCGCGACTAGGTACCGGCGCTCAAGAATCTGAATGACCCGAGCCGGAGAGGCATCCGGATGACTCTTGCGGATGCTTCTCACGTGCGCGAGAACGAACGGCCGCTGCACCGAGAGGAGGCGCTCGACCCCCTTCTCCACCTGATTCGACTGGCCGCCGTCAACCACGTTCATTACTTCACCCCGTAATCGTCGTTGTAGCGCGCGAGCACCTCCGCGATGGGAGCGTCGAGCACGAGGGCGCCCTTGTCGAGGTACAGCCCTCTCCTGCAGAACCGTTTGAGGTCCTTCTCGTTGTGCGACACGAAAAACAGAGTACGCCCGCCCTCGAGAAGTTCCTCGATGCGTCGATAGCATTTCTCCCGGAACGCCTTGTCGCCAACCGCCAGCACCTCGTCTACGAGGATGATCGGTTCCTCCAGGCGACTGATCACAGCAAAGGCTATGCGCACGCGCATGCCGCTCGACAGGTGCTTGTAGGGGGTGTCCAGGAATTCGCCGATCTCGGCGAAGTCGATGATCTCCGAGAAGCGATGCTCGATCTCGGCCCGCTTCATGCCGTGCAGTCCGGCGGTCAGGAATACGTTGTCCCGCACGGAGAGGTCGTCGACGAACCCGCCGGTGATCTCGATCAGGGGCGCGACTCCCGCCCCGACACGCACCGCGCCCTCGTCGGGAAGGATGACTTCCGCGACCAGTTTCAACAGCGTCGATTTGCCCTGCCCATTGCGGCCCACCACGCCGATCGCCTCTCCGGGTGCGACATCGAAGGAGACGTTGCGAAGGGGCCAGAATTCGTCCGAGCGGAGTCGACGGCGACGCCTCGAGAAGAGGTCCTTGATGCTCTTGCGTGCCCGCCGGTTGCGGCGGAACCGGATGCCGGCATCTGTCACCCGGATGACCGGATGCACGACCGGTGTCGCGACCACCTCGCGCAGGGTCATCAGATCTCCTTCAGTACGGCTCGCTCCACGCGGGAGAACACCACCAGGCCCAGCCCGAGGATCGCCAGGCAAAGGACCGCGCTGATCGCGACGGCATACCAATCGAGCTCGGATGGGAAGAACGCGCCTCGATAGAGCGAGAAGATTCCGGCTAGCGGGTTGAACGCCGCCCAGAAGTGCACTCCCTCCGGGAGGTCGCGCAGGCTGTAGATGATGGGGGAGGCGTAGAACAGGAAGCGCAGGGCCAGTTTCACGGCGCGCTCGAGGTCGCGGAAGAAGACGACGAGCGGGGCGACGACGAGGCCGATGCCGACGAGCAGCGCGGCCTGCAGGACGATCGCGAGGAGCGCCCAGAAGGCCTCCCAGTGCAGGGTCGCTCCCGTCCAGACCGCGAAGGCGGCGATCACCGGGATGCTCAGCGTGAATTCGATGCCCTTCGACAGCACGAGGCGATTCACCCAGATTGTGCGCGGGATCTTGGTGGAGCGGATCAGCTTCGCCTCCCGAAGGAACGCACGTGTGCAGTCCGAGATCGCACCGTTGAACCACATCCACGGCAGCAGCGCCGAGAGCAGGAACACGATGTACGGGTCCTGGCCGACTGAGCGATCGAAGACCTGGGTGAAGACGAACCAGTAGATTGCCGCCATCACGAGTGGGTCGAGGATTGACCAGAAGTAGCCGAGCGACGACGTCGAGTAGCGCACCCGGAGATCGCGTGTCGTGAGCAGCCAGAGCGAGTGCCGGTAACGGTCCCAGCCAGACCGGCGGCGCGCCGGCCAACTCGGACCAGCGGGGAGAGCGGCAGTCACGAGTGCGGGATCCTCTACGACGGAGACATCCCGGAACCCGGCATCAGACGTAGAGGTTGGCCCTCTCGAGGTCCTCAGCGAAGTCAATTTCTACGGCGTAGAGGTCGGAGATGTCTATCGGCTCAAATCGTAGCTTGTCCTCGGCGATAGCCAGTTCGATGCCACGCTCGAAGTAGTCCTGGTCGCCGACGCGGGCGAGCTGGCGCACGAGGGCCGCCTTGTGGTCGCGGGAGACGTAGTTGATGCCTACCGCCTCGCCTAGTCCGTTCTTGACGGTCTTGGAGAGTTCACGGATGTAGCCTTCGGCGTCGGTCGTGTACTTGACCTCTTCGTCTGACACCTTGGCGGTGTTGACCGACACGAATGACTGGTCGCGGGCAACCATTCTCGCTGCTCGCTCTAGCGCCTCGGGGTCGAACACGACGTCACCGTTCATCCAGAGCACGCCACCCGGAGCGGATGCACGCAGCGCGCGCATGAGGCTCTTGGAGGTGTTGGTCTGGTCGTACTGCTCGTTGTAGACGAACGATGCCTGGGGAAACGCCTCGATGATGTGCTCGAGCTTGTAGCCGACGACGATGGTGACCTGGGCGGCCGAGCCGAACGCGTGGCTGATGTTGTCGAACTGCTGCTGCATGATGGTGCGGCCGTCGCTGAGTTCGGTCAGCGGCTTCGGCAGGGAGCGGCCGAGCCTGCTGCCCATACCTGCCGCCAGGATTACGATCTGCGTGCTCACGATTTGTCTCCTCAGGGGTCCGTTGACGAGTCAAGAGAGTGAGGCGCTAAGTGTGGTTTACCTGCTGTTCAGCTCGTTGCTCGGGTATAGACACCTCATTGTGCTCCTACAGACTACCGGGGGTGAGCCCATTTCGGGAGGGGACCTCGACTCACTGTGTCCGTTTCGTGACGCAATTCGGGTAGCGCTCTCGGCTCCTCGCCGCGCGTTGGTACGGTGGACCCGTGGATCTTGAACCTCGGGCAGACGTGACTTCGGACTCGCGTGCGCTCCCGGATCGGGACGGCGACGGTCCGTCGGCCTGGACATCGGACGGAACCGGAATCGCCGTTCCGCAGGCCGCCGCGAAAGCGCCCGCCCGTGCGACAGGGACGCGAAAGCCGGCGGCGAAGCCGACCGCCGCGCGAGTGGCAAAGCCAGCCGCCGCGCCTGTGACGGAGCCCGCCGCGCGTGCCGAAGGCCCCGCAGAGAAGCCCGCCGGGTCCGCGCGGAAGCCCGCCGCCAGAAAACCCCTCTCTGTGGCGCCGGCAGCCGGCGCGACGGAAAAGCTACCTGTCGCTCCCAGGAAGCCCGCGGCGCGCAAGCCGGCCGCAAGCAAACCCGCCGCGAGCAAACCCGCCGCGAGCAAGCCCGCCGCGATCAAGCCGGCCGCGCGCAAGCCTGCTGCGGCTTCGAAGGCCGCTGCCGCGCCGGAGCCGGTCGCGCCCGAAGTCGCGGGGACGCCTGGGACGCCCGGGGCTCCGAGGAAGCCGCCGCCGCGCACGCCCACGAAGTCCACACCGAAGACCCCCGCGGCTCCGCGAAAAGCGGCCGCGAACCTCGCCCAGCCGGCGAATCCGACGCAACCCGCCGTGGTCGAATCCGCCGTCGCGCCTACAGTCCAGCCGGAACCGGTGAAGGTGACCCGCCCCGCCGTGGCACAGAAGGAGCCCCGCGGCGCCGACACGGTCACGGAGCCCGCCCCGACCTCCGCTCGCCCGGACACTGTGCTCGTCATCGAGAGGTTGTTCAAGCGCTTCGGTGACACGGTGGCAGTCTCTGGGATCGACCTCACGGTGCACACCGGCTCGATATTCGGGTTGGTGGGGCCGAACGGCGCGGGAAAGACGACGACGCTATCGATGGTGACCGGTCTTTTGCGCCCCGATGCCGGACGGATCCTCGTGCACGGAGCCGACGTGTGGAACGACCCGGTCGTTGCCAAGCGCAACATGGGAGTGCTTCCCGACCGGCTGCGCCTGTTCGACCGCCTCACTGGCGCGCAGTTGCTGCACTACTCCGGCACCCTCCGCGGCATCGACCGCGCGACGGTAGCGGCCCGATCGGCGGATCTGGCCAACGCCTTCGGGCTCGAGGACGCCCTCGGGCGGCTCGTCACCGACTACTCCGCGGGCATGAGCAAGAAGATCGCGCTCGCGGCCGCCATGATCCACTCGCCGCGCATACTCATCCTCGACGAGCCGTTCGAGGCTGTCGACCCGGTGTCCGCGGCCAACGTCATCGAGATCCTGCAGAAGTATGCCGCCGCGGGCGGCACCGTTGTGCTCTCGAGTCACAGCATGGACCTGATCCAGCGCATCTGCGACTCGGTCGCGATCGTCGTGCGGGGCGAGCTTCTCGCCCACGGAACGATGGAGGACGTGCGTGCCGGCGCGACCCTCGAGGACCGATTCGTAGCCCTCGCCGGCGGGCGCAAGGCAGCGGAGGGCATGGAGTGGTTGCACAGTTTCTCGGACTGAAGCTCCGGCTGCTCGCGAACACGTTCAAGCGCAGCCCGTGGCAGATCGTCGGAATGCTCATCGCCCTGCTCTACGGGCTCGGTGCCGCCAGCTTCGCGGTGATCGGGCTTGTGGGACTTCGATTCGTGGACCCGGAGGTCGCGCGCGTCATCGTCATCGCCGCCGGTTCGCTCATTGTGGCCGGCTTCCTGGTCGTGCCCCTCGCTTTCGGTGTGGATGACACGCTGGATCCTCGAAAGTTCAGCCTGTTCGGCATCTCGACGTCGAAGCTTGCAGCCCTGCTCGCCCTCACCGCGCTCGTCAGCATTCCGAGCCTGGCGGTCATTCTCGTCGGACTTGCACAGGTCGTCACCTGGAGCCGCGGGGCGCTGCCCACCTTCCTCTCCCTCCTCAGCGCTGTGCTCATCGTCGTGACCTGCGTGCTCGGCGCACGGGTGACGACCTCGCTTGCCGCATTCCTCCTGTCGACGCGCCGGGCGCGCGAGATCACCGGACTCGTGGCCTTAGTCGCACTGGTCGCCGTGTCGCCCGCTATCGCGCTCCTTGCGAGCGTGAATTGGGCGAGCGACGGGCTGGCGGCCCTGACCAGAATCGTGGATTTCGTGAGCTGGACGCCCCTCGGAGCGGCCTGGGCGGCTCCCGCCGACGCGGCGACGGGCAACGCGAGTGTCGCGATTCAGAAGTTCTTCCTCGCGATCGTGTTCGCGGCGCTCCTGTGGGCCGCCTGGCGGGCGCTCGTCGCCACCATGCTCGTGACGCCACCGCGGGAGGGCCGCTCAAGGACCTACACGAGTCTCGGCTGGTTCGACCGGCTGCCCGCCACACCGCTCGGGGCGATCGCGGCGCGCAGCTTCACCTATTGGCTGCGGGATGCTCGCTACCGGGTGCAACTCGTCATCGTTCCCATCGTGCCGATGCTGATGGTCGTCGTGTTCCTGCTCGGGGGAGTGTACTGGCAGAATCTGGCACTGCTCCCGCTGCCGATCATGTGCCTCTTTCTGAGCTGGTCAGTGCACAACGATGTCGCTTACGACAACACCGCGATCTGGTTGCACGTCGCCTCCAATGTGTCGGGGGTCGCCGATCGGCTAGGGAGGATCATTCCCGTGCTGCTGCTGGGGGCCGTGCTCATCGCGGTCGGCGCCCCGATCACCGCGGCGCTCTATGGTGACTGGAGCGCCCTGCCGTCGGTGATCGGAGTGTCCGCCTGCATCTTGCTCTCCGGGCTCGGACTCTCAAGCCTGCTGTCGGCGCGCTTTCCCTATCCGGCGGTCCGTCCCGGCGACAGCCCGTTCACGCAGCCTCAGGCGAGCGGGGGAGCTGCCTCTCTCGTGCAGTCGATCGCTTTTCTGGCGACCGTCCTGCTGACGGTCCCGTCGCTTCTGATCGGCCTGTTCGGTCTGGTCGAGAGGGAGACGCTCCCCGCCCTCTCGCTCGTCACCGGGCTCGCAGTCGGCCTCACGGCGCTCGTCCTCGGTGTGCGGCTCGGCGGCAAGACCTTCGAGCGCCGGGGGCCGGAGCTGCTGGCATTCACGCAGCGCAACTGACATCCGGCAACTAGCATTGAGCCATGGCCAGTGACACTCAGGAGGGCGGCGGCGGAACGTCGACCCTCGACCGGGAACTCGAAGAACTCCTCAACCAGGAGCAGCTTGAGGAGGGTGACCACGAGCGCTTCTCCCACTATGTGCAGAAGGAGAAGATCCTTCAGTCGGCGCTGAGCGGAAAGCCGGTCATCGCCCTCTGCGGCAAGGTGTGGCTTCCGGGCCGAGACCCGCAGAAGTTCCCGGTATGCCCCACCTGCAAGGAGATTTACGAGAAGCTCAAGGGCTGAGCGGTCCAGCGCGAGGTCAGGCCGCGTTGCGCGAGGTCAGGCCGCTTTGCGGCGCGCGAACTCGCTCGCAGCCTGCCGCCCGATGGCGCTCCGGAACCAGCGGGCCTCTGGGAGTCGCGCGAGCAGCGGGCCGGAAATCACCGTGATCAGCACATAAGCGGTCGCAAGCGGCGCGAGCTGCGGTTCGACCCCCGCGCTCACCGCCAGTCCGGCGATCACGATCGAGAACTCGCCGCGGGGGATGAGCGTGAACCCGGTGCGCCAGCGCCCCGGCACCCCGATTCCCGCCCGGGCCGCGGCACGGTACCCGGTGAGGGTCTTCGTGGACATCGTCAACACGGCCAGGAACGTGGCGGGAACCAGTACCGGGATGATGTCGCTCGGATCTGTCGCGAGGCCGAAGAAGACGAAGAAGACGGCCGCGAACAGGTCGCGCAGCGGTGAGAGCAGTTGTCGCGCGTTGTGCGCGACCGGGCCGGACAGCGCGATTCCGACGAGAAACGCGCCCACCGCGGCGGACACGCTCACCTGTTGGGCGAAGCCCGCGACGAGCATGGTGAGGCCGAGAACACCGAGGAGCAGCGATTCAGCGTGGTGGGGCGCGAACAGTGCCGAGATCACGCGCCCGTAGCGCAGGGCAAGGAACAGGATTGCGGACACGACCAGCACGGCGATGACAAGGGCTGTTGCGCCGGCCAGGAAACCGGCGCCGATGACCAGTGCTGACAGCACCGGCAGGTAGAACGCCATGGCCAGGTCCTCGATGACGAGGATCGACAGGATCGTCGGGGTCTCGCGGTTTCCGAGCCGCTTCAGGTCCCGGAGGACTTTCGCGATCACGCCGGATGATGACACCCAGGTGATTCCGGCAAGAGCGACGGCGGCGACCGGCCCCCAGCCGAGCAAGAGGGCGAAAGCGGCTCCTGGCAAGGCGTTGAGCAGGGCGTCGGTGATGCCTGCCGCTCGGGAACGTTTGAGGTTCGTCACGAGCTCGCTGGCCGTGTATTCGAGGCCGAGCATAGCGAGAAGCAGGATCACTCCGATCTCGCTCCCTATTTCGAAGAACTCCTCGCTCGCCGAGAGCGGAATCGCGCCGCCGTCGCCGAACGCGAGGCCGGCGAGGAGGTAGAGCGGTATGGGAGAGAAACCGAACCTATTGGCGAGGCGTGAGAGGAAACCGAGTCCCAGTAGTAGCGCTCCCACCTCGACGAGCAGGAGTGTGGACTCGTTCATGCTCTAGCCCGGGCCGTTGTTCAACAGCCGCGCGAGTGCGTCGAGGCCGGAACGGGTGCCGACGGCGATGATCGTATCGCCCGATTCGAGTCGCGTGTCCGGCGTCGGTGACGGGATCACGCGCGAGTCACGAACGATCGCGACGATCGAAGTGCTTGTGCGGGTGCGCGCCTTCGTGTCGCCGAGCACACCGCCGGCGAAGGGCGAACTGGCGGGCAGTACGAGCTGTTCCGTCGCCAGGCCCGCCGCGTGCTCCCCGATGTCGAGCAGCTGGCTGAGCATGACCGAGGCTCCCAGTACGTCCGCGAGGGCAGATGCCTCACCGTCTGTCAGCACGATCGAGTCGCTTGAGGCGTCCGGGTCGTGAACGTCGAAGATGGCTAGCTCGCGCTCTCCCGTGCGGTGGGAGACGATGCCGATGCGCCGTCCGGACTTGGTCACTACATCGTGACGAGTGCCGATGCCCGGCAGGTCGACCTTCTCCACACGGATGCTCACGCGTGCAACCCTAATCTCTGGGCGGTCGTACCGCGGCCGTCTTCCACGTAACGGGTAGGAATCGCCGCTTCACCGCGGCCGAGCCGAAAGGCGTCCCGCGGCAGCTCCGCGACCGCCGTGGCACGATGCTCCCTGGCGAGCCGGGTGCCCGCCGCTCCCCGGAACCGCTCCTCGGGCACGCCGTTCTCGACGAGCCCCACGAGCAGGGGTCGGGCACCAGCCGGGGCAACGGTCTCGTCACCGATGAGGATCGTCTCGCATGTCGCGATACCGCCGCTCAGCTCGCGGACCGGCCGCTTGCGCCCGCCGACCGTCGCCTTCGCGGACGACTTCTTCGCCACCGACATCCACTCGCCGGACGCAGTACGCCGGGCGACGAGCTTGTACACGAGGCCGGCCGCAGGATGCCCCGAGCCGGTCACCACGGAGGTGCCGACCCCATAGGAGTCGACGGGGGCGGCGCGCAGCGCGGCGATGGTGAACTCGTCGAGGTCGTTCGTGACAGTGATCTTCGTGCCGGTAGCGCCGAGACGGTCTAGTTGCTCACGAACGGCAGCCACCTGTTCCGGCAGGTCGCCGCTGTCGATCCGCACAGCCCCGAGCGAGGTGCCGGCGACCCGCACCGCCGTCTCGACTGCGGTTGGCACGTCGTAGGTATCGACGAGGAGGGTGGTTCCTGCGCCCAGGGCGTCGACCTGCGCGCGGAAGGCCTCCTCTTCCGTGTCGTGCAGGAGGGTGAATGAGTGCGCCGCGGTTCCCATCGTCGGCACACCCCAACTGCGACCCGCCTCGAGGTTGCTCGTTGCGTCGAAGCCGGCGATGAACGACGCGCGTGCCGCAGCGACGCCACCGTGCTCGGTCGCGCGGCGGGATCCCATCTCGGCAAGCGGGCGATCGCTCGCGGCGCTCACCATGCGGGCGGCTGCGCCGGCCACGGCAGAGTCGTAATTGAACACGCTGAGGCAGAGGGTCTCCAGGATGACGGCCTCGGCGAAGCCGCCGTCGACGATGAGGATCGGCGATCCGGGGAAGTAGACCTCGCCCTCCCGGTATCCGCGGATGTCCCCGGCGAACCGGTAGTCGGCGAGCCAGTCGATCGTGGCGGGGTCCACGACATCGTTGTCGCGGAGCCAGCCGAGCTCGGCCTCACCGAAACGGAAGTCGACAATGAGGTCGAGCAGACGACCGGTGCCCGCGACGATCCCGTAACGACGGCCTTCCGGCAGGCGGCGCGCGAACACCTCGAAGACGCACTCGCGATCGTGCGTGCCGGCACGGATCGCGGCGTCGATCATGGTGAGTTCGTAGCGGTCGGTCAGCAGCGCGCTCGTCATGGTGTGAGCCTATCCAGCCGCGCGGGCCGCTCGAAGCGGCAGGCAGCCTTGCCGCAGCTGCGCGAGGTAGTGAGAATGGATCGATGGCCGTCGCCGAACCCGTGACCCTCGTGCTCGGTCCCGCGCTGAGGTATGTGGACGAGACGACTGTGACGGTGTGGGTCGAAACATCCGGCCCTGTCGAGATCAGCGTGCTGGGTCGCTCCGCCCGCACCTTCGCCGCGGAGGGTCATCACTATGCGATCGTGGTCGTTGACGGGCTCCCGCCGGGCTCGGATCTCGAGTATTCAGTGCATCTGAACGCGACCAAGGTCTGGCCGGAGCCCGGAGATGCCCGCCCGGCACCTCGGGTTCGCACCCTGTCCAGGGACCGCGATCTCGAGCTGGTGTTCGGGTCCTGCCGGGACGACCGCAGCGTCACGGAGCAGGCTCCGCTGCCCGGCCCGGGGGTGGACGCCCTCGAGGCGCTCTCGGTGGCGCTGCAAGCGGGGGAGCGACCGCTGCCCGACCTGATGCTTCTGCTCGGCGACCAGATCTATGCCGACTACCATCACGAATCTGGGATCGTCGACGCGCTGCATCGCACCATCGGGGCGAAGCCTAGAGCGGAGGCTCGGACCTTCGACGAATACGCGTCGATCTACCGGCGAAGTTGGGGGCAGGCTGACATCCGTTGGCTGATGGCGACAGTGCCGTCCGCGATGATCCTCGACGATCACGAGGTGCGCGACAACTGGAACGTCTCGGCGACCTGGCGGCGCGAGGTCACGGCACTGCCCGAATGGCGAGAGCAGATCACGGGCGCCGGTATGGCCTACTGGCTGTACCAACACGCTGGGAACCTCTCGCCGGCCGCCCTGCGCGAGGAGGGGATTTGGCGCGCCCTGACTGCCTCCCCAGCAGGCGTCGAGCAACTGCGGCAATTCTCTCTCAGCTTGGACGAGGAAGCCGAGGGCGACGGACGCTACCGGTTGGGTTATCAACGCGACCTGGGGCGCAGCCGCCTCGTCGTGCTCGACACCCGCTCGTCCCGGGTTCTCGAGAAGGGGAGTCGCAGCATGTTCAGCGAGCCGGAGTGGGCAATCGTCGAGGCTGGACTACGTGGCGACTGCGAACACCTGCTCGTCGCGACATCCGTTCCCCTGTTGCTGCATCGGTCACAGCACGACGCAGAGGCGTGGAACGAGGCAATGTGCGAGGGGACACTTGGATCGTGGGTGGCGCGGCGGAGCGAGCGGATCCGCCGGTCGGGCAATCTCGACCAGTGGGCTGCCTTCCAGACTTCGTTCCGACGCATGGTGCGCGTCCTCGGCGAGGTCGCCTCGGGCCAGCGTGGTTCTCCTCCGACGACGGTGCTGGTGCTCTCGGGGGACGTTCATCACGCGTACGTGGCGCCCCTGACCTTTCGGAGCTCTGCCCCTGTTCGCTCGCCCGTGGTGCAACTCGTCAGCTCGCCGTTTCGCAACCGGTTGTCGGCGCGGGTGCGCTGGTGGCTGAGATTCGCGGGCTCACGACCGGCCCGGCTGGCCGCACGGCTGCTCGCACGCAGCGCCGGTGTGCCCGATCCGCCGGCGGACTGGTCGGTGACGACCGGTCCGCTATTCGGCAACTTCGTGGGGAGTGTAACGCTGGAGCCGACTAAGGCGCGGGTCCGGCTCGACCGGGCTGAAATGCGCGGCGGCCGCCCGGTGCTCGACCCGGCGCATGAGGAGCTACTGCCGCAGGGCACGCACGAGCCAGGCGAGTGACGCCTCCCGCTGGGTGCCGTGCGCGGTCGAGGACGGGTCGGGTTGGAGTCGTCGATCGAGAGCGGGGACCGCACCCGGGCTCTGGCGCCATCCATCATCCGTCACCCTCGTACCGCTTCCGTCGTCGGTTCGGCGATGCTACCCGACCGCCGGCGGGCGAGCGGATGCCGGTGGCACTAAACTCGACTCCCGTGACTGACGCGCCGATTGGGATCTTCGACTCCGGAGTCGGCGGTCTCACCGTCGCGAGGGCGATCATCGACCAACTGCCCAACGAGTCAGTCCTCTACGTCGGCGACACCGCCCACTCGCCCTACGGGCCGAAGCCGATCGCAGACGTTCGCAGGTACAGCCTTGCGGTTCTCGACGACCTCGTCGACCAGGGGGTGAAGATGCTCGTCATCGCCTGTAACACGGCTTCCGCCGCGACCCTGCGGGATGCTCGCGAACGCTACACCGTCGGTCGCGGCATCCCCGTCGTCGAGGTGATCCAGCCCGCGGTGCGTGCCGCTGTACGCCAGACCCGCAACGACAGGGTCGGCGTAATCGGCACGGTCGGCACGATCGCGTCGAAGGCCTACGAGGACGCCTTCGCCGCAGCTCCACACCTGAACATTTTCGCTCGGGCTTGCCCGAGGTTCGTCGAGTTCGTCGAGGCCGGGGTCACGAGCGGAGCCGAGCTGTTCGCCGTGGCCGAGGAGTACCTCGCGCCGCTGAAGGCAGCCCGCGTCGACACACTCGTGCTCGGCTGCACCCACTATCCGCTCATGTCCGCGGCGATCCAGTACGTCATGGGCGATGACGTCACGCTCGTCTCGAGCGCCGATGAGACCGCCAATGACGTGTACCGCACGCTCGTCGAGCACGGCATGGAACACGAGACGACGGTCAAGCCTCGCCACAGGTTCGAGGCCACGGGCGACAGCAAAAGCGAGTTCACCTCGCTCGCGCGACGCTTCCTCGGGCCCGAGGTGTCGACGGTCGAACTCGTCGAGACGGGCGCTATCCTGCTACCTGAAGGGCAATCATGACCATCGACCTGCGCACAGACGGCCGGACCCCGGATCAGCTTCGCGAGATCACGATCGAGCGCGGCTGGAGTGCACAGGCGGAAGGCTCCGCGCTCATCTCATTCGGACGCACCAAGGTGCTGTGCACGGCATCCTTCACCAACGGTGTACCGCGCTGGATGGCCGGCAAGGGCAAGGGCTGGGTCACCGCCGAGTACGCGATGCTGCCGCGGTCCACGAACGACCGGATGGATCGCGAATCGGTCAAGGGCCGCATCGGTGGTCGCACCCACGAGATCTCGCGTCTGATCGGGCGCTCGCTGCGGGCCGTCGTCGATATGAAGTCGCTTGGTGAGAACACCATCGTCATCGACTGCGACGTGCTGCAAGCGGACGGTGGCACCCGCACCGCCGCGATCACGGGGGCGTACGTCGCGCTCGCGGATGCGCTCGAGTGGGGGCGGAGCAAGAGGTTCATCGGCCAGAACGCGACGCCGCTGATCGACAGCGTCGCGGCGGTGTCGGTCGGAGTGGTTGGCGGTGCTGCCATGCTCGATTTGGAATACACCGAGGACGTTCGCGCAGACACCGACATGAACGTTGTCGTCACCGGGCGGGGACTCTTCGTTGAAGTTCAGGGCACCGCCGAGGCGGCACCCTTCGATCGCCGCGAACTCGACTCGCTGCTCGACCTTGCGCTCGCGGGCACCGCGACGCTCACCAAGCTGCAGGTGGCAGCGCTAGCCGAGTCGCTCTGACCGAATCAGGCGTCCATCGCGGGGTGCTCGCCAAGTCGTCAGTCGCCGCATTCCGCTAGCGGCCGTCGAGACCGTAGTTGTTGTCGTGCCACGCAAGAATCCGGGGACAGTCATGGCCGGGTGAGCTCGGCGCCACATCCGCCGGCGGACCTTCAAGCTGCCCGCTTTTGTCGCGTCATCGACTGTTCGTCCGCTCACGCCACAAAGATGGGCAGCTCGAGGGTCAGTGGTTCGCAGCGGGGATCAATACGGCTTGAGCTGTGATGAGCAAACACCCGCGCTGGGCCCCGGTGCAGTGCCGGCCGGTCCGGCCGTTCGCCCACGGCCGTTCCATGATGAGACGTTTCGATGTACCGTGAGCACCTACGAGGCCGCCGAAGTCCTCCGTGCGCTGCACGTAGTCGTCGGCCCTTCCAGAACGTTCGGCACGGGGAGAGTTGAGATGGTTCGGTCGGGTGTACGGAGGTTTGCCATACCGGTTCCCATGTTGCTCAGCGCACTGTTGATCGCGGCGACATTCGTGCCGGCAAGCGAAGCGGCCGCAGCCCCCTTCGCGCGGCCGACCGGCGGCAACAAGGTGGGCTTGTATACCAATCCCCTCGCGCCACAGATTCCCGGCGCCGGCGTTATCGAGAGCTGCGCCGACCCGACCGTCCTCCGCGGCCAGGTGCCGGGTGACACGACCTGGTACATGTACTGCACGACCGATCCACTGAACGATGAGGACCTGGACGCCGACGGCAACCTGGTCTTCCATCGCATTCCGACCATGACATCGAAGGACCTGGTCAACTGGACCTACGTAGGCGACGCGCTCGATACTCTGCCGAACTGGGCAGAGCCGGACGCCGCGCTCTGGGCCCCAGACGTCGTCTACTCCAGCGAGTTCGGGCAGTACTACATGTTCGTCGGAGTCACCGACACGACCGCCGAGGTCAGCGGAGTCGAGGACTGCAACAGCGACAACGCGATCGGTGTCGCGACCAGCGACAGCCCGATCGGTCCGTGGGAATTCGCGCAGGCACCGGTGATCGGCCCGCGACAAAACGGTGACGGGTGCAACTTCCTCTGGACCTATGACCCGGATGTCCTCGGTGACACCGTCGCCGGCGGAAGCACCCTCTACTACGGCAGCTACTACGGGGGCGTGTTCGGCACCGAAGTGATCCTCACCCCGACCGGCGCCGCCGCGAACCAGGCGGGTGCCACGATGGTCGCCCTCGACAACAAGTACGAGGGCGCCAATGTCGTGTTGAGGGACGGCTACTACTATCTGTTCCTCTCCGCCACGAACTGCTGCAACGGTGCCTTGACCGGCTACAGCGTCTTCGTCGGCCGCTCAACGAATCCGCTCGGTCCATTCGTGGACCAGCAGGGCAATTCGCTCACCGATGCGCAGACTGGAGGCACGCCGTTTCTGACGATGAACGGCAACCGTTGGGTGGGCACCGGGCACAATACCGTGTTCCAGGACGCCCACGGGGACTGGTGGACGATCTACCACGCTGTCGACCAGCAGGACCCGTTCTTTGCGACCGCGACCGGCTTCACCAAACGACCGGCGCTGCTCGACGCGATCGACTGGATCGACGGCTGGCCAACCGTGAACGGCGGGCGCGGACCATCCGATTCCCGCATGCCGGCACCTGCGGGCCAGGAAGGCAACGCCTTCCGCCACGAGCGCAAGCCGCTCAAGGCGCAAGAGCGGCACAAGCTGCTCGCCGCGTTCTCCGACGAGTTCTCCGGCAGCACGCTCTCCGACGCCTGGACCTGGGAGTGGTCAGGCGACGAGGCATCTACGCCGCTGCCGCCTCGACACAGTGTCGCGAACGGAGTTCTGACCGTGCAGATTCAGGCCGCCGACTTGTACGTTGACGTCGACAACGCGTCCGTGCTTGTGAGAGACGCCCCCAAGGGCGATTACCTCATCGAGACCCGGGTGCGGGTAGACGTGCCGGACGAAGGATGCTGCTTCAACTTTGCACAGGCCGGCCTCATGTCCTACGGCGACGAGGACAATTACCTGAAACTCACGAACACGTCGATCTTCAATACCCGCCAGACGGAGTTTGCGAAGGAGCTCAGCCCGGTGCCCGAGGGGTGGGCGCGATACGGCAACACGGTCGTCGGGCCCCCTTCGGAAGAGTGGACCCACCTTCGGATAGCGGTGAAGCGACTGCACGGACGCGAGAAGGAAGCGGCCGGTGGTGATGCGGAGGGCTACACCGCGTACACCAGCGAGGATGGCTCGAACTGGGTTCGTGGCGGAACCTGGACACACTCTCTGGGTGACGCCCGGATCGCGCTTGTCTCCCTCGGATTGCAGGACGTCGCGCAGGACTTCACGGCGGAGTTCGACTACGTGCGGGTGTCGACGTGGGAGGAGGGTCGCAACGCCGCGGGAAAGAGTGCGGGAATGGCTGCTCGGTCCCTCGTGCCGGCACAGGGAAGCCGTGGCTAGCGCTTCGGTTAGCCTCAATCAATCCAGCGGTACTCCAACTCCGGCCGTCCTGGCGTGCCGTAGCGCGGGGACCGGCGGACCCTCGCGGTGTCGGCGAGATACTCGAGGTAGCGCCGGGCTGTCACCCGGGACAAGCTCGTCGATTCTGCCAGTTCGACCGCCGAGACCGGCTGAGCGGTCTCGCGCATCCGCTCTACCACCGACTCCAGCGTCGGCACCGACAGCCCCTTGGGTATGGGTGCGTTCGTCGGGGCGTGCAGCGAAGCGAGCATCGCGTCCACCTCCGACTGTGTCGCCGTCGAGGTGCCGGTGGCGAGCCTTCGCCGATAGTCGAGGTACGTCACGAGCTTCGATCGGAATGTCGCGAAGCTGAACGGCTTGATCAGGTACTGCGCGATCCCCACCGAGATGGCGTTGTGAACGATATCGATATCGCGGACGGCGGTGATCGCGATGATGTCCACCGCGACGCCGGCCGACCGGAGCCTGCGCGCGAGCTCCAGCCCGTGTCCGTCAGGTAGCGTCATGTCGAGCAGCAACAGGTCGATCGGGTCGGCGGACAGGCCGGCCTTGATCGCCGACTGAGCGGCGGCCGCGGTCGCGGCGATCCCGGCGAGTTCGAAGCCGTCGATTCGGGCGAGGTAGGCGGCGTGTGCTTCGGCGGTGCGGGCATCATCCTCGATCACCAGCGTGCGGATCACGACCGCCCTCCGGCGGCTGGCCACTGTGCAAAAAACTCCGTCTGGTCGCCCTGCTGCAGTTCGATGGTTCCGCCACGTCGTTCCAGGATCTGCTGCGCGACGGCCAGTCCGTACCCGCGGCCTACGGCGTCGGCGGGCTTTGTGCTGTAACCGTTGGTGAAGATCGACTGGAGAGCGTGCGCCTGAACTCCGCGCCCACTGTCGCGCACTCGCAGGGCCAGTCGTTCGCGTTCGGGATCGGCGGTCAGAATCACCGTGACGGACCGTGGTGAATCTCCGTCCGCAGCCGCATCCATCGCATTGTCGGTGAGATTTCCCACCACCGAGACGAGCTCCGAGGGCGAGAGGCTCGAGCGAGGCAGGTCTTCGGCGATGATGAGACCGAGGTCGATGCCGCGTTCACCGGCTTGCGCGACCTTGCCGAGCAGCAGTGCGGCGAGGGCAGGCTCGTCAGCCATTCCCAGAACATCGTCGGCCAGTGACTGTGACGTCTCCGCTTCATGCGCGATGAGCTCGATCGCCTCTGGCGTACGCCCCAACTCGAGAAGGGACACGACGGTGTGCAGGCGATTGGCGTACTCGTGGGTCTGTGAGCGAAGTGCGTCGCTCAGGGTGCGCACCGATTCGAGTTCGCCGGCCAGCAACTGCACTTCCGTGCGATCTCGCAGGGTGGTCAGAGTGCCGACCACCCGTGCCGGAGACTCTCCCGGCCCGCTTGCAGGCTCCTGGTTCAGGACGAGCACGCGGTTGCCCACTAGATGGGATTCCTCTACGGCGAGGCGCCCGCTGAGGATCAGCTCCGCGAGCGAGGCGGGCAGCTCGAGCTCGGACAACGGCACCGGCCGCGGGTCGCTGCTCGCGGGAACGAGTCCCAGCAGGCTGGCTGCTTCATCGTTGTAGAGCACGACCTGTCCGTGTTCGTCAGTGAGAATGAGACCCTCCCGAATCGAATGCAGCACGGAGGCGTAGTAACTCACCATTCGCGTGACCTCCGCCGGTCTCATCGATCCGGTGATGCCGGTCAGGAACCGGTGCCCCGCTATCGCGCCGGCGCTGCCGATGATGACAAGGATCGCAGCGGAACCGACCACGAACGGAATGCGCGGGGCGAGCGAGGCGAGCACGTTCTGCACGGTGACCCCGGCTGAGACTATTGCGATCACTTCGCCATCGTCGATCACGGGCACCACGGCTCGCACGGAGGGCCCGAGCGTGCCGCTGAAGGTTTCCGTCAGCGGCTCGCCGCGCAGCGCTGCCTCGATGGTGCCGACGAACGGTTTGCCGATTTCCTCCGGATTGCGGTGGGTGTAGCGCGTGCCATCGGTGTCCATGATCGTGATGAAGTCGAGATCCGCCGAGCCCATCACCTCGACGGCATACGGCTGAAGCGCCTCGCTCGGGTTGGCGCCCTGCACCGTTTCGATGACGAACGGATCCAGGGCCAGGGTCGCCGACACGGCGGCGCTGAGGCGGGCGGCGTTGTCGGCAGCAGACGCCCGCGAGTCCCACCACAGCACGAGGGTCAACAGTGCGCTGAGTGCGACTACCGCGACTAGTTGCGCCGCGAACACACGTGTCGCGATGCTCCACCGACGTTTATTTCTCATCACTCAGTCCTCCTGGCGCCGTGATCAGTATGACCACAAGTTGGGTGTTGACGCGCGCCTGACCATGCTGGTTGCGACCCCCACCATCTGGGCGGACACAACGACGTTCCGGATAGGACAAGATCACCATGGCAAAGACGCTGGCAGCGCTGAGGCGCCTCGACCGCAACCACTACCTGTACATCGCGGTCATCATCGCGGTGGTTGCCGGAGCGATAGTCGGGCTCGCCGCCCCCGAGTTCGCCAAAAGCCTCGAACCCATTGGCAGGGGTTTCGTGCTGCTCATCAAGATGATGATCGCGCCGATCATCTTCTGCACCATCGTCATCGGAGTGGGCTCGATCGCCAAGGCTGCGACTGTCGGCAAGGTCGGTGGTCTGGCCCTTGGCTACTTCATGGTGATGTCGACCTTCGCGCTCGCGATCGGCCTCGTCGTCGGCAACCTGCTTCAGCCGGGTGCCGGACTGGACATTGCGGGCTCAAGCTACGCGGTTGAAGGTGAGGCGACGAGCACGACCGATTTCATCCTCGGAATCATCCCCACCTCGCTGTTCTCATCGCTCGTGTCGGGGAGCATCCTCCAGGTGCTCTTCGTCGCACTACTCGTCGGCTTCGCCGTGCAGAAGATGGGTGATCGAGGCGCCGGAATCATGGACGCTGTCAAGGCCCTGCAGGCGCTCGTCTTCCGGATACTGTCGATGGTGCTCTGGCTCGCGCCACTCGGCGCGTTCGGCGCCATCGCCGCCGTGGTCGGACAAACCGGTGCCGCATCGCTCGTCAGCCTCGCGGTGCTGCTTGTAGGGTTCTACGTCACCTGTGCCGCTTTCGTCTTCGGCATCCTCGGCACGCTCCTGAAGCTCGCCACGGGCATCAACATCTTCACGCTGATGAAATACCTGGGCCGCGAATACCTGCTGATCATCGGAACGTCCTCTTCCGAGGCTGCTCTACCGCGCCTGATCGCCAAAATGGAACACCTTGGCGTTTCGAAGTCGGTGGTCGGGATCACCGTGCCGACCGGATACTCGTTCAACCTCGACGGCACCGCGATCTACCTCACGATGGCGTCGCTGTTCATCGCTACCGCCATGGGCACACCGCTGACGGTCTCCGAACAGATCGGACTGCTCGTCTTCATGATCATCGCCTCGAAGGGGGCGGCAGGCGTCACCGGCGCCGGTCTTGCGACGCTCGCCGGCGGCCTGCAGACCTATCGCCCCGACCTCGTTGACGGCGTCGGCGTCGTCGTCGGCATCGACCGCTTCATGTCCGAGGCGCGCGCCGTGACGAACTTCACCGGCAACGCGGTCGCGACCGTTCTGATCGGCACGTGGACGCGACAGATCGACACCACGCAGGCTCGCCAGGTGCTGAACGGCGGACGCCCGTTCAGGGAGGCGTCGCTCACGGAAGTGGGAACGGATGCTGTAGACCCGACGACCCGGGAGATCGAGGGCAGCGCCGCGACTCCCGCTTCGCAGCCGGTGGCAACTGGATCCCGTTGAGTTCGGCGAGTTGGGACGGGCACCCGTTCGGGTGCCCGTCCTCCCCGCGCATCGGCCGGTGAATCCTCTCAGCTGTTCACAACGAGCAACTCCTCGAGAGCGCGGCGCTCGCGGGGTGCCATCTCACGCTCGCGGGTTCCCTCCGGCAGCTGGTCGGGGGAACCGACGTTGCCGACAGCGGTGACCGATAGGGGCACGAGGTTCTCCGCCAGGTCGAACGACGCACGCAAAGCATCCGCGTCGAATCCGCCCATCTGGTGCACGTGAAGGTCGTCGGCGTGCGCCTGCACCGAGAAGTGCGCGATCGCCTGGCCGAGATCGTACTGTGCCCACGTGCGCGCCGTTCCATCGGCATCGGTCATCTCCGCGATCGCGACGACGAGCGCGCCGGCGGAACCCGCCCACGCCGAATTGAACCCGACGAGCGCCGCCTTGATCGACGTGAACTCGGCGGATCCGCGGCGGGCGACGATGAAGCGCCAGGGCTGCGAGTTGGCGGCGGACGGCGACCAGCGTGCTGCTTCGAGCGCGGCGGTGAGCTTCGTCTCATCGATGGGCTGAATCGGGTCGAACGCGCGGGGGCTCCATCGCTCGGCGAGTACCTCGATGATCGGGGTGCTGGTGTCGGCGGTGCGAACGGGAGAGATGATCGACATGGCGTCCTTTGAGTCTGTGCTGGAATGAACGACCTGACGCGCTCGAACTGCGCCGGCCTGGCGACGCTGCCAGAGGAAGGCAACATTGATTCGGGGCCGGACATTCCCGCTCCACGCACCGTGATCGGCCCGCTTCCGCGAGAAAGAATGAGCAACTCCATGCGTTGACCGGAGGGCATTACGCTGGCTCGATGTCGAAACTCGTGCTCGCGACCCACAACGCCCACAAAGTCGAGGAGCTGCGGCGCATTCTCGGTCCCCGGCTCGACGGGATTGAGCTGGTCGGGTACGACGGCCCCGAGCCGATCGAGGACGGCGCCACCTTCGCTCAGAACGCCATGATCAAGGCCCGTGCTGCCGCCGCTCACACCGGCCTGCCGGCCATCGGCGATGACTCGGGGATCTGTGTCGCGGCGCTAGGCGGCGAGCCGGGCATCCACTCTGCTCGCTATGCCGGAACTCGAGACGACGCGGACAACTACCGCCTGCTGCTCGAGAGACTCGGTGACTCCCAGGACCGCTCTGCGGAGTTTCTCTGCGCGGCGGCCCTCGCGATTCCACCGCGGGCTGGTGCGATCGGGGGGTACGGGCCGCCGAAAGTCGCCGAGAGCTTCGAGCGCGTAGAGGTGGGGGTGTGGCGGGGCACGATCCTGCGTGAACCGGCAGGCGCGGGCGGTTTCGGCTACGACCCGATCTTCCGACCGGACGGCTTGACGGTCGCATCCGCGGAGCTCACGGCGGCTGAGAAGGACGCAATCAGCCATCGATCCCGTGCGTTCGGCCAACTGATCGAGGTGGTCAGGGAGCAATTGCTTTCCTGACCTCGACCTCCAGGAGCTCCTCGGCGTTCAGTCGAAGAAGTCGCTCATGTCTCCGAGTCCGTCGAGGAGACCCCCGATCGCGAGTCCGCCGAGCACTGCGCCGAAGACGTCCTGCCCCCGTCCGGAACCACCTCGTCGGTAGTCCGGTCCAACATAGCTCTGAGTGCGCTCCAGGTCCGCGCGCGCCAAGACTGCGGCCTCCGCGGCGAGCGTTGCCGCTCGTCGGGCGCGAGCGATCGCCGGCTCGGGCTCCCGCTCCTCCGTTATCTCAGTCAGTCCACGCTCGGCCTCAGCCAATCGGGTGCGTGCGTCCGGACCGATCGGGGCGCTGTAGTCGGTGATCAGCTGCCGGGCGGCGGCAATCTGGCGCTCGGCGTCATCAATCGCCGTAACCAGCTGCGTGCGCAGTCGTTCCTGCCGTTCCGCGCGCTCGGTACGCTCCGCGACGGCGTCATCGAGTGCGGAGTTAGCCAGACGCAGTGCCGAGAGCGAGCCGACCGGATCCACCCTGTCGCCCAACGCAGGCATGGCATTCAGTGCCCGCTCGAGCCCCGCGATTGCACCGTCGACCCGTCCGTGCCGTTCTCCTGCCGGCAGCGCTCGCGCCTGGGCGAGCTCGGCATGCGACTCCGCTACCATGGCGCCGAGAGTGGCCTCGGCATGGATGGCCTCGACCTCGAACGCGCGGACGGCATCGAGCAGCGCCTCCGCGCGCAGCGCGGTCTCAGTGGCAGCGCGCAGAGCCCTGTCCGCTTCTGCATCGCGGGAAGCGGCGAGTCGGGACTGGGCGACCTGAGAGCTGCGCTCCGCGAACTCGAGCAGCTGCTCCGCCTGATCGGGGTTCGCCGAGATCGGAAGCAGCGCGGCATCCGAATACCGTTCGGCCAGGCGTGTGAGAGTCGCCCGCGCCGCCGGAAGCTCTTCTCTCGCTCTCCCGATGGCGACGCGTGCCCTCTCGATATCCGACGGGGCGCGACGTGCCACGGCGCGGCGAGCTTCGAACACGGCGAACTGGGCGTCGAGCGAGGATTCCGCCGATTGGCACAGTGTGATCATCCGCTCGATCCACTCCCGCCGTTGCGCTTGCGTGTCCGGCAGATGATCGTTCAGCGCCTGGTTCAGCTGGAACGCCTCGCTGAGTCGTTGGCGGGCGCGCTGAAGCGCAGCACGGAATTCGGCGACGGCCTCGTCGCCGAACTCTGCAATGGCGAAACCGAGTTCATCGTCGGCCAGACGGACGCGTTCGTCTACCCGCACCAGCGCAGCACCAGCCGTTTGCTGCCGCTCCAGCAACTGACCGGCGAGCTGCCGTTCGTGCTCTGTTCGCTGGCGTGCCCTACGAGCACGCGCACGAGCCGCGATGACGGCGAGGAAGATGGCAACCAACAGCACTCCGGCGACGCCGATCACCAAGCCGAGTTCCATGCTCTGATACTACGGATGGTTCGCCGTGGTCACGGAGCCGCTTCATCGCTAAAGTTTTCGGTATGCCGAAAAGTGGGACGCTGGTTGCCACGAGAAGTGGCCGGACGGTCCTCCTGCTCGGTCCCGCCTTCGTCGCCGCGATCGCCTACGTCGACCCGGGCAACGTCGCAGCGAATCTCACGGGCGGGGCACGCTACGGCTACCTGCTCGTCTGGGTGATCGTCGCCGCGAACCTGATGGCCGGCCTCGTGCAGTACCAGTCCGCAAAGCTCGGCATCGTCACCGGCCGCACCCTGCCGCAACTGCTCGGGGACCGGCTCGACACCCGTTCCCGCCGCGCCTTCTGGGTGCAGGCCGAGCTCATAGCCGTCGCCACCGACCTCGCAGAGGTCATCGGCGGCGCGATCGCCCTCCACCTGCTGTTCGACCTGCCGCTCTTCCTCGGCGGGCTCATCGTGGGCGCCGTGTCGATGCTGCTACTCACAACCCAGAACCGGTTCGGGCAGCGCCCGTTCGAGTCGGTCATCGTCGGGCTCCTCGCGATCGTCGCGATCGGATTCCTCGCCGGCCTGGTCGTGAGCCCACCGGATGCCGGCGCTGTGGTCGGCGGGCTTGTCCCGCGATTCGAGGGCGCCGATTCGGTGCTGCTCGCCGCAAGCATGCTCGGTGCGACCGTCATGCCGCACGCGATCTACGTGCATTCGGCCCTCGCCCGCGACCGCCACGGCCACGCGACATCCGTTGCTGACCGGGTCCGCCTCCTGCGTGCGACCCGACTGGACGTCGTTCTCGCGCTGGGAATCGCCGGTCTGGTCAACCTCGGGATGCTGTTGCTCGCTGCCGTGAACCTGCAGGGCGTCACGGGTACCGACTCGATCGAGGGGGCGCACGCGGCGATCTCTGGCGCCCTCGGCCCCGGAGTCGCGCTCGTGTTCGCAATAGGGCTGCTCGCATCCGGCCTTGCGTCCACGTCGGTCGGTTCCTATGCCGGCGCGACGATCATGCAGGGGCTCCTCCACAAGCGCATTCCGTTGCTCATCCGTCGGGTGGTGACGCTCATCCCAGCGCTCGTGCTTCTGGGGATCAGCGTCGACCCGACGGCGGCGCTCGTGCTCAGTCAGGTCGTGCTGAGCTTCGGCATCCCGTTCGCGCTGATCCCGCTGCTGGTACTGACCAACGACGCGAGGCTGATGGGGGAGCAGGTCAACGGTGCCGGCATGCGGTGGGCGCTGGGCGTGATCGTCGTGCTCGTCGCATCGCTCAACGTCGCCCTTATCGTGCTGACGGTCGCCGGGGCGTAGCGGTACGGACTCGTGTTCGTGTCGCGATGACCGTAGATGATCCGCTTGCTAACATCCTGCAACATGAAGATCCTGTACCTGCGAAAAGTACCGGATGAGGGTGGTCGAGAGACTCAAGCGTCTAGCTGTGCGCGATGAGTGGGGCGCACTTGATCGACTCTGAAACAGCCAGCGGCCTGCGTCGCGTAATCGCCTCCCGACGAATCGCCGCTGATGACGGATGGGCTTCCCCCGGCATATGCCGTCATCTCGCAAGCTACCGATCGCTCCACCGAGTCCGGGCGCTGCGCGAGAACTCTTCGGCACATGATGCCGGCCACGTCACCCTCGCGGAAACCCTCAACTGCTCGCTCCTTCCCGCCGACGCTCGACGCAGCCAAGCTCCGGAGACCCGATGCCCCATCACGGCGGTGCCGCGATGGCGTCCCGCTCAGCCAGGCCGCGCGGAATGATCGCGAAAGGCAATGTCGTCGAGGACTATGTCAAAACCATCTACGCCCACACGGAGTGGCAGCCAGAGCCGATCACGCCATCGGTGCTCGCCGCCCGGCTGGGGCTCGCCGCGTCAACCGTCACCGAGATGGTCAAGAAACTCAGCGTCGCCGGACTCGTGACGCATGTTCCCTATGGCGCCGTCACCTTGACCACGGATGGCACGGCTCTCGCGCTGCGGATGGTGCGCCGCCACCGCCTGATAGAGACCTGGCTCACCGTGTCGTTCGGCTACGACTGGGACGAAGTGCACGACGAGGCGGAAGTGCTCGAGCACGCCGTGAGTGACCGCCTGCTCGAGGCCATCGCCGCCCAGCTCGGCCACCCGGTGCGGGACCCGCACGGCGACCCGATTCCGGCCGCCGACGGATCGATCGTGCGGCCCGAGGCGGTCCTGCTGCGCGACGCGCCAGAGGAGGCCGTCGGCACCATCGTGCGAATCAGCGACCGGGACCCGGCACTCCTTCGCTATCTCGCCGGCGCATCGATCAACCTCGACCTCGGGGTCGCCGTTCTGCGGCGGACCGGGGGAGTGCTCGCAGTGCGTGTGGACGGACGCGAGCATGAACTCGATGCCGACGCGGCGGCGTCTATCTGGATCTCGCTCACGCGCTAGCGGCAGGCGGTAGCGTTGAGGGGCCATGAAACCCGCAGCCGCATCGAATCCCGCCGTCCCCATCGACCTTCCCGTCGCCGAGCGCATCGCCGCCGCCGTAGACCTCTATGGAGAAGCGGAGGTGATCGACCGCGCGATCGCCCTCATGGGCGGCGCGAACGCCGGCGCAGACTTTCTGCTGTTCGTCGGAGGCAGGCACGCCCAGGGCCTGCTCGACGGCGCCCCGCCGCTGTACTGGCCGGAACTCTGGGGTGCCAGGGCGCTCCTTCACGTGTGGGACCAACGAGCAACGCCCGCGATCGTCGCCGGTCTCAGCAACGAAGCGTGGCGCGTGCGAGAGATGAGCGCGAAGGTCGCTACGCAGAACGCACTCGACGTCACCGAAAAGCTTGTCCAGATGACCTCGGATGACGTTCCGCGCGTGCGCGCCGCAGCCCTCCGCGGGCTCGGTTCGCTCGGAACCGCGGAGCACGCAGAGACAATCACGGCGCTGCTGCGCGACCCCGAGAAAGACGTGCGACGCGCGGCACAGCAGTCTCGCGACACGCTCGAGGTGCGTTTGCGGGAGTGATTCCGAGGCTACTTTGCGACATCCGGCTTCTGGTCAAACACCTGTTGGTCGAGCACGACCTGCTCATCGGTGAGCGGAGGCAGGCCTTGGAGTCGTGCCTTGCGTGCCTTGCGGCTCGCCTGGATGTAGTGGAACAGGGTAGGGATCAGGGTGAGAACGACCGCGCCGAGCAGGATGACGTCTATGTACTCCTGCACGAATTCGCTCACCGGCGGGATGTAGCCGAGCAGGTAACCTGCGAAAGTGAGGCCCGCCCCCCAGATCATCGCACCAATGAAGTTGTAGAGCGAGTACTTCCTATAGTTCATATGTCCGATACCCGCGGCGACCGGAACGAAGGTGCGCAGGATCGGAACGAAGCGGGCGAGGATGACGCTGAGGCCCCCGAACTTTGTGAAGAACCGGTTGGTGCGCTCCACGTTCTCGCGGCTGAACAGTCCGCTCTCCTTGCGCTCGAAGACTTTCGGGCCGAGCTTGTGGCCGATCAGGTAGCCCACCTCACCGCCGAGGAACGCGGCGAATCCGATCGCGAGGCACACCCACCAGATATCGATTCCGATGACCCGGTCGGCGCCGAACGCGAGAAGGCCCGTGATGACGAGCAGGGTGTCGCCGGGAAGCAGGAAGCCGACGAGTAGGCCGGTCTCGGCGAAGACGATCAGGCAGACGCCGACCAAGGCGAACGCGCCGAACCCCTCGATGAGCGTCTCCGGATCGAGCCACGGGATGAGCGCGGCTGGGAGCAGAGCGAGGAGGTCAAGCACGGGAAGCTCCAGTTGTCGACCGGTGTCAGGACGCGGCGGCGGCCGTCAGGGTGTCCCTGTCAGAGTAGCGGCTGCGCGACGTGAACGGGCCGGAAGGGTATCCGGCAGTGTAGCTCAAGGTACCGGCGTCAGTCGGGAGGCGGATCGGTTGGGGCCGTCGGCAGTGCGGGAGGAGGGACTCGAGCCCTAGCCGAGCGATCGTCACAAGTCACGGGTCGCCGGTGGGCCGTGGGGTATCACCGTGAACACGCATATGCCCGACCCCGCCAACACGTTTTTCGCCGCACCCGAATCGAACCACGTCGCGGCCGATCCTGGTCGATGGCGGTATGTCTTCAACCCAACAGCAAGACGAATGAAAGGGCCAGCTGTTCTCACAGCTGGCCCCCTCCTTATCTGGCTGTTAGGCGATTGCTGCGCGAAGCTCGGCAGCAGCGGCTGCAGGGTCGGCAGCGCCGTAGATGGCGCCACCGGCTACGGCAACGCTGGCGCCTGACTCCTGAACTGCTTCGATCGTTGCGACGCTGACGCCACCGGCGATCGAGAAGGCGACGCCGGAATCGGCACCATCGGACAGCAGAGTGTTGAACGTGAAGCCCTCTTCGGCCTGCTCGTCGAGACCCGCGTGCATTTCGACGAACTCGGCCCCGAGAGCGATGACCTCACGGGCGCGAGCGGCCTTGTCGGCGACGCCGATGAGATCGACGACGATACCCTTTCCATGCTTCTTCGCGGCCTTCACCGCGCCGACGATGGTGCTGTCTCCGGCCGTGCCGAGTACGGTGACGAGGTCGGCACCGGCAGAGAACGCGATGTCCGCCTCGAGCTCGCCGGCATCCATCGTCTTGAGGTCGGCGAAGACGATCTTATCGGGGTGGGCCTCCTTGACTGCGGTGATGGCGCGGAGGCCCTCAGCCTTGATGAGCGGGGTGCCGAGCTCGATGATGTCGACGTGCTCGGCGACCTTGCCCGCGAGAGCGAGTGCGTCGGCGGTGGTTAGTACGTCCATTGCTACCTGGAGCTTCATAGTGATTCCTTGCTTTCTTGAGGCGGGGACTATTCGAGATTGGAGTGGCGGGGCCAGAGTTCGTCTGCCGTCTGCCCCGAGGATTTCCACAGTGCATGGAAGAGAGCGTCGCCGATAATCGCTACCGACTGCTCAAAGAGGCTTCCCGCGTACTGCACCGAGTTGGCACTGTCGCGGTCGAGCTTGCGAGCGGCAGGCACGACGATGGTCACGTTGGACAGGTCGGCGATAACGGATGACTCGTCGGCGGTGATGGCGATCGTGGACGCTCCCGCCTCACCGGCCTTTTGAACGGCGCGAACGATGCCCTCGGTGGTTCCGGATCCGCTGGCAACGAGAAGCGCGTCACCGGCTTCGATGGCGGGAGCGGTTGCTTCACCGACGACGTGAACCGTGAGCCCCAGATGCATGAGGCGCATCGCCGTCATGTTCAACGCAAGCCCGGAGCGGCCGGCTCCGAGAGTGAACACCCGCCCTGCGCCGCGCAGAGCATGGGCGGCGAGGTTGAGAGCCTCACCGTTCGTCGCGCTAATCGCGTCGCCGGTCGCGGTCAACTCCGAGTAGATTGCGTCGAGCGCGGTGGTGACGGAGAGGTGTGCGGCCGGGAGCATGCTTCTATCTTTCGGCTGATCGGGTCGGCAACACGCCCACCCATTAGGGGAGTCTTTCCCACCCGGTCGGGTAGTGCGCCTGCATTGGAGTAGGGTTTCGGTATGGTTCCTCTCGCTGAAAACCACTCAAACGAGCTGCTCTCGCAGGTGCGCGAGGTGATGGGCCAGTCATTGCTCGGTATCGCCGCTTCGCTCTCGACGATGCTCAGGCCGAGTATCGGGCACTCTGCTTTGATTATCTTCACGGAGGACTGCACGGGCCGCCCGCAGAAAAAGGCGGGGCTTGCAGAGATCATCGAAAAAGTGACCATCGCCGAACTGGACGTGCTGCGCGACGCCGCGGCCCGATCGACGCTCACCGGTGATGCGAGGATCGGCGGGTCGCTGCACCGCGTCGTGGTCTGGACCGCCGATACCGCCGCTATCCTCGTGCTGGTCGACGTTTCTGGCGGGGAGTTGTCCGATTCCACTATTGCCCTCGTGCAAGAGGTGTGGCAACTCATCGCGCTCAGTATCCGCCAGCAAGTGATGGCGGCGTCACCGTCCTATATCGTCGACTCGCGCTCGGCCTCGCGCGACCGGGCGAGCCTCATCGCCGATCTCACCGACACGCATGCCACCACTCTGGAGTCTCTCCTCGCCGTGCTGCGTTCCCCCATGCACGGCGATGCCGCGGCGCGGCAACGTGCGGTGGACATGGCCGCCGCCGCAATGGTGCAGCTGAGATCGATCTCGGACCGGGACCGGATGCTCGCCGAGGAGCCGGTGCAAAGCGCCTTCGAGAGACTGCGTGACGACCTCGCCCCGCTCGTCAAGCACGGCGGACTCGATGTCGAATTCGTACCTCCGCCCACAGAGGGACGTCCGCTGCCAGGTGAAGTGGCCCACGCCGCCCGCGCCGTGGTGCGCGGCGCGGTGCTCGCTCTTTCGGACAGCGAAGCGGTCGACCGGGTCCGCATCCAGTGGGACTGCGACGGCTCGAATCTGCTCATCGGCATCCGCGACAATGGCGCTGGCGACATCCGTCTGACGTCGCCGGGCCTGGTGCAGCTGACCGCGCGTGTCGCGGTTCTCGACGGCACGGTCAACCTGCAGTCAACGTCCGGGTGGGGATCACAGCTCGACATCATTCTGCCGCTGGATGCGGGCTCTGCCCCAATGCTGCCCGCGGTCGAGGGACTCACCCGACGAGAGCGTGACGTTCTCGCCCTCCTGGCTGCTGGCAAACGTAACAAGCCGATCAGCCAGGAACTGACGATCAGCGAGAACACAGTGAAATTCCACGTCGCAAACGTTCTGCGTAAGACGGGCACAACCTCTCGTGCAGAGCTGGCAGCTCTAGCCACCGCACCGCACTGACCAGAGCCGGTTGTGCGGCGTTTCTCAGTCGGCCGCCTTGACCGCGGTCGGTCCTCTCAACGCCCGTCGTTCCTCGGCAAGCAGGTGCCGGGATCGCAGCCCTGCCGGGTTGCCACCTGGTGGCGCCGGCAGTTCCGGGCCGTTCGAAGTGCGGGAGAAGGGACTTGAACCCTCACGCCTTGCGGCACAGGAACCTAAATCCTGCGTGTATACCAATTTCACCACTCCCGCGAGCGAAAACAGCTTAGCTTCGATGCGGATGACACGTTCGCCCAACGTTTCCGGCGACCCGGTCGTTGACACTAGTGTGATCACTATTCGGTACCGTCCACGTGCAGGTTCAGGTGCGAAGCCCGCGGCCCGGGGACATTCCCGATTCGCAGCACTGGCGGCCGTTGTTCTCGGCAGCGCATTCCTCGCCGGATGCGCGACAACGCCCGGCATGCCCGACCGGCCCACCGCCGTGATCGTCGAAAACCATGACTGCCTGGCCCCGAATCTCGGCGGCTGGGAGCTCCCTCCCGCGCCGGGAGCGACCGACGACAGCAGGCCCGACGCGCCGAGTCCCGGTGCGGTCCCAGCGCACTTCAACCCGGTGGCGGTCTATGTCTGCGACCTGACGGGATCGGTCGAGGATGAGGAGGGGATCTTCTCGGTCACGACCGAGGAGAGGCTCGAGGGGGACCTCGAGCCGTTGATTCGGGCGTTCGCCGAACCCTCCGATCCGGCCCCGCCGTTCCTGCTCTGCACCGCCGACGCTGAGATCGTGCCGGAATTGTGGCTGACGGATGCCGCGGGAAGAGCCATGCGCCCGGCGTGGCCGCGCAACGCCTGCGGGAAGACCAAGGGCGGGGTGCGCGAGGCGCTCGCTGACCTGACGGTCGTCGAAATCGTCGAGCATCGCGGCGAGTTGCTGGAGTCGCGGGCTGCGCTCGAGGCCGGTTGCCCCTCGGAGGAGACCGTGCCGTTCGGCGGAGCGATCGCAATCGCCCATCCCGATCCGGGCGCACCGTCGGGCTCTGAGAACGTGCCGATGAGCCCTCCGTCGCCCGGGCTCGTTCCTGGCTTCGAGAAGGCGGACGGGGCCCGGCTGTGCCGATACGTGGGGATTCCCGTCCCTCCCGGCGGTGACGAGCCGGTCCTGCGGGATGTCGATGGCAACGCGCTTCCCGGATTCGAGAACATGAGCACCTTGCAGACCGGCAGGTTCGTCTCCGGGAAGATACTTCCCGGCGAGGTCATCCGGGATCTCCTCGCGAACGTCGCTTCTGCCGAGCCCGCCGGACCGTGCCACGAACCGTTGGGGTCGTTCGCGGTGATCTACCCGTTGCGCGCCGGTCAGCTGGTCGGAGCGTCGCTGTCGGCCGAACTCGACGGCTGCGCACGCCTGTTCGGAGGGGGCGACGGGCCCCGCCCGCTGACCGCGGACCTGCGGAACGCGCTCGTCGACTGAGCCCGCAGAGACGCCCTGTGGATAACTAGGAACGCCTCGGCGCGATCCCACCCATGATGACGGGATGCGCTCCGCTCTCACGCTCATCACCGACCAGGTGCGGGAGAGAGTGCGGCGCGACGGTGTCGACCTCGGGGCCGACCGTGAACTCGCGAATCGTTATGTGCGCGACGAGGTGCAGCGCTACGCCGAACGCGCGCTCGGCGGGACCCTGCCGATGCTCGCCGACGAGGCACACGTCGCGCGGCAGATCGTTGCGACCATCACCGGTTTCGGCGTGCTGCAGGCCTACTTCGACGACCCGGAAATCGAGGAAATCTGGATCAACGGGCCCGACCGTGTGTTCGTAGCCCGCGGCGGGGTGCCCGAACTCACCGACATCCGCCTGACCGCGACGGAGGTGCGGGACCTGGTCGAACGGATGCTGCAGTCCTCCGGTCGCCGCGTCGATCTGAGCTCGCCTTTCGTCGACGCGTCGCTGCCCGATGGATCACGGCTCCATGTTGTCATCCCCGACGTGACACAAAAGCACTGGGCCGTCAACATCCGTAAGTTCTCCAAACGCATCCGGGATCTGCACCGCCTTGTAGCGCTCGGATCGCTCACGCGCCAGTCGGCCGAGTTCCTGCGCATGTGCGTCCTGGCGGGGCAGAACGTCCTCGTCTCCGGCGCTACCCAGAGCGGGAAGACGACTCTGCTCAATGCGCTGCTGTCGGCTTCGCGGCCTGCCGAACGGATCGTGACGGTCGAGGAGACATTCGAGCTCGACCTCGACGCGCGCGACACGGTCGCGATGCAATGCCGGCAGCCGAGCCTCGAGGGCAGCGGCGAGATCAGCTTGCGCCGGCTGATCAAGGAGGCCCTGCGGATGCGCCCGGACCGCCTCGTGGTCGGGGAGGTGCGCGAGGCGGAGTCGCTCGACCTGCTCATCGCGCTCAACTCTGGCCTCCCCGGCATGTCGTCCATCCATGCCAACGGCGCCCGCGATGCTCTCTCCAAGCTCGCCGTGCTGCCGTTGCTCGCTGGACGCAACATCGACGCCTCGTTCGTCGTTCCCACCGTCGCGAACGTCATCGACGTCGTCGTGCATTGCCGACTTGAAACCTCCGGCCGCCGATGGGTCACCGAAATAGTGGCGCCGAGCGGGATCGTGACGGGAATGGTCATCGAGGCGAGCACCATCTTCGCTCTAGAGCATGGTGTCCTCGAGGCGACGGGAAGCTATCCGACGAAGTCGGCGGGGTTCCGGGCGGCCGGCTTCGATCTATCGTCCGTGCTGTCGAGGGGTGGATCGTGACACTGCTCCTCGGGTGCGCTCTGGGTCTCGGGCTCATGCTCGTGGTGTCACCCGTCCTCTGGCCAGCGCGCGCGATCAGGGCTCCACGAATCGCGTCGAGACCGGCGCGGGTGCTGCGGGACCGGATGACCCAGGCGGGCCTGCACAGCGTCACGATCCCCACGCTTCTGGCCGTGTCGATTCTTCTGGCGGTCGCCGCGGCGGCCTTCACCTTCGCGATCGTGCCGGTCCTCGCTCTCGCCGTCATCGCGGGAATCGTCGCCCTCGTTTTGCCTGTGACCGTGATCAACGCTCGCGCGAGGACACACCGAACTGCGGGCCGAACCGTGTGGCCGGATCTGGTGGACCACCTCGTGTCTGCCGTGCGCTCGGGTCTTGCTTTGCCGGACAGTGTCGTGACACTCGCGCGTGCCGGTCCCACGGCCGTCCGTGAGGCGCTTCTCGAGTTCGAGCGCGGCTACCGGGCGACCGGCGACTTCGGACTCGGCGTCGACAAGCTGAAGGACCGACTCGCCGACCCGGTCGCCGATCGGGTGCTAGAAACCCTTCGGATGTCCCGCGAGGTGGGCGGAAGCGAGCTGACCACGGTGCTGCGCAACCTGGCCGCCTACCTTCGGCAGGAGGCGGCACTGCGGGCAGAGGTGGAGGCTCGGCAGTCGTGGGTGATGAACTCGGCGCGGCTGGGAGTGGCAGCGCCGTGGATCATCCTCGTCCTGCTCTCGACGCGTCCGGAAGCGGCGGCCGCGTACAACACCGGGTCAGGGATCGTTCTCATCACCGGTGGCCTCGTTGTGAGCGTCGTGGCGTATCGACTCATGATGAGCATCGGACGGATGCCCGAGGAGCACAGGTGGTTTCGATGACGCCACCGGTCACTCCTCAGCTCGCCTGGGCGCTGCTCTGCGGGGTCGGCCTCGGCTTCGGGCTGTGGGCGCTTGTCAGCCTCGTTCCCAAGCTCGACCGGCCCCGTCTGCTCTACCGGGTCGCGCCGTACCTCGTTGATATGTCACCCGGCGCTCGAGAACTGCTCGCCCGGCAGACGGTGAATCCGCTTCCCGTGGTCGGTACGGTGTTCGGTCCCGTGCTCGACCGGTGGCGGCGGCTCCTGGGAGGAATGCTCGGCGGGTCGATGGCGACCGAGACGAGGCTGCGCCAGTCCGGGTCGTCCCTCACCGTCGATGCATTCCGGTCCGGTCAGCTCGCATGGTCCCTCGGCGGAGTCGCGGCGGGAACTGCCGCCGTGTTCGCGCTCGCCCGGGCTCAGCCGACGCCACTGCCGGTGCAGCTCGCCGTAGTCGTCTTCGCCGGTATTTCGGGCGTCCTCGTTCGAGATCGTCTCCTCCAGCGCGCCGCGACGGCGAGGCTGAAGCGCATGACGGCGGAGCTTCCCACCGTTCTCGAATTCCTCACGCTCAGCCTGTCGGCGGGGGAGGGCGTTCTCGACGCGATCCGACGGGTCTCCCGGATCAGTGGAGGGGAGCTCGCAGCCGAACTCGCCGCAACGGTCGCCGCAGCGAACACCGGGCTCCCGTTCGCCGCATCGTTGCAGAAGCTCGCCGGTGAGATTCAACTCCAGCCGCTAACTCGGGCGGTCGAGCAGATCGTCGGAGCGCTCGAGCGGGGAACCCCGCTCGCCGACGTGCTGCGCGCGCAGGCACAGGATGCTCGCGACGAAGCGAAACGGGAACTTCTCGAGACCGCCGGCAAGAAAGAGGTTGCGATGCTCGTACCGCTCGTCTTCCTGATTCTGCCCACAACCATCCTCTTCGCGATCTACCCGGGAATCTTCGTACTCCAATTCGGATTCTGACCGGCATCGAAAGGAAACGACAATGATCCGACTTCAACTGTTTCAAACGACGACGCGGGACGAAAGGGGTGACGTCCCCGGGTGGGTTCTCATCACTTTGATGACTGCCGGGCTCGTGATCGTGATCTGGGCCCTTGCCGGCCCCGCGCTGAGCGGAGTATTCGAGCAGGCCATCAGCCGAGTCACCGCGTTCTGACCACGGGATGCGCAGATTGCGGCTCGACGACTCCGGCTCGGCCGCTGCGGAGTTCGTGCTCGTCGCCGCGCTGCTCACGGTGCTCACGGTCTCCGTTCTGCAGCTCGGGCTCGCCCTGCACATCCGCAACACCGTGATCGACGCCGCGGCGGAGGGGGCGCGTACCGCCGCGCTTGCCGACAACGGCCTCGACGACGGGGTGGCGCGGGCCACCGATCTGATCTCGGTCGCGCTGGGGCCGAGATACGCCGAAAGCGTGTCGGCGGTTTACGGCGACTACCTGGGGCATCCGGCCGCGATCGTAACGGTGCGCGCGCCGCTGCCGCTCATGGGCCTGATCGGACCGGACGGCGGACTGGAGGTGACCGGTCATGCGGCCGTCGAGATACTCGACTGAGCGGAGAGCCTGGCGGAGGAGCCGGATGGGCCGCGACGAGGGCTCCGCTTCGCTCGAGTTCATCACCGCCGGCATGCTCCTGCTCCTGCCGATGGTCTACCTCGTCCTCGTGATGTCGGCTCTCCAGGGCGGCGCCTTCGCCGTCGAGGGCGCGGCGCGCCAGGCGGTGAGCGTGTTCGTGCGGGCGGAAAACGAGCAAGCAGCCAGGGCGGTCGCCGAACGTGCGATCGGCGTCGCTCTCGCCGATTACGGGCTCGGATCGTCAGCATCCGAGGTCCAGATCAGTTGCGATCCGGGTGCCTGCCTCACGAGGCTCCGCCCGGTGACTGTTTCGGTGCGGGTTTCGGTGCCACTTCCGTTGGTGCCACCGATGCTCGACCTCGCGGTTCCGCTCAGCATCCCCGTGCAGGCATCCGCGACCCAGCAAGTGTCGCGATTCTGGGGCGCCCGATGAAGCGCTCGGTACACGACGACGACGGCTCGACCGTCCTGCTCACGATCTTCTTCGGCGCCCTGTCTCTCGCGCTCATTCTGTTGGTCGTCGCCACCTCCTCGCTCTACCTGGAGCGAAAGCGCCTCTTCACGCTCGCCGACGGTGCCGCGCTCGCCGGAGCGGAGGCATTCGACCTTGCGAACGTGAGGCCGACTTCGACGGGATTCCGTCCGACACTGGCGTCGGCGGATGTCGCGGCGGCCGTTACCGACTACGTCGAGCAAGCTTCCGGCAGGAGCTTCGAGGGCCTGACGGTCGAGCGAGCGGAGAGCGTCGACGGGCGGAGTGCGACGGTCGCCCTGTCGGCGTTCTGGCGACCACCGGGCGTGACCCTGTTCGTGCCCGGCGGTGTCCGGCTCGACGTGACAGCGGTTGGCCGGTCGGTGTTCCGGTAGTCGAGCGTCGCTACGGCTTGGAGCGAGGGAGGTAACGCGGTACGTAGCGCAGGAGGATGCCGGCGCCCACGAGCCCAAGCACACCCATCACGCCGCTCGCGAGAGAGATCGATGCGACCGCGGTGACCGCTGCGACGAGCAGGGGAGCGCTCGCGCCGCCGAGATCTCCCGTGAATCGCCAGGCACCGAGGAACGGCGCGGGGTTCTTCTTGTCGGCGAGATCGGCCCCGAGCGTCATCAGGATGCCGCTGCCGAAACCGTTTGCGACCGAAAGGAACATGGCGACGGTGATGAACCAGACGACGTTGTCCGGCAGGTCATGGCTGAACGCGAGCGTGAGGTGCCCGATCGCGAGGCCGAGCATCGAGGGCAGCGCAGCCCAGAGCCGACCGAAGCGATCCATCACCTGCCCGCTCACATAGAACAGCGCAAAGTCGATGCCGCCTGCGATGCCGATGATGACGGCGGTGCTTGCGTCGCCGATTCCTATGCTCACCGCCCAAAGCGGGAGGATGACCGCGCGACTCGCCCGGAGCGCCCCAATCAGAGCGGCCCCGGTTCCCAACTTCGTGAGCACGCCTCGATTGGTCCACATCGTGTGGAACAGGCCGTGCGCCTGCTCCGCCACGAACTCCTCGCCGGGAGTGCGTAGAGCGCGGGCCGCGTGCCGGGCACCGATTGTCGCCGACGGATCCTTCAGCGACAGCAGCACGACGGCTGCACCCACGCAGCCGGCGATGTGGATCCAAAAAACCGCTGTCGTCGACCCGGTCAGCTGGATCACACCGGCCGCGATGAATGGACCGATGAAATATCCCAGCCGAAACGTCCCGCCGAGGCTGGACAGGGCGCGAGCGCGATACGCCTGCGGTACGTACGTGGTCATGAACGCGTGCCGGGCGAGGGCGAATGTCGCGGTGGCGATCCCGATGAGCAATACGCCGACGCCGAGGATCCAGGTGTTCGGCGCATAGGAGGCGAGCACGAGGCCGACGACGGCCACCAGGGACGCGCCGATCATGGCGGTGCGCTCGCCGATGCGGCTGACGAGCCAGCCGCTCGGGATGTCGCCCATCAACTCGCCGACCATGATCATCGCCGCAATGAGCCCCGCGAGCGCGAGGCTCGCGCCGAGAGAATCGGCGACGATCGGGATGATCGGGATGATGGCGCCCTCGCCGATCGAGAACAGCAGGGTGGGAAGGAATGCCGGGAGGGCCACCGACTGCCAGCGGAAAGGAGGCGTGGCGTTCGACATGACTTGATTGATGCTAGTCCCAGCGACGGCAGGAGGATTGCGAGGCCCTGCGAGGCCGGGGTCCTACCAGCGCCGGTAGGCTTGGGGCGATATGACCGACCTCGATATTTCTGAACAGATCGCTGCCCTCCGTTCGACCTTCGCGGACATCCGCTCTGTCGTGGGTGTAGAGAGGCTCGAAGCCGAGATTGCAGATCTTAGCGAGCAGGCCGGCGTGCCGGATCTCTGGGACGATCCGGATGCGGCGCAGAAGATCACCAGCGCGCTGAGCCACCGGCAGTCCGATCTCGCGCGCATCACGAGCATCGCATCGCGGCTCGACGACCTCGAGGTGCTCGTCGAGATGGCGAACGAGGCAGGCGACGACGAATCGGCGCGCGAGGCGCAGGACGAACTGGCGAGCATCCAGAAGGTGCTCGGCGACCTCGAGGTGCAGACGCTGCTCAATGGGGAATGGGACGCGCATCCCGCAGTCGTCACGATCCGCGCGGGTGCGGGTGGCGTGGACGCCGCCGACTTCGCCGAGATGTTGCAGCGCATGTACCTGCGCTGGGCCGAGCAGCACAAGTTCCCGACCACCATCATGGACACGAGCTATGCCGAAGAGGCGGGCATCAAGTCCACGACGTTCGAGATCGACGCGCCCTACGCGTTCGGCACCCTGAGTGTGGAGGCGGGAACGCACCGGCTTGTGCGGATGAGCCCCTTCAACTCAGCTGGCAAGCGCCAGACGAGCTTTGCGGCGGTCGAGGTCATCCCGCTCATCGAGGAGGCTGGCGCCATCGAGGTGCCGGAGAATGACATCCGCGTCGACGTATTTCGCTCGAGCGGGCCTGGCGGACAGTCGGTCAACACGACCGACTCTGCCGTGCGACTGACTCACCTTCCGACGGGAATCGTCGTGTCGATGCAGAACGAGAAGAGCCAGATTCAGAATAGGGCCGCGGCGATGCGGGTGCTGCAGAGCCGGCTGCTCATCCTGCAACGCGAGCAGGAGGCGGCCGCCAAGAAGGAACTGGCCGGAAACATAACGGCCAGCTGGGGTGACCAGATGCGTTCCTATGTGCTCGCGCCCTACCAGATGGTGAAGGACCTGCGCACCGAGTACGAGGTCAACAACCCGTCGAGCGTCTTCGACGGCGACCTCGACGGATTCATCAACGCCGGTATCAAGTGGCGGAAGCGCGACACGGAGTAGCACGGGGACGCCATCCGTGGCGAGCGGATGGCGCGATGCGCGGTTTCTGCCTGTCGCTCACCCCTGTCGCGCCCAACCTGATTAGGCTCGTCAGGAAATGATTCGGTTTGATCAGGTAACGAAGCTTTATGCGGGGAACTCCCGCCCGGCACTCAACTCGGTGACCCTCGAGATCCTCAAGGGGGAGTTCGTCTTTCTCGTGGGGGCCTCCGGGTCCGGCAAGTCGAGCTTTTTGCGCCTCGTGCTCAAGGAGGAGAACCCGAGCAAGGGGCGCATCCACGTGCTCGGGCAGGACCTCGGTCGCCTCACCAGTCGCAAAGTTCCCTACTTCCGCCGCAACCTCGGCGTCGTGTTCCAGGACTTCCGGCTCCTGCCGCAGAAGACCGTATTCGGCAACGTCGCATTCTCAATGCAGGTGATCGGAAAGAGCAAGGGCTTCATTCAGGAAGCCGTGCCAGACGTGCTGAAGATGGTTGGTCTCGCAGGCAAGGCGAGTCGGCTGCCGCACGAGCTCTCGGGCGGGGAACAGCAGCGCGTCGCCATCGCGCGCGCGATCGTCAACAAGCCTGCAATCCTGCTCGCCGACGAGCCGACCGGAAACCTCGACCCCTCCACCAGTGCCGGCATCATGACCCTCCTCGAGCGAATCTCCTCGAGCGGGACCACCGTGATCATGGCCACCCATGACGCCGGAATCGTCGACCAGATGAAACGTCGCGTGATCGAGTTGGTCAGCGGCCAGATCGTGCGTGACGAGCGACAGGGCGGCTACCAGACCCAGGCGATTCCGCTGCAGGCGTCTCCTCGTGAGTCGTCCGACGGACTGGCGCACACGCACGACCCCGTGCCGCAAAGTCAAGTGCCCACGGCAACCACACCGGCGCCTGTCCGGAGGTTTGCTCCGTGAGGTTCGGGCTGATCATGTCCGAGGTCGGCAACGGCCTGCGACGCAACATCACCATGGTGATCTCCGTGATCCTGGTCACCTTCATTTCCTTGACCTTCGTCGGTGCCGCGATCCTCCTGCAAGCGCAGATCGGGCAGATGAAGGGCTACTGGTACGATCGCGCCCAGGTCGCCGTCTACTTCTGCACGGCCTCCTCCGTGGGGGAGTGCAACCTCGTCGAGGCCACTCCCGACCAGAAGAACTTCGTCGAGGCCCAGCTGCAGTCGCCCGGTCTCGCGGCGCTCATCGATCGGTACGAGTTCGAGAGCCACGAGCAGGCCTACGCCCGCTATCAGGAGCAGTTTTCCGACAACGAGTTCGCCGACTTCGTCAGTCCCGAGTTCCTCAACGAGGCGTTCTGGGTGAACCTCAACGACCCGACCCAGTCCGACGCCCTCGTGGAGAGCCTGTCCGGACTCGCGGGCGTCGAGGAAGTGAAAGATCAGCGCAAGTACCTAGATCCGATCTTTGCCGCGCTCAACGCCGCCAGCTTCACGGCGATCGGCATCGCCTCGCTCATGCTCGTCGCGGCGGTGCTGCTGATCGCCACGACCATTCGGCTCTCTGCTTTCTCGCGACGCAGGGAACTCGGCATCATGCGCCTCGTCGGTGCCTCCAATCGGTTCATTCAGACCCCGTTCATCCTCGAGGGCGTGATCGCCGCGCTCATCGGGTCAGTGCTCGCCGCTGGTGCGGTACTCGCGATCGTGCGGTTCTTCGTCCAGGGCTATCTCGGGTCGACCCTGCAGACGACAACGGCCGTTATCGGAATGAGTGAGGCCCTGCTCGTCGCACCTATCCTGCTGCTCGTCGGGGTAGTGCTCGCCGCGGCCTCTGCCAACGTGGCTATCAGCAGGTACTTGAAGGTCTAGCGTCATGGCCTGCGGCTAGACTGTGGGGCTGCCCGCACCGCGGGCGAGCGACAGGAGAGAAGTATGCCCAGGGAGCGTGGCCAGAAGGTCGTGGCCAGCAATCGCAAGGCCCGCCACGACTACACGATCGAGGACACCTTCGAGGCCGGCCTCGTTCTCACCGGCACCGAGGTGAAGTCGTTGCGAGCGGGTCGCGCGTCGCTCATCGACGGCTACGCGTTCGTGGAGGCCGGCGAGGCCTGGCTCGACGCCGTGCACATTCCCGAGTACAACGAGGGCACGTGGAACAACCATCCACCCCGGCGCAAGCGCAAGCTGCTACTGCACAAGCAACAAATTCTGAAGATTCATAACAAGATCAAGGAGGGCGGGTACACGATTGTCCCGCTCTCGATCTACTTCAGCGACGGTCGAGCGAAGGTCGAGATAGCGGTCGCCAAGGGCAAGCGTGAGTTCGACAAGCGGCAGACGCTGCGGGAGCGCCAGGACAAGCGTGAGGCCGATCGCGCTATGGGGGCACGCCGGAACCTCGGCGACTGAACGGCAGGTCGTCACGCGAGCGCCGAGATCGCGTCGTGCTCGCCCGGATGCGGCAACCGCTGCCGGTCGACGGGGCGCGCTGGAAACGAGCGGGCCTGGATTCGTCGCGAGAGATGCTGGTTTGTCAGCAGAATCTATCGTAAGATAGAGGGCTGCGCCGGATAAGCGCAGCGATTGACAATTCAACAGCGCGCGACTGCCGCCACCTTCAGCATCCGACTTCATGGAGAATCGGATGTCAGGTGCTCATGGGGATGATCGGTTTCGACATTGCCTGCGCAACTGTGAGAAGCGGGTCGAGGATGCAGGGTTATCTCGTAAACGATCTCTGCAAAATATAAGTGCCAAATCAAACAGCACTGTCTCTGCCAAGGCTGACTTCGCCCTCGCGGCGTAGTCTCCTCAGCAACTAATAGAGACCGTCAGTCCGGAATGCTCTCTACCCGGGTTCTGGCGTAATTTAGAGAGATTGCTTCGTAGCTAAGCCTGAGGGCTACGAGGGACTTCAACCAGGGCTGGGCTTGTCGTCATAGATGCCAGTGGCGAATGACGGAGCCGAGTAGAACGACTTCACTGGCTACACCCGTAGAAGGCACAGGACCACAGCAGTGGACGGGGGTTCAATTCCCCCCATCTCCACCATCGGTCGGCGTCGCGCGCTGTTGGGCAATCGCCTCCTACCCGGGTGCTGCTCCCCAGGTAATCGCGCTGTGCTCACGCACGGCAGCCCCGTAGCTCGAGGCACGCCCGATGGTCGGCGTCGTAACGGCCGGTTGCCGGACGATCGTGGACGTCGATTCGATGTCGGCGGGCATCGTGAACCGCCGCAGCGGCATCGAGAGTCAGGACGGACCCGTCACGAACGCCGATGCGGATACTCGGTCGGCCAGGCGGCCCCACCAGGCCCCGCCGCTCGGCGGCGCAGGGTATAACTGAAGTAGACCTCATGACTGATATCACTTCCGATTCCGCGCGTGCCGAATCCGATCGCACCCGTTGGAGGGTCTTCGCGGTGTGTGTCGCCGCCGCGGCGCTCACCATCCTCGACCTGTCCAAGGTGAATGTGGGGCTCCCGTCGATCGAGGATTCGCTCGGAGCCGGACCCTCCGAACTCCAGCTGATCGTCGCCGGCTATGCGCTCGCGTTCGGACTCGCGCTGGTTCCCGCCGGCCGGCTCGGCGACGTGCACTCTCGAAAGCTGATGTTCGTCATCGGCCTCAGCCTGTTCACGTTCTCGAGCGTGCTCTGCGCGATCGCCCCTGACATCACCTTCCTTCTCGTCTCCCGCGCGATGCAGGGCGTCGCCGCTGGCATCCAAATGCCTCAGATCCTCGGGTTGCTGCAACAGCTGTTCCGGGGCAAGGAACGCGGACGCGTCTTCGGGGTGTTCGGGGCCACGATCGGGCTCTCCACCGCGCTCGGGCCGACGCTCGGCGGACTGCTCATCGCGGTCGGCGGCGACCTGAACGGATGGCGCCTGCTGTTCTGGATGAACGTGCCGCTGGGCGTGGTAGCGCTGGTATTCGCGATCCGCCTGCTTCCCGGGCGAAAAGGCGGCCGCCAGAAGACCGAGCTCGACCTCATCGGGATCCTGCTGCTGGGCGTCGCGACCCTCAGCCTCATGCTGCCGTTCGTGCTCACCACGGGCGGACCAGGCGACGACCCGCGCCGGTGGCTGTGGCTTCTCGCCTTCGTCGCGGCCAGCGCGCTGTTCATCTCCTGGGAGAGGCGCTACCAGCGGCTCGGCAGGTCGCCGGTGGTGCACTTCGCTCTGTTCCGGGATAGCTCCTACCGGAACGGACTCCTCGTCGCGAGCGCGTACTTCGGCGCCATGCCCGCGCTGTTCCTGCTGTCAACCCTCTATCTGCAGCAGGGGCTGGGTATTGAGCCGGTCTACGCCGGGATGGTCAGCATCACCTTCGCCCTCGCCTCCGCGGTGACGTCCTGGATCGGCGGGCGGCTCGTCGAGACCTATGGGCGAATGCTCGTCGTCGCGGGGCTCATCGCCGTGATCGTCGGATTCGGCCTCGTCGTCTGCGCCGCGGTCCTTCTTCCCCCCGAGCTGTCGCCGTGGTACATGGCCGCGGCGATGACCGTCGCCGGCGCCGGCGGCGGCTTCGTCATCTCGCCCAACCAGACGCTCACACTCGCCGACGTGCCGGTCGCGATGGGGGGCGTGGCGGGGTCGATGGCCCAGGTCGGGCAGAGAGTGGGCACGGCGATCGGCGTGGCGGCCGCGACATCCACCTTCTTCGCGACCCTCTACCGGGAGGCCGGCGAGACGGACTCGATCACTACCTACCACGACGGGTTCCGCAACGGCGCGCTAGTGTCGATCGCGCTCTTCGTCGTCGCCCTCGCCTTCGCACTGGTCGACCTGCGTAAGCGCCGGCAGCTGGCAGCGGAATGACTACTCGTTCAGCAGCTTCAACACCGCTTCATGCAGGTGGCCGTTCGTTGCGAGGGCCGAACCGTGCCAGGGGCCCGGGGTGCCGCCGGCCGAGGTGAAAGCACCGCCCGCTTCCTCGACGATGGGCACGAGGGCGGCCATGTCGTACGGCTGAAGATCGAACTCTCCCGCGATGTCGACGAGACCCTCGGCCACCATCATGTAGGACCACATGTCGCCGTAAGCGCGAGTGCGCCACACCTCACGAGAAAGGGCGATGAGCCGATCGAGCCGTCCGTGCTCGTCCCATCCCTTGAGGCTGTTGTAGCTGAGGGAGGCGTCGGCGAGCTCGGTCACCCCGGAGACGAAGATGCGCCGCTCGCGCCGCTCCGTCTCGGAGATCTTCTCGCTCGTCCAGGCGCCCTGACCGCGGGCGGCCCACCAGCGCTGACCGAGCGCGGGTGCGCTCACGACTCCGACGACCGGGACGTCGTCGACCGCGAGGGAGATGAGCGTGGCCCACACCGGAATGCCGCGCACGTAGTTCGCGGTTCCGTCGATCGGGTCGATGATCCACTGCCTCCGAGCGTCAGTTCCCTGCTCCGTGCCGAACTCCTCTCCGAGAACTCCGTCGTCTGGCCGCGAATCGGCGAGACCACCTCTGATCGCCGCCTCGACCGCCCTGTCGGCATCCGTCACGTGTGTCATGTCCGGCTTCATAGTCACGAGCAGGTCGTTCGCCCGGAATCGTTCTGCGGAGATCGAGTCGGCCATGTCCGCGAGTTCGCGGGCCAGCTGCAGGTCAGATTGGAGGGAGTAGTCGGTCACGTCCTAAGGCTATCGGCGCGCTCAACCGAGCGAGGCGAGGAGCCGTTGGAACGAATCGAGCCTGAGCTTGCCGATCTCGCCGAGGTCGCCCGCTTCTACGCGTTCCATGATCGCGCAATCGGGGGAGTCCGGGAGGTGGGTGCAGCCGCGCGGGCACTCTTCGGCTACGCTCGCGAGATCGGTGAAGGAGCGCAGGATGTTGTCGGGGTTCACATGCCCGAGGCCGAAGCTCCGCACCCCGGGCGTGTCGATGATCCAGCCGTCGCCGACGCGAAGCGAGATGGTCGACGATGACGTGTGCCGCCCGCGACCGGTCACCGTGTTGACCCTGCCGATCGCCCGATTCGCGTCGGGCACGAGCGCGTTGACGAGGGTCGACTTACCGACGCCGGAGTGACCGACGGCGACGGTCGAGTGGTTGCTCAGGAGGGCGGTCAGCACCTCGACCGGCCACTGGTTCTCTGCGCTCTGCACGACGATGATGTCGAGGCCGACGAAGTTCGCAAGGAACGGCGTCGGGTCGACCAGATCGGTCTTGGTGATGCAGAGGATCGGGGTGATGCCCGCGTCGAACGCGGCGACGAGATACCGGTCGACGAGACGCGGGCGGGGCTCAGGATTCGCCGCGGCCACGACGATCAGCATCTGGTCGGCGTTCGCCACGATGATGCGCTCCACCTCGTCCGAGTCGTCCGCACTCCTGCGCAGCAACGTCGCGCGTTCCTGGATGCGCACGATCCGGGACAGGCTGCCCTCGTCACCGGTCGTGTCGCCGACAAGGTCGACCCGGTCGCCCGTGACAACCGCCTGCTTGCGCAATTCGCTCGCCCGGGACGCGGTCGCCTCGTGCTCGTCCTCCGTGCCCTCGCCAACCAGCACGGAGTAGCGCCCCCGGTCGACGGTCAACACCCGGCCGGTGACCGCGTCCTTGTGCTCGGGCCGGATCTTGGTGCGCGCCCGGTTGCCCTTCGGGTTCGGGCGCGACTTTGCCTCGTAGTCGGCGTACTTGTCGTGATCGTCGTCGCCGTCGTCGGTGAGCCAGCTCATGGTCAGAAGATGCTGAGCGGGTCGTCGGTCGACGACGGGGCGGCATCGACAGTGCGCAGCCACAACTGGGGAAATTCGGGCATGGTCTTGGCCGTCGAGCCGATGTCGTCGATCAGGATGCCCGGCACGGCGAGACCGATGATCGCTCCGGCGTGCGCCATCCGGTGGTCGTCCCACGCCTTCCACGGGCCCGCGACGAGTGGCCGCGGTTCGATCTCGAGGCCGTCGTCGAGTTCCCGCACTGATCCACCGAGCGCTGTGAGATTGGCAGCGAGAGCCGCCAGCCGATCGGTTTCGTGCCCGCGCAGGTGCCCGATCCCGATGATTCGGCTCGGTCCCTCCGCCAGCGCCATCAGGGCGACGATGGCGGGGGCGAGTTCGCCACCGGTGCTGAGGTCGAGGTCGACGCCGGGGAGCTTGACGCCGCCCACCGCGCCGGCTCCTCCGTCGATGAGCAGAGAGCCCGCCGATCGGGTCACCACGGCGCCCCAGAGGGGGAGGAGTCGTTCGAGGTCGGCACCGACTTGCGTCGTCGACTCCGGCCAGCCGGAGATTCGAACGGTTCCCCCCGCGACGATCGCCGAGATGAGGAACGGCGCGGCGTTCGACAGGTCGGGTTCGATTCGCGCCTCGATCCCGGCGACTGGCCCGGGCTCGACGATCCAGTGCCCCGGCTCCGGGGTGTGCACGTTGACGCCGCGTGCGCGCAGCGCGGCGATCGTCATCTCGATGTGCGGCAGGCTTGGCAGCACCGCGCCCATGTGCCTGAGGTCGAGTCCTCCGGTGAACCGGGGGGCGGCGAGGAGAAGTCCGGACACGAACTGGCTCGAGGCCGACGCGTCGATCGCGAGTTCACCGCCGGCGACCTGGCCGGTTCCGTACAGGTTGAAGGGCAGCCGTCCGCGCCCGTCGTCGCTGACGTCCACGCCGAGCGCGCGAAGCGAGTCGATCGTGGTGCGCATCGGACGCCTGCGTGCCCCCTCGTCACCGTCGAACGAGACCGGCCCGAGCGCGAGCGCCGCGACGGGAGGCAGGAAGCGCATGACCGTGCCGGCGAGCCCGCAGTCGATCGAGGCACCGCCGCTCAGTTCGCCGGGCGTAATGCGGAGGTCAGGGCCGAACTCGCCGTCACCGATCTCCTCGACTCTCGTGCCGAGCGACCGCAGCGCCTCGATCATGAGCGACGAGTCGCGGGAGCGCAGCGGTGCTCGCAGGGTCGATGGTGCGTCCGCGAGCGCCGAAAGCACCAGCTCCCGGTTGGTGAGCGACTTCGATCCGGGCAGTGTGAGCTCCGCCGACAGCGGTCCGGATGCCGCGGGCGCGGCCCACGGGCCGGGCTCGCGGTCCGCGGTCTGACGGTCCTCGTCGTAGGGGTTGAACTCGGGTCCGGAATAGTTGAATACCTGCATCGGTTACTAAGCGTATCGAGGAACGGCGACGGAAACCGGAGGACGCACGTGAGCATCAGCGCACCTCCAACGCGGCACAACCGTCGACGCGGGACAAAGCCCCGAATTCAGCGCCGCGAACTAGACTTGCGCACGATGAGCACCCCTACCGAGAACACGTCCCCCACAGCCGATGATGCCTCCGCCGGCGGAGCCGGCATGGTGAGCGGGCCCGGCACCGCCGATGCATCGGCGGATGAGATGCGCGCACTGTTCGAGGAACAGGCCATTCCCTTCATGGACCAGCTTTACGGTGCCGCTCTGCGGATGACCCGGAATCCCGCCGATGCGGCCGACCTCGTGCAGGAGACGTTCGTCAAGGCATTCGCGGCATTCGGCCAGTACAACCAGGGCACGAACCTCAAGGCGTGGCTCTACCGCATCCTCACCAACACGTTCATCAATATCTACCGCAAGAAGCAGCGCGACCCCTACCAGGGCACGATCGACGAGCTCGAAGACTGGCAGATCGGTGGGGCGCAGTCGTTGACGCAGGGACGCTCGACGCGGTCGGCTGAGGCGGAAGCTATCGATCATCTGCCTGATTCGGCTGTTAAGGATGCACTGCAGTCGATTCCCGAAGATTTCCGTTTGGCGGTCTACTTCGCCGACGTGGAAGGCTTCTCCTACCAGGAGATCGCCGACATCATGAAGACACCGGTGGGAACCGTGATGAGTCGTCTGCATCGTGGCAGACGAATGCTTCGCGGCCTGCTTACCGACTATGCGGGTGAACGCGGACTAAGCGTGTCAGCTCAGGGCGTCTCGACCCTGGGTGTTGCTGCGAAGGGACAGAAGAAATGACGGACAGCGGTTGCGAGAAGGCCAAGGCCGAACTCGAGGAATACCTGCACCATGAACTGCGCTCCGACGAGGCCGCCGACATCACCGAACACCTGGCGAACTGCCCCGACTGCGATGGGGAGCGCCACGTGGGCGTGGTCCTCACCCAAGCGGTGCAGCGGGCGTGCAAAGAGATCGCCCCTGAGGACCTGCGTGATCAGGTGCTCGCGAAACTGCGTCTGATGCAGGCACACTAGTCCGACGTTCGCGCAAGCGCGGTCCTCTTTCGGGATGCCCGCCGAGGGCCGCGCTTGCGGTCAACCGCCGATCGTCAGCGCCCGGTCGATCAGGTCGACCTGCTGCTGCGCACTGCGCTTGGTGGACCCGGTGGCGGGAGAGGCCGCCGCGGGGCGCGAGGCAACCGAGATCCTGCGGCCGCCCAGACGGCGGGAAAGCTCGAGGCTCACGAACGGCCACGCACCCTGGTTCTCCGGCTCCTCCTGAGCCCACAGGTACTCAGCATTCGGGTACTGCGCGAGCACCGCATCCAGTTCTTGAAGCGGCAGCGGGTAATACTGCTCGAGGCGCACGAGTGCTATGTCGGTCAGTTCGCGCTTCTCGACCTCGGTGGCCAGGTCGTAGTGGATCTTTCCCGCGTGCAGCACGACGCGCCTCACCGCTGACTTATTCGCGACGCGGGTGTCGTCCAACACGGGCTCGAACTTGCCGCTTGTGAAGTCGGCCACATCGCTCGTTGCACCGCGCAAGCGCAGCATGGCCTTCGGGGTGAACACGATGAGCGGCCGGCGGGGTCGCGCGTACGCCTGACGACGCAGCAGGTGGAAGTACGACGCCGGCGTGGACGGACGCGCGACCGTCATGTTCTCCTCGGCGCACATCTGCAGGTACCGCTCGATGCGCGCAGAGGAGTGGTCCGGCCCCTGGCCTTCGTAGCCGTGAGGAAGCAACAGCACGACGCTGGAACGCTGTCCCCACTTCTGCTCGGCGCTGGAGATGAACTCGTCGATCACAATCTGCGCCCCGTTGGCGAAATCGCCGAACTGGGCTTCCCACAGCACGAGGGCGTCGGCGCGTTCGACCGAATAACCGTACTCGAAGCCCATGGCGGCGTATTCGCTGAGAAGCGAGTCATAAATCCAGAACCGTGCCTGGTTCGCGCTCAGGTTCGCGAGGGGCAGCCATTCCTGACCGTTCTGCCGGTCGTGAAGCACCGCGTGCCGCTGCACGAAGGTGCCCCGCCGGGTGTCCTGCCCCGCCATGCGAACGGGAGTGTCCTCGAGGAGGAGCGATCCGAGCGCGAGCAGTTCGCCGAACGCCCAGTCGATCGAACCGTTTCGGCTCATGTCCACGCGCTTGCGCAACAACGCCTGCAGCTTCGGGTGCACGGAGAAGTCTGCCGGCGGGTTGTCGAACGCGTCGCCGATGAGGTGGATCACCGATTCCTCCACCCCGGTGGTCTCAGGCTCCCCGCTCGAGTCATCCTTCTGTGACTCCGGCCGTTCGAGGTCGGACACCGCGTTGGCGTCCTGCACGATGATCGGCATCGAGGAGGTCTGGGCGGCATGCGTCTCGGCGAAGGCGCGTTCCAGGCGATCCTGGAAGTCCGCGTGCGCAGCCGCATACTCTTCCTCGGTGATGTCTCCGCGACCGACGAGGGCGTCGGCGTACAGGGTGCGCACCGAACGCTTCGCCTCGATCAGGTTGTACATGAGCGGCTGCGTCATCGAGGGGTCGTCGCCCTCGTTGTGTCCGCGACGGCGGTAGCACATGAGGTCGATCACGACGTCGCGGTGGAACTCCTGGCGGTAGGCGAACGCCAGTTGCGCGACGCGCACGACCGCCTCGGGGTCATCCCCGTTCACGTGGAAGATCGGCGCCTGAATTGTCTTAGCGACGTCTGTGGAGTAGATCGAGGTGCGACCCTCACCGGGAGGAGTCGTGAACCCCACCTGGTTGTTCACCACGAGGTGGATGGTGCCGCCCGTACGGTAGCCGCGCAGTTGCGACATCTGCAGGATCTCGACGACGATGCCCTGACCCGCCATGGCAGCGTCACCGTGCACCATGACCGGCAGCACCCCGAAGGATCCGACCGGCTTCCGGTCCTGTTTGGCGCGGACGATTCCTTCGAGCACGCCGTCGACAGCCTCAAGATGGGAGGGGTTCGCGGCCAGGTAGACGGGAATCTGGTCACCGGTGGCGCCGGTGAAGGTGCCCTCTGTGCCGAGGTGGTATTTAACGTCGCCGGACCCCTGGACGGTGCGCGGGTCCTGGGTACCCTCGAACTCCCGGAAAATCTGCCCGTAGGTTTTCCCGGCGATGTTGGTGAGCACGTTCAGACGGCCACGGTGCGCCATCCCGATCGCGACCTCGTCGAGACCGGATTCCGCCGCCCCTTGAAGCAGCGCGTCGAGCAGTGCGATGGTGGATTCGCCGCCTTCAAGGCTGAAACGCTTCTGGCCGACGTACTTGGTCTGCAGGAAGGTTTCGAATGCTTCCGCCTCGTTGAGCTTTGCCAGCACGCGCATCTGCTCGTCGTGCGTCGGCTTCGAGTACGGCTTCTCGATGTGGTCCTGGATCCACTTCCGCTGAACCGGATCCTGGATGAACATGTACTCGACGCCGATCGTCCGGCAGTACGAGTCGCGCAGAACGCCGAGGATGTCGCGCAGCAGCGCCGAGCGTCGCCCCCCAAAGCCGCCGGTCACGAATTCACGGTCGAGATCCCAAAAGGTGAGGCCGTGACTCGTGATCTCGAGGTCGGGGTGCGACCGCTGCTTGTACTCGAGCGGGTCGATGTCGGCCATCAGGTGACCGCGGACCCGGAACGAGTTGATCAGTTCCTGAACTCGGGTCGTCTTGCTCACATTGTCGGCGAGGTCGACGTTGATGTCGGACGCCCAGTGGATCGGATCGTACGGGATGCGCAGGGCGGCGAAGATGCCCTCGTAGAAGCCGCGCTGCCCGATGAGTAGCTCGTGCACCTTCTTGAGGAACTCGCCGGAGCCGGCCCCCTGGATCACGCGGTGATCGTAGGTGGAGGTAAGCGTGATGGTCTTGCCGATTCCGAGCTCGGCGAGGGTCTTCGTGCTCGCGCCCTGGAACTCGGCGGGGTATTCGAGGGCGCCGGCGCCGACGATGCAACCCTGGCCCCTCATTAGGCGCGGAACCGAGTGCTCGGTGCCGATGCCGCCGGGGTTGGTCAGCGAGATGGTGGTTCCCGCGAAGTCGGCCCCGGTCAGTTTGTTGCCGCGCGCCTTCGCGACGAGCGATTCGTACTCGGAGATGAAGTCGCCGAAGCTCATCGTCTCGGTCTTCTTGATACCGGGAACGAGAAGTGCGCGCGTGCCGTCGGGCTTCGGCATGTCGATCGCGAGGCCGAGGTTGATGTGCGCTGGAGTGACGACCGAAGGCTTTCCGTCGACTTCCTCGTAGTAGACGTTCTGGCTCGGGAACTCCTTGATCGCCTGCACTATCGCCCAGCCGATCAGGTGGGTGAAGGAGATCTTGCCGCCGCGTGCACGCTTGAGGTGGTTGTTGATCACGATGCGGTTGTCGATCATGAGCTTCGCGGGGATCGTGCGGACGCTTGTCGCGGTCGGCACCGAGAGGCTCGCGTCCATGTTGGTCGCGAGGCTCTTCGCCATGCCGCGGAGCGGCTGTACGAGGTTCTGCTCCTCGGCGGGGGCCGCGTCCTCGACTACCGGCGTTGGCCGCTTCGTGGGCGCCTTCGCCGGAGCATCCGCAGGAATGGGTTGCGGTTTCGCCTCGACCGATGTGGTGCGTGCGATCGGCTGGCCGCCGGTCGTCGGCGCCGAGCTCTTCGAGGGCGCAGGAGTGGGGTCGATCGACTCCGGGGTGACCTCGACCGGAATCTGGGGCTCCTGATTCGAGGCCGCCTCAGCGGCCTTCACCTCGGACACGTCGGGTTCCGGTTCCGGGGCGGGCTCCGCCATAAGCCGATCCGCCGACGCTGGCTCCGACCGAGGGTGGTAGTTCTCGAGGATCGGCCACCACGACTTCTCCACCGAGTTCTTGTCTGCGACATACAGCTCGTACATCTCGTCTACGAGCCATTCGTTGGCCCCGAACTCGCTGGAGGATCCATCCTCCGGCACGAGTCCGGTCACTTGGCTAGACACAGCCGACCGCCCACTCTCCGTTGTCACCGTTTGACGGGAACGCGCGATCACCGGCGTTCCGCTTGACTGTGCCCGACACTGGCCACACACCTGTCCAGCTTAATCGCTTTCGCAGGGCAGGTACGACGCCCGACGGCAGGCAGTACCTTAAAACGATGAAGTTCTACGAGACGACGCCGCGGCATGACCTGACCTATTCCGACGTCTTCCTTGTTCCGAGTCGGTCGGGAATCCGCAGCCGACTCGACGTCTCGATCGCACCTGCCGACGGCGTCGGCACGTCCATTCCGATCGTCTCCGCGAACATGAGCTCGGTGACCGGCCCGAGATTGTCTGCGACCCTGGCGAGGCGCGGTGGGCTCGGGGTGCTTCCGCAGGACATGCACCTTCAAGATCTCGATGCCGCGATCCACTGGGTCAAGGAACAACCCGTGCCGTTCGACTCCCCACTGTCGCTGCGGCCGGATCAGTCGGTCGCAGACGCCCTGCGGCAGTTGCCTCCCGTCGAGGGCCACGGCATCGTGCTGCATGGTGCCGAAGGGGACTACCTCGGCTGTATCTCGGCAGCACGGCTCAGCACTGCTCTTCCGGACGCGAGGCTGGGGGATCTGCTGCACGGTCAGCTTGCATCGATCGACGCCGATGACGTCACCACAGGGCGGGAGGCCTTCGACCTCATGGCCGCCGCGGACCTGCAGTTCGCTCCGGTGCTGCGACACGGCAGGGTCATCGGCACGCTCAGCAGGACGAGCGCTCTCCGCTCCACCATCTACGCGCCCGCGCTCGACGGGCAGGGAAGACTCAAGGTCGCCGCGGCAATAGGGATCAACGGCGATGTCGCGCGTAAGGCGAAGGCGCTCGTCGCGGCAGGCGTCGACGTGCTCGTCCTCGACACGGCCCACGGTCACCAGGACGGCATGATTGCTGCCATCGACACCGTCGCCGCGCTCGGGCTCGACATTCCCCTCGTCGCTGGAAATGTGGTCTCGGCCGTCGGAGCCGAAGACATGATCAAGGCCGGAGCGACGATCGTGAAGGTCGGTGTCGGGCCCGGTGCGATGTGCACTACGCGGATGATGACCGCGGTTGGTCGGCCGCAGTTCTCCGCGGTCCTTGAGACGGCCGCGGCCGCCCGGGAGCTCGGCGCGCACGTGTGGGCAGACGGGGGCATACGCTACCCCCGCGACGTTGCGCTCGCTCTCGCGGCCGGCGCATCGTCGGTGATGATCGGCTCCTGGTTCGCGGGAACGATCGAGGCGCCAGGCACCCTCGAGACGGATGCCGACGGCAGGCTGTACAAGGAGAGCTGGGGGATGGCGTCGACGAAGGCGGTGCATGACAGGTTCGACCGGCTCGAAGCGTATGAGCTCGCCCGCAAAACACTTTTCGCCGAGGGAATCTCCTCCTCGAGGATTTATGTCGACCCGCTGCGACCCTCCGTCGAGGACCTCCTCGACATGATCACGTCCGGGCTGCGGTCGTCACTGACCTATGCCGGAGCTTCGACGCTCGAGGAGTTCGCGGAGCGTGCGCTTGTGGGAATCCAGTCGGCGGCGGGCTATGAGGAGGGTAAGGCCTTACCCGTCAGCTGGTGATCGCCTGAGGAATGTAGAATCGTCTGAATAATGGACGACCCCCCCTCTATACCCTTGGCCCACCCGTGTCTGACCTGATACTCGCCGGGATCGGCCTGGTGCTCACCATCGGAACCGGCTTCTTCGTCGCATCCGAATTCGCACTCGTCAACCTCGACCGCTCAGAACTTGAAGCGCGGCACGAGCGGGGCGAGAGTCGTCTCGCCCTGACGATCGGTGCGCTGAAGATCACCTCGACGCACCTCTCGAGCGCCCAGCTCGGCATCACCCTGACCACCCTGCTCACCGGCTATACCCTCGAGCCGGCGTTCAGCCGTTTCCTCGCGCCTCCGCTGACGGCGATCGGTATTCCCGCGCCGGTGGTCGTGGTCGCCGCGACGATCATTGCGATCACCCTAGCCACCCTGCTCTCGATGATCATCGGCGAGCTTGTGCCCAAGAACTTCGCCCTCGCGCTTCCGCGGCAGACGGCCAAGTTCGTGATGCCGTTCCAGGTCGGCTTCACCTTCGTGTTCAGGCCAGCCGTGACCTTACTCAATAACTCCGCGAACGTGCTCCTCCGATCGATCGGCATCGATCCGAAAGAGGAACTCTCCGGTGCGCGTACGGCGGAGGAACTGACCTCCCTGGTGCGCCGGTCGGCGACCGAGGGAAGTCTCGATGCGAACACGGCTACCCTCCTGGCCCGCACCCTGCGGTTCAGTCAGCACAACGCGGGAGACGTGATGACCCCCCGCCCCCGCGTCTCGAGCATCGACAGGAACGAGTTCGCGACCGCCGTTCTCGAGTTGGCCCGTCGTACCGGATTCTCGCGCTTCCCCGTTATCCACGACAGCATCGATGATGTCGTCGGTGTCGTGCACGTCAAGCAGGCCGTCGCAGTTCCCCGCAAGAAGCGCAGCGCCGTGCCCGTGTCTGCGTTGCAGACCGACGCCCTCCGGGTTCCGGAGACGATGAAGCTGGACACCCTTCTCGGGGAGCTCCGACAGAGGGGCTACCAGATGGCTGTCGTCGTCGATGAGTACGGCGGGACCGCCGGCGTGGTGACCCTGGAGGACCTCGTCGAGGAACTCATCGGGGAGGTGTCGGACGAGCACGACCGCACCCGCGCGGGAGTCGTCCGCTCCCGTGACTGGTTGACCTTCCCTGGCAGCCTCAGGCCCGACGAACTGCTCGAACGAGCGGATGTCGTGGTGCCGGAGGACGGGCCATACGAGACGATCGGAGGCTTCATCATGAGCGAATTGGGTCGTCTCCCCGTCGTCGGCGACACCGTCGCGGTCGAGGCCGGCACGTTCCGGGTCGAGCGGTTGGACGGTCGTAGGATCGACCGGCTTCGTTTCACGCCGACCTCAGACAGCGACGACGCGGTCGTCGTGGCGGGCAGCGCCCGATGAGCGATTACTGGGGCGGCATAGCCTGGCTCTTCATCCTGCTTGCGATAAATGCGTTCTTCGTCGGCGCAGAGTTCGCGGTGATCGCGGCGAAGCGTTCGCAGATCGAGCCGCGCGCTGAGGCGGGAAGCCGTCCGGCGAAGACGGCGCTCTACGCGATGGAGCACGCGACGCTCATGCTCGCGACGAGCCAACTCGGAATCACCGTCTGCTCGCTGCTGATCCTCAACGTGTCGGAGCCGGCGATCCACCACCTGCTCGAGATTCCGCTCGAGCTGACCGGCCTGCCGGCGGAACTTATCAGCACGCTCGCGTTCGTCATCGCGCTGGTCCTCGTCTCCTACCTGCATGTCGTGCTCGGGGAGATGGTGCCGAAGAACCTGTCGTTCTCGGTACCCGACCGTGCGGTGCTCATCCTCGCGCCGCCACTGGTGTTCGTGTCGATGATCTTCCGTCCGATCATCCTCGCCCTGAACTCGGTGGCGAACGGGGTACTACGCCTGTTCGGGGTCGAGCCGAAGAACGAGGCGACGAGTGCCTTCACGCTCGACGAGGTCGCCACCATCGTCGCCACCTCGACCAGGGAGGGTGTGCTGACGGACAGGACGGGCGCTCTCACCGCCGCGTTCGAGTTCACCGAGAAGAAGGTGCGAGACATCACCGTCGGTTTGTCCGAACTCGTCTCCCTCTCGGAGGCGGCGAGCCCCAAGGACGTCGAGCGCGCCGTGGCTCAGCGCGGATTCTCCAGGTACGTGCTCGTGAACGATGAAGGCGAGCCGACCGGCTACCTGCATCTCAAAGACGTCATCGACCTCGAGCAGCTCGGCGAGTTCGAGGAGCCGGTGCCGCCGAAACGGATCCGCCAGCTCATCTCGATCTACGACGGTCAGGACCTGGAGGATGCGCTCGCGTCCATGCGCCGGTCCGGCACGCATATGGCAAGGGTGTTCGATGAGAGCGGCGCCACGATGGGGGTGCTGTTCCTCGAGGACATTATCGAGGAACTCGTAGGAGAGGTGCAGGACGCCACTCGCCGGATGTAGGCGGCGAGCCTCAGCTCAGCGCCAACGCGCCCTGCGGTACTGCGGCGGCCAGTAGTCGATCGGAACGCCGAGCTGGTGCGCGGCTCGTAATGGAAAGTGCGGGTCGCGCATGAGTTCACGGCCCATCATCACGGCATCCGCCTTGCCTGATTCGATAATCTCGTTCGCCTGCACCGCGTCGGTGATGAGGCCGACCGCGTTGACCTCGACCGACGCCTCTCGCCTCACAAACTCGGCGAATGGCACCTGGTAGCCGGGCTCGACGGGAATGCTCACACCGTCGATGAGGCCGCCGGAGGAAAGGTCGAACAGGTCAGCGCCGGCATCCTTCGCCCATCCGGCGACGATCGCGGTCTGTTCCTGATCCCAGCCCCCCACGGCCCAGTCGGTCGCCGAGAAGCGGACGAACACCGGCACGGCGTTCCCGACGGCGACGCGAACGGATGCCACCACTTCGAGCAACAGGCGGGCACGGTTCTCGAGGCTGCCGCCGTACTCGTCGTCGCGGGCGTTCGACAGCGGTGACAGGAACTGGTGAATGAGGTAGCCGTGCGCAGCGTGGATTTCGACGACGTCGAATCCCGCCTCGACTGAGCGCCTCGCCGCATCCGTGAACTCGGTCACGATGTCCGCCACGCCATCCCGGCTCAGCTGCGCTGGCGTGTCGTAGCCCTCGAAGGCGATTGCAGACGGGGCGACGCTCTGCCAGCCCCCCTCCGCGATCGGGCGGGTGCCATCATCCGGGCCCCACTCCCGGTGCACGGACGCCTTCCGGCCCGCGTGGGCGAGTTGGATTCCCGCTGCCGCGCCCTGCGAATGCAGGAACCCGACGATGCGAGCCCACGCATCGCGTTGTTCGTCGGTGTAGATGCCGGTGTCCTCGGCGGAGATCCGCCCCACCGCGCTCACCCCGGTGGCCTCGGTCATGACGAGGCCGGCCCCGCCGCGGGCGAAGGAACCGAGATGCACGAGATGCCAGTCGGTGGGAACCCCGTCTTCGAGGTCGACGGAGTATTGGCAGAGCGGTGTCACCCAGATGCGGTTGCGGATGGTCACGGAGCGGATGGTGTGCGGAGAGAAAAGCGCTGTGTCGGTCATCCCCTGATGCAACCAGCCCGACGGCGGCGAAAATTCCCGCCGGCGGCGGGTCCGGATCACGACTACCCGACTATCGTCGGTCTAATGACCTTTCCCGAATGGACTCCGGCCGAGGCTGCGGGACACATCGCCGTGCCCGTCGCGACCGACGACAAGTACTCCCGGGGCGTGCTCGGGGTCGTCACCGGTTCGAACGAGTATCCGGGAGCGGCGGTTCTCGGGGTGGATGCGGCCTTGCGCACCGGCGTCGGCATGCTGCGCTATCTAGGACCCGACCGCCCGTCGCAGCTCGTGCTGCAACGCCGACCGGAGGCAGTGACGAGCCCCGGTCGCGTCCAGGCGTGGCTGCTCGGCTCCGGGATGGACGCGGACGGGCGCGATTCATCAAGCACTCACCTGCTGACGGACGCTCTCGCCCAGGCGATCCCGACGGTCATCGACGCCGGTGCACTGGACCTTCTCCGCTCGGCCGCCGGAGCCGTCGTCATCACTCCACACCACGGCGAGTTGGCGCGCGTGCTCGACATTGAACGCAGTGTCATCACCGCCGACCCCGCGGGGTGGGCCGTACGCGCCGCAGAGGAGCTCGGCGTAGCCGTCCTGCTCAAGGGTGCGCAAACCTTCGTCGCCGATGCTCACGGTTCCCGGCACCTAGTGACGTCCTCAACAGGATGGACCGCGACCGCGGGGTCGGGGGACGCGCTCGGCGGCATCCTCGGGGCGCTAATCGCGACCCACTCCGACGCGATCGCCTCGGACGTGTCCCTGCTCGCGCGACTCGCGGCGACGGCGTCCGTGCTCCACAGCCTCGCGGCCGAGCGCGCGAGCGGGGGAGGCCCGTTCACCGTCCTCGATCTCGTGGGTGAGCTCTCGGGTGTGGTCGCGGCGCTGCTCCGGAGCTCACCGCCGGGATGAGGCCTCTAGTTCGGCGTGTCGCTCCGGAAGGTGAACCCGGCAGACACGCCGCCCAGGGGCGGGAACGCGCCGCGCGCGAGCCCGCGATACCTTCCGGCGCGACGTGGCTGCGGCCCGCGCCCGCTCGAGGGGCACTGCGCCGGTAGCATTGCCGGGATGCAGGCCGCAGAGTCGCCGGCGTTCGGAGGCAGAACTTCAGATCATGGCGGGAGTCGGTCGCAGCTTCTTCGCCTTGGCGAGCTCCTTCCTGCTCGCGCACGTCGTGCTCGCGGCGCTCAATCTTCTCGGCAACGGATACCCGCTCGGCGATGTCACGAGCGTCTACCTGTTCTGGTCCGACCGGGCATTCACGGCCGGAGACTGGGTCGGCATCGACCGCGAATGGGTCTACCCGATCGCAGCAATCGTGCCGATGCTCGCGGCGGGAATCGCGTATCCGTTCCTCGAAGGCGTTCCCGCGCTCGCCCATCTATACGACGGCTCCGAACTCTATGCGACCACCTGGCTCGCCATCGTCACGGCCCTCGACCTCGTCGCATTCGGGGTGCTGACGGGGTGGGGTCGACGACACGATCGCTTCGCCGTCGGGTGGTGGTGGACGGCCTACCTGCTCGCGCTCGGTCCCATCGCGCTCGGAAGGATCGACGCCGTGACAGTTCCGGTCGCCATCGTCGGTGTACTTCTCGTCGCCTCGAGGCCCCGTCTCGCGACCGTGCTGCTCACTGTGGCGGCGTGGATCAAGGTCTGGCCGGGGGCGGTCGTGATCGCAATGGCGATTATGGCGCGAAACCGCTGGGGAGTGCTCGGCGCGGCGATCGCGACGAGCGCTGCGATCGCGGCTGTCGCGATCGGATTCGGCAGCGGATGGAACGTGTTGAGCTTCGTGTCGCAGCAGGCGGGGAGGGGGCTCCAGGTGGAGGCCCCGATCTCGACCCCGTGGATGTGGCTTGCATCGGCCGGCGTGCCGGGCGCGGACGTCTACTACGACAGGGACATCTTCACCTGGCAGGTAGCGGGCGCGGGGGTCGATACGGTCAGTTCCCTGATGACGCCTATCCTCCTGCTCGCGGTGGCAGCGATCGTGGCGCTCGGCATTGTGACGGTACGCCGCGGCGCGTCCGCAAGAGCGGCCCTGCCGCCCCTTGTTCTGGCGCTCGTGACTGGGATGATCGCGTTCCAGAAGGTCGGATCGCCGCAGTTCATCTCGTGGCTTGCGGTTCCGGTCGTACTCGGTCTCGTCACCCACAGGGCCGGCGTTGGGCCGAGTTTCCGTGCACCGGCTGCGCTCGCGTTCACGATCGCGGCTTTGACGCACATCATCTACCCGTATCTGTACGGCTATCTGCTCGGCGTCTACCCCGCGATGCTCGCCGTGCTCACGATGCGCAACGCCCTCCTTTTCGTTCTTCTCGGATGGGCGGTCATCGCCATCGTTCGCAGTTCCAGGTGGAGCAGCGATAGCCCCCGGGCGCGGATGTCGGAACCACGGTGGCGGATCACGCGGCGCCCTGACAGGCTTGAGGAGCGCGCCTCCCTCCTAGGGCTCGCTGATCGGGGTCATCATGCTCGTAGCGTTCTCGGTAGCTCCAAGCGGCGGGCCTGGATCCTCTGATTCCGTGCATGACGCCGTCGCGGCAGCCGTGCGTATCGTGCGAGACTCCGGCCTGCCGAACCACACCGACTCGATGTTCACCACCATCGAGGGGGAGTGGAACGAGGTGTTCGACGTGATCCGCCGCGCGACGGACGCCGTCGCCGCCTACGGAACGCGCGTGTCGCTCGTGCTGAAGGCGGACATCCGCCCGGGCAGCACGGGGGAGCTGGAGGGCAAGGTCGAGCGGCTGGAGCGGGCGATCACCGCGCAGCCCGTGCCCGGCGACCTAGAGTAGGGGGAGGCCGTCCCGCGGCGGCCGCTCGATGGCGAGCTGCTCCCCTCCATGATCAGAATGGTTCGCCCCCCAACGTGACTTCCCTGTCCCCAGGCCGAGTTCGCCTGGCACTGCTCGCCCTCGCCCTCGGCGGCTTCGGGATCGGCGCAACCGAGTTCGTGGCGATGGGCCTTCTTCCCGAGCTCGCGAAAGATCTGCTGCCCGCCGTCCATGCCGTGTCCGCGGAGCGCGCGAATGCGCAAACGGGATGGCTCGTGTCGGCCTATGCGCTGGGCGTCGTGGTGGGGGCACCGACGATTGCGGCGTTCGCCGCGCGATTCCCGCGTAAGCAGCTGTTGCTCGTGCTGGTCGCGGCCTTCACGCTCGGCACCCTGGCCTCGGCGCTGCTTCCCGGCTTCGGGCTGGTTCTTGCCGCGAGGTTCTTCGCCGGACTCCCGCACGGCGCCTACTTCGGCGTTGCCGCACTCGTCGCCGCGCAGCTGATGGGGCCCGGCAGGCGCGGTCAGGGTGTCGCGATCGTGCTTTCGGGACTCACGATCGCGAATGTCGTCGGGGTTCCCTCCATCACCTACCTGGGGCAGGTGGCCGGCTGGCGGATCGCCTATCTGGTTGTCGCGGCTATCTTCGCGTTCACGTTCCTCGCCATCGCGCTGCTGGTTCCGTTCCAGGCAGGTGACCCGGGGGCGACCATGAAGCGTGAGCTGAGGGCATTCGGACGGATACAGGTTTGGCTCGCGCTCCTGATCGGAGCGGTCGGCTTCGGCGGATTCTTCGCCGTCTACACCTATGTCGCACCCGTCGTTACGGAAGTGACGAAGCTCGGCCCGGCGTTCGTGCCGATCGTGCTCGTCGTCATCGGAATCGGGATGACGGCCGGCAATTTCCTGGGCGGCTGGACGGCGGACCGGAGCGTGATGGGATCGATATTCGCCTACTTCGGCCTCTTCGTCGTCGCGCTGACCGGCCTCGCTCTCACCGCCCACACCCCGGTCGGACTCCTTGCCGGCACCCTCCTGGTCGGGTTGGCGGCCTCCGCCCTCTCGCCCGCGATCCAATCGAGATTGATGGATGTCGCGGGCGACAGTCAGACGCTGGCCGCGGCGGTCAACCACGCGTCTTTGAACATCGGCAACGGGCTCGGCGCCTACCTCGGGGGAGTGACCATCGCCGGAGGCCTCGGCTACCTGTCGCCCGCATGGATCGGGCTCGTCCTGTGCGGTCCCGGAATCGCGCTCGCCGTCGGCAGCGTGATGCTGCAACGTCGCACCCCCCGGTCCACGGCGGAGGATGGAGCGAGCGCCATCGTACTCGCCCGTGCGTCGGGCAACTAATACACGCCGGGCCGGTCTGTCTGAAGCAGGATGCCGTCCTGAATCGCGCGCTTGCGCAGGGCGACCTTCGTGCCCACATCGAATCCCGCGACGCGGTACTTCTCTCTGATCCGTTTGAGGTACGACTTTGCTGTCTCTTCCGAGATGTCCAGTTGGTAGGCGACCGACTTGACCGGCTCGCCCGCGCCGTAGAGCGCCATCACACGACGCTCCTGGGCGCTCAGCTTGGGGGAGCCGCCGATGTCGCCGGCGTTCAACGCGAGGTCGAGTTCGGCCGAGATGTACGACTCGCCGATCGAGGCCGAACGGATCGCCTCGACGATCATGCCGGCGTCCTCGCTCTTCACGAGGTAACCGAGCGCGCCCGCCGCGAGAGCCTCGCGCACGACGTTGGGCTCCGAGTAGGTGCTCATAAGCACTGTCTTCACCCCCGCGGTCTTCAGCGTCGAGATCTTGAGCGAGATCGGAATGTTGTCCTTCAAGTCGAGGTCGAGCAGCACCACGTCGACGGGAAACTGCTCGTGCGTCAGCAGCTCCGGCCATGAGGCGACCGCCGCGACCATGTCGATGTCGTCGGCAGCGTTCCTGATCCACTCGGTCAGCGCGCCGAGCAGCATCCGGTGGTCATCGACCAGGGCAAGTCGAAGTCTGGTTTCAGTCCTAGGCATGGGCCCTCTATTCCTGTGAAGCGGTCATTGGTCGGCGGGATTCGGGACAATGCAGCGCAGATCCACCCTCAGGCTCGAGTTCTCGCTGGAATAGGTGAAGTCGCCGACCTTCGCCAACGCCGCCCAGATGGAGCGATCCACCCGCCCGCGCGGTACGCCCGTGGTCGTGATGACGATCGGAATCGTGATGGTGCGGCGGGCCACGGCATCCTCCGGGGGAAGCACGGGGCCGAGAACGAGTTGCGCGGTGGGGCCGGTCTTCTTCTTGTCGGCAACGAGAAGCCATACGGCGGCGAGCAGGCCGTCACGCTGCTGGGGGTCGAGCAGCCCGGCGAGGCTTCCGGAGTCTTTAAGGGTCGCCGACTTGCCGAGCTGCTCCGACTCGGTGATCGCATGGTAGAGCCAGGTCTCCCGGCGGCCCTCGATGAGGTGCAGTCGCAGTTCGGTGGCGAGGGATGCCGCGGTCGAGGCCATCTTCGGACGCAGCGGCAGCGCGGTGCGCCCGCTCGCGACCGAGTCGAGCAGTTCCTCCGCGGCCAGGTCGAGGCGGGCGAGTTCTTCCGAAGCGAGCATCCCGACCGCGAATCGCGGGGCTGATACCGTGCTTTGGACCAGCACCCGGTCGAGCTCGAGTTGCACGATCCGACGGAATCGGACTACCACGAAGACCCCGAAAAGCGGCGGGAACACCGCCATCGAGATGGTCACGAGTTGCACGGGCAGTGTGGCGGCGGTGAGCGGGGTGGTGAGCGTGATCGCGGCGACGAATGCGGCGAACAGAGCTGCCGCGGCGAACAGCAGCTCGCGGGCGGGGCGCAGGGTCAGAGCGGTGAGCAGACCGAATCCGGCGGTGACCGATGCGCTCGCATGGCCGCCGATGTCGTGCAACGGCCATATGGCGATGAAGTCGAGCGCCACCACGCCGCCGAGTGCGAGCAGGTAGCCGATGAACATCCAGGTGGGGAACCGCTCGCCACGCGTCGCGACAGTGAGCGACACGGTCGCGAACGCTGCGATGAAGAGCAGCCATGCCATTACCGCCGGCAGCACGGAAGGGTACTCGCCGATGTGCGTGGCGAAAACCGCGAGCCCGTACACGGCTTCGATCGCGCAGAGGACGCCAGCGCCCATGCCGAGGTGACCGATGCCGAGGCTGGCTCCCTGCGCGTTAGCCTGCACGACCGCGCGCGCCGCCGTCGAGGCGGCGGGCACCCCGGTACGGCGCCGCCCGATGAGGACTCCGAGGGTGTTCTCCTCCGGCCGGTCACCTCCGCTCATCTCGGTACCTCCAACACGACAGTCGTTCCGGCGCCGGGCGAGGAGAAGAGGCGAGCGTTGCCGCCGACCTCCTTGAGCCGGCCGACCACGGAATCCTTGAAGCCCAGCCGAGCGGAGTCGACGTCGTCGAGGGTGAATCCGACGCCGGCGTCCGTGACCATCGCACGCACCGTCGTCTCGTCGTCCGTGATCGTGACATGGGCGTCGGTCACTCCGGAGTGCCGGCGCACGTTCTCCAGACACTCGGCGAGCGCCAGAAGAAAGGCGTCCAGCACGTCACTGGGCAGGAGGACCTGCCCGGTACCGTGCCAGCTGACCTCGAGTCCGATCCGTCCGAAGCGCTGCTTGACCGACTCGAGAGTGTGTCCGAGCGCGCTCTCCTCGACCGGCTCGAGGTTGTAGTGCTCGGACGACTTCGGCACGGGAGCGCCGCCGAGCCGTAGTTGTCGAAGCAGCCGGGCGTCGTCTCCCGCCTGGTGCTGCAGCGCAGACGCCGACACGCCCACACCGGAGTGGGCGAGGAGGGTGAGGGTCGCGAGCACGGTGTCATGCAGCAGTCGCGCGCCCTGGCGGCGTTGCGCCTCTGTCTCGCTCGCCTGCCGTTCGGCGCGGTGTGCGCGACCGATGCTGAAGATCCGGCGCGCGGCGCGGGGCACGCTCGCGCTCAACCAGTAGGCGAAGGTGACGGCGAGAACCCAACCGAGAACCACCGTCGCGGCCTGCACGGACAGGATGCCGGACCCGGGAAGTGCGAGTTCGGTGAGTACCGTGCTCGCGACGAAGCCGAGACCGAGCACCAGGACACGTGTTACACCGCCGACGAGGACGATGGCGAAGGACGCGAGCGCCCCTCCCGCGAGCGTCACGATCGCGCTCTGCGCGGCGGGGTTGTCTCCCGCAACGATGGGCAGTTGCACGAGGACGAGGATCACCATCCCCGCGCCCAGGCCGGTGACCACCCAGAAAAGGGAGCGGCCCGAGCCCACCCTGAGCAGGCAGGCGCCGACGATGACATACAGCGGCACCACGAGGAGCAGGGTGTCGAGGTCGACGGCGCCCGGCATGCCGAGGCAGACCGCCGAGACGAGGAGGGCGGCGATGCCGACGTTACGGGCGGATGCCTGTAGCAAGCGGTCACGCTCTCTTGCGAATTGTTCCACGTGGTAGTTGCCTCGGTGTCGACTCGGCTACGAGCGCACTGCTGAGGCTCGGCTACGCAATAGTTCCACAGGTACCACCCGAAATGGGGGACACGACGCGCGACGGTGTTGCGCGTCGACCTATTCGCGGGTCAACCATCCCTCGTGAATCCCTCGGCGCCGCAGGAGCACCTTGGTTCCGACATCCACACCGACCTGCCGGTACTTGCGGCGAGCCCGCTTGATGTACGACTTCACGGTCTCCTCGGTCGTGCTCATCTTCTCGGCGACCTCCCGGATCGATCGTCCCGACGCGTAGAGGACCAGGGCTCGCTGCTCACGGGCTCCGAGCCCCGGGTCGCGATGCTGCCGTGAGTCGTCGAGCGTGTGGCGTGCGGTCGGGCTCAGGTATTTTTCTCCCCGAGCGACGGCGCGCACGGCGCTGATCACCTCGTCGGCCGATTCCGTCTTGGGCACGAAGGCGAGCGCCCCCGCGGTGAGCGCGCCGTGGACGGACGCGGCGTCGGCGTGCCTGCTCATCACGACGGTGCGCGCGCCGGCCGCGCTGAGAGTGCGGATCTTCGTGGCGATCGGGATGCTGTCGCTCAGGTTCAGATCGAGCACCACGACCTCGACTGGGAACTCCTTGTGGGACAGCAGGCCGAGCCAAGTCGTCTCCGTGACGACGACGTCGATCCCCGGTTCCCGCAGTTGCAGGATTGCCCGCATGCCGTCGAGCACCAATCGGTGATCGTCGACGAGCGCGACGCGTAGGGGCGGTTCGTGCTCGTCGGTCGGTCGCTCGGTCACGTGTCACCCCCGCTCGCATCGATGCAGCGCCCGACGCTGCCGCAGGCGGTTATCGGAAACGACGAGGTCGGGTGACAGTCAGCCTAATCACGCTGACAGTATCTCGGGTATCCCGATTTCGGGGGCCAGTCACGCGTCGGCGGCGAGGAGGCGCTCAAGGGACCGGCCGACCGCGGCGTGTTCGATGAGAAACCCGTCGTGCCCGAACGGCGACTCGATCACCACCGGGTCGGGTCCGCTGATGCTGGTAGTGATATGCCGCGCGAGCAGGTGCTGGTCGGCGAGCGGGAACAACCGGTCGCTGTCGATGCCGAGGATCAGTGTGAGGGCGCGGACCTTCGACAGTGCCTCTGGCACGCTTCCGCGGCTTCGACCCACATCGTGGGAGCTCATCGCCGCGATGAGCGTCAGATAGCTGTTCGTGTCGAATCGACGTGAGAACTTGTTGCCGTGGAAGTCGAGGTAGCTCTCCACCGCGAACTTCCCCTCGCCTCCAAGCGGGTTGATCTCACTCTGCCAGGTGCGCTGGAATCGCCCGTTGAGCTCCGCCGGCGAACGGTAGTTGAGCAGCGCCATTCGTCTTGCGAGGGCGAGCCCGCGGTATGGTCCTTCTCCGTCCGCGGCCTCGTAGTAGTCGCCGCCCTCGAATCCGGGGTCCATCCGGATCGCCTCGCGCTGCACCGAGTTCGACGCGATCTGGTCTGCGCTGCTGAAGGCAGGCGCCGCGAGTACGGCGACACGGGCGAGCCGCTCCGGCTGCCCGACCGCCCATTCAACGGCGTGCATGCCGCCCATCGACCCGCCGATGACGGCGGCCCACCTGTCGATACCGATCACGTCGGAGAATCGCGCTTGCGCCTGCACTTGGTCGCGCACGGTCACGTACGGGAAACGGGGGCCCCACTCCGAGCCGTCGGGTGCGAGCGAAGCGGGACCGGTCGTGCCTTGGCACCCCCCGAGCATGTTCGGGGCCACCACGAACCAGCGATCCGTGTCGATGTGTTTGCCGGGTCCCACCATGTCACCCCACCAGCCGGCGGTGGGGTGACCCCGGCCCGGACGTCCGACGACGTGGCTGTCGCCGGTGAGGGCGTGCAGGATCAGGACCGCGTTGCTGCGATCGCGATTGAGGGTTCCCCAGCTCTCGTAGGCGATGCGGACTGCGGGCAGCGATCCGCCCGCCTCGAGAGAAATGGCGCCGATGCCCACAAACGAGCGGTCGCCCGGATGATCGCCCTCGCGCCAGGCACCGGATGCGGGAGGCCCGCCGACGATGGCGCGCGTGTTCGCCTCCGTGATGAAGAATGAGGGAACGGTGTCCTCGGGTGTCTGCCAGTCCATGTCTATGCAAGTATCGCCGCTGGCAGTCGGCGAGGGGTGTTTATTACACCTCGAAGATCAGGCTGCCGCGTTCGAGCTGGCGGCGGCACGCGCAGCATCCAGCCCGGCCGAGAGATCGGCGAGGATGTCGCCGATGTTCTCGAGCCCGACAGACAGTCGAACGAGGCCGGGGGTGACCCCCGACGTGAGCTGCTGCTCGGGGGTGAGCTGAGAGTGCGTGGTCGACGCCGGATGGATGATGAGGCTGCGCACGTCACCGATGTTGGCAAGATGACTGAACAGACCGGCGTTGTTGACGAGGGCCCGACCGGCGTCCACACCGCCCTTCAGCTCGAATGACAGCACCGCTCCGACCCCCAGCGGGGCGTACCTGTTCGCCGCCGCGTACCACGGGCTCGACGGGAGCCCCGCGTAGTAAACCGTGGCAACGTCGTCGTGGGCGTCGAGCCATTCCGCGACGGCCTGTGCGTTCTGCACGTGCCGTTCCACGCGAAGGCTGAGGGTCTCGATGCCCTGGATAAGTTGCCAGGCGCTCGCCGGGGCGATAGAGGATCCGAGGTCACGCAGCAACTGCACCCTGGCCTTGATGATGTAGGCGATCGAGTCTCCGAGCACGGAGGTGTAACTCGCGCCGTGGTAGCTGGGATCTGGTTCGGTGAGGCCGGGGAACTTCTCGACGTTCTTCGACCACTCGAACTTTCCGCCGTCGACGATGATGCCGCCGATCACCGTCCCGTGACCGCCGAGGAACTTCGTGGCGGAGTGCACCACGATGTCGGCTCCGTGCTCGAAGGGGCGAATCAGGAACGGGGTGGCGATCGTGTTGTCGACGATGAGCGGCACCCCCGCCTCGTGCGCCGCGGAGGCGACGAGTTCGATGTCGAGAATGTTGATCCTCGGGTTCCCGATGGTCTCCGCGAAGAAGAGCTTGGTGTTGGGCCTGACCGCGCGGGCCCATTCGGCCGCGTCATCCTGATTCTCGACGAACGTCGTCTCGATGCCCAATTTCGCAAGCGTGTACTTGAACAGGTTGTAGGTGCCGCCGTAGATCGACGAGGAGGAGACGATGTGGTCGCCTGCCTGCGCGATGTTGAGCACGGCGAATGTCGTCGCCGACTGGCCGGAGGCGAGCAGGAGGGCCGCCGTTCCACCTTCAAGTGCCGCCACCCGCTCCTCGACGACCGCCTGGGTGGGGTTTTGGATGCGGGTGTAGATGTTGCCGAACTCGGCGAGCGCGAAAAGGTTCTTCGCGTGCTCCGCGTCGTTGAAGACATAGGAGGTGGTCTGGTAGATCGGTGTCGCGCGGGCGTTGGTCACCGGGTCGGGTGCCGCGCCCGCGTGGATCTGCTTCGTCTCGAATCTCCATGCGGAGCTGTTGTCGCTCATCGTCGTCTCCTCGATGTCTGGTTCAGGGGTCCGCGGGCGGGCGGACGCAAGCCTTTCGAGAAGCCTATGAACGGCGGGGTTGGCGGGCAACGGGGCGCGACACACGGCGTAACGCTAACGGTCGCGTCGGGATCCCGTCGGGTCGACGCGCGACGAGCCGTTGCGCTTCGGCTTCGCCTCGACGTCCACGAACAGCCAACCCGGTCTGGGCTCGATGAGCGGCCGGAACACCCGCCGCACGAGGGGGCTCGCAAGCACGATGGAGATGGCGATGCTCGCCAGGATCATCGAGATCAACCAGGTGGCCGAGGAATGGTCGCCGCGGAGCACTCCCGTCTCTCGAATGGGATAGAGGACGAAGCTGTGCAGCAGGTACACGTACATCGTCGCCTGCCCGAAACTGGTGAACCAGGTCACCGATCGTGGAACGAGCACGAAGAAGGCTCCGCTCAGCAGCACGGCGAGGGCGACCAACCCGAGCCTCACCAAACCTGCCCACCATTGGTCTTCGCCGAGGCCGGCGTAGGAGTCGTCGTAAAAGAACCAGAACCGCAGGTCGATCGCCCGCCACGTCTCGATGAAGGTGACGACGACCGCGAGCCAGGCGACGAATGCCGCCACCGCTGCGCCGCGGATCCACCAGGTGGTGCCCTCGACGACCCGCCAGCGTTCGACCAGGCCCCACTCCTTAACCTTCCAGCCGAGTACGAAGAACGGCAGGATGCCGATGGCCCGGGAGAGCGAGAAGGTGCTGTCGACGTTGCCGAGGTAGCCGACCCCGATGGAAAATATCACCGACCAGAACAGCGGCCAGCGCACGAGCGCGAGGTAGGGGAGGATCAGCCGGAAGATGCCCAGTGCGAGCAGGAACCACAGCGTCCAGCTCGGAGTGGACGGGTTGAACTCCTGCTTCCCCTCCACGAGGAACTGAACGAGCGTCCAGATCGTCTCCATGATCAAGTACGGCAGGAGGATGTCGGTGAGTACCTTCTTCAACTGCCGCGCCGTCGGCGGGCCGGCCTTGGAAAAGTAGCCGCTGATGATGGCGAACGCTGGCATGTGGAACGCGTAGATGAACAGGTAGACGACGAGCGCGTTGTCGGAGTCGGCGGTCAGGCGCTGGATGGCGTGCCCGGTCACCACGAGCAGAACGCACAGGAATCGGGCGTTGTCCCAGACGGGCACGCGGGGGCGCGGTGCCGCCGATCTGCCGGCGTTGCGACCCGGTTCCACGGGCGCGCGGGCGGTCTTGTCCTCTGTATCGACCATCTCGCTGCAAGCCTAGGTCAGAGCGACTGCCCGCTACGGTGGAAGCTTGGCGAACTGAGGAGGCACCGTGGGCGTGAAGCGAGTGGTTGTGACGGGAGCGAGCTCCGGGATCGGGGCGGCGACTGTTCGGTTGTTCCGGCGGAACGGTTGGGATGTCACGGGTGTCGCACGTCGCGCCGATCGCCTTGACGCGCTCGCCGCGGAGACGGGGGCGGATGTGGTCACCGCCGACCTCACCAGGCAACCCGACGTCGACGCCCTGCGTGCGCATCTCGCCGGTCGCGGCCCCGTGCATGCCCTCGTTAACAACGCGGGCGGCGCGTTCGGCATGGCGTCCGTCGAGGACAGCGATCCGGATGACTGGACGCGAATGTTCGACGTCAACGTCGTCGCGGTCAAGCGGGTCACAAGTGCGTTGCTGCCGTTGCTGCGGGAGGGGGCCGTGGAAGCCGGTCACGCTGACATTCTGACCGTCACGTCGATCGCCGGTCACCTCGCCTATGAGGGCGGGGGCGGCTACAACGCGGCGAAGTTCGCCGCGCATGCACTCATGGGTGTGCTGCGACTCGAGCTTGCGGGCGAACCGATCCGTGTGGTGGAGGTGGCGCCTGGGATGGTCAAGACCGAGGAGTTCAGCCTCACCCGCTTCGGCGGGGACCGCGAACGGGCTGATGCGGTGTACGAGAACGTGCCGGATCCGCTGTCGGCGGATGACATCGCTCAGGCGATCGTGCACGCCATTGAGCTGCCCGGGCATGTGAATCTCGATCTGGTGACGATCAAGCCCGTCGCGCAAGCGGCGCCGCACAAGGTGATCCGCGGGGCGCTAACCCCGAAGTTGTAGCGGGCGACGTTGCGGCCGCTTCATGAACTCGACCCCGGCTGGGCGGCGGTGCTCGCGCCTGTTGCGGCCCGCATCGCCGAAGTGACTGCGTTCCTCGAGGCGGAGACGGCGGCGGGGCGCGGGTTTTTGCCCGACGCGCGGAACGTACTGCGCGCGTTCGCCACGCCCTTCGCGAGTACGCGGGTGCTCATCATCGGGCAGGATCCGTACCCGACTCCCGGGCATCCGATCGGACTCTGCTTCGCGGCCGAGCGGCACGTGCGCCCGCTGCCGCGCAGCCTCGTGAACATCTACCGCGAGCTCGAGGACGATCTCGGGGTCGTGGCACCGAAACACGGCGATCTCAGTGCCTGGACGAATCAGGGGGTGATGCTGCTCAATCGGGTCCTCACGGTGCAGCCCGGCTCGCCCGGCTCGCACCGGCGTAAGGGTTGGGAAACGGTGACCGACCACGCGATCAGGGCGCTCGCCGCGCGCGAGCAGCCGCTCGTCGCGATCCTGTGGGGGAGGGATGCCGCGGCGCTCGCCCCGCTGCTCGGCGGCACCCCGATCGTGGCTTCCGCGCATCCGAGTCCCCTGTCGGCGTCACGCGGATTCTTCGGATCGCGGCCTTTCAGTCGTACCAACGAGTTACTGGGGCGGCTCGGGGCGGAGCCGGTGGACTGGTCGCTGCCCGACTGAGCCCTCGAGGAGCGTGTCGCTGCCGTGATTCTCCGTGACAGGCCGAGCAAGGGCGAAGGCACGCCGGACTGAGGCACACATCTCCTTCGGCAGAAACACCGCACCGCATCGAACCGCGTCTTGTGCACTCGAGCATGCCCACCGGAGTTCCTCTCGAAATCTGTTCGTTGTCGAAGTCATTCGGCCAGATAGCAGCGGTGTCCGACCTCAGCGTCACGGTCCCGCCCGGGCAGGTCACCGGGTGGCTCGCGCTCGAGGCAGCGAGCTTCCACCCCGGCCGTTCCCGGCAGCGCCTCGGCCTCGCCGTTGCGCTGCTCGGCTACTCCGCTGTCCTGGTGCTCGCCGAACCGGTCAACGGCCTCGACCCTGATGGTGTCCGTTGGATCCGCGGACTTCTTCGGGCGCTCGCTGCCGAAGGGCGCACGGTACTGGTCTCTTCGCATCTGCTGAGCGAAGTGCACGTGCTCCTCACCATCGCGCCGGTGCGGGTCAGCGGAAGATAGGATTCCGCACATGCTGCGACAGCCGGAAGTAGGTTCCTGATGCTCGAGGAGGAGTACCAGGCGACGCATCGCCCGTTCGGCGCGCAACGCAACCAGCCTCCGCTTCAGGTTCCGTTCGAATACGAGATCCGGGATGCCGCAGTGGCGGATCTTCCCGACGTGCGCGCGATCTACAATCATTACGTCGCCAACTCCACCGTGACCTTCGACGAGGAGCCGATGACGCTGCGGGAGCTGCGCGCGAAGTTCGCCCGCTCCCAGAAGCTCAACCTTCCGTTCATCGTCGCGGCAAGTCCGAGCGGACAGGTGCTCGGGTACGCATACGTGTACCCGTGGAAGGCAAAGGCCGCCTACCGCTACACAGCAGAGAGCTCTATCTACCTGGGGCCGGCGGCAACCGGCAAGGGGCTCGGCAACGCTCTCATGGCCGAACTCGTCGACCGGTCGCGACAGGCGGGGCTGAAGGAGATCCTCGCGGTGATAGCGGATCGGGGAGCCGAAGCATCCGTCCGATTGCACATGAAGTTCGGTTTCAAGGAGATCGGCCACATGGGAAGGGTCGGCTTCAAGTTCGGCCGCTGGCTCGGCACCTACCTCATGCAGAAGAGCCTGAAGTAGTCGATGGCGGGAGCCGGTCGGGCCGGTCGTGGGCGTCACCGAGGATCTCGCGCAGGGCAGCTTCGATCGCGCCCACCGATGACGGCTCGCCGCGCCAGAGCATCCGCAGCACGAGCCCGTCGAGGGTGAGCGCGGCGACTTGTGGTCTCGCCACTCCTGCTGTCGCCTCGAGCGCTTCCTCGAGCGCGCGGTACCAGGAATCGGCCGCTTCGCGCAGACCATCGCGGCGCATGGCCAGGAGAAGGAGTTCGTACTGGGCGATCGCCGAGGCGCGGTCGACGTGCGTCCATCGGTGGAGCGCCTCGGCGAAGTCGGCGAGGGTGCCGTCTCGCAGCCGGGCGAACAGTTGCACCTGTCCCTCCGTCGCACGGCGCAGGGCGCCCGTCAGCAGGTCGTCGAGGGTGGCGAAGTAGTACGTCGCGGCGGACAGTGGCAGGCCCGCTTCGTTCGCGACCGCGCGATGAGTGACGCTGCAGAGTCCACCACGCTCGAGCACCCGGATGACGGCGTCGAGAAGCGCATCACGTCGCACCTGCCCCTTCGCTGTGATCGCGGCGCTCATTTGTGCGATCCGCCGATTTCGAGCAACACCACGCCACCGACGACGAGCGCCATGCCGACGAGCTGCACCCAGGTGAGCGACTCCTGGAAGACGAGCCAACTGACGATTGCGACGAGCACGACGCCGACTCCAGCCCAGATACCGTAGGCGATGCCAAGGGGAACGTCCCTTGCGAGCGACTGGGCGAGCATCGCGAAAGCGAACACGTAACCCGCTACGACGACGAGATTGGCCCACCACTGTGCCTTGTCGCCCGACGTGAACTTGAGGAAGGTGGTGGCGATCACTTCGCCGACGATCGCGAGTGCGAGGAACAGGTAACCCATGACGCTCCTTAGATTGGAACGAACGTACCAGATTAGGGTCGCCCCAGCACGGGTTACCATCGACGCATGCCCGAAGCTCCCCGACAGCGGCCAGCGAAGCACACGGTGCTACACACCTTCGCCGCGCACATCCGGGCGAGGCCGCAAGCCGTGTTCGAGGCGCTGGATGCCCGGCTCTACCCGGGTGACGGTGCCAGTAGCGCCTACCTCGCCGATGCCAGTGCATTCCTGATCGTCACCCAGGGTGGTTGGTGGTACCGAGCGGAATATCGGGTTGTTCCCGACGAGCGCGGGTCCAACCTCGAGCACGTGGTCGTGAACGTCGCGCAGCGCGGGGAGAAGGCCGCGCTTGCCGCCGGGCGCCGGGTCATCGCGGATGCTCCGCTGGCATTCCATGACCTCGTGAAGGGCTTGCGCGGCGAGCTGGAGTAGCGCCAGGGCGATCACCTCGTCGTTCATCGCCCATGGCATTGACTGGCCGGTTCCGATCGGCAATGTCAACCCTCGGCTCGGGCCTCTAGGCTCGCAAGGTGTTCGAACTCCATCACCTCACCGCCCAGGAACAGTGGAACTGGCTTCAGCGCGGCGATGTCACGCCGACGGAGCTTGCGGAGCACTACCTCGAGCGGATCGAGCGGCTCGACGCCGGCCTGGGCGCGTTCGTGACCGTCACAGCGGATGCCGCGCTCGCGCGTGCGCGGCACGTCGAGTCGTCCGTGCCGAGGACTGCGCCGCTCTGGGGGCTCCCGTTCGCCGACAAAGACCTTCAGGCGCGCGCCGGTGTGCCCGCCAAGTCGGGTTCCCTGCTGCTCGCTGACTTCGTGCCGGAGGAGTCCGACGAGTTCACTGAAGCCCTAGACGACACAGGGGGAGTGAGCCTCGGCAAGTCGAACGTTCCGGAGTTCGGCATGCCGTCCTACACCGAGAGTCGAGTGGCGCCGCCGGCCCGAAATCCCTACGACCTCACGCTCGGGGCCGGTGGATCGAGCGGTGGCGCCGCGGTCGCGGTCGCGGCGGGTCTCGTGCCCTTTGCGCCGGGAAGTGACGGCGGCGGCTCCGTCCGAATTCCCGCCGCGGCCACCGGACTCGTCGGGCTGAAGCCGTCCAGGGGAGCCGTGCCGAGCGGGACCGGAATCGACAAGCTCGCCGGTCTCGCGGTGCCTGGCCCGCTTGCGAGGACCGTGGCTGACGCCGCGATGTTCCTCGACGCACTCACCGCGGGCGTTCCGTATCCGTTCACCCTTCGGGCTCCCTGCTGGAGCGGCGGTGCCCTGCTGGGTGCGGCCGTTCGAGGGGAGGGGCGATTCCAGCTGGCCGTGATGACGACCTCGCCATGGGACGACGTGTACGACGTCGTCCTTGCTGCCGAGGCATCCGCCGCCCTCGACCTTGCCGTGCGGGAGCTTGACGCGATCGGCCACGGCATGGAGGGGCTCGCTCTGGAGCCCGATGCCACCTATGCGACCGCCTTCCGCACGATTTGGCAGGCGGGCGCCGCGAGCATCCCCGCGGAGGGTGCGGATCTTGACAAGCTCGAACCGCTCACGCGCTGGCTCGTCGAGCGCGGGCGGCAGCTCAGCGCGCGCCAGCTGAGCGAGGCGCTGCTCGCGCTCTCGAACTACGAGCGCTCGATCATCCGCCAGTTCCGGCACGTCGACGCCGTGCTCACGCCCGCCCTCGCGCAGACGCCCCGACCCGTCGGCTGGTACGACTCCGAGAACCCGGAACGCAACTTCGCCCAGCAGGTGCAGTACACGCCGTTCACGAGCTTCGTGAACGTCGCGGGACTGCCCGCGATCACGCTCCCCGTGCACGTGAGCGATGCCGGGCTTCCGATGGGTGTGCAACTGATTGGGCGACCAGGTGGGGAGCACGTGCTGCTCTCCATCGGCGCGCAGCTGGAGCGTCGCCTGGGCTGGCAGCGGCGTCACCCGCCGATGTGGTGACAGCCATCAACTCCTGTGCGCCTGCGCGAGGAGCATCCCGAATTCGCTCCTGGCCGTCGAATACAACCACTCGCCTTCCAGAAACAGGAAGCAATGGTCGTATTCGAGCGAGGAATCGTGAGGGGCATCGCAGTGCAGTCGTCCACCGAACTCGCCCGTCTGGCGGTATCCCTGAGCGGTGAAGTCGTGCTCCACCTGCCGCGCATCGCTTTCTGTGATCGGCGACCAGGCGTACGAGAATATGTTGTCCGTGGACGGGTGCCCCCATTGGCAGGCGACGCCGCCGAACTCGACGAATTTGGCGACGAGGTTGCCCTGGTCGATCATCCGCTGTTCGAAGTCGTGCAAATAGGTCCATCCGTCGTCGGCGGCGGCGGCGAAGTCGGAGGTTGTCTGTTCGTCGAGCAGCGAGGCGCACGTGACGGCACTCGGTGCAGTGTCGACGGGCACCTCGGCCTCCCGGCCGTCGTCCGTTCCGGTGCTGCTCGGGCTCGGGCTCGGGCTCGGCCTCGGGCTCGGGCTCGCAACGACACCGGGAAGTGGATCGGGCGATGCGCTCGGAGCCTGGGGCACGGGACTCGGGGTGCACCCGCACATGAGCAGTAGGGATGCCGTCAGGGATACCACAATAGCGTGCGCTCTCATCGGGTCGCCTCTCGAACGTGCTGCAATGTTATGGCGAGCGTAGCTTTCCTGGACGGTTGCCGACCAATCGTTGCAATCGCGTTACTCGCGGATGAAAGGGTTACCTTACTTAGGCAAGGCATGCCATACTTGGCGACATGAGCAGCGCACGAACAACCGCGACCGGGTCCACCCCTACCCGGGTGGACTTCACGAGCTTCGCGGCGTCCGTGTCCCGGATCCAGCGCCTCGGGAACACCTTCGTGCGTGTCACCTTTTGCGGCGACGAGCTTGCCGACTTCTACGCAGCGGGGCTCGACCAGCGGATCAAGCTGATCTTCCCCGTGGAGGGCACCGGCCTCGGCACCTTTCCGCGCGGGGGAGCCGACTGGTTCTCCGCCTGGCGGGAACTGCCTCAGGACGAGCGCTGCCCGATGCGCACTTACACCGTGCGAGCCGCTCGCCCCGAGCTGCGCGAAATCGATATCGATTTCGTCGCGCACGGCGACGTCGGACCCGCGACGCGGTGGGTGAACCGCGCTCGTGTCGGCGACAACCTCTTGTTGGTCGGGCCGGACGCTCGCACCCTCGTGCCGGGCGATGGACCGGTCGGCGGCGTCGAATTCCGCCCCGGTTCCGCCACACGGGTGCTGCTCGCGGGAGACGAGACCGCGGCGCCGGCGATCTGCAGCATAGTCGAGAGCCTGTCCGCGGACACCTGCGGGCAGGTCTTCATCGAAGTGGCGACGGAAGCCGACATCCTGCCGCTCCGTGCCCCCGAGCGTGTTTCCGTCAGCTGGCTCGCGCGCGAGCGCAGGTCGAACGGCGAACACGGGGCAGCGCTCGGCCGCGCGGTGCGTGCTTGGGCGAGCGAGATGATCGCACCGGGTGACGGCGCGGCCGAGGCGCTCACCGATGTGGACGCCGAGGTGGACATCCTCTGGGATGTGCCCAACGGCTTCACCGGGACGGAGCAGGCGCCGCAACTGTACGCCTGGATCGCCGGCGAGGCAGGCTGCATCAAGGAGCTCCGCCGATTCCTGGTGCGCGACGCCGGAATCCATCGCGACGACGTGGCCTTCATGGGCTACTGGCGTGCAGGCCGACCGGAGAACTGACCGAATCCTGCAGTTCAGCAGGACCAACCACCGCCACGCCTCCGGGCACCATCCCAGGGAACCGCTATGCCGTCTCAGTTCACACTCACATCGCACGCGCGTTGCGTCGCCGCCGCCCTGGCCTTCAGCGCCGCTGCGGTCTCGCTCGCAGCCTGCGCCCCCGCAGCAGGCACCGCAATGCCGACCGGAGACGGCGCGATGAACGGCGCATTCCCGGTCACGATCGAGTCCGCGCTCGGGGATGCAGTCATCGAGGACGAACCGCAGCGGATCGTGACGATCGGCTGGGGCTCGGCAGACACCGCTGTAGCGCTCGGCACGACCCCGGTCGGCGTCGAAGCGGACGCCTGGAGCGGCGACGACGACGGCTACCAGGTCTGGACCCGGGCGGCTATCGAGGAACGCGGCGACGAACTGCCGACGACCTTCGCCGCCTATCCCGAACTCGACATCGACGCGATCGTCGAACTCGACCCCGACCTGATACTCGCTCCGCAGTCCGGCCTGTCCCAGGACGACTTCGACGTGCTAAGCGAGCTCGCGCCGACAGTGGCCTATCCGGACACCGCTTGGCGCACGAGCTGGGACACGCAGATCGAAATCATCGGCGAAGCGCTCGGCAGGAGCGACGAAGCCGCGGTACTTATCGCGGGTCTGGAGGCGAGGATGGCGGATGCTGCCGCCGACCATCCGGAATTCGCCGGCCTCTCCTTCGCCTACGTCTACTCGGGTGAGCCGGGAACGCTGTCGGTGTACCAGCCGGGAGACCCGCGCGTCGACATCGTCTCCCGACTCGGGATGACTCCGGTCGACGCCATCGCCGAGCTGCCGGTCAGCGAGGGCACCTTCACCTCGACAATCGGACTCGAGCGCGCCGACCTGCTCGATGACGTCGACGTGCTGTTCACCTGGTTCAACGATGAGGCCAGCGCGAAACGGACGAAGGGGCAGCCGCTCTACGCCCGGATCCCCGCCGTCGAGCGAGGCTCCTACGTCGTCAACCTCGACCGTCAGCTGGGAATGGCGATGAGCATGATCACGCCCTACAGTGTGCCGTGGGCTCTCGACGAGTACATTCCGCTGATCAGCGATGCGGCCGGGAAGGTGACGCCGTAGCCAGCGCGGAGGTCCGGGCGGCGAGGGTCGGGGGAGCAGCCCGGGACTCTCGCCGACGTGCCCTCACCCGCTTACCGGGAGTGCTGGTCGCGATCGGGGTGCTGGCGCTCGTGATCCTGCTGAGCCTCTCCGTGGGCAACAAAGCGCTTCCGCCGCTGCAGGTCTGGCAATCGCTCATCGCTCCCGGCGACAGCTACGCGGATGCTGTCGTCAACAGCCGGGTCCCGCGCACGGTACTCGGGGTCCTGGTCGGCGCCGCGCTCGCCGTGTCGGGCGTCGTGATGCAGGGACTCACCCGCAACCCGCTGGGCGACCCCGGGCTTCTCGGCGTGAACGCGGGAGCAGCGGCATCGATCGTCACCGCGGTCGCCTTCTTCGGAGTCCCCTCCGCTGCCCCCACTGTCTGGGTGGCGCTGCCGGGCGCGTTCCTCGCGGTCGTCATCGTGCACCTGCTCGGCTCGGGTCCGCGCGGGGGCAAACCGCTGCGGCTCGTGCTCGCGGGAGCGGTCGTCACCGCCGTCATAGCCGCCTACGTTCAGGCGCTCAGCCTGAGCCTTCCAGATGTCTTCGACAGCTACCGGTATTGGGTGGTCGGTTCCCTGGCCGGCCGGGACCCGGCGGTGATCGCCGACATCCTCCCCTTCGTCCTCGTGGGTCTCGCCCTCTCCTTGGTGCTCGGGCCGGGCCTCAACGCGCTCGCGCTCGGCGAGGACACCGCGACCGCCCTTGGCGCCCACCCCACCCGCACCAGGCTGACCGGCGCAGTGGCGACTACAGTGCTGTGCGCAGCCGCAACAGCCGCGGCCGGACCGATCGGCTTCGTCGGACTCGCCGTTCCTCATATCGTGCGCGGCTTCACCGGCGGCGACCATCGTTGGCTGCTCGCCTACAGCGTGATCCTCGGACCCGTGCTCGTGCTGGCCGCCGACCTGATCGGCCGAGTGCTCGTGCGCCCCCAGGAGCTCATGGTGGGAGTGGTGACGGCGTTCGTCGGCGGCCCGATGCTGCTGGTCGCGGTGCGACGGATGCGAGCCGGCCGATGACTGCCCCGGTGGCCTCTGGATCGCACCATCGGCCCGTCGTGAGGGTGGGCGACGCGCTCAGCATTCCCTACTCGCGCCGTGGAGTCGTCGTCTTCGCGGTACTCGTCCTGGTGATCGCCGCCGTTGCCGTGATCACGCTCACGGCCGGACGCCTCGGCATCGAACTGCCAAACCTGCTGCCGGCCTTGCTCTCCGATCCGGGCGGCAAGGAGGGGTTCGTGCTCGGTCGCCTGCGCGGGCCCCGGCTTGCGGTCGCGGTCGCCACCGGGGCAACGCTCGGCGTCGCCGGAACCCTGTTCCAGACGGTCACCCGTAACCCGTTGGGGAGCCCGGATGTCATCGGGCTCGGCGCGGGCGCTGCCGCCGGCGCTGCGGCGGCGGGCCTGCTCTGGCCGGGCGTGATCCCGATCCCGGCCGGCGCGCTTCTGGGAGCGTCCATCGCGATGGCCGCCGTCTGGCTGGGGACCGGTCGCGGGTTCTCGTCGCCGTCCCGGTTCATCATCGTCGGAATCGGCGTCTCGGCGATGGGATACGCCTTCACCCAATACGTGATCGCGCGGTCGGGGCGTGAACAGGCGACCGTTCTGGCCTCCTACCTCAACGGCACCCTCGCGTCGCGCAGCTGGGGCGATGCCGCCGTCATCTGGGCGGCGCTTGCAGTGCTACTTCCGGCAGCACTTCTGCTGGGCCGGCGGCTGCTTCTGATCGAAATGGGCGACGAGACGGCGGATGCACTCGGGGGCAGGTCCGGCCGCACCCGCCTCTTGTCGATCGCCGTCGCCGTGTGCCTGTCGGCCGCGGCCGTCAGCGTGGCGGGCCCCGTCGCCTTCGTCGCCTTGACGGCGCCGCAGATCGCGAGGCGGCTCGGTCGCATGGCCGGCGCCGGCATCGTGCTGTCGGCCGCTACCGGAGCCCTGCTGCTTGCTACCGCAGATCTGCTCGTCCAGCAGGCACCGTTCGACGTGCACCTGCCGGTCGGCATCCTCACCGCGGCAGTCGGCGGCGTCTACCTCGGATACCTGTTGATTCGCGAATGGAAGAAGGGCACGATCTGATGGCGTCGATTCTCCAAGCCGAGAGGCTTCGCCTCGCCTACGACGACCGGGTCGTGATCGACAACCTCTCGATCGACATCCCCGACGGGGGCTTCACGATCATCGTCGGACCGAACGCCTGTGGAAAATCCACTCTCCTGAAGGCCCTCGCCCGCACCCTGCGGCCGGCCGCCGGCCGGGTGCTGCTCGCGGGGAAGCCGATCGACTCGTTCCGCAGCAAGCACGTCGCGCGTCAGCTCGCGATGCTTCCGCAGAGCCCGATCAGTCCGGAGGCGATCACCGTGCGCGACCTCGTCGGCCGCGGCCGCTACCCGCATCAGACTCTCCTCCGCCAGTGGAGCAGGGCGGATGACGCGGCGGTGGCCGGTGCCATGATGGCGACGGGGGTCGAGGATCTCGCCGATCGACCCGTCGGAGCACTGTCGGGGGGACAGCGTCAGCGTGTCTGGATCGCGATGGTGCTAGCCCAGCAGACCGGACTGCTGTTGCTCGACGAGCCGACCACCTTCCTCGACATCGCCCACCAGTACGACGTGCTCGAACTCTGCGCGCGGCTGCACCAAGACGGCCGTACCCTGGTCGCGGTGCTTCACGACCTCAACCAGGCGGCGCGCTACGCGACGAACCTCGTGGCGATGAGCCGCGGCGAGATCGTCGCCCAGGGGCCGCCTGGCGACGTGCTCACCGCCGAGCTCGTCGAGAGGGTGTTCGGGTTGCGCTGCCGGGTTCTCACGGATCCAGAGGCGGGGTCGCCGATGATCGTGCCGCTCGCCTCAGCCCGCCGCTACGACGCGGGCCAACGCTGAACTGGCCAACCAGACGCTGCGCACTACCGTTCCCACCCTGGATCCCACTGTTCTATCGATACCCGCCCTCGGCAAGTCCGGCTTCCACTTCGAAGCGGTTCTCCGAGGCGATGGGTCCTGCCGCAAGATAGAGCGGCACGAAGGCAAGTCCGTAGTGTTTCCATTGCGCGCGGTGCTTCGCCTCGTGCTCGAGCACGTCCGGCGAGTCGTTGTCGCAGGTCAGATATACGGCGCCGATCGTGGTGCCGCCGCGTCCGAACGCCCACCTGGGGCATCCCCGCGCGACGATCACGCCCTTCTCTTCCTCGAGCCTGCCGACGCTCAGGCAACCACCCCAGACGAGGCCCACGAAGGTCGCGAACAGGTAACCGGATCGGACGACCGCCGGATGACGCGCGACCCGGTTCACGAAGGGATGCCGGGCGCCGATGCGCAGAAGGTATCGCGCGACGCATTGGATCAGCATGACCCATTCGTAGCACGGTCCGGCTGCCGTGTCCCGGCGCAGCGGGCAATACAGTGGCTGGATGCACAGCAGTCCGGCGCGAGTCGCAATGGTGTCAATGCACACATCGCCGGCCGAGTCCGCCGGCACGCGCGACGCCGGTGGCATGAACGTGCTGCTCCTGGCAGTCGCGACGGCCCTCGCGAGCCGGGGGGTGGAGGTGGATCTGCTCACTAGGGCGAGCGCCGCGCCATCCGCCCGCCCGATCGCCGACGGGGTGACCCTGCGAGAACTGCGGGCGGGACCTCCCGGGCCGCTCCCCAAGACGGGACTGGTCGAACTCGCCGACGAGTTCGGGGAGGCCGTCGCGAAGCTCGCACGTGTGGGGCCGAGGTACGACATCATCCACGCCCACTATTGGTTGAGCGGAATAGCGACGCTGCCGGTGGCGATCGAGACCGGGCTGCCCTTCGTGCAGAGCTTCCACACCCTCGCGGCAATGAAGAACGGCTTCCTCGCTCCCGGCCAGGAGCCGGAGCCGGAGGCGCGCGTGCTCAGCGAGATGTTCCTCGCGAACCAGGCGGGTGCGGTGATCGCCGGATCGGCTGCCGAGGTCTCCGCGCTCATCGACGAGGTCCGCGCGCCGGCGGACAGGGTCTGGGTGATCCCCCCCGGCGTCGACACCGAGTTGTTCCGCCCGGCTCGTGCCGCCGCCGCTGACCTGCCGCTGCGCGCGGAACTCGGGATTCCCGGTGGTCGCCCGATCCTCGTCGTCGCGGGTCGGGTTCAACCCCTCAAGGACCAGGAGCTCGCGATCCGTGCCCTCGCCGAGCTGCACAGGCTACGCGGCTCGAAGCCGGTGCTCGTCATAGCTGGCGAGCCGCCGCCCGGCGATCACGGGTATCTCGATTCGCTGCGCGCGTTAGCGGCCGAACTCCGCGTCAGCGCGGACGTGCGATTTCCCGGCGCCCTCACGCGCGAGAGTCTCGCCGACCTGCTCGCCGTCGCATCCGTCACTCTCGTGCCCTCACGCTCCGAGACCTTCGGCCTCGTCGCGCTCGAATCCGCGGCGAGTGGGACCCCGGTCGTGGGGTTCCGTGGATCCGGGCTCCTGGCTTCAGTCGCCGATGGCCGGTCCGGCGTCCTGGTCGATTCGCGCGACCCGCGCGACTGGGCGCACACGCTCGACCAGTTGCTCGGGAAGCCCCGGTCGCTCGCCCGGCTTTCGGCAACTGCCAGAAGCCACGCGGAGGACAACACCTGGGCCATGACGGCGATCGAATTGCAGGGCGTGTACGCCGAGCTAATGAGCGCCCGGTAGCGGACCTACTCGGTATGGGCGGGCTCGGCGAGCACCTGCAGACCGCCGGTGCTGTTCGCGGAGGTCATCAGCTCCTCGATCCAGGTCTTGTTTAGCTGGGGGGGCTTCCCGCCGTTGAACTCGAACTGCAGCGGGATGGTGGGGTGGATCCAAATGGAGGTGCGACCCCCGCCGCCCTCCTGCCCGTGCTGCCAGGAGAGCGTGAACTTCTCATCGCGACGCAGCTTCATGATGATGACGAACTTGAGGTGCGCCAGCGTGCGGTCGTCCAGTTCGATGTGCGTGCCGAGCGACCCGTAGATGAGTTTTCCCACGCTTGACGTTCTCCTCATGTCCGCTCGACGACCGCCGAACGAACCCGATGATCCAGCCGGCGTTTAGAGGAAGTCTAACTCGTCGTATTCGAATTCGGCCCCCGTTTGGGGGGTGAGTGGTGCGGCCTGTTGTGCAAGGAGCGAAACTGTGCGGTCGCGTAGGCGTCGAGCGACATCGTCCGCCCCTATGGTCGGCTCACCGTCGATCACAGCCAGCTCGCTTCCCGGACCGATCAGGATGCGCACGACCCGCACCCGGCCGTCGCCCGCGACGAACGGCAGTTCAACGGTCTCGACCAGCCGGGCCCGGGCGAGAGCAACCGCGAACTCGGACAGCGTGTCGGCGACGCTGTCCATCGTGACGAACGACTCTCCCGCGTATACGACTCGCTTCATGATGCTTAAACTTCGTCCCTCGCGATCGACACGGGCAACGGGTTGCTATTTCAGCGTGAGCCGCCTATCCCCGAGTCCGCTGCGTACTGCCGTCGCGATACTCCTCCAGCAGGCGCAGCCATATCTCGTTCATCGTCGGATAGGCGGGTACGGCATGCCAGAGGCGGTGGATCGGCACCTCCCCGACGATCGCGATCGTCGCGGCGTGCAGCAGCTCGGCGACATCCTGCCCGACGAAGGTCATCCCGATCAGCACCATCCGCCGTTCATCGACGACCATTCGCGTCCGTCCCTCGTATCCGTCCGCCTGCAGGCTCGAGCCGGAGACGTTGCCGAGGTCGTAGTCCACGATGCGGATGTCGTAGCCCGCCTTCCTCGCGGCGTCCGCGGTGAGGCCCACGGAGGCGACCTCGGGATCGGTGAAGGTCACCTGCGGGACGGCAGCATGGTCCGCGGTGGCCACGTGCGCTCCCCACGCGGCGTCCAGTATCGGCGCGCCCTCTGCGCGGGCAGCGATCGCATCGCCGACCGCTCGGGCCTGATACTTCCCCTGGTGCGTGAGCAACGCTCGGTGGTTGACGTCGCCGGCCGCGTAGAGCCAGTCGAAGCCGTGCACGAGCAGGGTGTCATCCGTCGATAGCCACTCTCCAGGAGTGAGCCCGATGCTTTCCAGTCCGACGTCGTCCGTCCGCGCCCTGCGCCCGGTCGCGACGAGCAGTTCCTCCGCCCGGACCTCGCTTCCGTCGTCGAGTTCGAGCAGCACGAAACCCGCATCGCGGCGGGCGGCGATGGGGGAGACACCGGTCCTCACGGTTGCGCCGAGTCCTCGCAGCGCCTCCGCCACGAGCTCGCCCGCGAAGGGTTCCTGCCCGCTGAGCAACCTGCCCCGAGCCAACAGCGTGACGCTTGTGCCGAAGCTCGCGTAGGCCGTCGCCATCTCGCTTGCGACGACACCCCCGCCGACGATCGCAAGGCTGGCCGGTGCGCGCTTCGCGCTGGTTGCCTCCCGGCTCGTCCATGCCCTCACCTCGGCGAGGCCGGGGATGTCGGGCAGCACGGCCATCGATCCTGTGCTGACGACCACAGCCTGGGTAGCGGTCAGTCGCCTGGTGCTCCCGTCTTCGCCGGTGACGGTCACTGTTCTCTCGCCCGTGATGCGCCCGCGCCCGCGCACCAGATCTATCCCGGCTCCTGCCAGCCACTTCTCCTGCCCGTCGTCCTGCCAGTTGCTCGTGAAGCCGTCCCTTCTGGCGAAGACGGCCGCGACATCCAGGTCACCGGTGACGGCTTCCTTCGCCCCGCCCACCTTCTTCGCCGCTCGCAGCGCGATGCCGCTGCGCAGCAGTGCCTTCGAGGGCATGCAGGCCCAGTACGAGCACTCGCCGCCCACGAGTTCGTTCTCGACGATCACCGCGGTGAGGCCGTTCTTCACCACCCGATCGGCGACATTCTCACCCGTCGCCCCGGCACCGATCACGATCACGTCCCAGGTGTCGCCGGTCATGGGTTCTCGATCCTGCCCGTCGGTCGTTCGGGGGCTGGCGCCGCGAGTGGGCCGGTCCAGCCGTCGTAGTCGCCGTGGTGAGCCGTGACAATCGCGAAAACTGCGCATACGGCGTGGTCGACCTCCGCAGCACGGATGCTCGTCTGCTGGCGCGCCCGCAGTTCGAACTTCGACCATCCCTTGCGCACGGTGTCCGAATTGAAGCCAGCGGCGGCGAGCTCGGCGCGCGCGGCGTCGGCCTGCTTGCGGCCCGTGAACAAGGCGAAGTGCTCGACCTCACGCACCAGCTCCAAGTGGTCGCCCATCTTCACGCGCTGTGCCAGCTGTTCGGAGTTCATCGCCCGCTGGGATTCGAGAGTGCGCGTCATCCTGGGCCTAACGTCCGACGAATTCGGCTGGGCGGCGGGTCAGGAATGCCATCATGCCGATCTCGGCGTCCTCGCTTGCGGCGAGTCGCACGAGTGCCGGCTGAAGTTCCGCCTCTGCCGCGGCGTCGCCGTGCCGGATCGCCAGGCGTGCGTTCATGAGTGCGGACTGGACGGCGAGCGGCGCCTGGGCTGCGATCTGCTGGGCGAGCTCAAGACCTCGCTCATAGTGGGTGCCGTCGGGCACGACCTCCTGCACGAGCCCGATGCGGTGAGCTTCGGCGGCATCGAACGGGTCGCCGGTGAGGATCCAGCGCATCGCGTTTCCCCACCCGACAGCGCGGGGAAAACGGATGGTGGCGCCTCCGAAGGGCAGAATCCCGCGGGTCACCTCGACCTGCCCGAATGAGGCGGACTCCGAGGCGACCGCGATGTCGCTCGCGAGGATCAACTCGATGCCGAGCGTGAGGCAGGTGCCCTGCACCGCGATCACGACGGGCTTGGACAACCGCGCTCCACCGCCTACCTGCCAGGGATCGATGCCGCCATCGGGTACGACGTCGAGGCCGTCCGCGCTGATGCGCGGTCCGATCTCGGCGAGGTCGAGTCCCGCGGTGAAATGTTCCCCGTGCGCGAAAACGAACCCTGCCCTGAGGCTCGGGTCGCGATCGAGTTGACCGTAGGCGAGCGCGAGTTCGGTGAGTAGCTGGAAGTCGGCCGCGTTGCGCTTTTCGGGGCGGTTCAAACCCATGAGGAGCACGTGCCCATCGCGCTCAATGGTGATGCGGCTGCCGGCAGAGGACGAGTCCATGCGATGAGCCTACGGGCACACGGGGGTGCGCGTGCACGCTATTCGTCGCCGTGGACTCCGGCGTCAGGGTCGTCGGGCCAGGGCTCCCACGATGCGAAGGATGGTCGGCATGTCGTCGGCGGCAGACTCGGCTGAGGCGGGCGCGAATTCCATCAATCCCGCCCCGGCGAGCGGCAGCGCGGACTTGGCTTCCGCGATGAGGGCGAGAAGGGCCTGTACGGAGATTCCGAACGGTTCGGGGTAGCTCACGCACTCGAACTCGGCAGGGTCGAGGACGTCGAGGTCGACGTGCAGGTAGACGGACCTGGCGCCGGAGGCGTCCATCGCCTCGCGGAGGGAAGAAGGGGTGAGGCTCTCCGGTCCGATCATGCGGATGCCGGACGCCTCGACGAATTCACTTTCCGCATCGTCGAGGGCTCGTGCACCGGCGAGGATGACACGGTCGGGCCGCAGGGGAGTGGCGGGCACCAACTCAGGTGGACCGTCGCCGAGGAGGGTCCGCAACACCATTCCGTGGAACGCGCCGCTCGGGGAGGTAGCGGGAGTGTTGAGGTCGGCATGCGCGTCGATCCAGACGACGAGCGTGTCGCCGCCGGCGATCGCGTGTTCGATCGCGGCGAGCTCGACGCCGCAATCACCGCCGATCGTGATCGGCGGGCTGGAAGCATCCTGCAGTGTCGCACGCAGCTCGTCGCGCACGTACTGGATGCTGCTGAGCCGGTGTACGGCACTGCCAAGGCTTGACCCGGCGCCGGGCGGCACCTCGACCGTGAGCGTCGACGACGTCGGCAAATCACCGCTGATCGCCTCCACGCCATCGATGAGGCGCATGGCCCTGGACGAACCGGAGCCCTGCCATTGGGGAACGACGACGAAAGTGGCGGTCACATAGCAAGTGTGTCACGCGCACCCACTTGGGCTACGACAGCCCCGGTAACCGGCTGCTGTTCTTGTTCCGTTCCGCGAGGGCGCAGGGAAGGGAACGGATGCCTGGCAGGCTTCGTTCCCGCCAGATCAGTTTCAACGTCCACCCCCGCCCGCATCGCTCCGCTCGGCCCGGCCGGAGCGCGGGGATCGGGTCAGGATCGTGAGCACACGCTCCAGCGGCCCCCTTCCGAGGAAGTGCCGCCACAGGCTCGCGGAAACCAGCGAGACGAGCGTCATCCCGATCAGCAGCGGCCAACCCGGGTATTCGACGAACCCGCCGGTATCGTCACGCAGCACGGCGAATACGGCAAGAGTGAGGACCTGTGCGGTGTATACGGTGAGGGCCATCGAACCGGCGGCAGCCACCGGCCAGAGGATGGTGCGGGCCGCCGACTCGAGACCGGCTCGCCGCGGGGACATCAGCCACAACAAGGCGCCGATGATCGCGATGGCGAGACCGCCGGAGCCCACCACCTCCGCCGTCGACCCGGAATGCGCCGCGGATGTCACGCCAGGCAGCACCTCGGCGCCGCCGTAGCCGAGCATCGCCGAGAACAGGCCGCCGGCCATCATCCAGACCTGCGTCCTCGTGCGTTCGAGTCCCGATCGGGCGCAGATCAGGCCGGCGAGGAGGAAGGGCAGCCAGATGAGAACGGGATAGCGGCCGAGGAGCAGATAGTACTGGGACAGGTGAAGGAGTGGGTTCGTGGTCGGGTTCGCCTCGTCGATCCCGCTCGCGAGCGCCGGCGCCAGGATGAGGAGAATCACCGCGACGACGCCAAGCCCCCAGCGCGGCAGGAACAGCATCGGCAGCAGGAGCAGGAACATGATTGCGTAGAAGTCGAGGATGATCGCGATGCCGCTGCCGAGGGTGCTCAGGCCGATGCCGAGCAGGAACAGGATCAGCGCCCGCAGGATGATGCTCACCATCCGATCACCACGCGCGCCGCGGCGGAGCGGCCGATCGGCGCCCGTCATGATGCCGAGCGAGACACCGGCGAGGGTCGCGAACAGTATCGACGATCGGCCGTCGGCGAACAGTTCGGCGTCGCTCGCGCGGGGGATCGCGTGCGCCACGAACATTCCGAGTACCGCGAGACCCCGCGCGGCGTCGACGCCGACGATGCGCGGGGCTTCGGGGTGCACGTCGACCCGCGGCGTTACTGGCCCGAGCCGAGGGACCGGGGCGCGGGGCTCCCGGCCTTCAGTGCGGCGAGTCGTGCGTCGAGCTCGACCTGCTCGTCCGATGCCTCGAGCGCCTCGAACTGGGAGTCGAGGCTGGACGCGGCGAGCTCTTGCGCCCCGAGCACCTTCGCCTCCTCGCGCCGGATTTTGTCCTCGAACCGGCTGATCTCGCTGGTCGGGTCGAGTAGGTCGATCGATTTGACCGCATCCTGCACCTGGCGTTGGGCCTCCGCGGTTTTCGAGCGGGCGATGAGTTCGTCGCGCTTGGAGGTCAGCTGGGACAGCTTGCCTCGCATCGCGTCGAGTCCGGTCTTGAGTTGGTTGACCACGGCGGTCTGGGAGGCGATGGTGGGCTCGGCGGTGCGCGCCTCCTTCTCGGCAGCCATCTGCCGCCCGAGCGCAACCTTGGCCAGGTTGTCGAACTTGTCGGCGTCTGTCGAGTTGCCTGCCGCGCGCAACTCGTCACCTTTGCGGCTCGCGGCGATCGCCTTGTTGCCCCAATCGGCAGCGTTGCGGATGTCCTCCGCGTGATCCTGCTCGAGCAGGCGCAGGTTGCCGATCGTCTGCGCGATGGCGCTCTCGGCCTCGGCGATGCTGTTTGTGTAGTCACGGACCATCTGGTCGAGCATGAGGGCCGGGTCCTCTGCCTCGTCGAGCACGGCGTTGATGTTCGCCTTCGCCAGCTGCGCGATGCGTCCGAAGATCGACTGCTTTGCCATTGTTGCTTCCTTCCGTTGGGGTGATCGGTTCTGAGGCGTGATTGGTCCAGAAATTGATGGTCAGAATCGGCCGCGACTGCTGCGCGAGCTCGATCGGGAGCTGCTGCGTGACCCGCCGCCGAAGCCGCCGGAACGGGAACCACCGGACCAGCCGCCGCCACCACGGAGCAGCCCGCCGATGAGTCCCGCGAGCGCCGCCTCGCTCGAGCCTGCCCCGGCTAGGCTCCCCGGCACGCCGGTTCCCCAGTTTGTCGAGCGGTACCCGTCGACATCCGACTGGGCCGCCGCGATCGCGTTGCTCGCGAGACCGCCGGCCTGCTGCGCCTCGGCGAGAGCCCCAACGGGGTCGGTCCTCGACAGTGCGACGGCCTGATCGAGGTGCCTGGCCGCTTCAGCAACTCTGGTGCGCGCGACTTCTCCGACTCCGCCTCGGCGGGTGGTGATGTAGTCGCGGGCGGCCGCGATCTGGCTGCGAGCGGTTGCGAGGGTAGCGTCGAGTGCGCGACTCGCCCGCTCAGCCTGCACCCGGGCGTCTCTGGCGACTGAGGACACCTCGTCCAGTCGCGCGTTGGCCTCTTGGACTCTCGCAAGCCGAGCGACAGGGTCGCCACCTGCGGAAGCGGCGCCGGCGCCGCCGAGGGCGGCCTCGGCGGCGGCGATCGCATGGGCGAGGGCCGAGGTCGGCGATTGCCGTTGCAGGTCGGCGGCCAACGCCAGGTCCTGCCGAGTATCGGCGGTGACCGCGTCGAGCTTCACCGTCGCGTCCTCGAGTCCCCTGGAGAGGCGGGCGATGGCGTCGAGCAGCTCGGCGGCCTGCCCGGTGCTCGCCCGCGCAGCGCGCACGGCGACCGCGGCCGCACTCGTGTCACCCGTGGCTGTGGCCGAATCGGCGGCCGTCAGTGCCGTAGTAGCGAACTCCAGCAGTTTTCGTGCCTGCTGGGGGTTCTCGGTCACCGTTTGAAGTGCGTCACGGGAGTAACGCGCCTCGAGCGCCTCGAGCGCCGTTGTCGCCTCCGGAAGGCGGCTCCGAATGGAATCGGCGTCGGCACGGATCGCGGAGAGGGATTCGGGAATGGACTTCTCGAGCGCGCGGAGCTCCTCGAACGCGTCGGTTTGCTCGTCGAGTTGCGCGTCGGCGCCCTCACAGAGTTCGATGATCCGAAGGCTGATCGACCGTCGTTCCGCGTCGGTCTCGGGGAACGCGTCATCCAACCGCTGCTTCAGTTCAAAGGCCTCGAAGACCTTGGTTCTGGCTCCCTCAAGAGCAGCGGCGAAGGGGGCGGATGCCGCCTCCCCGAACTGTGCGGTGGCGAAGCCCAGCTCCTGCTCGCTCATCTTGATGGAGTCGTCGAGCTGCACGAGCAGGCTCCCCGTCCGGAGATCAAGCTGTTCTTGGCCGAGGCGCCCGCTCGCGGGCTGCCCGGAGGCGCGACGGGTGCGCCGTACCAGCAGGATGACGACGACGATCACCCCGGTCACGACGAGGGCGCCGATCAGGAATGGCAGTGCGATCCCGCCTCCGGTCAACGAACCCTGGTAGCCCTCCGCGGCGGCGACGGCGGCGCCGGCCCAGTTCTCGTCGGCCAGCAGGGGGAGGAATCCGTCTTCGACGGCGAGGGTGCTCGCCTCGTCTAGGCGAAAATCGGTGGGATAGCGAACGTCGTAGTTCCTGTCCAGCGTCGCGACCGCGAGGAGCAGGTCGTCGTTGCCCAGCCCGTTCAGGTCGGATGTCGCGATCGCCCAGCTCTCGCCAGGCGCCACCCCGTCGAAACGCTCGACGAAGACGATAAAAAGTTGCACCCCGGTCTCCGTCTCAAGCTCGTCGAGGGCGGCCTCGACCTCGCCCTCACGACCGGAGATCGCGCCGACCGTGTCGATGAAGTAGGCACCTTCCAACTCGACCGGCGCCTCCGCCATCGCGGCGATCGGATCCGCGAGTACGCCAAGCGCCAATCCGCCCAGCGCGGCGAAGGCAGACAGGGCGATGATCGAACTCAGCCGGGCCGTGGTGCGGCGCATTCGAACACTCCTGAACCTCCGCGCTTCGAAAGCGCGGCTCCCTCAAATTCTAGCGAGAGCTAGCGTCGGATCCGGGGGGAGCTCGGACGGTCTCAGCCGAGGTTCAGGTCTACGACCGGTCCCGTGACCAGGTCGATAGCGCCCGCATCTCCCGGGGTGAGAGTGATGGCGGCCGAGATCTGGTACTGCCCAGGCTCGAGGGGCGGGAGGTCGTCGCGGAATGATCCGGCTGGATCGTCCTGTTCTGAGCAGAGCACCGGGGACAGGGTTGCCGGATACTCGATCGACTCTCCCGGGGCGAGGTCGACCTGCGCGGCGAGCTGGATCATTAGGCCGTTGCTGTGCCACCGCACGACGCCGTCCTTCGACACGGTGATGGTGGGAGTCGCAACCGTCGTGCCTGTGACGCGCTCCGAGCCCGTGTTGGTGAGAACGACCCGTCCGTCGAGGGTTTTGGAGCCGGCGGGCGCGGTCGGCGGAAACGCAGTGCTCAGCACAAGTCCGTACCGGCTGGGCGGGGCCACGGCCAGCTCGCCGCCGCACGCGTTGAGCTTGCTCGCCGGCTCTGGTTGGCTGCCCCCGCCCGTGGTGCCCGATTGGGGCTGAATACCGCCCCTTGCCTTTTCCGGTGCGCTTTCCGAGCTCGAATGTGCCGCGCTCATCGAGGCGCGGCCGGGAGCGGTAGTGTCGAGCACCGTCACGCCCGCGACGCCGAGGCCGGCGATCGCGAGAGTCAGCGCGCCGCCGGCGGCGACGCGTTTCGGCAGTCGCCTGCGCCTGCTCCGCCGAATCACCGCGACCATGTCGGTTTCGCGGGTCACCGCGGCGCGCTCACCGTGAAGCCAGTCGCGCAATTCAGCTTCTGTGGGCATTGAGTGCTCCTCGGTCGGCTTTGTTGTCGTCGGGTGTGGCATCGTCGCGTAGGGCGACAGCCATCTTGCCGAGGCCGTCGCTCAGGTACCGCTTGACAGCGCCTGCGCTGATCCCAAGTTCGGTGCCGATGTCGTCGACCTTCAAATCCTCGTAGTAGCGCAGCACGAGGCAGGCGCGCTCTCGCTGGGTGAGCTTGCGCAGCTCGTTCCACAGGTCGAGGCGGGATTCGGACGCGGGCGCCGGAGACTGCGCCGCGTCCGGTACGGCCTGCAGGTGGGCGATCCTGCGCCAGCGCGTGCGGCGGCGGCCGCCGTCGAGGTAGCTGTTCAGAATTGCGCGGCGAACATAGGATTCAGCGCTCGCGACGGTGAAGCCGTTGCCGAGACGCCCGAATGTCTTGACCAGCGCGTCTTGAACGAGGTCCGCTGCGTCATCCGCACTCCCGCATAGGAACCACGCGTATCGGGTGAGAGCGTCGCCGCGGGTCGCGACAAGCGTCGTTGCCACGCCTTCCCAGGTCGATGCCACCCGATTCCTCCAAACACCCGTTATTGACACAAACGGTCGGCGGTCGCCGAACGTTGGGCCTATTCGAGAATCAGGGTGACGAGCTGGGCGATTGCCGCGCCGACCCCGACCGCGACCAGCACCCAGCCGACGACGCGGAGCAGCCGGCCGTCGGACGACGGGTGGTCGAGGCGGCCCTTTTCGGGATGGCGCGGATCGAAGTAGACCCTCACCTCGTCGCCTATCTCGAGCGGACGCTCCGCGTCGCCCGGGACCGGTGCCGACTGCAGCTCGCGGCTGAGATCCATCCACCGGAACCACTTGTGAGGTGTGCCGGCTGGCGAGGGAATGATCACTCCCCAGGTCTCCTGGAATCGGCCTCCGAATGCCAGGCGGGCATAGCCGACGACGAGCAGCAGGACGCCGGGAACGAGCGCGACCCAGGTGAGCAGCTCGAGCACGAGCGCGAGCGAGTCGGAGGCGGTCACGCTCTGATAGTAGAAGAGTGATGCCTTGACCGACGATTTCGTGGCGGAAATGAAGGGTGCCGGCCACTCGCGCTCGGGGGAAGCGGAGTGGCCGGCGAGTTCACCAGCCGATTCGGGTGCGGCTGGCGGACTGTTTCGGGTCATCTTTGACCGGATTTGGAGCATATGCGAGATGCATCGGGCGTGTCCACCAAAAGGAGGACATTGGGGCGGCGAAAGGCCGCGCGCCACGGCATGCCCCGCCCCCGCACGCGAGCCCTGGTATGTCGCGGCGGTGTGCTGATTGACGGTTCAGGTGACCGCAGGCTGCCCATCCACGTTCGCAGCAAAAAATCAACTCCTCCTACCGACGCAGCCGGGCACGTAGCGTCGACGTTCGGAGGGATGAGATGACCCGATCTGCGTGAGCGACGCGGCAGGCAGGGACGGCTCGCTCTTCCAAACGGCAGTCGACGCAGCGGGTGCGTCGCGAGGATGAGAGGAGCTACCGATGGCAACCGGAGAAACGGGATTCGACGACGTGACGTTCGATCTGATTTCGGTGCAATATCACTCGTTGAAGGGCGGGCATGACTACGGGCAGTACGTTCGAGACGCGAAGAACGCAGGCAAGGATGACATCGCGACGTTCTTCGAACAGGTAATGGCTGAGGACTCCTCGCGGGCGCGAAGGTGCCACGATTTCCTCGTCGAGCTCGGAGGCACCGACAACACAAGCCCTCAGGGCGGCGGCTGATCGGGCTGGTCGCCCAAGCTACGTGGCAGGGGGCGCGTTGACGAATTCGGGTCGGTGCGCAGCGCAGGATCGACGGGGCCGTGTAGACCCGGCCCTCAGCGGCGGATCCAGGCTTAGTCGGTGCAGTTGCCGCGGAGTATCGTCACTCGAGCTGTTGGCTGTGGTCTGCCACGTCCGGTGTCGCCCGCAGCACGTCGGCGATTTCTTCCTCCGGACGCGGGGGGATGGTCTCGTCGATTTCGAGCTTTGGGACGATACGCTCGCCCGGGCCGGGAATGCGCTCCTGAAAAGAGTGCTCGTTGTGGGGACACACGGCGGATCCTTCGGTCGGCAACATCCATAGCGTACATCGGTTTATGCGGTGCCCCCAGGCAGATTCGAACTGGTGCCCCTGCCTCCGGAGGGCGAAAGCTAGCTCTGCGATGGTGCCAATCATCGGCAACTTCCGCGTGATTTCAATGTTTTTCGGTCTTCGTGGATCGCCTCGAAACGAGTCGTTTTTCGCGAGGTGTTGCCATTCTGTTGCCACGGCTAAGTTGACGAGCTCGCCTTCCTGTTGCCGGCACGAAGTATGCGGCCGCCGAAAAGTGGGCCAAAGTCATTGGGTGTTTC
>JAODME010000032.1 GCA_025465095.1 Microbacteriaceae bacterium | reverse complement strand
GACCTCCCCTGCCTGGACGCGGACCGCGTCCGCGAGCCCCGTCGGCCCGCTGGACAGGATGCTGCGTGATGCGCTGACGATCGCGAAGCGAGCGGCGGCACCGTATAGCGCCCCGAGACGATCGAAGCGGGCTCCCTGGTGCCCGAAGCCGGGGGCGAGCACGGGGGTCGCCGGCTCTCCGGCGAGAGTGTCGAGGTCGATGCCGTAGTCGGCGAAGTCCACGGTTGCGCCGAGCACGACGCCCGCGCTGCCGATCCGAACAGAGGCATTGTGGGCTCTGTTCCACTCGTTCACTCCGCCGACGATACCGGCGGCGAGCGTCATCCCGCTGCCGTGCCCGGACCGGATGATGGCGGTCTGGGTTGCGGCAGCCTCGGGGTTCGACGTCGCGGCAAGCACGAAGACGCCTTTGCCGTGTCGCAGGGCGAGTTCGAGCGGCGTTTCGATCGACCCGACGCCCTGGTAGGCGCTCAGCGTCATCGCGTCGGCCTCGAGCGGGGATCCGGGGCTGAGCCACGCCTCGGCGTACGCCTCGACGGTGGTGCCGACGTCGCCACGCTTCGCGTCGGCGATGATGAGCAGACCGGCGGCCCTTGCGGCGCTGAGGATCTCCTCGAGTGCGGCGAATCCGGCGGAGCCGTGCCGCTCGAAGAACGCGACCTGGGGTTTCACGATGCCGACGCGTCCGGCCGCCGCGTCGACGACGCGCAGCCCGAACTCGCGCACCCCTGCCGCGTTCTCCTCGAGTCCCCAGTCGCGCAATAAGTAGCCGTGCGGGTCGATGCCGACGCACAGCCGCCCCCGCTCCTCGAACGCGGCGGCGAGCCGGTCGCCGAACGCGGCGCTCACGCCCTGGCCGCCCGATCCAGCGCGTACTCCTGCAGCGACTTGACGTCGAAGCCCTGTCGGATCGACTCGAACGACGCGACCGCGGCGCTCAGCTGGGCGATCGTCGTGAACAAGGGCTTGTCCGCCGCGACGGCTGCCGCGCGGATCTCGTATCCGTCCGCACGGGCGCTGCGGCCGCTCGGCGTGTTGATCACGACGTCGACGCGTTCCTGATTGATCAGGTCGACGATCGAGGGTTCCCCCTCCGCCGAGGTCTCGCCTCGGGAGTACTTGCGCACGACGGTCGCGTGGATGCCGTTGCGGCTGAGGACCTCGGCGGTGCCGATGGTCGCGAGGATCTCGAAGCCGAGCTGCTGAAGCCGCAGCACGGGAAGGATGATCGCTCGCTTGTCGCGGTCGGCGACTGAGACGAACACGGCGCCGCTCGACGGCAAACCGCCGTATGCCGCCTCCTGGCTCTTCGCGAACGCCTTCGGGAAGTTCGAGTCGATGCCCATCACCTCGCCGGTGGAGCGCATCTCCGGGCCGAGGATCGAATCGACGATGTGCCCTTTCTCGGTGCGGAAACGCTTGAACGGCAGCACCGCCTCCTTCACCGCGACGGGTGAATCCATGGGCACGTCGGATCCGTCGAGCTCAGGCAGCAGCCCGCTGTCGACGAGGCCCCGGATGCTCTCCCCCACCATGATGCGCGCGGCCGCCTTCGCAAGCGGTATCCCGAGCGCCTTCGAAACGAACGGCACGGTGCGCGATGCGCGCGGGTTCGCCTCGAGTACGTAGAGCACGCCGGCTCCGATCGCGAACTGCACGTTGAGCAGCCCGCGCACCCCGATGCCCTGTGCGATCGCGAGTGTCGCCTCGATGACGCGGGCGATCTGATCCCGACCCAGGGTGACCGGAGGAAGGGTGCAGCTGGAGTCGCCGGAGTGGATGCCGGCCTCTTCGATGTGCTCCATGACGCCGCCGACGTACAGCTCGGTGCCGTCGTAGAGGGCATCGATGTCGATCTCGACGGCGTCATCCAGGAACCTGTCGACCAGGAGCGGGTGCGTCGGCCCGATGATCCCCTGGTCGGCCATGCGGTGGAAGTAATCCTGCAGAGCCGGGCTGTCGTACACAATCTCCATGCCGCGACCGCCGAGAACGTAGGACGGGCGGACGAGCACCGGGTAGCCGATCTCCTCGGCGATGGTGGTCGCCCCTTCGATCTCGATCGCCGTGCCGTTGCGTGGGGCGAGCAGCCCTGCTGCGTCGAGGATCCCGGAGAACAGCCCGCGCTCCTCGGCGAGGTCGATGGCCGCGGGGCTCGTGCCGAGGATCGGGATTCCCGCCGCCTCGAGACCCTTGGCGAGGCCGAGAGCCGTCTGGCCGCCGAGCTGCACCACGACGCCGACGAGCTCGCCGCTCCGGCTCTCCGCATGGATGATCTCGAGCACGTCCTCGAGGGTGAGCGGCTCGAAATAAAGGCGGTCGGAGGTGTCGTAGTCGGTAGAGACCGTCTCCGGGTTGCAGTTGATCATGATGGTCTCGTAGCCGGCGCCGGAGAGCGCGAACGACGCGTGCACGCAGGAGTAGTCGAACTCGATGCCCTGGCCGATCCGGTTCGGTCCGGAGCCGAGGATCACGACCTTGCGCCGGTCGCTCGGCGCCACCTCGGTCTCCTGCTCGTAGCTGGAGTAGTGGTAGGGGGTGAGGGCGGGGAACTCGCCGGCACAAGTGTCAACGGTCTTGAAGACGGGCCGGATGTCGGAGGCCCACCGCGCATCCCGCACCTCCGCCTCGCTCAGGCCACGGAGTTCAGCGATCTGCGCGTCGCTGAAGCCGTGATCCTTCGCGAGTCGGATGACGGGCTCGTCGAGGACATCCGCGGTCCGCACCGTGTCGGCGACCTCGTTGATGAGCACAATCTGGTCGAGGAACCAAGGGTCGATGCTGGTTGCCGCGAACGCCTCCTCGATGGTCGCCCCCGCCCGCAGGGCCTGCTGCAGGGTCACGATGCGGCCGTCGGTCGGCACCGACGCGACCTCCAGCAGCTCGTCCTTCGATCTCGGCTCGTTCCCCCAGTGGAAGCTCGACCCGCGTTTCTCGAGCGAGCGCAGCGCCTTCTGCAGCGCAGTGGAGTAGTTGCGTCCGATCGCCATCGCCTCGCCGACCGACTTCATCGTCGTCGTCAGGCGCTGGTCGGCAGCGGGGAACTTCTCAAACGCGAATCGTGGAACCTTGACGACCACGTAGTCGAGGGTCGGTTCGAATGAGGCGGGAGTGACCTTCGTGATGTCGTTCGGGATTTCGTCCAGCCGGTAGCCGATCGCGAGCTTGGCAGCGATCTTCGCGATCGGGAATCCCGTGGCCTTGGAGGCGAGCGCACTCGAGCGGGATACGCGCGGGTTCATTTCGATCACGATGATGCGCCCGTCGGCCGGGTCGACGGCGAACTGGATGTTGCAACCGCCGGTGTCGACACCGACGGCGCGGATGATGTCGATCGAGATGTCGCGCAGCTTCTGGTATTCCCGGTCGGTGAGTGTGAGCGCCGGCGCGACGGTGATCGAATCGCCCGTGTGCACTCCTACCGGGTCGACGTTCTCGATCGAGCAGACCACGACAGTGTTGTCCGCGGTGTCGCGCATGAGCTCGAGCTCGTACTCCTTCCAGCCGAGGATCGACTCCTCCAGCAGCACCTCACTGGTGGGGCTCTGATGCAGGCCGTCGGTGACCATACGCTCGAGCTCCTCACGGGAGTAGGCGAAGCCGGATCCGAGCCCGCCCATGGTGAAGGAGGGGCGGATGACGAGCGGATAGCCGAGCTGCTCGGCGAAGCCGATCGCCTCCTCGACGGTGTGGGCGATGTAGGAGCGGGCGACGTCTGCCCCGCAGGCGATGACGAGGTCCTTGAAGATCTGCCGATCCTCACCCTTCTGGATCGCCTCGAAGTTCGCACCGATCAGCTCGACGTCGTACTTCTCGAGAATCCCGTGCTCATGCAGCTGGATGGCCGCGTTCAGCGCGGTCTGGCCACCGAGAGTCGGGAGCACCGCATCCGGCCGCTCCTTGGCGATGATGGTCTCGATGACCTGCCAGGTGATCGGTTCGATGTAGGTGGCGTCGGCGAAGTCGGGGTCGGTCATGATCGTCGCCGGATTCGAGTTGATCAGGATGACGCGCACACCCTCCTCCCGCAGCACCCGGCACGCCTGGGTGCCGGAGTAGTCGAATTCCGCGGCCTGCCCGATGACGATCGGGCCGGAGCCGATGACAAGGACGCTCTTGATGTCGTCGCGTTTCGGCATTTACTTGGCTGCTTTCTGGGTCACGACCATGTCGCGGAATCGATCGAAGAGGTAGTTGGCGTCGTGTGGACCGGCCGCCGCCTCCGGGTGGTATTGCACCGAGAACGCGGGAATGTCGAGCGCGTTGAGTCCCTCGACGACGTTGTCGTTGAGATTGACGTGGCTGACCTCGACCCGTCCGAATCCGGCCGGCGAGTCGGTGATCTCGCCGATCGGCGCGTCGACGGCGAAGCCGTGGTTATGCGAGGTGATCTCGACCCGGCCGGTCCCGACGTCGACGACGGGTTGATTGATGCCGCGATGCCCGAACGGCAGCTTGTAGGTGCCGAAGCCGAGCGCACGGCCGAGCAGTTGGTTCCCGAAGCAGATGCCGAAGAACGGCAGCCCCTCCCGAAGTACCGCCTGCAGCAGTTCGACATGGTTGTCGCTCGCGCCAGGGTCGCCCGGCCCGTTCGAGTAGAACACGGCGTCTGGAGAGACAGCGAGCACCTCCTCGAGGGTCACCGTCTGCGGGAGCACGTGCACGTCGAAGCCGCGCGCGGAGAGGTAGAAGAGGGTCGAGTCCTTCACGCCGAGGTCGAGCACGGCGACGGACCCGATCCGTTCGCCCTCCGCTGCCATCGTGTAGCGCTCGGTCACCGAGACGTCGGCGGACAGGTTGCGCCCCGTCATCTGAGCCCCTGAGCGCACAATCTCGAGCTGTTCATCCTCGTCGAGCCGGGCATCGGCGCCGGAGAAGATGCCGGAGCGCATCGCCCCTGCGTCGCGGATTCGTCGGGTGACGGCGCGGGTGTCGATGCCGCTGATGCCGACGATGCCGTCGCGCACGAGCTGATCGTCGAGGCTTCCGTTCGCCCGGAAGTTCGACACCACCCGCGACGGCTCCCGGGCGACGAAGCCGGCGACCCAGATGCGGCGGGACTCGCTATCGACGTCATTGACCCCGGTGTTGCCGATGTGCGGTGCGGTCATCAATACGATCTGGCCCGCGTAGCTCGGATCGGTGAGGGTCTCCTGGTAGCCGGTCATCCCGGTCGCGAAGACGGCCTCCCCCAACGCTCGGCCGTGGGCGCCCCATGCCCGACCAACGAACCGGCTGCCGTCTTCGAGCACCAGCACTGCTGGATCCATGCTCGTCATCTCTCCTCGTTCCTGACGCCGCTCGGCGTCTCGATGATGTGGTCGATCGCGTCGATGAGCGACGCCTGATCGGCGGGCTCCATCACGCGAAGATAGGTGTCGATCGCCGTCGAACCGAGGCGCCAGGTGACCTTCACGAGTCCGCCCGTCTCGACGACGCGGTCGATGGTCCAGGTGGACCGGGAGACGGCGATGAGGTCGGCGGCGGGAAGGAACGCGTCGGGTTCTCCCGGGATGCGCAGCACGAGGCCGCCGGTCACGACGACTACGACCGCTCGGGCGCGGAAACCCAGCCCAGACACCGCTACGCGGTTGAGTGGTTCGTCGACCACGGTGGATGCGACGTAGAACACGTCCCGCGAGAGGACCGGCGATCCCATGTCGGGGGGAACCGCAAGCGGTCTCGGCAGATGGGTCTGGTGCCGCTGCCGGCGGCGCCAGCCCAGGTACATGAGCACGAGCAGGCTGATGAGGACCGCCACGACGGCCGTGCCGGCGAGCACGCGATCATCCATGCGGCACCGCCGCGTTCTTTGCGATCGACTCCGCGTCGACGAGTTCTCCATCGAGCACCGTCGCGTAGCCGTGATGAACGGTGGTGAGGACGCGGCCGGGCAGTTCGAACTCGAGGTACGGGGAATTGGCGCCCTTGCCCCGAAGCTGTTCCCGTCCGAAGACACGGCGCGCGGTCGGATCGTAGAGCGTGAACTCCGCTGGCGCCCCCACCGTGATGCCTTCCGCGTAGCCGTCGAGCCTGCCTATTCGCGCAGGCCCGCTCGAGAGCACCCGCGCGACGTCGCGCCAGTCGAGCATGCCGTTGTCGACGACCGACGCCTGCACGACGGAGAGGGCGGACTCGAGGCCCACCATCCCCATCGACGCCGCCTCCCACTCGCAGTCCTTCGACTCGGGCGGATGAGGCGCGTGGTCGGTCGCGACAATGTCGATGGTGCCGTCGGCGAGTCCTGCGCGGAGCGCCTGCACGTCTTCCTCGCGGCGCAAAGGCGGGTTCACCTTGTACCGGGCGTCGTAGCTGCGGACGAGATCCTCGGTCAGAAGCAGGTGATGCGGGGTGACCTCGGCGGTGACCTGGATGCCGCGGGCCTTCGCCCACCGCACGACCTCGACCGACCCTGCGGTGGATAGGTGGCAGATGTGGATGCGCGCCCCCACGTGCTGCGCAAGCAGCACGTCCCTGGCGATGATCGCCTCCTCGGCGACGGCGGGCCAGCCGGCGAGCCCGAGCTCACCGCTCACGGCCCCCTCATTCATCTGGGCGCCCTCGGTCAGCCGGGGCTCCTGTGCATGCTGGGCGACGACGCCGTCGAAAGTCGTGACGTATTCCAGTGCGCGGCGCATGAGCAGAGCATCAGACACGCACTTGCCGTCATCGGAGAACACGCGCACCCTGGCCCGTGAGTGCGCCATCGCCCCGATCTCGGCGAGCTGGCTGCCCTGCAGTCCGACGGACACGGCACCGATGGGGCGCACGGTGACGTAGCCTGCCGCGTTCCCGAGAGACTGCACCTGCTCGACGACGCCAGCGGTGTCGGCGACGGGCAGCGTGTTCGCCATCGCGTGTACCACGGTGAAGCCGCCGATCGCCGCCGCGCGGGATCCGGTGAGCACGGTCTCGCTCTGCTCAAAACCCGGTTCGCGAAGGTGCGTGTGCAGGTCGACCAGCCCGGGGAGCGCGGTGAGGCCGTCGGCGTCGATCAGGGTCGCCCCCGCCTCGGAGAGATTGCTGCCGAGCTCGGCGATAAGCCGACCGCGCACGAGAATGTCGGTGCGGGTACCGCTTGGAAGCGCTGCGCCCTTGATCAGGATCGCGGTGGTCATGCGGGTCCCTTCCCTGTGGAAAGCACGAGATACAGCACAGCCATCCTCACCGACACACCGTTCGTGACCTGTTCCAGCACGGTCGACCGGTCGGAGTCGGCGGCGCGAGAGGAGATCTCCAGGCCACGGTTCATCGGGCCGGGGTGCATGACAATGCTAGTCGGCGGGAGCGCGTTGAATCGCGCGTCGTCCAGCCCCCACCGGCGGGAATATTCGCGCGCGTTGGGAAAGAAGCCCCCGGACATCCGCTCCGCCTGTATGCGCAGCATCATGACCACGTCCGGTCGCTCGGCGATCGCGTCGTCGAGGTCGTAGCCGATCGTCACGGGCCACCCGGTGACGCCGACCGGCAACAGGGTCGCGGGAGCGACGAGTCGCACGTTCGCCCCGAGGCTCGTCAGCAACCAGACGTTCGACCGGGCGACGCGGGAGTGCAGTATGTCGCCGACGATGCTCACGCTCACACCGTCGAGGGCCTTGCCGCGCGCGGTCCTCCCGTGCAGTCGTCGCCGGATCGTGAAAGCGTCGAGCAGCCCCTGGGTGGGGTGCTCGTGGGTGCCGTCGCCCGCGTTGATGATACCCGCCTCGATCCAGTCGCTCTGGGCGAGCACCTGGGGTGCACCGGACGCCGGATGGCGGACCACGACGGCGTCCGCGCCGATCGAGGCGAGGGTCTGCGCCGTGTCCTTCAGGCTCTCCCCCTTGGACACGCTCGATCCCTTCGCGCTGAAGTTGATCACGTCGGCACTCAAACGTTTGGCGGCCGCCTCGAACGAGATCCGGGTGCGGGTGGAATCTTCGAAGAAGAGGTTCACGACCGTGCGGCCGCGCAGGGTCGGAAGCTTCCGGACCTCGCGGTTCTGGACCTCCGCCATGTCCTCGGCGACATCGAGGATCCCGATCGCTTCCTCCCGGTCGAGGTCGCGCGTGCTGAGCAGGTGTCTCATCAGTCGAGTGCCCCCTGGATGCTCACGAACTCCTCGCCGTCGATCTCCTGAAGGCGCACGAAGATGCGTTCGCCCTGCGCGGACGGAAGATTCTTGCCGACGAAGTCGGGACGGATGGGCAGCTCCCGGTGGCCGCGATCGATGAGGGCGGCCAGCCGTACGACGCGGGGGCGACCGATGTCCCCCAGGGCGTCGAGGGCGGCGCGGATGGTGCGTCCGGAGTAGAGCACGTCGTCGACGAGCACTACCGTCCTGCCGTCGATTCCCGACTCGGGCATCCTCGTCGGCGACGGCGACCTGGTCGGTTGTCGCGAGAGGTCGTCCCGGTAGAGCGTCACGTCGAGCGACCCGGAATCGACCGTTCCGTCGGAGATGTCGCGGATGATCGCGGCGATCCGGTCGGCGAGCACGACGCCGCGCGTCGGAATGCCGAGAATGACGAGATCTGCGGGACCGCGATTGGACTCGAGGATCTCGTGCGAGATCCGAGTCAACGCTCTGGCGATGTCAGGCTGCTGCAGCACGGTTCGCGTTGGCAAGTCTGACCTCCTTCCCCGCCTCTCAGGACGGTGGTTAAAGGATGTCTGGTGGCTTCGACACTACCAGCAGGGAGAGCGCTGCGCGGGCGTACTCTCCGATCACCGGGACGAGCCTCATCTCGCGTCGTGTGCGCTCGATCGCGTCAGCTCCAGCGCTTGAGCAGGTACTTCTCGAGCACGCCGATGAGGGCATCCGTTACCTTGCCGAACACGGCGAGCAGGATGATCACGAGGAACAGGCGATCGATGCGGCCGTTGTTCTGCGAGTCGCTCAGCAGGAAGCCGAGTCCCATCGACGAGAAGATGAGTTCGGCGGCGACGAGGAACAGCCAGGCCTGGGCGAGCGCGAGCCGCAGCCCCGACACGACCGTGGGAAGAACGGCGGGAAGCTGCACCTGCAGCAGCAGGTTCGTGCGAGAGAGGCCATAGGCACGCCCGAGTTCGACGAGGTGACCGTCCACGTGGCGCAGCGCTCCCGCGACCGTCGTGTAGACAGGGAAGAACGCTCCGATCGCGATGAGGAGTACCTTCGAGTCCTCGTTGATGCCGAGATACAGGATGAGCAGCGGCACCCACGCGAGCGACGGCACCGCCCGGAAGGCGCCGACCGTCGGACCCGCGAACGCGCTCGCCCAGCGCGACAAGCCGACGATCGCGCCGACGACGAGCCCGAACAGCGAACCGACGGCGAAGCCGATCAACACGCGCTGGGTCGAGATTGCGATGTGGCCGGCGAGGACGCCGTCACCGGCGAGGTCGAGTCCCGCGAGCCAGACGGATGCCGGGGTCGGCAACCGGTAGGCCGGCACAAGTCCCGAGACCGCGATGAGCTGCCAGGTCGCGAGCAGTACCAGGGGGAGGAAGAGCCCGACGAGGAAGCGCCCTCGCCGCGGCGGCGTGGAAGCATCGCCGTGGCCGGACCGGTTCGAGTCTGCGCGAGGACGTTTCGCAACGGGAAGTCGACGTGACCGGACGGCCGGGCGCCTGCTCGGAGGCCCGCCCGGCGAAGCCCCAAGCCGCCCGGTCTCGAGTGACCCGGCCTCGCTTCCTCGGGGGCGGCTCGTCACGGTCATCCGATCGCGTCGGGGTCGGCGTTTTCGGCGAACTCCGGCTCGAACAGGTTGTCGAGCGCATCGTCGATGAGGTCCTGGCTCGCGACGTCTCCGGATTCCACGAAAATCGGTCCGACGATCTCCAACACGTCACGCTGCGCGTTCCCGGGCACCGGGTCGACGTCGAGGTTCGTGCGGTCCACGAGTGTGCTCGTCGCGATCGCGACGTCGATTCCGGCGACCTCCGCGAGGATCGCTGCCGTCTCCTCCGGGTTGTCGATTGCCCAGGCTCGTGCCTTCTCGTACGCATTCACGACGAGCTGGGCGAGGTCGGGGTGATCATTGATGAAGTCTTCGGTCGCGTTGAGGAAGCCGTAGCTGTTGAAGTCGATGTTGTCGTAGATGACCTCGGAGCCCGCCGTGACGAGGCTCGTGGACAGCAGCGGGTCGAGGCCCGACCAGGCGTCGACGGCTCCGGACTCGAGTGCGGTCTTCCCGTCGGCGTGCTGAACGTTCTGCACGGTGACATCGCTGAGCGACAAACCGGCCTCCTCGAGGGACTGCAGCAGGAAGAAGTAGGGATCGGTTCCCTTGGTGGCCGCTATCGATTTGCCCTTGAGGTCGGCCACCTCGGTGATCGGCGAACCGGCCGGCACCAGGATGGCGGACCAGTTGGGCTGGGAGAAGATGTCGATCGCCTGGATCGGCGACCCGTTCGCCTTCGCGAGCAACGCCGCGGATCCGGCGGTCGAGCCTACGTCGACTGCGCCGGCGCGCAACGCCTCGTTGGCCTTGTTCGATCCGGCCGACTGCACCCAGTTGACGGTGACGTCGTTGCCGAGTTCGGCTTCGAGCCAGCCCTGGCTCTTGATGATGAGGCTCAGCGGGTTGTAGGTGGCGAAGTCGATGTTGAGCGTGTCCGTCGACCACTCGGCGGTCTCCGCGGCGACGGCGGGCTGGTCGGTGGCCGAACCCTCGCCGGCTACGCAGCCGCTGAGCAGCAGCACCGAGGAGGTGGCGGCCGCGGCCGCGATGGTGAGTCGTGAACGGAGTGTCATCGGGAATCCCTTGCTGTGGATGTTGCGGTGGCCTTGCTGGTGCGGTGAGGTGCGGCGGTTTGGTGGCGGCTGTCGACGCCGAGTCCCTCGAGCAGCTCTCCCCGCAACTGTGCGAGCGTCGCGTCGCCCCTGGCGCGCGGACGGACTCCGGGGACGGGGAGGATGCGGAGGATGCTCGATCCGTCGGGCCCGTCGGGATCCTGGCCGAGCAGCACGACGCGGTCGGCGAGGTAGAGTGCCTCGTCCACGTCGTGCGTGACGAGCAGGATCGTGGCGGGCTCGGCGGCGTGCACGTCGAGCAGGAGGTCCTGCATCCGCAGCCGCGTGAGGGCGTCGAGCGCACCGAACGGCTCGTCGAGCACGAGCACGCCGGGGCCCCGCGACAGCGCACGGGCGAGGGAGGCGCGCTGTGCCATCCCGCCGGACACCTGACGCGGACGCAGGGACCGGGAACCGGAGAGGCCGACGAGTTCGAGCAGTTCCCCGACCCGCGCGGCACCCGCCGCGCGGTCGGTGCCGGGTGGGAGACCGAGGGCGACGTTTCGCTCGATCGAGCGCCACGGGAGGAGCCTCGGCTCCTGGAAGGCGACGGCACAACGCAGGTCGACGCCGGTGACGCGGGTGTCGTCGATGGCGATGGTGCCGATGCTCGGGCGGTCGAGGCCGCTCACCTGCCGCAGCAGGGTGGACTTGCCGCACCCCGACGGTCCGATCAGTGCGACGATCTCGCCGGCGCCGATCTCGAGGTCGATGTCGCGAAGCACTCGCCGGATGCTTCCGTCAGCAGCCGTGAAGCTGCGGGCGACGCCGCGGATGGACACGCCGAGCGCCGGGACGCTGGTGCGCGGGGGAACCGACGTGATCGACATGACGTCAAATTAGCCGTCGTTCAGACCCGGCGGGGACGCTTTCGTAACGTAACGAAATCTACGCGGCGGGAGCGCACGAACGTGCGGCACCCGCCGAGACTACTACTTCACGCCGAATGTGTTCGCGCGATGCCGCGCACTCGGCGCGACGGCATACACTCGGCGCTGCGCTGCCGGGCGGGCTGCCCGGCGCGGCTAGCTCCTGGTCTGGGCGATTCTGCCGAGCAGCCCGTTCACGAACTTGCTCGAATCGTCCGTGCTCAGCTCACCTGCCTGACTGACCGCCTCGGAGATCGCGACGTTGTCTGGCACGGCCTCGTTGAACAGCACCTCCCAGATTCCGATGCGGACAATGGCGCGGTCGACGACCGGCATCCGCTCGATCGTCCAGCCCTGGGAGTAGGTTTCGATCAGCTCGTCGATCTCGTCGCCGTGCTCGGCGACACCCTGCACGATCTCGCGGGCGTAGTTCCAGGATGCCTCGCGCTGCGGTTCGGCGTGCGCGCGAGAGGCAGCCTCGCCCAGCGCGTCGTTGATGCTTGTTCCACGCAGGTCTGCGCCGTAGAGGATGTCGATGGCGCGCTTGCGCGCTTTGGATCGTGCACTCACTGGTCGGTCGTCCTCGTCAGTTCACACGGCCGAGGTAGCTGCCGTCGCGCGTGTCGACCTTCACCTTGGTGCCCTGCTCGAGGAACAGCGGTACCTGGATCTGATGCCCGGTCTCGACGGTGGCGGGCTTCGTGCCACCCGTCGAGCGGTCACCCTGCAGGCCCGGTTCGGTGTAGGTGATCTCGAGGACCACAGAGGCCGGCAGTTCGACGTACAGGGGATCGCCGTTGTGCAGAGCAACGGTGGCGTTCTGGTTCTCAAGCAGGTAGTTGGCGGCGTCGCCGACGACCGTCGTGGAAAGCGTGATCTGGTCGTAGTCGGAGACGTCCATGAAAACGAATCCGTCGCCGTCGCGGTACAGGTACTGGAACTCGCGCCGGTCGACGGTCTCGGTCTCGATTTTCGCGCCCGCGTTGAAGGTGCGGTCGACCACCTTGCCACTCATGACGTTCTTGACCTTGGTGCGCACGAATGCGCCACCTTTGCCCGGCTTGACGTGCTGGAACTCGATCACGGTCCAGAGCTGGCCGTCCATGTTGAGAACGACGCCGTTCCGGATGTCAGCTGTTGAGGCCATGGTGGAGTATTCCGTTCACAAAGTTCGAGTCGGACGCGAACGCGCCGACAGGTGAGTTTACAGGCTATGCCCCGCGCCGGCGCACGAGCTCGAGCGCCAGCAGGTACGAGTCGAACCCGAACCCCGCTATGACACCGGTGGCGACGGCGGAGATGACGCTCGTGTGCCGGAACTCCTCGCGCCCGTGCGGGTTCGACAGGTGCACCTCGACGAGCAGCAGTCCCGCCGTCGTGACGAGGGCCGCGGCATCCCGCAGCGCGTAGGAGTAGTGGGTGAAAGCG
>JAODME010000030.1 GCA_025465095.1 Microbacteriaceae bacterium | reverse complement strand
TTGCACACCGAAGACGACCCACACCAACACTAGGAAGTCGGTCACCGCCAATCGAATTGCATATGGCCGATGCCAGTCTCGAGCCGGCTTTCGCTCTTTTATCTCAACTGGTGATGCTAGCTGCTCGGTCATAGCCAGGTCGCTCCTCCGTCGGTCGAGCGTCCCAAGGCTTCGCCGGCCCAGAGCCAGACCGTGTTATGAGACACCGCCAGCGCGACGTTTCCGGCAAGGGAGTTAGCCTGCAGGGTCATCGGATAGCAGCCCGTCGCTGTCACCTCCTCCTCGCTGAGCGCGAGGAGCTGCAGGCCTGCGCAGCGGGCGCTGCCAACGACAACCGTTACGTATCCTGCGCCTGTCGACGTGAGGTTAAGTGCTCCAGGCACAACCGTGGGCTCGGACCAAGTGGCCGCAGCATCAGTCGTCATGAAGATCTCGTTATCCGAGCAGAGAATAGCTGCATTCTCGGCGTCACTCGGCGCAAGGGCGATGATGGCATCACAGGGCGCCCTCGACTTGCCATCCGGGCTATGTATTTCGGCGCGGTTAGCAGGGTCCACGAACCAGGCACCGGCGAGCTGCTCAGGGTAGGACACGTAGTTCCTGCCGGCGACGAAAGTCTTGATCAACTGCGGAGTGCAGTCGGTACCGCTCAGGCCCACCATGGACGCGGTTTGCGGGCCGTCGACCATGATGCGCAGCAGAGCGGTGACCCCGGTCGGGCCGGTCGCGTCGGTTGTGACCCAAGTTTCGCCGGAATCGGTAGTGCGCTCCGGCCTTGCAGGGCTCGCCGGGCAGGCGCCGGTCGTCGCGCGCCAAGCGGTTGTGCCGTCCACGGCGGTGAGGATCCGGGCGGGCGGGACGGCGGTGGTACCGGGCTCGGCGACGACGACGGGCTCAGGCTCGCTGGCTACCGCAGGCTCAGCCGGCGAAGTTGGCTCAACCGAAGGAAGCGGAGCCCCTGTTGGGTCGGCGCGAGTGGTGCTCAGCGCCCAGGCGACGAGGAGGAGGTCGAGGGCGATGAACGCGGCGATCGCGAAGTAGATCCAGCCTCGGCGGCGGGAGGAGTCGCGGGGAACATGGCGAGTGTGCGGGCGGCGGGCCATGGTTACCGCCCGCCGGACGCTGAGACCAGCGCGGTCGTGATCACGGTGACGGCATCGTCGATGGCGCGGCCGGAGCGGTCCCAGATGTCCTGAGACTGGCGGTACGGGTCGACTATGTCATCGTCGTTCGGGTTAGCAGGCGGCGGCGTGAAGCCCCGGGTTTTCGCGACCTGTTGCACGTAGGCGCGCAGTCTCTCGAGGTGATCCCGAGACGAATGCTCTGCCGACGGACTGGTCTCGACAGGTTCAACCGGCGAATTGGCGATCAAGCGGGCGAGCTGGTTGAGGGTGTACGTGTATCGGGAGGCTCTCGGGTGGAGGGAGACGACTTCGCTTCGGTGCTCCCGGCCGGCGGTGAGCACCAGATCGGCGCTCGCGATGAGCTCCGGGGTGAGCTGCTGGGCTCGGTGCACGGTTGGTTCGCCACCGTAGCGGGCGAGAAGAGCCGTGACATTCGGTTGCATGTCGTCGCCGACCATGGCGATAGTTCCCGCACTTCGAACGGTAACGGGAATGCCTGCGGCTTGGAGGCGCGCTTGCAGCAATCGCTCTGCCAGGGGCGACCGGCAGATATTGCCCGTGCAGACAACGAGCACGGTGAAACGGGGGGCCACTTCGGGTGTGGAGGAAATCATCTTCTGGCCATTGCCCTCTTCGTTGGGGGTTTGATAACCGGCTTCTTCGGCGGTGGATCTTCGCCATAGCCGTACCCGTAGCCGTAGCCGTAGCGGCCGTAGCCGTAGGCGTCCGGACCCTTCGTCGGCAGCATCGTGAGTACCAGCCCTGAGATCGAGGCTCCGACGTTGTCGAGGGCGGCGATCGCGCCGGACAGTTGGTTCTTGTGGGTGCGACCGGCGGCGACCACGACGATCGCACCGCCGACGCTCTTGGCCAGGATGGCCGCATCCGTTACTGGAAGAAGCGGAGGAGCGTCGAAGATGACGACATCGAATGCGCGGTTGAACTCGACGATGAGGTGCGCCATAGGGGCGGAACCGAGCAACTCGCTCGGGTTCGGCGGAATGTGCCCGGCGGGGAGCACGAAAAGCTGGCCGCGCCCCCAGGGCTGGATGACGTCTTGCAGTTCGGCGCGGCCGATCAGCACGTCGGTCAGGCCGACGGCGCCCTCGAGCCCCATGTAGTCGGCAATCTTCGGGCGGCGCAGGTCGGCGTCGACGAGCAGAACGCGGGAACCGGCGTCGGCGAGGGCGATCGCGAGGTTCGCGCCCGTCGTGCTCTTGCCTTCGCTCTCGATCGAGGAGGTGATGACGAAGCTGCGGTCTGTGCGTCCGACGTCGAGGTACTGCAGGTTGGTGCGCAGCGTGCGGAACGATTCGGCGCGGGGGCTGCGCGGGTCGGCCTGCACGATGAGCGGACGCTCCCGGGCCTTCGGGTCGAAGACGATGCCGCCGAGGATCGGAACGTCGGTGACCTGCTCCACGTCGCGCTCGTTGCGGATTCGGGTTTCGAGCGTCTCACGCAGCACGGCCAGGCCGACACCGATCGCGAGCCCGACGAGGGCGCCGAGGGCGATGTTGAGAGGAACGTTGGGGCTGACCGGAACCGAAGGAACAGTGGCCTCCTGTGCACGGGTGAGTTTGACCGGAGAGACCGCGTCATCGGCTTCGGGGGTCTCGATGTTCTCAACGACAGCGGTGAGGCTCTGCGAGGTCGCATTGGCGATGTCGGCGGCAAGCGCCGGGTCGGCGTCGGTGACCGTGATGTCGATGATGGAGGTGTCGAGCGGGGCGCTGGCGGTGACCCGCTTCGCCAATTCGTCGGCGGGGATGCCCAGTTCGAGGGTGCCGATCACCGGGAGGAGCACGATCGGTGTGGTCACGAGGTCGGAATAGGTCTTGACGCGCTGCACGGTGAAGCTGTTGCCCTGGGCGAGCTCAGAGGTCGTGCCGCCGGACTGGGTGGAGACGAACACCTTCGAGGTGGCGCTGTACTTGGGGGTCTGCAGAATCGAGAACGTCGACGCCGCCGCTACCGCAACGAGCGCGAGCAGCAGAATCATCACCCAGCTTTTACGCAGGATGCGAATGTAATCGCGAAGTTCCACGGTGCGGCTCCCCCTCTGGACCAAACAGGCGCGAGGCCGTGCTTGCCCCCATGGGTACATGGTGCCACACGAGTGGGACATGCGGGTGCGATCTGATATGAGGGGCTTGTCGTGTTGCTGCCGCCTTCAGACGGAACTGCACGGGTCAACTGGTGTTGCGCTGCGTGTCAGCGTGTTTCGACCGTTCTGCGTTCGTTACCTCCTGCGACTCTTTGTGGCGGCTAGTGCGTCCGTCGCGTCTTGCCGGGCACGGTAGCTTTGCACCGTGCCCCGGGGACAGCTGAAATCGAGTCGTGCCCTCGCGGACGCGGCCGCCGGCCTCGCGCTTGCGGTCATCCTCATCCTGCTCGTCGGGTACGCGTCGTCGCGGTTCTGGATTCCCGATGCCCGGCTCGGCTTACTTCTCGGCTACCTTGC
>JAODME010000012.1 GCA_025465095.1 Microbacteriaceae bacterium | reverse complement strand
TCCCCCGTCGAACCCGGTACCGCCCGCGACCGGGACGACCGCGGAGCTGCTGCGATCCCTCCCCGTGAAGGGGCGGGCGCCGAAGACCGGATACGACCGCGAGGGCCAGTTCGGCAGCGCGTGGCTCGACGTCGACCACAACGGCTGCGACACCCGCAACGACATCCTCGCCCGCGACCTCACCACCACGGTGAAGTCGGGGCCCTGCAAGGTGATGACCGGCAACCTCACCTCACCGTTCACCGCCGCGGCGATCGGCTTCGTGCGCGGCAACGACACATCAGCGCTCGTACAGATCGATCACGTCGTCGCTCTCTCGAACGCATGGCAGACCGGCGCCCAACAGCTCACGCAGGCGCAGCGAGTGTCGTTCGCCAATGACCCGCTGAACCTCCTCGCCGTCGACGGTCGCTCGAACGCACAGAAGGGCGACGGCGACACCGCCACCTGGTTGCCGTCGAACAAGGGCTTCCGCTGCGGCTACGTAGCCCGCCAAGTATCCGTGAAGGCCACGTACGGGCTGTGGGTCACGCAGGCAGAGCGTGACGCCATGGCCCGAGTGCTCAGCGACTGTGCAAGCGAACGCGCCTTCACCTCCTCGTTCACACCTGCACCTGCTCCCGCCCCGGCTCCTCCGCCGCCGCCTCCCGTGGTCGTGGCACCTGCTCCCGCCCCCGCCCCCGCCCCGGCGCCGGCGCCGGCCCCTGCTCCTGTCGCGCCAGCGCCGGCACCCTCCGTGTACTACGAGAACTGCGACGCAGTCCGTGCCGCCGGAGCCGCGCCGATCTATGCAGGACAGCCGGGCTATGCCCCGAAGCTCGACCGCGACAAAGACGGAATCGGATGCGACACATGATCGAGTTGCGTCCCATCCCGGGAAGTCGAGCCGACCGCGCCGATCGACAGGCCGCACCACGTGTCGACGATTCCCGCCGCACTTGCCGCCGTCCTCTTGCTCGCCGGCTGCAGCGTCGCGGCCGAAGACAGGGTCAACAAGCCGGCGGCAAGCGCAAGCTTGCAATCACCTCCCGAGCCGTCCCCGTCTCCCATCGTCAACGCGATCAGCACAAATTTGGCCTCGGAAACGCCTTCTCCATGCACCAATGCTGACGATCAGAGGTAGCAGACGTTACTCGCTCGGGGCGGCCGGGGGACGTCAGACACCCGCCTCCTGGGGCAGGGTGGTTGACCACCCCTATGCTCGCGTTCGCCCCACGATTCGCCACGATCAACGGGAGACATGGGGTTAACTCGCTCGAGCTGGGCCGATGCCAAGGATCTCGACTGCACGCCGTGATCGATCAGACGAATGGTTCCGAACTTCATCTGCAACACATACAGCTAGCGGTTGTGCTCACTTCCAACTCTCGTTCTTCCCTGTTGCGCCGCCGGTGCTTTACTTCCCAACCCCCCATGCTCTGAGCTTGCGATGAGTGGGGGTTGGGAAGCGCGCTTCTGTGACTGCCTGAAGTCGCGTGTAGTACTCCGTCTTTTGCTCGAAGATGTACCGCGACAGATAGAGGATCGGCTGGTGCAACAACCCAGCGCTGACCAGCATCAAGATGTTCAGGATGCGACCAGTTCGACCGTTGCCGTCCTCGAACGGCTGGATCGCCTCAAACTGGTAGTGCGCAATGGCCATGACGACCACGGGATCCAGTCCGCTCGAATTGTGCATGAACTCCTGCCAGTCCGAAAGCTTGTCCCGGATCTCACCCTCGCCGGCGGGCGGCGTGTAGATCGCCTGCTTCGTGTCTGGGTTCCCGATGTAGGTGCCCGATGCTGAACGACTCCTCATCGAACGACGCTTGATGAGGGAACACACCTCAGTCGCCGTCGTGACGGGCAGCGGGCGAGTGGCGAGCCTGTCAAACCCCGCGAATAGCGCGGTGCGGTACTGGAGGGTCTCCTTGGTCGCAGGGTTGGTTGCCGCAGCTTGATCCTGGGCGAATTTGAACAGGTCGTCGGCGGTCGTGACGATGTTCTCGATCTCCGAACTCGCCTGCGCTTCCAGCAGGGGGATAACGTTGATGAGCACCGTCAGGTTGGGGATTCGTCGAACGGCCTGGTCAAGCGCCGCCAGAGCCGCCCGCGCCTCGATCGTGGCCTTCAGCACGCGAATAGTCTCGATCTCTACCGCGGGAAAAAGCGCGGGAAGATCGTTGTACGGCACGTTGGCGTTCCAAGTCGTATGCAAACTCGAACAGATCCAGTTCACCGCCGGAAACGGGGCCGTGCGGTCGGCGACGGTCGTTCTCCGGGCGTACGGCGTTCTGGCGTCCAGCCTCGATTCGGCAAGAGCGACGTGCACCAGAGCACAGCGAAGAGCGGCCAGGGCTGGTTCTGGTCGGCGGTGAAAAAGGCGCAGAAGGCAGACCCGACCTTTCCCAATGGTCACCCCTCACCATCTCCGCCACACGGCCGCGAGCATGGCGATCTCGGCCGGAGCAAATCCGAAAGCCGTGCAGCGGATGCACGGCCACGCGTCCGCTGCGATGACGCTCGACACCTACGCTGATCTGTTCGAAGACGATCTCGACGTGGTTTCGCAGCGGCTCGACGTGGTACGAGCGAAAGCAGCTGTGGGGTTTTTGTGGGGTTTCGGCCCCGCCGAAACGGAAGAAGCCCCGTGAACAAAGTGATCACGGGGCTTCTGGCTGTGCGCCCGGAGGGATTTGAACCCCCGGCCTATTGATCCGTAGTCAATTGCTCTATCCGCTGAGCTACGGGCGCATCGTGCGGCCCGAAAGCCGCCTTAGAGACTATACCAGCGGTTGGGAGGTGCTCGCGGCAAGCAGCACGTTGAGGTTGCTCCGGATCGCTTCGAGCTCATCGATCGACAGCCCAAGGCGATCGACAATCTGCCCTGGCACGCTCTCGGCCTGCGCACGCAGTGCAGCGCCCTTTTCCGTCAAGGCTACGTCGAGAGCTCTCTCGTCGACGGCATTCCGGTGCCGAGTGAGGAGGCCGGAGGTTTCAAGCCGCTTGAGCAATGGACTGAGTGTCGCCGAATCGAGCACGAGCGCGTCTCCGAGCTCGTGCACCTTGCGGGGACTGTTTTCCCACAGGGCGAGCATCACGAGGTATTGAGGGTGAGTGAGCCCGAGAGGCTCCAGCACGGGACGATACATCGTGATAACTCGGCGGCTTGCTGCGGCGAGAGCAAAGCACACCTGCCGGTCCAGAGCGAGAAGGTCTTCCATGTCATCATATTAGCGAGTACACTAAGTAATCGTGCGCAAAGTAAAACCGACGAACCCCTTCGATGGGCGACCGGGCTTCTGGAACCGCATCAATCGCTTCCTCTATCCAATCGCTGGGCCGGCGCAACTCGGCGCCGGTCACCCTGAGGAGCGGTATGTTGCACCGGTGAATCCGCAGTGCCCCGTATGCGGGCGCCCGATGGAGGAACATCACGTGCGGCGCGGCGACGCGAGGACACCGACGCGCATCAATTGCCCCACCTAGCCGTTTTTCCACGCAGATCGCCCAGCTGACGCCCACAGTCAGTCAACCGCTGCCTTTCGCGCGCCGGTCACGAGCGTCGATGCACCCGTGACCGGAACCTGACTCTACGTTCTCCCTTTTCACAGGCGGAGAATCCTCGGTATTCGGCGTATGCGCAAACAACGCAGCGTTCAACCGGAAGTTATTGAGCGGAGACGGTGGGATTTGAACCCACGGAACCCATTAAGGGTTCTCCACCTTAGCAGGGTGGTGCACTAGGCCGAACTATGCGACGTCTCCAAGTGGCTATGAGCACGGCCCGTTGCCGCGCAATGCTCGTCAGCAATCATAGCGTCCCGACCGATGATGCCTGAACGAACGCCGGCTAGCCCTGATAGGCCTTCGCGCACGTCTCGTCCGCGGCTGTTTGGCCCTTGACCCCTTTGAGCACATCGACCTCTGGTGCGGCGGGCGGCGCCGAAGGATCGACCGGCACGTCGGTCGTCGGCGTCTCGGGGCCGGGAGCCGGGGCATCCGGTGCAGGCGCGACCGGCTCGGGCGCCTCGTCCTCAGCCAGCGTGGCACCGAGCCCGGTACCGGAGGTCGTGAACGGCACGTCCGACGAGATCTTCGCAAACAATTCTTCGGCCTGCGCCTTGATCGGGGCGACCTTTCCCGCGTAGATCCCACCCTGCCCGGTGACCCCAGGGTACTGAACGAAGGTGATCTTCTCGAGCGGAACGTCCTTGAGGATCAGCGCCATTGACGACATCGTGTTGATGTTCGCGAGGCTGCTCGACAACTTCATGTTCGCGGTCGCGGCCTGAGCGAGCCCGAAAAGCCGCCCGACATCGGTCAACGTGCTGTCGCTCTTCACCTTGCGCACCAGGGAGGACAAGTACTGCTGTTGAGAGCTGATGCGGCCGAGGTCGCTGCCGTCGCCGACCCCGTAGCGGGAGCGGAGGAATCCGAGCGCGGACTCTCCCTGAAGAGTGTGAATGCCGGCAGTCGGCAGATTGAGGCCGTTGGCCCCGGGGTCCCTGATCGGGGCATCGATGCAGATGTCCACACCACCGACCGCGTTGGTCATCTCGATCACGCCGTTGAAGGTGATGAGGCTCGCGTACGGGATGTCTAGGCCGGTCAGCGCCTCCACAGTGAGCACGGTGCAGGCGAGACCGCCATAGGACAGGCTGGAATTTATCGGTTGCGCCGACATCGAGTTGAAGCTGCCCGTGCCGTCCGCTGTCGGACAGGAGGGGATCGGAACGACGAGGTCGCGAGGAATGCTGACGGCCACCGCACTCGACTGGTCTTCAGCGACGTGGAGAAGCATTGTCACATCGTTGAGTTCGGCGCTGCGGTCCGCGCAACCATCGGGGTTGTCACACACATCGCTGCCGACGATGAGGAGGTTGAATCCGCCCTCGAACTTGCCGAGCACCGGCGCCGCGAGCTTCTCCTCGCCTTCACCGGCGACCAGATCGACACTCTCGATGTTCCCTGCGAGCTGGGAGACCGCGATGGAGGCAACCGAGGCTCCCGCGAGGAACACGACGACAAGAGTGGCGGCGACGAAACGCACGGCGAGGAGGAAACGACTCGGTGTCGTGAGCTGTCCGTGCCGGGCTATCGGAGTGCGCTCGAGAGACCTGTTCGTGCGTTGGCGTGTATCGCTCAACGTCGGTCCTTTCGTCGATGTCCCGGCCGGGCTCAGGCATAGCAGGGGCGGGATTCCGCAGCCTGTCAGTCGCAACACGGAGGGCGTGATTCTGCAATCCGTGCCCCTGCTGCACAGCTCTCAGTCGCAACGCGGAGGGCGTGGGATTCGAACCCACGAGACATTTCTGCCCACCAGTTTTCAAGACTGGCTCCATCGGCCGCTCGGACAGCCCTCCCACAAGTTCAGGCCCGATCCTAACCGAAAGATCGTCGGGGAGCGCGCTCGGGTGCGGGGTGCGCGTTCGAAATCCTTTCGGTCAAGCGCATTCAGAGCCTTCTGAGTGCCTTCGCCACGCCGTCTTCGAGGTCGGTCCCCGTGAAGTGGTTCGCGGCCGCGCGGACGTCTTCTGGCGCCTGGCCCATTGCGATTCCGCGTCCTTCGGCGGCCGCCCATTCGAGCATGTCGATGTCGTTGCGCCCGTCGCCGATCGCGACGACCCTGCTCCGGGGAATCATGAGTTCGGCGCGCACGCGCTCCATTGCGGTCGCCTTATTGACCCCGTCCGGGGCGATGTCGAGCCAGGCCGTCCAGCCGACGTTGTAGCTGACCCGGTGCAGCCCCATCTGCTCGACGATGGCCAGGAACTCTTCCGTGTCGTGCTGCGGCGAGATGACCACGACGCGGGTCGCATCCTGAGTGAGCAGCTGTTCGAATTCCACTTTCTCGCTCCAAGCGCCGAGCGAGGCATCCGGAAAAGAACCGTGATAGCGGTATAGCCCTGTCTCGTCCTCCACCGCGTAGCTCGCCTGCTCGAGGCTGCCCCGGATCGTCGTGAGCACTTGGGTGGGATTGAAGGTCTCGACATATTCGCGCGAGTATCCGGTCGGCGCACTCGCGTCGCGCTTGAGAGTGATCGCGCCGTTCGAGCACACCACGAATTCCGGTGTCAGCTCCAGCCGCTCGATGACGGGCAGCGTCATCGAGACGGACCGCCCGGTCGACACCATCACCTCGTGTCCGATATCACGTACCCGGCGCACCTCATCAATCACGGCGTCGCTTATCTCTCCGGTTTCAAGCATGACCGTGCCGTCGATGTCGAGCGCGATCAGGAGCCGCTCGTCGTCGGTCATCCGATCGGCTCGATCAGTTCGACTCCGCCGAGGTACGGGCGCAGGGCATCCGGAACCACGACCGAGCCGTCTACCCGCTGATGCGTCTCGAGGATCGCGACGATCCAGCGTGTCGTGGCGAGGGTGCCGTTGAGGGTCGCAACCGGCGCGGTCTTTCCGGACTCGGTGCGGTAACGGATGTCGAGGCGCCTGGCCTGATACGTCGTGCAGTTGCTCGTGCTCGTGAGTTCGCGGTACGCACCCTGAGTGGGAACCCAAGCCTCTACGTCGTACTTTCTCGCCGCGCTTGACCCGAGATCGCCGGCCGCGGTGTCGATGACACGGTAGCTGAGCCCGAGCGCGCGCAGCATCTCCTCCTGGTAGCCGAGCAGCCTCTCGTGCTCGGCTTCCGCGTTCTCGGGCAGCACGTAGCTGAACATCTCGAGCTTGTTGAACTGGTGCACGCGGATGATTCCGCGGGTGTCCTTGCCGCCGGACCCTGCTTCCCGGCGGTAGCACGTCGACCAGCCCGCGTAGCGGAGCGGGCCACCTGTGAGATCAAGAATCTCGTCCGCGTGAAAACCGGCGAGCGCCACCTCGCTCGTGCCGGTGAGATAGAGGTCGTCGGCGGGCAGGTGGTAGACCTCGTCGGAGTGCTCGCCGAGGAACCCGGTGCCCCGCATGATCTCCGGCTTGACGAGGGTCGGCGTGATGAGGGGGATGAACCCACCTGCGAGAGCACGGTCGAGGCCCATGTTCATGATCGCAAGTTCGAGGCGAGCGCCGATTCCGGTGAGGAAGGAGAATCGCGCCCCCGACACTTTCGCTCCTCGCCCCATGTCGATCGCGCCGAGCAGTTCGCCGAGCTGGAGGTGATCGCGTGGTTCGAAGTCGAATTCGGGCTTCTCGCCGACGGTTTTGAGCAACACGAAGTCGTCTTCGCCGCCGGCAGGAACGCCTCCGAGGATCGGGTTGGCGATGCTGCCGACGAGCCTCACGAACTCGGCTTCGGCATCCGTTGCTGCCTGACTCGCAGCCTTCACCTCGGCGGCGAGGCTCTGCGCCTGCGCGACAAGCTGTTGCTTCTCTTCCTTTGGCGCCGCGGCGACACGCTTGCCGAACGCGTTCTGGCTCGCCCGAAGGTTTTCGAAGCTGCTGATGGCGTTCCGTCGCGCGGCATCCGCCGCCAATGCGCTGTCGACAAGGTCGACCGAGTCTCCTCTGGCTGCTTGCGACGCGCGCACGGCGTCCGGATTGTCGCGGAGAAGTTGCAGATCGATCACCCCTTAACACTAGTTGGGCCATCGGATACGGTTTAGGCGTGGCCAACTCCCCAAACGACCCTTCCCCATCCGCGCCCGTTTCTGCTGATGCGTCCGATCTCCCGCGTGATCCCGAAGCCGAAGCGGCCGCCAAGAAAGCAGCCGCCGAGGAGACCGCGCGCAAAACCGAGGAGCGGAAGTCCGCACCCGCGGAGCCCCAGAAAGTCGCCGCCGTCATCTACAACCCCATCAAGGTCGACATCGACGTGCTGCGGGCGTCCGTGCTGGCAGCCGAGCGGGCGGCCGGCTGGGGCGAAACCCTGTGGTTCGAGACGTCGGTGGAGGACCCGGGGAAGCAGGTCGCCCGCGACGCGCTGGCGCAGGGAGCGGATGTCGTGATGGCGGCGGGAGGCGACGGAACGGTCCGCGCGGTCTCCGAGTCGTTGCGGGGCTCCGGCGTCCCCATCGGCCTGCTGCCTTCCGGCACCGGCAATTTGCTCGCCCGCAACCTCAACCTCACCCTCGACAACCTCGACGAGTCGGTGAGCACGGCCTTCACGGGCGGCGACCGGAAGATCGACCTCGGGGTCGTCGAGGTGCAGCGTGAAGACTCCTCGCGCGAGAGCTACATCTTTCTGGTGATGGCCGGCGTCGGCCTCGACGCTCAAATGATCGCGAATACCGATCCCAACCTCAAGAAGAAGGTTGGCTGGATCGCGTACGTCGATGCCCTGCGCAAGTCGCTCATCGAGGGAAACCGGGTCAACATCCGATACAACCTGGACGGACAGGGCAACCGCACGATCCGCGTTCACACCGTGCTCATCGGCAACTGCGGGTCGCTTCCCGGGAACATTCTGCTGCTGCCGGACGCGGCGGTCGACGACGGCGAGTTCGACATCGTCGCCCTTCGCCCCGAGGGCTTCATCGGCTGGATCCAGGTCTGGATCAAGATCGTCTGGGAGAACGGCGTGCTCCGTCGAAGCCAGGTCGGCCGCAAGATCTTGAGCATGACCAAGGAGATCCGCACCGTGCGCTACCTCAAGGGCAAAGAGATCCTGATCCGATTCGGCGGCGCACAGGACTTCGAGCTCGACGGCGATGAGTTCGGGCGCGTCGTCGCCCTGCGGGCCGAGGTGGACCCGCTCGCTCTCACGATCAAGGTGCCTGAGGTCGCCTGAGCAGACGCGGCTCGACTACTCCGGCTCGCCCGCGATGAGTCCGCGCAGCCAGTCCCGCGCCTCGATGAACGCATCGTCGCCGTAACGCCCGTTCACCTCAATCGACACCTCGTCCGCGCGCGGATACGAACCGAGGAAAGTAACCCGCGGGCTGAACCGCTTGAGGCCGAGCAGCGCGTCGGCCACCCTCTCATCGAGGATGTGACCGTCGAGGTCGATCACGAACCGATAGCGGCCGAGCTCGTCGCCGATGGGGCGCGACTCGAGCAGGCTCATGTTGACGCCTCGGGTGGCGAACTGCTCGAGCATTTCGAGCAGGGCGCCGGCACGGTCATCCGGAAGCTCCGCGATCAGGCTCGTCTTGTCGGCGCCGGTGACCGGCGGCGTCGGAACGGTGCGACTGACGAGCACGAACCGTGTCACCGCGTTCGGATTGTCGCCGATGTCCTCGGCGAGAACGACGAGGTCGTGATGGGCCGTGATGTTCGGCGGGGCGATCGCAGCGTCGGCGAGGTCGGTCTCAAACAGCGAGGACGCGGACGCCACGTTCGAGGTCGCCGGGATGTGCCCATGCGAGGGCAACGTCGCGTCGAGCCACCGGTGGCACTGTGCGTAGGCCACCGGATGCGCGTTGATCACCTTGACGTCGGCGAGGGTAGTGCCGGCTCGTGCCACAAGCACGAAGTTGACGGGCACAAGGTACTCGCCGATGATCCGGAGGTTCGGGATGTTCGCGAGCGCATCCTGCGTGGCGCTCACCCCGCCCTCGACGGAGTTCTCGATCGCGATCATCGCCGCAGTGCTGCGACCCGAGACGACGTCATCCAATGCCTCCCCCACATTGTTGACCGAGCGCCAAGGCTTGCCTGCCGCCGCCGGAACCTGCGCGAGCGCCGCCTCGGTAAAGGTTCCCGCAGGCCCGAGGTAGCTGTAGGTGTCGTCGGGGGTCGGCTGTGCACCGGTCGGCTGTGGCATGCCCCGAGCCTAGGACACCGGCGGAAACTCGGGAGTTGATGTCACTCAAAGCGCCACCGGCTCACCGCAGAACCATCCGACCGGGCAACTTTCCCGAATCTCCGACCGGGGCGGTGCCAGACTGGACCGATGAACGCACGCGCAGGCCAGAGGGCCCAGGAAACCGACCTCATCGACGTGCACGAGCTCGTCGCCGCATACTTCCGGCGGATTCCGGACGTGTCCATTCCGGAGCAGCGCGTCGTGTTCGGCACGTCCGGCCACCGTGGCTCGTCGCTCGACGGCGCGTTCAACCAAACCCATATCGCTGCGATCACGCAGGCGATTGTGGAGTACCGCGCAGGGCAGGGAATCACGGGGCCGCTCTTTGTCGGCCGGGACACGCACGGATTGTCACGGCCCGCCGAAACTACGGCGCTCGAGGTGCTCGAGGCGAACGGAGTGCGGGCGCTCGTCGACACCTTCGAGGACTACGTGCCGACCCCGGCGCTGAGCCACGCGATCATTTCCTACAATGCTGCCGGTCACGATGATCAGGCGGACGGCATCGTCATCACGCCCTCACACAATCCCCCGCGCGACGGCGGGTTCAAGTACAACCCGCCTCACGGCGGCCCTGCAGACAGCGACGCTACGGGCTGGATCGCGAACCGGGCCAACGAGCTCATCGCGAACGGCAATCACGACGTCAAAATGGCTGAGCCGAGCGGTGTCGAGACGTACGACTTCCGCGGCAGGTACGTCGACGACCTCGCCTCGATCATCGATTTCAACGCCATCCGGAAGGCCGGCATCCGGATCGGCGCCGACCCGCTCGGCGGGGCCAGCGTCAATTATTGGAAGCTCATCGCAGAGCGGTACGACCTCGATCTCACCGTCGTGAACCCGCGCGTCGACCCGCAGTGGGGGTTCATGACACTCGACTGGGACGGCAAGATCCGGATGGATCCGTCGTCAGCGTCGGCGATGACATCCGTTCTCGCCCGCAAGGACGACTTCGACATCCTCACCGGCAACGACGCCGACGCCGACCGGCACGGCATCGTCACCCCTGACGGTGGGCTGATGAACCCGAACCACTTCCTCGCCGTCGCCGTGCAGTATCTGTACACCCATCGCCCGCGGTGGGCTGCGGATGCCGCGATCGGGAAGACCCTCGTCTCCAGCACCATGATCGACAGGGTCGCCGAATCGCTTGGCCGCCGACTGTGGGAGGTGCCGGTCGGCTTCAAGTGGTTCGTGCCGGGGCTGATCGACGGATCCGTGGCGTTCGGCGGGGAGGAGTCGGCGGGCGCGAGCTTCCTGAGGATGGACGGCACCGCGTGGACGACCGACAAGGACGGCATCATCCTCGCCCTGCTCGCCAGCGAGATCCTCGCGGTCACCGGCAAGACACCGACGCAGCTCTACGCGGAGCTGACGGACAGGTTCGGGTCGCCGGTCTACGAGCGGGTGGATGCCGTCGCCACGAAAGAGCAGAAGGCCGCGCTCGGCAAGCTGAACGGCGACGCGATCACCGCGACGGAGCTCGCGGGCGAGCCGATTCTCGCTCGGCTGAGCGAGGCGCCGGGCAACGGCGCGGCGGTTGGCGGGGTGAAGGTCGTCACCGAGAACGCCTGGTTCGCTGCGCGGCCGAGCGGCACCGAAGACGTGTACAAGATCTACGCGGAATCGTTCCGCGGCGAGGACCACTTGCGTCAGGTGCAGGCGGAGGCGCGGCTCATCGTCGACGCGGCGCTGAACGGCTGACTGGAGGCTAGCGGGCGTAATCGGGTGCCGCTGGTAGCCCGAAGAACTCCTCAAGCGTCGTCAGCCCGGTCTCGTGCATCTCGGTTGCCAGTTCCACTCCGACGTACCTGAAGTGCCACGGCTCGTAGATGTAGCCGGTGACCGGCGTCTTGTCGGCCGGGTAGCGCAAGATGAAGCCGAATCGCCAGGCGTTCTCCGCGAGCCACGCGCCCTGGGCCGTGTCGCCGAAGCAGGCCTGGATCGAGCAGGCCTCCGGCAGTGCGATGATGTCCACACTCAGACCGGTCTGGTGCTCGCTGTAACCCGGCCGGGCGCTCTGCGCTCGAGCCTTTTCCTGCCCAAGCCGAACCACGAGGCTGTTGTGGAGCGACGTCTGGTTCTCGAATGACCGGTACGCGTTCTGTACCTGCATGTCTCCCGCACCCTCGAGCGCGGCCGCGGCAAACAGCTCCACGATCGCCCGGGCCGCGGCGACTCGCATTGTGGAGTTCGCCGAGAAGGGCACCTCGGCGGTCACCAGGTCGGGCGGAACGTGGTCAAGCGGGTCGAGCGGCCTGGCCTTGTTGGTGACGACCCAGATGCTCGCGGGATCATCGACCGAATAGAGCGCGCGGTCGAATGTCGGCGGGAGAATCGGCGAAGGAATGGGCGCGGCGCTCGGCGACACGCTCCCAGCCGGCCTCGGTGGTGGCGATGCCGCCTCGGGTGCAGCCGCGTCACAGGCGACGAGCAGCATGGCCAGCCCGCCCGCCAGGACCACCGTGCGGATGCCGCGCGCCGCTGGTTCCGCCATGCCGTCGATCCTACGGCGCGGTCGCTGCCGCGGTATCGCCGCCGGAAGCGGGTTGTGAACGACTTGCTCACCGTGTAACTTTGCAGTCTGCGCAAAATTGTCGCACCGCCGCGGTTCGCCGTCGCCCCTCCTTCCCGGCACAACCAGAACGAGAATTCATGTCACGCGTCGACTCGAATGCAAGCGCACAGGTCGTCTCAGACCCCGCGATGACCCACCGCCAGATCCTGTTCGTGATCTTCGGTCTGATGGCCGGCATGTTCCTGTCCGCCCTCGACCAGACGATCGTCGGGACCTCGATGCGAACTATCGGCGACGACCTCGACGGGTTGAGTCTTCAGGCGTGGGTCACGACCGCGTATCTCATCGTCTCCACGATCAGCACCCCCATCTACGGCAAGCTCAGCGACATCTTCGGGCGCCGCCCGCTCTTCATCGTCGCGATCGCGATCTTCCTGCTGGGATCCCTCCTCGCTGGCCTCGCGACGAGCATGTACGAACTCGCGATCTTCCGCGCCGTGCAGGGGCTCGGCGCCGGCGGCCTGATGGCCCTGCCGCTCACCATCATGGGCGACATGCTCGCGCCACGGGAACGAGCCAAGTACCAGGGCTACTTCCTTGCGGTGTTCGGCGTCTCGAGCGTCATCGGCCCACTCATCGGTGGGTTCTTCGCCGGGGCATCCGAGATCCTGTTCGTCACCGGCTGGCGCTGGGTGTTCCTGATCAACCTCCCCATCGGCATCATCGCGCTCGCCGTCGTGCTCAAGTTCCTGCACATCCCGCACACCAAGCGCCCCGTGCGCATCGATTGGTGGGGCGCCGCGACCGTCATCGTCGCCGCGGTGCCGCTCCTGCTCATCGCCGAGCAGGGACGCGAGTGGGGCTGGGGCTCGGGCATCGCGGTCGCCTGCTACGTGATCGGCGCGCTCGGAATCGCCGGTTTCGTCCTCGCCGAGAAGCTCATGGGCGACGACGCCCTCATCCCATTGAAGCTGTTCCGCTCCCCGACCTTTCGAATGGCGACCATCCTCGGTGTGCTCGTCGGCTTCGGGATGTTCGGCGCGATGATGACCATTCCGCTCTACCTGCAGCTCGTGAACGGCGCGACCCCAACCGAGAGCGGCTTCCTGATGCTGCCGATGATCCTTGGACTGATGATCTCGTCGATCGTGAGCGGGCAGCTGATCAGCCGCACGGGCAAGTACAAGGTCTTCCCCATCGTCGGAACCGGGTTCATGGCTGCCGGGTTCTACTACTTCACCTGGGCGTCGGCAGACAAACCGGTCTGGTTCATGATGATCGGGATGCTGCTGGTCGGTCTCGGTCTCGGTCAGCTCATGCAGACGCTCACCCTCGCAAGCCAGAACTCGGTCGGCCCGCGCGACATCGGCGTCGCGACATCCGGTTCCACTTTCTTCCGCCAGATCGGCGGCACTCTCGGCACGGCGATCATCTTCTCGGTGCTGTTCAGCCGCATACCCGAGGTGCTGCGCGACGTGTTCTCGAACCCGGCCACGCAGCGTGAGCTCGCCGCTGTCGCCAGCGACCCCGGCGTGCGCGCGGATCCCGCGAACGCCCAAATCCTAGAGATGCTCGCCAACCCTTCGGCTCTCGGCTCAGCTCTGGACGGCGACACGTCGTTCCTCAACTCGTCCGACCCTCGCCTGGCGGCTCCGTTCCTCGACAGCTTCGCGACGGCGACCGTCACGGTGTTCTTCGTGAGTCTCGGTGTCGTACTCGTGGCCTTCGCGCTGAGCTTCTTCCTCAAGGCGACGCCGCTTCGCGAGAAGTCGGCGCTGCAGGAGAACGCGGATGCAGATGCCGCGGTCATCGCACAGCAGGCGGCCAACGCGACAGGCGCTCTCGTCGAGCCGAGCATGTCGACCGGAGCCGTCCTCGGTTCCGGCGCTCCGGAGCCCGCAACGGGCAGTGGCCGCCCGACGGAGTAGTCCGTGCCGACGAGCACGATCCGTCGCCCGACGTGCACCGTTGCGCCGGATGTATGCAAGGGCACCCTCCCGGCCGGTGCGCACAGTCGACGTCATGGCGACGATCCCGTTGCTCGTACTATTCGTCGTGGCGGGAAAACAACTCATTTCGGAAATCATGTAGGGAGCGGCAGAGCGATGACCCAGAGGTTCGCAGCATCGAGGCGGAGGGATGTCGAGAGCCGCGACTTCCCCGCCGACTTCCTGTTCGGCGTCGCCACGGCGGCGTATCAGATCGAGGGCGCTGCCCACGAGGAGGGCCGCACCGACTCCATCTGGGACGCCTTCGCTCGAGTGCCCGGCGCCGTCGTGCGCGGCCAGAGCGGCGAGGTCGCCTGCGATCACTACAACCGCTACAAGGGGGACGTCTCCCTCATGGCCGACCTCGGACTTCAGACCTATCGGTTCTCGACCTCGTGGTCACGGGTGCGGCCGGACGGCGGCCGCGTCAACAAGAAGGGCCTCGCCTTCTACTCGAAACTCGTCGACGAGTTGCTGGAAAAGAACATCAAGCCCTGGCTGACCCTGTACCACTGGGACCTGCCCCAGGCCCTCGAGGACAAAGGCGGCTGGACCAACCGCGACACGGCGTACCTGTTCACCGAGTACGCGGCGACCGTGCACGACGTGCTCGGCGACCGGGTCGAGGCATGGACGACCCTCAACGAACCGTGGTGCTCCTCCTTCGTCGGCTACGTCTCTGGCGAGCACGCTCCCGGTATTCAGAAGCCCGCGGCTGGCCTGGCCGCGGCGCACCACCTGCTTCTCGCCCACGGGCTCACGACGCAGGAGCTGCGCAGCCGCGACGACGCCCTCGAGCTCGGCATCACCCTCAACCTCACTGTCGCCGACCCCGTCGACGCGACGGATGAGCGCGACATGGACGCCGCCCGCCGCATCGACGGGCAGTTCAACCGCTTCTTCCTCGACCCGATCTTTCGCGGCTCCTATCCGGAGGACGTGTTGCAGGACGTCTCCGCGTTCGGCCTCGAGCGTCACATTCGCTCAGGTGACCTGGAAATCATTTCGGCGCCGGTCGATGTGCTCGGCGTGAACTACTACCACGGCGACGCGGTGAGCGGCACACCCGCACGGAGGGCCATCACCACCGCCGCGCCCTCCGAACGCCCCAAGCGTTCCCCCTTCCCCGCCGCGGAGGGCGTGCACATGCACCGCCGAGGACTGCCGGTGACGGCAATGGACTGGGAGGTGCAACCGGAGGGCCTCACTCGGCTGCTGCGCCGCATCAACGACGAGTACACGGCATCCGCCGGAGTGTCGCTCTACGTGACGGAGAACGGTGCCGCCTACAACGACGTCGTCGCCGAAGACGGGACTGTGCACGACGCGGACAGGATAGAGTTCCTGCGCGCGCACCTCGACGCGATCCTCGACGCGATCGATGACGGCATCGACGTCAAGGGCTACTTCTACTGGTCGCTCATGGACAACTTCGAGTGGGCATGGGGCTACGACAAGCGCTTCGGCCTCGTGCGGGTCGACTACGTCAGCCAGGAGCGCACCCTGAAAGACAGCGCCTTGGAATACCGGCGCATCATCGAAGAACGAGCGGTCTAGGGGCGAGCCGAGAATTTCGTCCGTGGCAAGGTAGGAGATGCCGCGGAAGCCGAGCTGGCCACCGGGCGTCTGATCGAGCACGGTTGCATCCTGGCGAGGCGCGCGACTCCGGCTAGCTCGTGGCGGACCAGCGATCCGGGAGCGCGCGCGGGAATGCCGCGGCCGCCTCTGATGACACCGCCGCCGCAGCGACGAAGCCATCGGGGCGCACGAGGTAGTAGACGCCTACCTGCAGCCGAGACGATCTCGCCGAGCGGAACCGATGCACCGGCAGGTGCAGGCCGCAGCCGATCCGCTCCGCGATCGCCGGGTCGGAGCTGCCGTACACGTGGATCTGCCAGGTCGCATCGCGAAGCACCTCGAAGTTCTCCCCCGTCCACGGCAGTCTGCGGCCGACGATCGCGCCCCGCGGCCCGCGAGGGCCCGCTAGAGGGGCGCCGCTCATCCAGTAGTGGATGCGCACCTGCGAGACATAGCCGAACAGCCGGGAGGCGCCGGGCAGGCGGGGCACGACCCGCACGGCAACCCCTGCCACGGCTGGAAAGACCCACCGCCTGGCAAACCGCGCGACGAGGCACCGGGAGGTCACCGCGACAAAGACACGATCGGTGGTGCTGACGAGCCGCCGCGCGACCGGCCTGCGCTCCGCCTCATATCCGTCGAGCGAGGCATCCGACGCCCGACCGGAAACGACGTCGGCGAGTTTCAGCGCGAGATTGTGGGCATCCTGTAGGCCCGTGTTCATGCCCTGCGCGCCGACGGGCGAGTGCACGTGCGCGGCGTCGCCGGCGAGAAAGAAGGGCCCCTCGCGGAAAACGGCTGCCACGCGATGATGAACGCGGTAGGTCGAGAACCAAGTGGACTCACCCCACGTGACACCGAAGGTCCGCTCCAGCCACGGGCGTATCGCGGCTTCGACGACCCCGGCCGCATCAGCTTCCCGGCGCGAGCGAACGATCCCGATCAACCGATGATGCCGGTTCCCGCCCATCGGGAAGGTGAGGAGGAACTCCGCACCCGCTGGCCGCACGTTCACCGCGTCGTCCGCGAGTCCGTTCACTCGCATGGCATCACAGACGTAAAACACGTGTCCGTTCGTCCTGCCCTCGAACGGTATCTTGCGGAGCCTTCGCACGAGCGAGTTGCTGCCGTCCGCGCCGACGCAGTATCGCGCGTGAATGCTCTCGCCGCCGCTCACACCCGAGATTTCCGCGACCACCCTGCCGGCGGAATCTACCTCGAGCGAGTCGAGAGACCGGTTCCACCGCACGGCGCCGCCCATTCGACGCAGATTATCGACCAGCAGGGCCTCGTTCTCGCTCTGCTCCAGCATGTACAGCCGGGGATAGGGCGTGAGTCCGGTGCCGAGATCTCCGAGCGGAACCCGTCCGATGAGCTTTTTCCGGTAGCCGGGGGCGACCCAGGCGACATCCGTCGTCTTTCTCAGCACGCCGTCGATCATGCCGAGCTGGTCATAGATCTCCATGCTTCGCGCCTGCACGACGATGGCACGCGACTCGCGCGTGGGCCCGGGCTTCGAGTCGATGATCATCACCTGAACGTCTGACTTGGCGAGCCAATTCGCGAGCATCAGGCCGGTCGGACCCGCGCCGACGACGAGCACGTCTACCGTCGTGTCGGCCATCCGACCTCCAGAGAGGACCCTTCAATCCGGGGACGCGATCCGAAGGAGAAGTTCGCGCGGGTTTGCCCGATTCTCCTCCTTTCCCGTCCCACGCGGGGAGCCCTACCCGCTCGTCGGCAGCCAGGCACGCATGGAGCCCCTCGGGCGGGTCTGACTGCTCGAGGGCGTAGACGATCGGCCCGCGGGTCACCGCAGGTCGATGTGCGGATGCCGTCGGCGGGCACGTTCACGCTCGGCACACCCCGGCACCCGCACGGCTATGCCGCCCCGCCCCGGTGAACGGCGCGTTGAATCTCAGCTCGACCAGCCCCTCGAACGGCTAGTCGGTGACGATCGTGGCCGTGGTCGCCCGCCCGCCGAGCGCGATCGCGGACCAGGAGACGGGGGCAAGCGTGACGGTGAGGGTGCCACCCTCGAGTACGGCACCGGGGAGATCCCGAAGGCCGACCCGCTCCCGGTTCGGGAGGGTGTTCTTCGCGTACACGTCGTCGTCGTGAAGGGTGAGCGCTTCATCGATCGCGGTTGCGGCCAGCCCTGCCACGTCGATCGATACCTCTATGGACTCGGTCTGGCTGCGGTTCACGAGGAATAGTGCGGACTTGCCGACTTCGGCGTCGACGGTCGCGACGGCGTCGACGAGCGGCGCGTCTCCATAGACCGTCGTCGCGTACGTTTCGACGTCGATGCGCGGACGCAGCACCTCACCGCGAGCGAGCCGCGACGTCACCGAGAACGGGAAGAACGTGGTCTGGCGCCAGGCGGGCCCACCGGGCTCGGTCATGATCGGGGCGATCACGTTGACGAGCTGGGCGAGAGAGGCCGACCCGACCCGATCGTGGTTTTTCAGCAGGGTGATGAGCAGGTTGCCGAGAACGACGGCGTCGGCGACCGAGTAGACGTCTTCGAGTTGTCGCGGAGCGATCGGCCACTCTTCGTTGACCTCGTCGGAAACCCGGTGCTCGTCGAGGTACCAGATGTTCCACTCGTCGAATGAGAGCTTGATCGTCTTGCTGCTCTTCAGCTTGTGCTTCACGTGGTCGGCGGTCGCGACGACCGTCTCGATGAAGTACTGCATGTCGAGCGACGAGGCGAGGAAGGAGCCGAGGTCCCCCTTGCGTTCCTGATAGTAGGCATGGCAGGAGATGTAGTCGACGTGCTCGTAGCTGTGCTCCAGCACCGTGCGTTCCCAGTCACCGAAGGTTGGCATGGCGGATCCGGACGATCCGCATACGACGAGCTCGAGGCTCTTGTCTGCGGCCTTCATGGCCTGGGCTGTGCGGGCGGCGATTTTGCCGTAATCATCGGCCGTCATGTAACCGGTCTGCCATGGTCCGTCCATTTCGTTGCCGAGGCACCACATCCGGATGTCGTACGGGTCGAGGGCGCCGTTGGCGATGCGCTGGTCGCTGAGGGCCGTGCCGGAGGGATGATTGGTGTACTCGAGCAGGTCGAGGGCGGCGTCGATCCCGCGAGTGCCGAGGTTCACGGCCATCATGAGCTCGGAGCCGGTGAGCTTGCACCAGCGCGCGAACTCGTCGGTGCCCACCTGGTTCGTCTCGAGCGCATGCCAGGCGAGGTCACGACGCACCGGTCGGTTCTCGCGTGGCCCGACGCCGTCTTCCCAGCGGTAGCCGGAGACGAAGTTGCCGCCGGGATAGCGGATGGTGGTTGACCCGAGTTCCTTGACGAGGTCGACGACGTCGAGCCGGAATCCTTCTTCGTTCGCGGTGACGTGACCCGGTTCGTAGATTCCGTCGTAGACGCACCTTCCCAGGTGCTCGACGAATGATCCGAAGATGCGGCGGTCGATAGGTGCGACGACCGCGGTGCGGTCGATGACGATTCTTGCGGAGGTCATGCGGTCCTCATCCTATTCTCTACAACGTTGTAATCAGTCATGATCACGTGGTCGACCGACGCGCGGCCGGTAGAGTCTGTCGACCGTGAAGCACAACCGGGTCATGTGGCGTCCGGTCCAGCCGATGCCGTGGTCTTCCATGCTCACTCCCCTTTCATGCCGCACGACACCCCGGCTATCGATCCTTCACCGAACCGGGCTGGGCATCAATGACCACTGAGAATTTACAACGTTGTGTATCGACAACGTTGGAACAGGATAGGCGCGCGCGGAAAAGGAAATCAAGTCGAGAGCCGTCATATTTCCCACGTTGCAATTCCGGCGTCTCCGGCGCTAGCTCTGGGAAGTCACCCTCCGCCTCCCCGCCGATGGGCTTGAACTCCTGGGACTGTTACGGCACGCCCGTTACCGAGAGCGCCAACGCCGAGTACATGGCCGCGAGGGTGTTGCCGTTCGGCTCGGACACGATCGCCACGACATTCAACCTCGGCACGGTGCTCGCCTTATGCGGTTCGACGCTCAGTGGGGCCCGGTCACGCGACGGCCGTGGATTCGCGCGCCTGCAACGAGAATTCGGCGCGATACTGGTGCGGTTCGAACGGATCCGGTTCGTGCGGCTCCCCCTTCATCGGCTCGCTGCGTGCCTTGATGCGCTCGACGAGCACGCGCACGGCGGTCGCGGCGATCTCGTCGCGACCCGGGTCGATCGTGGAGAGAGTAGGCAACGAGTACCGCGTCTCATCCAACCCGTCGAAGCCAATGACCGACACGTCCTCGGGAACACGGAATCCGGCCTCCTGAAGCACACGCATAGCGCCGAGGGCGAGCGTGTCGTTCAGCCCGAACACGGCGTCGAACTGCACGCCGGATGCGATCATCTCTCGCATTGCCCGGGCTCCGTCGAGTCGGTGCCACTCGATGACGTAGCCGAGCAGGCTCTCATCGAAGGGAACTTCCGCGGCGTCGAGCGCCTCGCGATACCCCTGCACGCGCAGTGCGGCCGAGCCGACGAGTTCGCCCTCGTGAGCGCCGATTACGGCAATGCGACGGCAGCCGCGGTCAAGCAGGTGCCGCGTTGCCGCCTTTGCCGCCTCCACGTTCTTCATCGTGACGTGATCGACCGGTCCACCGAAAATGCGCTCCCCGAGGAGCACGAGCGGGTAGGAGACGTTGAGGTGCGCCACGTCGGACGAATCCATGCCCAACGGGGAGAAGATGAGGCCGTCCGTCAACTGCAGCCGCGGACTCGACAGGAGCTTGATCTCCTTGTCGCGATCGCCTCCGCCGGTCTGCTCGATGAGTACGACGAGGTTTCGCTTCTCCGCCTCCTTGATGACCGAGTCTGCGAGTTCGGCGAAGTAGCTGAGGCTCAGCTCGGGGAGGGCGAGACCGATGACCCCGGTTCGCCCAGAACGAAGGCTGCGTGCTGAGATGTTCGGTCGGTAGTCGAGTTCGCTGATCGCCTTGAGCACCTTCTCCCTGGTGGAAGGACGAATGTGCTCGTAGTCGTTGACGACGTTGGAGACAGTCTTGATCGATACGCCGGCGACGGCCGCAACGTCGTGCAGTGTCGCGGCCATGGCGTCTCCTCGGGAATCGCACACGCAGACGCCGGGCGTCTCGTGCATCGTACGAGATTACAACGTTGGAGGATCGAGGTGGCGGCGCGGTCGAGTCCGCCTGCAGGGGAGCCGGACGATTCGGACGGGTCTGCTCGCACATGCCTCGCGACGTCGCGCCCCATTTGCGACGACACCCGTCACGACTACCTCGGTCGTTGGTTCGGGACACGAGGCGCATTACCTGAAGTCGACACCGGCCTTGTCCAAGCGGGCGCGGATGACCGCGACGGCCTCCAGGCTCTCATCGACGAGCACGAACCGGCGCCCGAGGGCCGCGGCTGCCGCGCCCGTCGTGCCGCTCCCCGCGAAGAAGTCGAGCACCCAGTCGCCCTCACGCGTGGAGGCTTGGATGATACGCCGCAGGATCCCCTCCGGCTTCTGCGTCGGGTAGCCGGTCTTCTCCCTGCCCGTCGGGCTCACGATCGTGTGCCACCAAACATCCGTGGGAAGCTTCCCAAGCGCGACTTTCTCGGGAGTGACGAGCCCTGGTGCCATGTACGGTTCACGATCGACAGCGCTCGAGTCAAAGTGGTAGCGCTGCGGGTTGCGCACGTAAACGAGGATCGTGTCGTGCTTGGCCGGCCATTTGCTTTTCGACTTCGCCCCGTAGTCGTACGCCCAGATGATCTCGTTGAGGAAGCACTCGCGCCCGAACAGCGCGTCGAGCAGCACCTTCGCATAGTGCGCCTCTCGGTAGTCGAGGTGCAGGTAGAGGGTCCCGTCATCCGCGAGCAGCCTCCACGCCTCCGCTAGCCGCGGCTCGAGGAATTTCCAGTAGTCCTCGAAGGAGTCGTCATAGCTCATCAGGTCGCCACGGATGCGTTCATACAGCTGACCCTTGAAGCCCTTGATGGAACCGGATGCCGAACGCACACTGGTCGTCGATTGCCTCCTCTGACTGCGTCCCGTATTGAAGGGCGGATCGAGGTAGACCGCGGTGAACGAGGCGTCCGGCAATTGCGCGACGATCTCGAGGTTGTCGCCGTGGATCACCCGATTGGGTGAGGTCGAAGACCAGGAGGCGGGCATGCTTCATTCTCTCGCACGAGCATTGCCGGACCGGTACCGGGAACGTACGCTGGGCAGATGTCCACCGATCTGCAGCGTCTCGCGGGCCAGAGCCGCTACGTCTTCAGTAGCAACGGGGTGCAGGTAGGGGTCATCGACTACGTGGTGCGTGGCACCGCGATTCACCTGATCCACGCCGAGATAGACCCTCGGTCGCGAGGCGCCGGGCTGGGCGCACAGATGGTTCAGGGGGTCCTCGAGATGATCCGGGCCGAAACCGACTACCGGGTGGTCGCCGATTGCCCCTTCGTCATCGATTTCCTCAGACGCCACCCCGACTATCAGGAGCTTGAGTCCCGCTGACGCCGCTTGCCGGTCCTAAGGAACGCGGTGCAGCCAATCGTTGGTGGCGAACTTCTCGGCGACGAGCTGCTCCGCCTTCGCGAGTTCCTCAGGGGTCACCTCGTCCGGACTCGATCCGTAGAGGCCGTCGAAGATCCCCTTCATCCGTTCGATGATCTCTGCCCGGCTGAGTCCGGTCTGGGTGCGAAGCGGATCCACCCGCTTTGCGGCGCTCTTCGTGCCCTTGTCGCTCATCTTCTCCCGGCCGATGCGCAGCACCTGCACCATCTTCTCGCCGTCAATGTCGTAGCTCATCGTGACGTGGTGGAGCACGGCACCTGTGCCGAGGCGCTTCTGTGCGGCCCCGCCGATCTTGCCGGTCGGGCTCGTGATGTCGTTGAGCGGCTGGTAGGAGGCGTCGATGCCGAGCGACTTGAGGGCGACGATGACCCACTCGTCGAGGTAGGCGTAGGAGTCCGCGAACGTCATGCCGTGAACCAGATCCGATGGCGCGTAGATGGAGTAGGTGATCACCGTGCCCGCCTCCATGAACATGGCGCCTCCGCCGCTGATCCGGCGCACCACCGAGAATCCGTGGCGCTCGGCGTTCTCGAGATCAACCTCGTTCTTCACGGATTGGAAGCTCCCGATGACGACGGCGGGAGCGTCCCACTCCCAGATGCGCAGCGTTGGACCCCTCCTGCCCGCGCCGACCTCCTCGGCGAGAACCTGGTCGAGGGCCATCTGCAGCACCGGAGGGTACGCGGTGCCGTGAATGATCCGCCAGGCGTAGTCGGTCCAGTTGGTCGCGCTGACGAGAGACCGGCGCACCGCCACCGCCACCGCCTCTGGCGAGAAGCCGAGCAGCAACGCTCCCTCGGGCAGCGCCTGGCGCACGGCGGCGGCGATCCGATCGGCGTCACTCGACTCGGGCAGCCCGTTCACCGCCTCATTGATTTTCACGAGGGCGCTGTCGGGTTCGAGGAAGAAGTCACCGGCGAGGCGGAAGTTCGCGATCGCTCCGTTCTGGACGTCGAGGTCGACAACGACCAGCTTGCCGCCGGGAACCTTGTACTCGCCGTGCATGGATGCCTTTCGTTGCCGTGCGGCCAAGCCTATTCCGCGGGAACGAATCGGTCGTGGCCGTGCGACCTCATTCTGGCGCGCAGGCGGATCGCCGCCGCATCCAGGTCGGCGGGCGTGGCGGCGCGGTCGATGCCGGTCGGATGGAATTCGCTCGGCGACCAGGACGGCCAGACGTGGATGTGCAGGTGCGGAACCATGTATCCCTCGATCATGAGCCCGGCGCGGTCGCTCTGCCACTCCTCCCGCTGCGCTTCGCCGACTTTGTGCGCGATCGCCATCAGGTGCGCCATTGTCTGCTCGCCGACATCCAGCCACCGATCCGTCTCCTCGTGCGGCACGACGAGCGTGTGCCCCGGCGAGCGCGGCTCGATGGTGAGGAACGCGACGGCCAGCTCGTCGCGCCAGATGAACCTTCCGGGGAGTTCGCCTCGGATGATGCGGGTGAATAGAGTCGTCACTCTGATCAGCCTATTGGCGTTGAAACCTCGGCGCCCAGACAGCGCCGGGGCTAGCCTGATGGTGCAGGCGCGGCACCGACCGCTCCGGAGGGGATGACCGATGTCCACCGTCCGTCAGTGGGTCTTCGAGCACGGGCTGCTCCTGGCCAACCTGCTGCTGTTCCTCGCCTTCCTCGTGGGCATGGCGCTCACGGGTGTTCAGGTCTACAACGACGAGCAGATCATGCACGGTGCGGCGGCCGTGCCGTTCTGGCAGTACGTCACGACCGGCGATTTCGTCGAGGCCGTATTCGAGAACTGGGAGAGCGAGTTCCTCCAGATGGGCATGTACGTCGTGCTCACGATCTTCCTCTTCCAGAAGGGGTCGTCGGAGTCCAAGCCGATCGGCGAATCCACCGCGCAGGACGAGGACCCGCGCAAGGAATCGAACAAGAAGGACGCCCCATGGCCGGTCCGACACGGCGGCATCGTGCTCTCCCTTTATGAGAATTCCCTCGTCATCATGTTCTTCCTACTGTTCGCGGCGTCGTTCGTTCTGCACGCGGTCGGCGGGGCGGAGGCGTACAGCCAGGAGGAGATGGCCCATGGGGGCGGCTGGGTCACACCCGTCGAATACCTTGGTACATCCCAGTTCTGGTTCGAGTCGTTTCAGAACTGGCAGAGCGAATTCCTGGCGGTGGCGTTCATCGTCGGCGCGTCCGTGTACCTGCGCCAGAAGGGCTCCGCGGAGTCGAAGCCGGTCAGCGCTCCGCATGCCGAGACGGGTGCCTGAAGTCCGAGACAGGGCCCACACGTCCACTCAGGATGATGAGCGGTAAACGAACTACGGTTGCCCCATGCCCGAAACGAACTGGACCACCTCCGACCTTCCCGACCTCGCCGGCAAGACCGCAATCGTCACCGGCAGTAACAGCGGCATCGGACTCGGGGCGGCCCGCGCGCTTGCCGCGCATGGTGCGCACGTCGTTCTCGCCGTGCGCGACGTTGCGAAGGGAACGGATGCAGCGGCTTCCATCGACGGTTCTTCCGAGGTGCGACGCCTCGACCTCGCCGACCTCGCCTCGGTGCGAGAGTTCGCTGACGGCTGGAGCGGCGACGTCCACCTGCTCATCAACAACGCCGGCTTGATGGCACCCCCGTTGACTCGCACCAGGGACGGGTTCGAGATTCAGTTCGGCACGAATCACCTCGGACACTTCGCGCTGACCAACCTGCTGCTCCGATCGGTGACCAGCCGAGTCGTCACCGTCTCGAGCCTCGCCCATCGCGCCGGTCGCATCGACTTCGACGACCCGAACTGGCGCTCGCGCCCCTACCGCCGCTTGCCCGCGTATGGCCAGTCAAAACTCGCCAACCTGTTGTTCACGCTTGAGTTGCAGCGTCGATTGACGGCGGAAGGATCATCCGTTCTCGCCACCTCTGCGCATCCCGGCTGGACCGCGACGAACCTGCAGTCCAGGTCGGATAATCGCGTCACCGACGCCCTGTCTCGCTGGGGGAATCGCTTGTTCGCACAGGATGCCGCGAGCGGTGCCCTCCCCACGCTGTACGCGGCGACGGCCGACCTGCCGGGCGGGAGCTTCGCCGGCCCCGGTGGCATCGGGCAGACTCGTGGCGCCCCGATCCTGGTCGGGCCATCGAACGCCGCACTCGATGTGGAGGTGGCGAAGCGACTCTGGACGCTCTCGGAGAGACTGACCGGCGTCAGCTATCCCGGCTGAGGCGCGTACCGAGCCATTTCACGAGGTCGGCCGTGACTTCGGTCAGGTTCAGCTCGTTGTAGATCTCGTGTCGGGCGTCGGTGTAGACGATCAACTCGACGTCGGTCAGTCTCGATCTCGTGACGTACGCCTGGGCGAGCAGCTCGGCGCTGCGGGTGCCACCGAACGAGTCGTCACTGCCGACTTGGATCAGGAGAGGGATGTCGCGGCCAAGTCGTCGCTTCGGTCTGCCGAGCAGGCGAAGCGTGTCGGGCAGACCGAACAGCTTGATCGCGTCGGCCGGAAACGCGAGTTCGTCGGCGAGGAATGCGGCCGAGACGGAATCATCCCGGCTGAGCCACTCGAAGCCGGTGTCGCCGAGGTGGCGGTGCGCCCTGTTCAGATCGCCGCCCTTCATGTGCCGGAAGGTTCGATATGCGGTTCCGGAAAGCACGACTGCGGCGTAGTCATCGGCGTGCCGGTCGATGATCATCTGCGCGATGACCGACCCCCAACTGTGCCCGAACAGCACGTGCGGAACGCCCGGATTCTCGGCTCGGATGATCCCGCTCAGCTGACGTACATCTTCGACGGTCGCGCGCATTCCTCCGGAGCCGAGGCGCCCGAGCATTGTGTAATCGCCATTGTGCTGGGAGAGCCCGGTGCGACCGTGGCCGCGGTGATCGTCGGCGTAGACCGTGTAGCCCGAATTGACGAGCGCCTGGGCGAGCCTCTCGTACCGTCCGGCATGCTCGCCGAGACCGTGCACGATCTGCACGATGCCGCGAGGCTTGCCGGACTTCCACTGGTAGTAGTGCACGGTGACGCCGTGCACGTCGACGAACGTGTTGTCCTGCCGCGCTGCAGTGAACTGGATCACGTGGCCTCCTCGCGTTGCCCCCATTGTATTTGCGGGGAGCATCGAGTGATGCTTAGCTTCGCTAATTTGCTATGCTAAGCACTGTGACCATGGGCGCCGACACTCTACGACCGCCGTCCACCCAGGCGCTCAGTTCGGAACTGCGCATCGCGGTCAACCGCCTTTCGCGGCGCCTGCGCGCCGAAAAGGCCGACACCGACCTGACCGACGGCCAGACGACCGTGCTCGGCCTGCTCGCCGTGCGCGGACCACAGACCCTCAGTGGGCTGAGCGAGATCGAGTGCGTGACCCTACCGTCCATGAACCGCACCGTGAACGCGGTGGTAGCGGCGGGCTACGTGGAGCGTGAGACGTCGCCGGACGACCGCCGCAAGGTGATCCTCAGGCTGAGCGACGCCGGGGAAGAGCTCGTGCGGGAGACCCGCAAGCGCAGGGACGAGTGGCTCTACCGGCGCCTCGCGACCCTGACACCGGCGGAGCGGCGCACCCTTGCCGACGCCGCGGCCATCCTTCAGGGGCTCTCCCAACGGTGAGCGCCATGTTCCGGTCGCTCAGAGGCTACAACTATCGCGTCTTCGCTGCCGGGGCGCTCGTCTCGAATGTCGGAACCTGGATGCAGCGCACCGCACAGGACTGGCTCGTGCTCACCGAGCTCACCGCGAACGACGCGGTCGCACTCGGAACCGTCGTCGCGCTGCAGTTCGCGCCGCTGCTCGTGTTGCTCCCTCTCACGGGACTGGTTGCCGACCGCTTCGACCAGCGCAAGATCCTGATGACGACCCAGGCGGCGATGGGCGCGCTCGGACTCATCCTCGGCATCATGACGGTCACGGGGGTCGTCGAGCTCTGGCATGTCTACCTTTTCGCGGCCCTGCTCGGCTGTGTCGCCGCGTTCGATGCCCCGGCACGACAGAGTTTCGTCGTTCAACTCGTCGGCGTGCCCAACCTGTCCAACGCGGTAGCACTGAACTCTGCATCGTTCAGCGCGGCGCGAATGGTCGGGCCCGCGATCGCGGGCCTGCTCACCGCCGCGGTGGGAGCCGGCTGGGTGTTCCTCATCAACGCGGTGACGTTCGCCGCGGTACTCGTTGCCCTCGGCTGTCTGCGCAGACACGAGCTTCGCCCGTTGCCCAGGGCCGAGCGGCGGCCGGGCGACCTCGTCGGCGGCTTCCGGTACATCGCCCGCCGACCGGACATCATCCTCATCCTGGTGATGGTCTCAATCGTCGGCACCTTCGGCCTCAACTTCGGGATCTATATCGCGACCATGGCGCGCATCGAGTTTGGCGAAGGCGCCGCGATCTTCGGCGTGCTCTCCTCGATGCTCGCGGTCGGTTCGGTGGCCGGGGCTCTGCTGTCGGCCAAGCGCGAGCGACCGAGGCTGCGTTTCCTGCTTGCGTCATCAGCCATCTTCGGAGCGGGCTGTGCCCTCGCTGCTATCCTGCCGACCATATGGGCCTTCGCCGCCGCGCTCGTCGTGGTGGGAGTCGCGGCGCAGACCTTCATGACCACGGCGAACGGTCTCGTGCAGCTGACGACCGACCCGCAGTTGCGCGGGCGGGTGATGGCGATCTACATGGCGATTTTTATGGGCGGCACCCCGATCGGAGCACCGATCGTCGGCTGGGTGGCGAACGAGTTCGGTCCGCGTTGGTCGGTCGGGGTGGGTGCGGCCGCCGGCATAGCGGCGGCTGCCGTCGGCCTGCTCTGGCTGGTCAGACACCGCAACCTCCGAATGTCACGCGCCGGCCGTCGCCTCATCCTCACCCACGACGGCGCTCTCGCCATGCGGCCGGACGAGGGGAAACGGGGCTGCTGATTCCAGCAGCCGCGCCTTCGGTACCGGCACGAAAAATCGCCACAGGAATAATAGGAACACTATGGAATTCATGAGATTGGGCGACGCGGGCAGCGAACTGCCGGTCCTACGTCATCACGGCACCTACTACCGGCTCGACGGCCTGACCGCGGACATCGACGGAGCGTTTCTCGCCGAAAGCGGTCTCGCGCGCGCCAGAGCGGCATTCGAGGACGGCGAACTGCCGGTCCTGGATCGGGCAGCCGCGCTCCGCGTCGGCGCACCGATCGCCCGCCCGATGGCCGTGCTCTGCATCGGGCAGAACTATGCGGCGCACGCGGCCGAGTCCGGCAATCCCCCACCGACCGTGCCGATCCTGTTCTACAAGCACCCGAACACCGTCGTGGGGCCGTACGACGACGTCGTGGTGCCACGCGGGGCCACCAAGGTCGATTGGGAAATCGAACTCGGGGTCGTGATCGGAAAGCGCGCCAGATACCTGTCGTCTCCCGCCGAGGCGCTCGATCACGTCGCGGGTTACGTCACGAGTAACGACGTCTCCGAGCGGGACTTCCAAAACGCACACTCTGGCGGACAGTGGTCGAAGGGAAAGAGCAGCGAGACGTTCAATCCACTCGGGCCCGCCCTCGTGCCCGCCGCCGACGTGGACCCGCAGCAGCTGCGCCTGTGGTCGAAGGTCAACGGGCAGCCCCGGCAGGACTCCAGTACGGCCGACATGATCTTCACGGTCGCGGAGATCATCCACCACCTCTCGCAGTACCTCGTGCTGGAGCCGGGTGACCTCATCAACACCGGAACACCCCAGGGAGTCGCCCTCTCGGGCAATTTTCCGTTCCTCGTCGCCGGCGACGTCATGGAGGTCGGCATCGACGGGCTCGGCACCGGACGGCAACGGCTGGTGAACGCGACGGTCTAGCCTCTTGCGCTGGGCCTGCCGAGGCTGCGCCACGGTCCGCAACTGCGTCCAAGGGATCGTTGACGGCGGGAAGGGCGAAGCAGTACGCTCAGCAGACCCGATTTCTCAGCTACCCCGATTGCTGAGACCAGATACCCGAAGGACCGAACCTGATGGTGATCAGCCGTCATACCGTCATGCCCGCTAGCCCGATTCCGCCACCCATCGCGGACAATCGCCGCATCGCTGCCCCACCGGTGACGGCGGTTTCGACGCCGCTCGAGGGGAACTGACGTGCGTATTCGCCGCTTCACCCAGGCCATGATGTCCTACTTCCCTCACGGCAACGGCTCGCCCGCCCGGGTACGACGCGTTCTCGTGGTCGGCGCGCATCCGGATGACCTTGAAGCGGCTTGCGGCGGGTCCCTCGCTCGCTTCTCAGACGAGGGTCACCAGGTCATGGCGATTGTGATGAGCCAGGGCGGCGGGGGCGAGGCCGAAGCGACCGCCGGCATGGAACGCCTGGATCTCGCCGGAATCTCAGTGCAGGACTTCACGGACTCGGCGATGACCACCGAGATCGAGACGATGGTGAAGGTCGTCGAGGTGGCCGTCGATCTGTTCAGACCCGACATCATCCTCACCCATTCCGCTCATGATCAGCTCCAGGACCACCACGCCGTGCATCTCGCCACGTTGCGTGGCGCACGGCGCAGTCCCACGATCATGTGCTTCGAGAGTCCCTCCGCCACGAGCGGATTCTCGCCCAGTTACTTCGTCGACGTCTCTGACTACGCCGAAGCTAAGGTGGCCGCCGTCGAAAGACACAAGGACCAGTCCGGCAAGCCCTACACGGGTGGACGGGTCCTGCGAGGGGCTGCGGTCTTTCGCGGCGGCCAGGCGAGAAACGCCCACGCGGAGGGTTTCGAGATCGTGCGCGCACTGTCGTCCGACCTCGGCAACCTGTAGTCGGTTCGCTACTCCTTCGCCGCGTGCGCCTCGAGAAACTCGTACAGCTCACGGTCGTCGACCCCCGGAAAGGTTCCGGAGGGCAGTGGCGCCAGGATGTGGGCGTGCAGCTTGGCGCTCGACCAGGCCTTGCCCGACCAACGGTTCGCGAGCTCATCGGATGGCCGCATGCAACAGTTTTTGTCGGGACAGCGTGACGTCGTGCGGGTCGGGGTCTCCCGCCCCCTGAACCACTTCGAGTGGGTGAATGGCACACCGATCGTGATCGAGAACTCGCCGGCGTCCGTAGTCCCGGTCTGGGTCGACTCGAAGAATGTGCCCTCCGGGGTATCGGTGTACTGGTAGAACTCGGTCGTACGGTTCGTGCGCGCGAACGCCTGGCGGGCGCTCCAGGCACGGCAGACGAGCTGGCCCTCCGTCGAGCCGGTGACATCGACCGGCAGGCGTAGTCCGTCGTTCTCATACGCCTTGTACACGGCGCCGTCATCGCCGACGCGCAGGAAGTGCAGCTGCATGTCGAGGTGAGGAGTGGCGAGATTCGTCATCCGCAAGGCGGCAGCCTCGTGGGTCACGCCGAACGCGTCCCGGAAGTCCTCGACCGCGATGTCCCTATCGGCCTTCGCCGACCGCAGGAACTCGACCGACTGGGTTCGGGGCATCAGGCAGGCGGCGGCGAAGTAGTTGATCTCGAGCCGCTGACGGAGGAAGTCGGCGTAGTCATGCGGATGCTCGTGCCCGAGCAACCGGTGCGCCATCGCCTGCAGCGCCATGGAACGCAGGCCGTGACCGCCTGGGATGGATGCCGGCGGAAGGTAGATGCGGCCATTGGCGAGGTCAGTGACCGAGCGCGCGGAGTGAGGCAGGTCTCCCACGTGCACGAGTTCGAAGCCGAGCCTTTCGGCGATGAGGCTCACGGAGCGGTGCGTGAGCGCCCCGGTGCTGTGGCCCACGTCGCGCAGCGTGTCTTCCGCGAGCTGCTCGATCTCCGGCAGGTGGTTGTCGAGCTTGCGCATCCCTTGCCGGAGCTCGGTGTTGGCGCGACGCGCCTCCTCCGGGGTTGCGATCGCCTCGCTATCCCGGCGCGCGAGCTCGCGATGCAGCCCGACGATCGCGGTGAGTGCCTCGTCGTTGATCGACCGGGAGACCCGTATCGCCGGCAGCCCCAGCGCGGCGTAGACGGACGACCTCTGCGCCCGGTCGAGTTCGATCTCGAGCGCCGCCCTCGGGCTCGGCGGCGACTCATCCAGCAGCTCGCTGACGTCCGTTCCGAGCGCCTGCGCGATCCGTGACAGCAACGACAGCCGCGGCTCCTTGCGCCCGTTCTCGATAAGCGACAGCTGGCTCCCAGCGATGCCGACGGCGGCCCCCAGTTGGTCGAGGGTGAGCGATGATCGCCCTCGGAAGTGGCGGATGCGCTGGCCAAGGGTGTTGAGATCGTGCATGGCTTGACAATAGCGAAAGATATGCACTTATTGCTGACTCACGGGGGTTCAATTCCAGGACTGGATCGGTGAATCATGAAAGAGACCCGTTTCTTGACCCGCGAGAGGACCTCCAATGAGCAGTGCCACCCTGAGTCGCTCGACCACCCCGAGCGCGACCCCTGCCGGGGCGGCCGCGCAACCACGAGGGGCCGTGCTTGCTCCTAGCCTGATGGCACGCAGCGCGCCGTCCGGTACCGATCTTGCTGTCGTCCGGTGGGTCGAGTCCATCGCCGCCCTCACCCAGCCCGAAGAGATCGTGTGGTGCAATGGCTCGCCGCAGGAGTGGGACAGTCTCGTGCACCTGATGGTCACGCAAGGCACGCTCATTCAACTGAACCCGGAGCACCGACCGTACAGCTTTCTCGCGCGAAGCGACCCGCACGACGTCGCTCGTGTCGAGGACCGCACATTCATCTGCTCCGAGACCGAGGAGGCCTCCGGACCCACCAACAACTGGGCTGACCCGGCCGAGATGCGGACAACCCTTCTCGGCCTGTTCGCCGGCAGCATGCACGGCCGGACGATGTACGTGGTCCCGTTCTCGATGGGCCCGGTCGGCTCACCACTCGCCCGGCTGGGCGTGCAGGTCACCGACTCCCCCTACGTCGTCGCGAGCACCGCGATCATGACCAGGATGGGGTCGGCCGCCCTCGCGCAGATTGAGGCGACAACGAAGTGGGTTCCCGCGATCCACAGCGTCGGGGTGCCCCTCGCCCCGGGACAGGCCGATGTTTCATGGCCCTGCAACACGACCAAGTACATCTCCCACTTCCCCGAAACGCGGGAAATCTGGTCATACGGGTCGGCCTACGGCGGAAACGCACTGCTTGCCAAGAAGGCGTTCGCCCTGCGCATTGCCTCGACCATGGCGCTCGAGGAGGGCTGGCTCGCCGAGCACATGCTCATTCTCAAAGTCACCAACCCGCGCGGCCGCGCCTTTCACGTCGTCGCCGCCTTCCCTTCTGCTTGCGGCAAGACCAATCTCGCCATGCTCAAGGCGACAGTTCCCGGCTGGACGGTCGAGACCATCGGCGATGACATCGCGTGGCTGCATCCGGCAGCGGACGGCACCCTGCGAGCGATCAACCCTGAGGCAGGGTTCTTCGGGGTCGCGCCGGGCACCAGCATGTCGACGAACGCCACCGCGATGGAGACGATGTGGGGCAACACGATCTTCACGAACGTCGCACTGCGTGACGACGGAGACGTCTGGTGGGAGGGGATGACGAAACATGCTCCGGATCACCTGATCGACTGGCAGGGCAAGGATTGGAGCCCGGATGCCGGTACTCCCGCCGCGCACCCGAACTCCCGCTTTACAGTCGCAGCCAGGCAGTGCCCGACGATCTCGGACGACTGGGAGGACCCCCGGGGCGTCGTGGTCGATGCCATCGTCTTCGGCGGACGCCGCGCGACCAACGTGCCACTCGTCGTCGAGGCCCGCGACTGGGAGCACGGCGTGTTCCTCGGCGCCACGGTCTCCTCCGAGCAGACGGCTGCGGCGGAGGGAACGGTCGGCGAACTGCGCCGCGACCCGTTCGCGATGCTGCCCTTCTGCGGGTACAACATGGCGGACTACTTCGCCCATTGGCTCGACGTGGGCCAGAAGCTGCGCCCGGGCGGACGGATGCCGCGCATTTTCCAGGTCAACTGGTTCCGCAAGGACGCGGATGGTTCGTTCCTCTGGCCCGGCTTCGGCGAGAACTCCCGCGTGCTCGCGTGGATCCTTGAGCGCGTCGACGGGCAGCGCGCGGCGATCGACGGACCGCTCGGACTCACCCCCACGCCGTCGGGTTTAAGCCTCGAAGGACTCGGCCTGCGCGCCGGCGACCTGGAGAAGCTATTCGAGGTCGACCGCGAGTCCTGGCTCGCCGAGGTCGACTCGACGGAAGAGTTCTTCGCGGGATTTGACGGCAAAGTGCCCGAAGAACTCAACCGCCAGCTCGCGATGCTCCGGGCGCGGCTGGTTGCCGTGCCCGAGTGAGCGGCGTCGCCGCCACCCATGAATCGAGACCTGCGCGCTCGGGAATCCACTTAGTATCGTGCTCGGGCCGGCTATCCGACAGGTGTCGCACAGTGGCGTCGGCACCGCACTACTCGAGTGGCGGGTCATCCCCGGAAGCGAGCAACCCCCGCGCCGCCAACCCGATCACCGCACTGTAGGTCGGATAGGCGAACTTCACGTTGGCGAGCGTCGCCACGTCGACTCCCGCCGCCATCGCCGTAGTGACCGACTGGATGACCTCGACGGCGTTCTCGCCGACGGCATGCGCGCCGAGGATGAGCTCGCGGCGGCGGTCGGCGATGAGCTTGAGGAATCCGCGTTCGCGGTCGTCGATCACCGCGCGGTCGAGCGCGGAGTACGGCACGAGTGAGACGACGCAGCGCGGGTCACGCGCGCGTGCCTGCTCCTCCGTGAGCCCTACCCCCGCGTAGTCGGGGTCAGTGAACCCGCCGGCCGGAAGCAGATGGTGCGGGGTGCGCCGGTTCGCCCCGAGCACCGCGTTCTCGGCCGCGGCCTCACCCTCGAACTGTGCAGCCTGCACGAGCATGTCCCGACCGTTCGCGTCGCCGACGGCGAAGATGTGCGGCACCGCGCTGCGGAAGTACTGGTCCACCGGGATCGCCGACCGCTCCACCTCGATCCCCGCGTTCTCGAGGCCGAGGTCCTCCACATCCGCGGGCCAGCCGGTCGCCATGATGACGGCGTCGACGGCGACGGATCGGGGATGCCCGTCCTCCCGCCATGTCAGGGCGATCGAGCCGTCCGGCTCCCGCACCAACCTCTCTACGGTGTCGATCCCGGTGCGAACGGTCACTCCTTGCGCGGTGAACGCCGCCGCGACGGTTGCCGAGATCTCCGCATCGGAGGGCATCAGGATTCTCGGGGCGACGTCGAGCAGGGTCACTCGCGCGCCGAAGGAGCTGAAGATCGTGGTCAACTGCGCCCCTGTGTTGCCGGCGCCGATGATCGCGACACGGTTGGGCAGCGGCGACAGCGTCAGCACGTCCTCCGGAACGGTCGCGAGTTCGGCGCCCGGCACGGGCAGTCGCCGCGAGTGCCCGCCGACGCAGACGAGGAACGAGTCCGCCGTGATGCGGCGCCCGCTGTCCAGAACGAGGGTGGCGGCATCGGCGAATCTGGCTCGTCCTTCGAGGATCAGTTCGACACCGGCCTGCGCGAATCGGCGCGCCTCGCTCTTGATCGAGCGGACGCGTTCCACGCGTTCCTCGACACGGTCGACCGTCACCGCCCATTCGAGCCGCTGGTCGGTCACCCGGATGCCGTAGTCGTTCGCGGTGCGCACCTCACGCATCATCCGCGCCGTGCGGGCGAGCACCCTGGTAGGTACGCAACCGGTGTTGACGCAGGTTCCGCCCGTGCGATCGGCCTCGAGTACCACGACGCGGGCGCCGAGCTCGGCAGCACGCAGAGCGGCGGCGGTGCCGGCGGGTCCCGCACCGATCACGGCGACATCGAAGCGGTCTTGCGTTTCAGCGGTTTCAGCAGGCATGGAATCCTCCGGTCGACGGCTCGTCTCCCACGCTACGCGATCGGCGCGGCGCGGGTCCGGGCGGGTGAGCCGGGGCCACGAGCAGAAGGAGCATTCGCGTGCTGGGCTATTGGTCGCCGTGACCGCGCCCCGAGCATTCTGTTGCCAACGTCACCGGTCCGGCGGAGAATGTCCGATGACCGACCCCGTCCTCGACTTGATCTCGAAGGAGCGATCAGCGCGATCAGCGCGACATTCCGATGTCACCGGCGTCCGCTATCTTCTGCACATGGCCTACATCGAAGCGCACGATTTGGCAAAAACCTATACGCCGAAGGGCGCTCCGGCTGTCCATGCCCTCGACGGGCTCAGCCTCTCCGTACCGCAGGGCACGGTCACCGCGCTCCTCGGGCCGAACGGGGCGGGCAAGACCACGGCGGTGAAGGTGCTGACAACGCTCATCCGTCCCGATTCCGGAACCGCGACGATCGACGGGATAGACGTTCAAACGGACGGCGATCAGATTCGACGGATGATCGGCGTCTCGGGCCAGTACGCGGCGGTCGACGAGAATCTGACCGGGTTCGAGAATCTCGACATGATTGGCCGGCTCTATCATCTGGGCGCCAAGGCATCACGCCGCCGAGCACGGGAGCTCATCGAGCTGTTCGACCTCACCGAGGCGCAGAACCGCCCCGTCAAGGGATTCTCGGGCGGCATGCGCCGCCGCATCGACCTGGCGGGCGCCCTGGTCATCGATCCGCAGGTGCTCTTCCTCGATGAGCCGACCACCGGACTCGACCCACGCAGCCGGCTCGGCCTGTGGGACATCATCACGCGGCTCGTCGCCCAGGGCACGACCGTGCTGCTCACGACACAGTACCTGGAGGAAGCCGATCGGCTCGCTGACGACATCGCGGTGATCGATCACGGAACGGTGATCGCCCAGGGCACCTCAGACGAGCTGAAGTCGTCGATTGGCGGCCAGCGGGTCGAGCTGAGCCTGGTCAGCGAAGGCGACAGCGATGCGGCCGTCGCTATCCTCCGCTCGGTCGGTACCGCCGCACCCGAGGTCTCCTCCGACCGGCGAACTCTCGCCGTCACCGTCGCGAATGGTCCGACGGCACTGCAGGCGGTGCTCGGGCAGGTCGAGCGCGACGGCATCCGGTTGCACGACGCGGGAATGCAGCGACCCACCCTCGACGACGTGTTCCTTCAGCTCACCGGGCATTCGGCGAGCGCCGATGACGAGAAGGAGAAGGCATCATGACGACGGCGGTCAGAGAACCGGCCACCGGTGCGCCACGCGCGGCGTCCACGGCATCCTGGTTCTCCGACGGCTGGATCACCACCCGCCGCAATCTGATAAAGATCAAGCGGGTGCCAGACATCCTCGTGTTCACGACGCTGCAGCCGATCATGTTCGTGCTGCTGTTCAGCTACGTGTACGCCGGCAGTATCGACATTCCTGGCAGCGACTACAAGGAATTCATCATGGCCGGGATCTTCGCTCAGACCGTGGTGTTCGGGTCGACCTACTCGGGGTCGGCGATGGCGCAAGACCTCAAAGAGGGCATCATCGACCGTTTCCGCACCCTGCCGATGAGCCCGTCGGCGGTCCTCGTCGGGCGCACCAACGGTGACCTGCTCATCAATGGCATCTCGATGCTCGTGATGATCGCGACCGGTCTGGTGGTCGGATGGCGGGTGCGCTCGAGTCCGCTGGAGGCGATCGCCGCCATAGCACTGCTGCTGCTGTTCGCCTACGCGTTCTCCTGGGTGATGGCCTTCATCGGCATGAGCGTGCGCAGTCCCGAGGTGATCAACAACGTGTCGTTCCTCGTGCTGTTCCCGCTCACCTTCATCTCGAACGCCTTCGTTCCGAGCGAGAACCTGCCCACCCCATTGCGCGTCTTCGCCGAGTACAACCCGGTGTCGGCACTCGTGCAGGCCGCGCGCGAGCTGTTCGGTAACGTGCCGCCGCAGACTCCGGTGCCGGACACGTGGACGCAGCAGAATCCCGTGCTGACGGTGCTCATCGGCATCGTCGTGCTGCTCTCGGTATTCGTGCCGCTGTCGATTCGCAAGTTCTCTCAGATCAGCTCGCGCTGACACTGGGCGGCACGGCACGCGACGACGCCCGTCGCCCACGTGTGTGCGCTCGCGTCGAGGGTGCGGGCTCGAACAGGCACACCCGACGCCGACGCCGACCCTTGGCTGGCTCGCTCGCCTGCCGCCGCGTACGCTCACCGGCCGCCGGGAGGACCGATCACGAGAAGGGTGGCCATCACGATCGTGAGACCGACGACGAAGAGCACAACGAGCAGCACGGGACGGTTGAGCACCCAGCGCAGCAGCGTGTCGAGCACCCCACGATCCCGCGGATCGTCGGTGCCGGTCGTGCGCCACGGCCCATCGAGTCTCTGCCGCCGCTCGAGCCATCGGCCGAACGGGATCGTTGCGTAGGGCACGACCGCGCTGACCACCGCGGCTCCCATGAGTCGCGCGCTCCAGCGCTGGTTCACCCCGACGAACACGGCCGCCATCGCGTAGGCGAGAAAGACGAGCCCGTGCAGGAACCCGCCCACCTGCACGCCGAGGCCGCCGGCCTGCAGTGCGTACTTGAGGACCATCCCGGCGATCAGGAGCGTCCAAGTGACGGCCTCCGCGACCGCCATCGTGCGGTAGAGGGCTCTCGGTGAGAACGGGATGTGCCGGGTTCGTCGGGTGACCTCGAGCGGGGCGGGGCTGCTGTTCATGCCTCCATTATCGGGTGGCCGCTCTGCGCCCGCCTGACCGCCGCTCGGCCGCCGGGTTCCCGTGACTCACAATTCAGACTGACCCTCACTCCGGCTCGAACCGGTCCGTAGACTCGGGGCGTGCCCTCAGACTTCGCCCTGAAAGCAATGAACTCGATTCATCGGCTCGCTCTGGGTGTCAGCGGCGGGCGGCTCGGCTGGAACGCGTTGGGTATGCAGGTACTCGAGCTCACGACGATCGGGCGCCGCAGCGGGCGGCCTCGCTTGACCCTCCTCACGGCCCCGATGCGGGTCGGCGACGCTTACGTCGTCGTCGCCTCGCGTGGCGGCGACGACAGGCATCCGTCCTGGCTGCACAATCTGCGCGACGAGCCGCGAGTCGCGGTCGCGATGAACGGGGGCGTACCGGTGCGGATGACGGCGCGCATCGCTACTCCGGAGGAGCGGGCGCAACTCTGGCCGCAGATCACCGCTAATCACCCCAACTACGCGCGATACCAGAGGCGCACAAATCGAGAGATTCCGCTCGTGTTGCTCAAGCCTCTTTCCTGAGGGGTCGGTCAGTGGCCGGGGTGCCGTATCGCGAACATTCCGAGCTCCACCTCGGTGAAGCTCGTCGACAATGGGGCGAGCCCGACCCGGATGCCGTTCGGCGCCCTGAAATCGGGAATGACCCCCTGCGCCCAAAGCTTCGGCACCACCTTGTCGAAGCCGTCCCGATCGAGGGTGATGTGTGAGCCCCGATGCTCAGCTTCGCGCGGTGAGGCGAGACGGGCATCCGGCAGCAGGTCGTCGGCGAGCGCGATGGCGAATTCGGTGAGCGCGACCGACTTCGCGCGGATAGCGTCGATGCCGACCTCTTCGATGAGCGCGATCATGTCCTGCAGGGCGAGCATCCCGATGATCGGAGGCGTGCCGCTCGTGAATCCACGGATGCCATCTGCCGGGGTGTAGCCCTGGGTCATGTCGAAGGGGACCTTCGCGCCGAGCCAGCCCTGGATCGGCTGCCGAAGTTCGCCCTGCAAGTTCGATCGGACATAAGCGAAGGCGGGCGAGCCGGGCCCGCCGCTCAGGTACTTGTAAGTGCAGCCGACCGCGAGATCGACACCCCACTCGTCGAGCGATGTGGGCACGACTCCGACGGAGTGGCTCAGATCCCAGACGACGAGGGCGCCCGCCTCGTGAGCGAGCGCGGTGATTGCCGGAACCTCGGCGAGGTAGCCGGAGCGGTAGGCGACGTGGCTCAACACGAGCACCGCCGTGTTGTCGGTCAGCTTCTTCGTGAGAGATCTCGCCGTCACTCCCGAATCCGAAGGCTGACCACCCTTCGACCCGAGCCAGGTCACGGTGAGCCCGCGTTCCGCGGCGATTCCCTCGACTACGTACCGATCGGTGGGGAAGCTGTCCCTGTCGATGATGATTTCTGTGCGATCGGGTCTGGCCTCGACCGCAGCGCGGATGAGCTTGTAGAGCAGCACCGTGGTCGAGTCCCCGACGACAATCTGCCCGGGCGCGGCGCCGAGCGCCACGCGACCGAGGTCGTCGCCGATTCGGGCGGGCAGATCCAGCCAGCCCTCGTCCCAGCCCCGGACGAGTCGGCCGCCCCACTGTTCAGTGAGGAAGCTCTGCATCCGCTCGATGCTTGCGAGGAGCGGGCGGCCGAGGGAGTTGCCGTCGAGGTAGGACACCACGTCGCTGTCGCGTAGGAAGCGGTCGCGATAGCGGGCGAGCGGGTCGGCGGAGTCGAGCTCAGTCGAGGTCTTCATATGCACAGCCTATGCGGGTGCGCACGTCCGGAGCCAAGGATGTCCCCGAAGACAAACCCGGCGCAGCGTGCGAAGCCCCCTCTCCTCGGCGGCGACGATCAGTCGCGCGTCATACGCGAAGTCGGCATCCGCCTGGGGAACAATGGCGGTCAGGAGGAGGGGTAGGCCGAGACCCTCAGCACAGCTGCGAGGTGGGCCGCGTTCGCTGCCACACCCGCCGTGGTGCTGGCCGTGGCATCCGGAGTCTCGTCGAGGTCCTTGTAGTCGGTGGTGTGCATGGCCTCTCCGTTCCAGTAGGTGCCGCCCTGCGCCGGAATCGTGTAGCCGACGTCGTTGAGTGCTTGAAAGAGGTCTGCGGTGATCTTGTGGGCGCCATCCTCATTGCCGACCACAGCGACGATGCCTACCTTGTCGTAAAGGTGAGGGCGCCCTGTGTCGTCGGTGATCGACAGGTCGGCGTCCAACCGCTCGAGGACGCGCTGAGCGATGCTCGACATGTGCCCCATCCAGGTCGGTGAGGCGAGGAGCAGGATGTCTGCGGCGAGAACCCGCTCGCGCAAGGCGGGCCAGGCGTCCCCTTCCCCCATGTCGGTCTTCACGCCGGGCCTGACGTCGTGATCGACAACGCGGATCTTGTCTCCGGTGACGCCATGGGCGGCGAGCGCCTCCAGGACCTGGTCGGCGAGCAGTTCGGTGCTCGACGGCTCCGGAGACGGGGTGAGCGTGCAGACGAGGGCAAGAGCCGTGATGGGCGGGGTTTCCATCGACTCAGTCTTGCTTCCTCGCTTGAGCCAGTAAACCCCTCAGCCGCGCAACTCTGCGAGCACGGCCTCGAGCTGATCGACGGCGAAGTCAAGATGTTCGACCTCGATGACGATCGGAGGTGCGAGACGAATGGTCGAACCGTGGGTGTCCTTCGCGAGCACGCCTCGCTCCATGAGCCTCTCGCACACCTGGCGGCCAGGAGCGAGAGCGGGGTCGACGTCGATGCCTGCCCAGAGCCCCGCCGTGCGCACCGCCACGATTCCCTTGCCGACCAGTCGCGACAGCCGCGCCTCGAGGTGGGCGCCGAGCATCCGCGCCCGCTCCTGCATCTCTCCGCTCGCGAGAAGCTCGACGACGGCCACTCCGACTGCGGCGGCGAGCGGGTTGCCGCCGAACGTCGAACCGTGCTCACCCGGATTCAGCACGCCCAGGATGTCTCGGTCGCCGACCACGGCGGACACGGGGACGATGCCGCCACCTAGCGCCTTGCCGAGCAGGTACACGTCGGGGATCACCTGGACGTTGTCGCACTGGAATGTGGCGCCCGTGCGTCCGAGGCCGGACTGGATCTCGTCGGCGATGAAGAGCACCCGGTGCCGCGTCGTGATCTCGCGCACTGCGGGCAGGTAGTCGGCGGGCGGGACGATGACGCCCGCCTCGCCCTGGATCGGTTCGAGGAGCACAGCGACGGTGTTCTCGTCGATCGCCGCCTCGACCGCCGCAGAATTTCCATAGGGCACCCGAACGAAGCCCGGTGTGAAGGGGCCGAAATCGGCGGTCGCGACGGGGTCGTCGGAGAAGCTGATGATCGTGGTCGTGCGACCGTGGAAGTTGCCGTCGGCGACGATGATTCTCGCGCGGCCGGGAGCGACTCCCTTCGCCCGGTAGCCCCAGGCGCGGGCGACCTTTATGCCGGTCTCAACCGCCTCGGCGCCCGTATTCATCGGGATCACCATGTCCTTTCCGGCGAGAGCGGCGAGGGCGGCGGCGAATGGTCCGAGTTGATCGTTGCGAAACGCCCGGCTCGTGAGCGTGATGCGATCGAGCTGGGCCTTGGCCGCCGCGATGAGCTTCGGATGCCCGTGGCCGAAGTTCACGGCGGAGTAAGCCGCGAGGCAATCGAGGTAGCGGCGGCCGGCGACATCGGTCACCCATGCACCCTGTCCGCTCTCGACCACCACGTTCAGGGGACTGTAGGTGTGGGCGAGGTGCTCCTCGCCGATCGATTCGGAGGCCAGAGCGGTCATCGGCGCAACTCGAGGGTGCAGCATTTCGCTCCGCCTCCGCCGAGCAGCAGCTCGGACAGGTCCACGCCGATGGGGTTGTAACCGCGGGCGCGCAGCTGGCGCTCGAAGTCGGTCGCGCGTGAAGCGATCACGATGTTGTACCCGTCGCTGAAGGAGTTCAGCCCGAGGAACGCCGCGTCCTCGTCCGTGACCAGGATGGCGTCCGGAAACCGCTCCCGCAGAATCTCGAGCGACGTCTCGTCGAAAGCGCTCGGCAGGTAGGCGATGTTCGCCCGCTCCCCCGGTGCGGGCGACGGGTCGAGTACGGCGACGGCGGTGTCGAGGTGGTAGAAGCTCGGGTTGATCAGATTGAGGGTGACGACCTCGCGGCCGTAGATGCGCGTCATCTCCTCGTGGCTCTTCGAGGCGCTGCGGAATCCGGTGCCGGCGAGGATGACGTCGCCGACCAGGAGGAAGTCGCCCTCGCCCTCGTTGACGTTCTCCGGAATGCGAACGTCGAAGCCGTTGTCGCGGAACCAGTCCATGTACGCGGGGGCCTCTGGCTGGCGCTCGGGGTAGGTGAAGCTCGCCCCGTAGGCGATCCCATCGAGCACGAAACCGCCGTTGGCCGCGTAGACCATGTCCGGCAGGCCGTCGATCGGGTCAACCAGTCGGATGTCGAATCCGAGGTCGACGTAGGTGCGGTAGAGGGTCTCCCACTGGCGCACCGCCAGCCCGGTGTCGGTGGGCACCTCGGGGTGCATCCACGGATTGATCCGGTAGCTGACCGTGTAGAAGTCGGGACGGCACATCAGAATCGTGCGTTTGGTCGCGATCCGGCTAGGGGCGATCTCGGCTGCGGGGGTGGGTCGTGTCGCAGAAAAAGTGGCCGACATACGGGCGCCTTCCAGAGTCATGGCGATGCGGGGTCACTCCAGTGTGACACGCAAGCATCCGATCGTTTCGAGCGGAACACGCACACAATCGCCATCCTCGGCGGGTTGCACACAAGAAACCGCCATATAGTGGCCCTATGGACAGCCTCGACCACGGAATCATCGACCTGCTTCGCCAGAACGCCCGTGCGGGCTATGGAGACATCGGCGAGGCGATCGGGCTCTCCGCCTCCGCTGTCAAGCGCCGGGTCGATCGTCTCGTAGCCGATCGTGTGATTCGCGGATTCACCGTGCAGGTTGATCCCGCCATTGACGGCCTGGCGACGGAGGCTTACGTCGAGCTCTTCTGTCGCGGGACCGTCGCGCCCGATGAGCTTCGCCGCATCCTCTCGAACGTTCCGGAGGTCGTCGACGCCGGCACCGTGTCCGGATCGGCGGATGCGATGGTGCACATGCGCTCGCGCGACATTCCGTCGCTAGAGATCGCGCTCGAGAAGGTGCGGCTCGCACCGAACGTCGATCACACCCGAAGCTCGATCGTGCTGTCACGGCTCGTGCACCGCCGGTTCGACTGAGCCTCACGAGAGCACGTCCCTGGTGAGAAACCGGCCGAGGGCGAGCGCCCCGAAGAGTGCGATGTATCCCACCTGCAGCAGGGCGTTGTCACCGAATGATTCCCACGAGATCGGTTGCCGAAGCAGGTCGGCGAATGCCAACCAGTAGTGGCTGAAGAGCCACGGATGCAGCCCCTCGAGTTGTGGCAGTGCGCCGAGAATCTGCGTGGCGACGGAAAACGTTATCGTCGCAGCCATCGCGCCGACCGGGACATCTGTCAGCGTGGAGAAGAACAGCCCGATGGCGGAGAGCCCGAGCAGCGACACGGTGACGTAGCCGGCGATGGCGAGGAACCGGGCGAATGCCTCGCCCACCGGGATGGTGTCGCCCGACAGCAGCGTCACCGGTCCGACCGGGAACAGCGCGGCACCGACGAGCGTGCCCGTGACCACGACGACGAGCACAGCGACCACGCAGAAGGCCGCCGCGCCGATGTATTTCACCGCGAGCAACCGTGCTCGGCCGGCCGGCGCGACGAGCAGGTAGCGCAGGGTGCCATGACTCGCCTCCCCCGCGATGGTGTCGCCCGCGACGACGCCGACGGTGAGCGGCAGGAACAGCGGAATCGCCACGACGAGCGCGGTCACCCCGACGAAGAGTCCGTTCTGGGCGACCTGGTCGAGAAAGGGCGGGCCTCGGCCCGCTCGCGGCCCGGAAGAGGAGAGCCGGAGGGCGACGGCGATGAGAATGGGGATCGCCGCGAGGGCGAGCAAGAGCGCGTTCGTGCGCCGGCGCCGGAACAGAACCGAGAGCTCCGAGACGAGGAGCGCCCAGCCGGATGCGCGCCTCGCCCCGGTCACGGCGCTCTCACTGGACAACGTCGAACCCCTCCCCGGTGAGGGCGACGAAGCGGTCCTCGAGACTCGCGCGCTCCACCGAGAACCCGCGCACGCGCACCCCTCCCGCTATGAGGGCGGCGACGATCGTCTCCGGCTCCAGGTCGATACTGCCGAGCGGCGCGAGGACGAGTTCGGTGTCAGCGACCCGAGCAGGATCATCCGTGCGTCTCTCAGATGCCGGGTGCTCGAGCCCGAGCCCGAGCGCTCGAAGCGTTTGCCGTGCCGCGTACGGATCCGGCGTGAGCACTCGCACGTACGCGTCGCCCGCGCCGCGCAGTTCGTCAAGGGTGCCCTGAGCGACGAGTCGGCCCGCACTCATCACAGCGGCATGGGTGCAGATCTGATCGATCTCGGTGAGCAGGTGACTGGAGACGAAGACCGTCGACCCGCTGTCGGCGAGGGAACGGATGAGGCCGCGCACCTCCCGAGTGCCCTGCGGGTCGAGCCCGTTTGTGGGCTCGTCGAGCACGAGCAACTCGCGTGGCGCCAGGAGCGTGTTCGCGATACCGAGGCGCTGCTTCATCCCGAGAGAGTACGCGTGCACCTTCTTGCCTGCCGCGTGGCTGAGCCCGACCCGGTCGAGGGCCGCGCTCACCCGGGCCCGGCGAGTCGACGAGGACGCATGGCGGTCGGCCGTGTCGAGCCTATGCAGGTTGGCCGCGCCGGACAGAAATGGGTAGAAGGCCGGTCCCTCGACGAGAGCGCCGACGCGAGGCAGCACGTCGGGCAGATGGCGGGGCACCTCCCGCCCGAGCACGCTGACCGTGCCGTTCGAGGGCGCGACGAGTCCGAGCATCATGCGGATGCTCGTCGTCTTGCCCGATCCGTTGGGTCCGAGGAACCCGAACACGGAGCCCCTCGGCACGGCGAGGTCTATGCCGTCGACGGCGGTCTGCGCACCGAACCGCTTCGTCAGCCCCGCCGTCTCAATCGCGAATTCCGCTGTCGTCACAGACCGGCGGCCGCATCCTGCAGCCGATCTGCGGTGACCGATCCGAGGAGGAGTCGGCCGTCATCGGTCACGAGCACGTTGACGAGGGCCGTGCTGAGCAGTCGCCCGCCGCTCACCTCCTGCGAGGCGGAGGCGAGAAGAGGGGATGCGGCGAACTCCGACGGGACCTCGCTCGCCGGAATCTCGAGGATCGAACTCCATCCCTCACCTGACACCGAGTGGGACGACTTCCCAGGACGATCGGTTGGCTCCTCGCGCGTCTCGGCTTCCGTCAGTTCGGTGACCGTCGTGCCCGGAGGAGGAGTGAAAGCGAACAGGCCAGCGTCGGGGGTGGCCAGTGACAACTCGGTGAACGCCAGCGCGAACGCTGGAGCGGTTCCCCCGCTCGCGAGGATCTCGACGCCGACGGCAAGCCCGGTCTCGGAGTCGATGGCGATAGTCACCGACGCGACGAGGGTGTCGTCGTCGAGAGGCGTCAGCACGAGCTGGTAGGCCGGGCGGCCCGCCACCTGGGCGTTGGTTCCGACCGTGACCTCCGTCGTCTGGTCGATGCTGGCCAGGAATCGGTCGGCAAGCCGCTCCGGCGTCTGCACCCTCGGCGCTTCTGCTCCCGCCGGCAGAGTGGCGTGGCTCGCGGTCCTGTCTTCGGAGTCGTAGAACCAGACATCACCACCGGAGCGCACGATGTTGCGTTCGGCGAGCTGATCGAGCACCTGGATGCGGGCGTTCGTCGGTCCGTTCAGGTAGACCCGGGCGGTGTGCGAACCCGTGACGAGTTCCAGCGTGGAAGCGATGTCAGCACCCTCGGAGCCACCCGGCGAACCGGTCACGCCGGACAGATCGGGCAGGCCTAGCCGGGAGTTCTGCTCGATCGTGCCGGAGAGGGCGCGCACCTCGCTCGACGACGCGAACTCGAGCAACTCCTCAGGAGTCTTCTCCGGCAACACGATGACCGCGCTCGCCTGCAGGGGGGCGATGACGGCGCCGACGACGATGACCGCCGGAACCACGACCGCCGGCACCCATTTTGTCCAACGTCTGGGGCGCGAGCCTGCGCGGGGGTTCATGCGATCAGCGTACGCCCCGTTGCGGGCGGTGCGGCTGGTTGCGAAGCGGATCCACAGCCAATCCGGTCGCCCTTCCGACGCGACGTTGCGGAAGGTGATCGGCCCAGTTGAGCGGCGTGATCCGGAGAAGAGCGGGCCACCCTAGCCCCCCAGCTCCTCGATCGTTTGCACCGCGGTGATCAGCGCGAGATGACTGAGACCCTGCGGGATGTTCCCCAGAAACTCGTGCGTGTCGGCAGCCATCATCTCCGAGTAGAGGCCGACGTCGTTGGCGAGGCCGATGAGCTCCTCCATGCGCGCCTTCGCCTCATCCATACGGCCCACGCAAGCGAGCGCCGAGGCGAGCCAGAACGCGCACGCGACGAACGTGCCCTCCTCCTCCTGCATGCCCGAGTACCGGTAGACCAGGGGGCCGCGTCCGAGTTCCGCCTGGATCGCGTCGATGGTGCGTGACATCCGCTCTCCCCGGTCGAATCCGCTCGCCGCATGCAGCAGCACCGCGGTGTCGAGATCCTCGCTTCCTGGGTAGGCCACGAAGCTCTGCCGCGCCTCGGACCAGCAGTTCTCGTTCACCCAGTCGCGGATCCGGTCCCGCTCCGCCGCCCACCGATCCGGGCCACCGGGAATCTGCTTGTCGTCAGACAGACGCACCGCGTTGTCGAGCGCCTGCCAGCATCCGATCCTCGACGCGGTCCAAAGTTGCGGGTCGGGAAGCTCCCACATGCCGGCATCGCGGTGATACCAGGTGTCACACACGCGATCGGCAACAGCGGCGAGCATCCGTCCGGTCTCCGCGTCGAGCACGTTACCGTCGTCGACATAGGCACGCACCACCGCGAACAGGTCACCGAAGATCCCCAGCTGCAGTTGGCCCAGCGCTTCGTTGCCGACGACAACCGGTCCGATGCCGCGCCAGCCCGGCAGATCCGGGTAATCGACATGCGCCGCGACTTCACCGTCGAGCGTGTAGAAGACCGACACCTCCGGTCCGTGCTTGCGGATCGTGGTCAACAACCACGAGACGGCGGCATGGGTCTCCTCACGCAGCCCGAAACGGAGAAGCGCCCCCACGGTATAGGCGAGGTCGCGCACCCAGGCGAAGCGGTAGTCCCAGTTTTTGCCGCCGGCCACCTGCTCGGGAAGAGACGTTGTCGCGGCCGCCGCGATGGAGCCGGTGGGAGAGTGGATGAGGAGCTTCAACGCGAGGGCACTCCGGTGCACGGCATCCGCCCATGGGCCGTCGAAGGTGAATTCGTCCGACCAGAAGCTCCAGATCTCGATCGTGCGGTCGATGCCCCGGTCCACGAGCTCGGGGGTCAGCATGCGCAACGGTTCGCCGCGGGTGGCCGAAACGACGAGGAGGTGGCGTGATTCCTCAAGCGTCGTGAATCTTCCCTCGAGGTGCTGCGACCCTGGTTCGTTCGGACCGTGCTCAGATCCGCGCACACCGAGTAGCACATCGCCGACCCGGATGACCGGCCCGTGCAGCGTGTGCTCAACCCAGGGCGATGCGGCATTGAACGCGGTGCCGGGAGCGACGCTCCAGCGCATGTCGACCTCACCCTCCACTCCCTCGATGCGACGAGCGAGCTCGGACCAGGGCAGGCGGCCGGCGACACCCGTGACGAGAGCATCGGTCACCCGCACCGAGCCTCCCGCTGTCGTGAAGACGGTCTCGAGGACATTGGTCCCGGGGAGATAGCGCCGGGAGACACTGAAGTCGTCGACGGGGCGTAACTCCATCCGCCCCCCACGTTCCGCGTCGAGCAGTGCGGCGAATACCGGCGGGGTGAGCAGGTCCGGGGTGGGAAACCAGTCGACGGCACCGTCCGACGCGATAAGCGCCACTGTGCGCCCGTCGCCGATGGCCGCGTACGCCCGCAACTCGGCGTATCCGTCGACGCGTTCGGCGGGACCGCCGGCGGACCCGGCGACCGGGGGCGCGGCTGGGAAGGATGTCATCGTTCGCCTTTCAGACGGCCGCCGGTCGAAAAGACCCCCACCGGAACACTCTGGTGGGGGTCTTCTTCGAGGGCGGAAACGGTACCGCTAGTTCGACACGTCTCCGCGCCATTCGCCGGTTGGCGCCGGCCGGGTCTCGATGAACTTCTTGAAGTTCTTGAGGTCGCCCTTGATGGCCTTGTCGTCCACGCCGAACACGGCGCCGACCTTCTCGAGGAAGCCCTCGGCTTCCCAGTCGAGTTGCACGGTCACGCGGGAGGTCGTGTCACTGAGCTTATGGAAGGTGACGACACCGGCGTGGTTCTCTTCGCCTCCTGTGCTGTTCCAAGCCACACGCTCGTCGGGATGCTGCTCCGTGATCACGGCGTCGAACTCGCGCTCGGCCCCCGCAATCTTCACCTTCCAGTGGGTGTGAGTGTCGTCGAGCTGGGTGACCGACTCGACGAAGCTCAGGAAGTGCGGGAACGACTCGAACTGGGTCCACTGGTTGTAGGCGACGTTGACGGGCACGTCGACGTCGATGTGTTCGATGACCTGGGTCATTTCCTTCTCCTTCTGTCGGGAACGGGGATGCTACTTGGAGGCGCCGCGCTTGCGTGGCGTCTGGTTCTCTGCGTTCACCATCCACGCGTACTGCTCGAGCTTCGCGATGATGGCGTGCAGGATGTCCGCACTGGTCGGGTCCTCTTCGTCGACCTCGTCATGCACCGCGCGCATGGTGGTGACGACCGCCTCGAGGCGCTCGGTGATGAGGTCGACGACCTTTGCCGTGTCCACCTCGTCGCCGGGGTACTTCTTCAGCGAGGTGGACGCCGACACCGTCTCCGACCTGCCGTCCGGCATGCCGTGGAGTGCGCGCATCCGTTCGGCGACCTCGTCCGAGAACTCCCTGGCGCTCTCGATGATCTCGTCGAGTTGCAGGTGCAGATCGCGGAAGTTCTTTCCGACGACGCTCCAGTGGGCCTGCTTGCCCTGGATGTGCAGCTCGATCAGATCTACGAGGACCTTCTGAAGGTTGTCGTCCAGCGTTTGCGATGCTTTCATACCGTTTCCTTCCACCTTTCGTTCAGCGGGTTCCTTACTACCCAACCAAAGAAACGTGGGTATAGCCCGTGAATCGAAAGTATTGCCTCGACGCCGTTGACACGCGTAGCGTGGCGGGATGACGGATCACGAAAAGGCGTCCGGCCGCGGCGACAGTTCCACGAGCGAGAGCAAGAACGAGGACGTTCCGGACGGCTCGGGCCAGGGATCATCCGACTCCGACGACGACACCGCGTCGGGCGGGGCCGCGGACTAACTGTCCGCGGGGAGCCTCCCGAGGCGCACGGCCTCGGTGAGCCGCACGTGGTCGTGCTCCGTCTGGTCGGCATAGGCGCGGGCAAATCGGCAGAGGGCTCGCTCGAGGTTGTCCCCTCCTCCCACGTAGCCCGCGATCATGGACGCCCCACTTGTCCTCGCGTGACCCTTGGCCAGCAGCCGTCCGCAGACGGCGACGTAGTCCGTCATCGCCGCGGCACCGATCCCCTCCAGCGGAAGAGTCCCCTTCATGTTCCGGAACTGCCGCACGTAGAACTGGCGGCCGTTCACCGTCGTCCAGCCGAGCAGCGGATCGCTCACCGTCTGAAGCGCCTGCTGGTACTCGACCACGCGTTGACCCTGATGAGCGTGCAGAGCGGAGTCGCCGTGCACGAACGGCGCGATCACCGATCGTCTCGCCTGCTTGAGCTGCAGGAACAGCACGTCGTCGGGACTGCTTCCCTCGCACAGCGCCACGTAGGCGCGCAAGCCGACGCTTCCGACGCCGACCACCTTGTGGGCGATGTCGAGCAGGGTGTAGCCGCCCACCACGCGACGCCAGTGCGGGCTGAGCGTCTCGAGATAACTGTCAAGTGCCGCACCCAGCTGCTCCGCATCGGAGGAGTCCGGGCGAGTGATCAGTGGAGGCTCCTCGACGATCCGTCGCGTTCCGTTCTCCTCGACGGCGAATCGTGGGAGCGCACGATCGCTCGTTCGCCGGCGGGCTCGCTGCGCGGCGCGTTCGATGCCCCGGTGCAGTGACAGGTCCGTCGTCGACTGCCGCAGCCGGTCTACGTCGACTCGCTGGAACGAGCGCGACAGCAGCGGCTGCTCGGCCAGTTCACGCACCTGATTCCGATAGGCGCAGACGCAAGATGCGACTGCCGCCTGACACTCGTCCTCGGTGAAGTCGTTCTGGCGCCCGGCCACCCAGATGCTTGCCGTGAGCCTGCGGAGGTCCCACTCCCAGCTTCCAGGATGCGCTTCATCGAAATCATTGAGATCGATGACGAGGTCACGCTCCGGGGAAGCGTAGAAACCGAAGTTGCCGACGTGGGCGTCACCGCAGATCACGGGTGTGATGCCGGTCGCGGGGAGCGCTGCGGAATCTGCGGCCATCACGACCGCGGTGCCGCGCAGGAACCCGTACGGCGAGTCGAGCATCCGCGCGACCCGCAGCGGAATGAGGTGTTCCTGGCGACCGCGGTGGGACTGGATGATCAGGTCGATCGGGTCGGCGCGATCATGCGGCGCCGTCCACTCGCCAAGCGACGAACGAGGCACTTTCTGCCGCATCTCCTTGCCGAGCGCATACCGTTCAGTCCGCGGGGTGGGTCGACGCAGGAGAGAGGCGAAAGCGTCGCCGTTCACCGACGCGTGGACGACGTGACCGTCCGTCACGGGAGGATTCGCCATGCGCCCACTGTGTCACACGCCGGGTGCGCGAGGCGGCGGCGGCTGCGTTCCGAGTGCGGTTCGCACGAGCTCAAGCGCGGCGGCTGGCTCCACGTGCAACTGGCGGATGCGCTGCGCGTAGGCGAGCGCCGCCATCTGGGCCTCCCGTTGCCGCGCATCGCCGGTAGCGGCGACAAAAGTGCCGTTGCGCCCGCGCGTCTCAATCACTCCATCGCGCTCGAGTTCACGGTAGCTGCGGGCGACAGTGTTGGTCGCGAGCCCGAGGTCCTCGGCTAGACGGCGCACGGTCGGCAATTTCGCGCCTGCGAGCAGAGTCCCATCGTTGACTGCCCCCGCGATCTGTGAGCGCAATTGCTCGAAGGGCGGAACGGCGGATGCCGCAACGATCGTGAGCTTCACCTGGCCACCGTGCCGCTCCGCAAAGACAGCGCCTTCATCGCGAGACCCGCTACCACTGATCCGAGCCCGCCGGCCGCCATGTCTCCAATGGTGTCGTCGTAGGTCACGAAGATGGTCGGATCTACGTACGTATGTCCCAGCCACTCTGCGATCTCCCAGAGCGCACTCAAGGCGAGACCCAGCGACGCGGTCAGAACGATCACCGTGGCGAGGGTCACACGAGGATCCTGCGCGCGAGGAATGAGCTGGGCTTGAGCGAGCAGAGAGCAGGTCATGGCGGCGGTCAACCCAGTTGCCGAGAAGTGGACGACGAGATCCCAACCGGGCACACGCGTGTAGAGGTCGACGACCGTGCTCCACGCTGCCACGAGCAAGGCGAGTCCGTATGCGGCGTCGAAAACCGGTCGCACCTCGATGAATCGCGGCAGCAGGAGTCCGAGAAGCACTAGTGCGAAAAGCGCGATCTCGGGGGCGCCCCACCACACCGCCGCCGCCGCGATACTGAAGACTGCCGCGAGGCGCAACAGATCGGCGACGATCTCCACGACACCGGTTGGGGCCCGCAGGAATGACTCGATCACGCGAGAAGCCTAGCCAAGCCGGCTGTCACGGTCGGAGGGCAGCGCCAGCACGACCTGGACCGGCGCATGATCGGAGAGCCAGGCGCCGCCGTACCGATTGACGTTGATCGCGGCCTTCCGGACCTCGATCGAGGAACTCACGAGGATCCAGTCGATTCGCTTCCGCCCTCGCCGAGGCGGGTGATAGTGCGGGAAGGTGCCCCACTCTTCGGTGACCCGCTGAGCGGCCACGAGCCAGGCGTCACGCAGCACGGCGGCGAGCGCAACGTACGGCTTCGACCCGACGCCCGTGTTGAAGTCCCCCAGGACAACGACCGGCAGGGTGGATGATCTCGCGATGGCCCCAACCACCTCCGCGGAGCGCAGCCGGGCCTTGCGCGAGAAGTGATCGAAATGAGTGTTCACGACGAGGAAGTCCAGCCCGCCGGCCTTGTCCCTGAAGCTCGCACGAACCACCACACGCGGGTTCCAGTTGCCCCACGTCGTTGATCCCGGCTTGTCGGGCGTGTCGGACAGCGCCTGCTGGCTCCACTCCAGCAGATCCAGTCGGCTCGCATCGTAGAAGATCGAGCAGTGCTCGCCACTGCGCTCCGCCGTCCGCCCGTACCCGATCGAGCGGTATCCGCCCCCCAGGGTGGCGGCGACGAATTCCACCTGGTCCGGAAGCGCCTCCTGCAGGCCAAGCACGGATGGCCGTTCGGTGTTCAGCATTCGCCGCACCGCCCCCCTGCGACGCGACCAAAGGTCGGGGGTGTGCCTCAAATGCCCTATTCGTCGGCGGATGTTGAACGTCATGACGTGCAGCTCTGGCCTGTCGACAGGCCCGATCAGCACGATGTCCGGCATCGGGCCAGCCTACGACCCCTCCCGGTCGCCCGCCCAGCCCCGCGCCTGGTCGCCGCGTAACATTACACTGGGGGGCCCGAAGCCGGGTGAAGATTGTCGGATGACCATGACCACCTCAGCGCCCGCACACACCCTCCCCGTCCTGGACCTCTCCCGGCTCGACGCCGGCGACGCGGAGGCGCACGCGTTCCGCGCCGAACTCCGCGAGGCCACGCACGAGTTCGGGTTTTTCTATCTGACCGGGCACGGTGTCGCGACCGAACTCATGGACCGCGTCATCCGCACGTCCCGGGAGTTCTTCGACCTGCCCGAAGCGGACAAGATGGCGATCGAGAACCTCAAGAGCCCGCACTTTCGCGGATACACGCGGGTCGGCGGCGAGCTCACGCAGGGCAAGGTCGACTGGCGGGAGCAGATCGACATCGGACCAGAGCGTGAAGCCATCGAGAAGGGGCCGGAGACGGCGGACTACTTCGTTCTCGAGGGGCCGAACCAGTGGCCGCCCGCGCTACCAGGGCTGCGTGAAACCATCACGGAGTGGCGCGACGAACTGAACGACGTCGCCCTCCGGCTCATGCGGGCTTGGGCGCTCTCGCTCGGGGCTGACGAACACGTCTTCGATGAAGCCTTCGCCGAGAGGCCGTCGACGCTCATCAAGATCGTGCGCTATCCAGGGAAGTCCGATCCGGAGCCCAAGCAGGGCGTGGGCGCCCACAAGGACTTCGGCGTTCTGACACTGCTCTATGTCGAGCCCGGCGCCGGCGGCCTCCAGGTGGAAAAGGACGGAGCCTGGATCGACGCGCCACCGGTCGACGGCGCGTTTGTCGTCAACATCGGCGAATTGCTCGAGGTCGCGACCGACGGATACCTCAAGGCAACGGTGCACCGGGTCATCTCACCGCGCATCGGCGAGGACCGCGTCTCTGTTCCCTTCTTCTACGGGCCGGCGCTCGAAAGCACGGTTCCAACGCTTGAGCTGCCGCAAGAGCTCGACGCGCCCGGCATCACAATCGATCCGGAGAATCCTCTTTTCCGCACCTACGGGGAGAACGCGCTGAAGAGCCGGCTTCGGGCGCATCCGGATGTCGCAGCGATCCACCACCCCGAATTGCTCGGGTAGCCCCGTCCCGTGCAACGCTTCTCCGGCGCGCGGATCGTGCGAGCCTCTGAGCAGCCCGATCACGGGGAAAGCCCGATCGTCGCGGAAGTGGGCGGCCCCTCGAGAAGCGGTTACGGCTGGAGGCGCTCGAGCCGCCAGTCGCCGCCCGGCAGCACGGTGAACCGCAGTCGATCGTGCAGCCGCGAGGTGCGGCCCTGCCAGAACTCGATGTGATCGGGGATCACCCGGAACGCTCCCCAGGTGTCCGGCCGAGGTATCGGCGCGTCACCGGGAAATCGTAACTCGAGCTCGCGCACTCTCTGCTCGAGCGCCGCCCGAGAGTCGATCGGCTGTGACTGTTCGCTCGCGAGCGCGGCGAGGCGGGAGCCGCGCGGACGGGCGGCGAAGTACGCGTCGCTCACCTCCGGAGAGGTCCGGTGCGCGGCGCCGGTCACGATGACCTGGCGCTGCATCGGATACCACGGAAAGAGCAGGGACACCCCCGGGTTTGCGAGCAGGGCGCGCCCCTTGTGTGAGGCGTAGTTCGTGACGAACTCGAATCCGGAGGCATCGAGTCCCTTGAGCAGCACCGTCCGGCTGCTCGGCCTCCCGTCGCCGTCGGCCGTGCTCACGATCATCGCGTTCGGCTCGTAGAGTTCGGCGTCCTCGGCGGCCGCGAGCCACCCGGCGAACTCGGCCATCGGATCGGGATCGACAGCCGACTCCTCGAGGCTCGCCGAGCCATAGTCGGTGTGGCGCGACAATGAATTCATGGCGTTCACTCTCGCAGCCCAGCCGCATTCGCGCAGCACCCGAGACCGGGATTGCGGCTCGCTCGTAAGCGATGCTAGCCACCACCCTCGGGCGGGGCGGTATTCGCCCCCTAGGGAACGTCCTGCAACGACGTCACCTGCGACGATGGATCCGGGTGCCCGAACCGGTGCGCGGTGATGCTGATCGCCTGCTCTCGAAGGAACGGAAGCAGCTCGACGCGGCCCTCCGTCGTGACGGGGCCGGCGTAGATCGCCACATCCGGGTTGCCGCCGAGTGCCGACGCGAGCACAGCTCCCGCCTGGGTTCCACCGGAGGTGCCGGTCGCCCCGATGAGTCGAATTCTTGCGGGCATCGTCCCGGTGGCCCGCAGTCGATCATGGAACGCGGCATCCGTCTCCACGAACGTGGCGGTGACGTCGAGGGGACTGTCCTCCTCGCGGAACAGTTGCATGAGCGTGGCGGGAACCGGAACCGCCGAGCTGATCGTGACCGTTGACCGGGCGAGCGTCGCGGCGGCGAGCAGTCGGACGAGCCGGGCGGATGTCGCCCCCTCGGCCAGCCGCAGCGTGACGGGCGACGGGCGGTAACGAAAGATATTCCTCTCCACCTCGAGGCGGGAGACGTCGCGGGCGACACCGAACTCGGCGTCCCAGGCCCTCTGGTCGCTCACGGCGGCAGCCCGCACGCGGTCGAATTCGAGAAACTCCATGCCGGGCTGGGCGGCCTCGATGACGCGGGCCACGCGGTTGCCGACGCCCTTGAGCACCACCGATTTCTTCGGCTCGGCGAACACCGGCTCGACAGCGCCGAGGGTCAGCAGGTAGTTCGGTCCGCCAGCCTTCGCACTCGCGCCGACCGTCGACCGCTTCCAGCCGCCGAAGGGCTGGCGCCGCACGATCGCTCCGGTGATGGCGCGGTTCACATACAGGTTGCCCGCCTCGACGCCGTCAATCCAGTGGGCAATCTCGTCCGGATCGAGGGAGTGGATGCCCGCGGTCAGGCCGTAGGCCGGCGCGTTCTGCAGCGCAATGGCCTCGTCGAGGGTATCGGCGGTCATGATGCCGAGCACGGGCCCGAAGTACTCGGTCAGGTGGAATTCGCTTCCCGCGGTGACCCCGTCGCGCACGCCCGGAGACCACAGACGACCGCTTCCATCGAGCGTGGCGGGCTTCAGCAGCCACGTCTCTCCGTCGCCGAGCTTTGTGAGCCCGCCGAGCAGCTTGCCGGCCGCCGGTTCGATAATGGGGCCCATCTGAGTCGTCGGATCCTGCGGCCAACCGACCCGCAGCGTGTGGGCGGCGTCGATCAGCTGGCGCCGGAATCGTTCTGACTTCCCGACCGATCCCACCAGGATGACAATCGATGCGGCCGAGCATTTCTGCCCGGCGTGACCGAATGCGCTCTTGACGACGTCCGCCGCGGCGAGGTCGAAGTCAGCGCTCGGGGTCACGATGATGGCATTCTTGCCGCTCGTCTCCGCCAGCAGAGGAAGGTCCGCTCTCCAGCTGCGGAACAACGCGGCGGTCTCCCAGGCGCCGGTGAGGATGACGCGGCCGACGCTCGAGTGGGTGATCAGTTGCTTGCCGAGTTCGCCCTCCTCGACGTCGGCGAGACCGAGCACGTCACGGGGCACACCACCATCCCACAGCGCCTGCACCATCACCGCGGCGGAGCGACGCGCCTGAGGTGCAGGCTTGATGATCACCGCCGCCCCCGAAGCTAAACCGGCCAGCACCCCGCCGGCAGGGATCGCGACGGGGAAGTTCCACGGCGGGGCGACGACGACCAGCCTCGAGGGCACGAACCGGGCGTGCTGCAGGTCGTCCAGGTCGATTGCGCGCTCGGCGTAGTAGCGTGCGAAGTCGATCGCCTCGCTCACCTCGACGTCACCCTCGGCGATTGTCTTGCCGGTCTCGGATGCCATCACCTCGATGAGGTCGGCCCGTGCGCCCTCGAGCGCGTCCGCGGCGGCGCGGAGCACCCGCGCGCGAGCCGCTGCGCTGCGTTCGCCCCACACCGTGCCCGCCGCGGCGGTGGACCGAATGACGACCTCTAGCGTGCCGGAGTCGGACACTCGCGCCGCCGCCAGCTGCGCGTTACCCAGCCGCGATGTCGCCGCCCTCGCCAGAATGGCACGACCCCAGATGCGGTTGGCCGCGATCGCCGGGTCGGTGTCGGGGGTGTTCGCGAATTCGGCGACGGTCGGGGTGGGGGCCGACGCGGACCGGTCCTGCACGCGGTTCGAAGCCGGAACGGTGGCGTCGAGGGCAGCGAGAGCGGAACGGAACCGGTCGGCCTCTCGATCGAACACGGCGGAGGATGTCGCCAGCTCGAACACCCCGGACATGAAGTTCTCCGGACTCGCGTTCTCCTCGAGCCGCCGGATCAGGTAGGAGATCGCCGAGTCGAAGTCGCTCGGCCGGACGACAGGCGTGTACAGCAGGAGGCCGCCGACGTCACGTTTCACGGCATCCGCTTGTCCCGTGGCCATGCCGAGCAGCATCTCGAACTCGACCCGGGACTCGACGCGGCGATCCTTGGCGAGCAGCCAGGCGAACGCGAGGTCGAACAGGTTGTGACCGGCGACGCCGATGCGCACGGCATCCGTCCGCTCCGGGGTGAGCGCCCAGTCGAGAACGCGCTTGTAGTTCGTATCGGTCTCGCGCTTTGTCCGGTAGGTCGCAACGGGCCAGCCGTGCAGTTGCGCGTCCACGTGCTCCATCGCGAGGTTCGCGCCCTTGACGACCCGTACCTTGATGCCCGCTCCCCCTGCCGCCCGCCGTTCCGTCGCCCAGGCCGTGAGGCCCTGCAGCGCGGCGAGCGCATCGGGCAGGTACGCCTGCAGCACGATGCCCGCCTCCAGCCTGCCGAGCCTCGGGTTGGAGAGGATCCGCTCGAAAACGGCGACCGTCAGATCGAGGTCGCGGAACTCCTCCATGTCGAGGTTGATGAACTTGGGAGTGGCGAAAGACGCGGCCAACTCGTACAGAGGCGTGAGCCGCTGCGCCACCCGCTCGACCGTCTCGTCGAAGGCCCACATCGAGAGCTGGCTGGCGACGGAGGACACCTTTATCGACACGTAGTCGACGTCGTCCCGCTCGAGCAGGGCGCGGGTGCCCTCGAGCCGCCTGCCGGCCTCGTCGTCGCCGAGCACGGCCTCGCCGAGGAGGTTGAGGTTCAGCCGGATGCCCTGCCCGCGAAGCTCGGCAATGCTCGTGTCGAGTTTGGCGGGGGTCGCGTCGAGGATCAGATGCCCGACCATGCGGCGGAGAACAGTGCGGGCGATCGGCACGATCGGCCAGGGCAGCAACGGGGCGAAGCCTCCGCCGAGCTGGATCGCGATGCGCATGTACCAGGGCAGAAACGACGGAACGCTGCGCGACAGCAGTTCGAGATTCCTGCCCGCCACGCGCAGGTCTTCCGGACGCACCACCCGGTCGATGAAGCCGATCGTGAAGTCGAGCCCCAGCGGATCCTTGAGCAACCCGGCGAGGCGTTCGGCCGACTTGTCCGGGGCGACATCCGCGCTCTCCAGGAGCCATCGCCGCACCGTCGCGATGGTCTCCGCGGAGATGTTCTCTGGTCGCACGGGGGCGTCGGCGAGCTCGTTCGGCATGGTCACGAGGATAAACCTTCGGGCGAAGAACGGACGGGCCGATGATCGCGGAGCAATACCCAGGGCAGGGCACCGCTCATCGCCGGGACGGCGTCGGGTCACTTCGCGCCTGCCCGGGGCGCATCAAACGGAGCAGGCGTTACGCGGCGAGCTCGTCTTTGTCCGCGCGCACGCTCTGCAGCGCCTCCGACCAGGACTCGAGCTGCTCGAACACGCTTTCAAGGCCCTTTTCGTGGTGCTCGGAGGGCGCGAATGTCGAGTAGTTCCTGAAGTCGGTCGCGAGAGACAGCGCAACCTGGGCGCGGACATCCGCGATCTGCAGCTCTCCCATGATCAGGCGGAGGTGCTCGACCGCGCGGGTTCCGCCGGCGCTGCCGTAGCTGACGAATGCGGCGGCCTTGTTGTTCCACTCCGCGTAGAGGTAGTCGATCGCGTTCTTCAGCGCGCCCGACGTGGAGTGGTTGTACTCGGGGGTGACGAACACGAAACCGTCGTAGCCCTGGATCTTCTTCGCCCACGCCTTGGTGTGCGCGTTCGCGTACTGGCCCATCGCCGCGGGGGCGGCTTCGTCGAGGTGCGGGAGGTCGAAATCGAGCAGGTCGACGAGCTCGTAGCTGACGCCGGTTCTGGATGCCGCATGCTCGAGCACCCATTTCGCGACGGCTTCCCCGTTTCGACCGGGTCGGGTGCTGCCGAGGATGATGGCGATCTTGATGCTCATGGGCTTCTTTCTATCCATGGACTTTCGTCCACCGCGTTTCAGTGACACGTCATCATAATTCCGACCTGAGTGACATGTCAACTAAGCGGTAGGATGGAGTCATGGCCACGGCGACGCAGGGCGAGATCACCGAGGAACAGTGGCACGCCTGGCACGCCTTTTACGCCATGCGTCGGCGCCTCGATCATGCCCTCGACGCCGGACTGCAGCGTGAGTCATCCATCTCCGCTGCCGAATACGAGACGCTCGTCGCCCTGCACAGGACGCCCGGTCGGAGGCTGCGGGTCACCGAGCTGGCCGTCGCGATGGGCTGGGAGAAAAGCCGGGTGTCCCATCAGGTGAGCCGCATGGAAAAACGCGGATTTGTTTCACGCACCTCTTGCGAGACCGACGCCAGGGGCTGGTGGATCGAAATGACAACGGAGGGGCGCCGCACCGTTCTGCGCGCGATGCGTGGCCACACCGAGGCGATCCGCCGCTACTTCTTCGACCAGCTCGACGAAGACCAGGCCGAACTGCTCACGGAGCTGTCGGCTCGCGTGTTGAGCGGGATCGAAGGCGGCAGCGTGCATCGGTAGGCTCGCGCCATGAGCAGAGCAACTTCCGCGCAAGACATCGTCATCGTCGGAGGAGGCCACAACGGTCTGGTCGCCGCCACCTACCTGGCGCAGGCCGGCAAGTCGGTGACCGTGCTCGAGCGACTCGACCACCTCGGGGGTGCTGCCGTGTCGGCCCAGGTGTTCGAGGGGGTGGACGCCCGACTGTCGCGGTATTCATACCTTGTGAGCCTGCTGCCGGCCCGGATCATCCGGGACCTGGGCCTCGGCTTCGACCTGACGCAGCGACGGTACTCGTCGTACACCCCTCTGCCCGGCACCGATCGAGGGCTGCTGGTCGACAACGGGGACGCATCCTCGACCGCGAAGTCGTTCGAGTCCATAGGCGCGGGAGCGGATGCCGCGGCCTGGGGCGAGTTCTACGGGGGCACGGCACGGCTCGCCCGATCCCTCTTTCCCACCGTGTGCGATCCGCTCCTCACCCGCGGCGAGGCTCGACGCCTGGTCGGCGACGATCGGCTCTGGTCGGCGATCGTCGAGGAGCCGATCGGACGGCACATCGAGTCTTCTTTCGGCAATGATCTCGTGCGCGGCGTCGCCCTGACGGACGCGCTGATCGGCACCTTCGCACCGGCCGAGGACGAGACGCTCTCGGCGAACCGCTGCTTCCTCTACCACGTGATCGGCAACGGCACGGGCGACTGGGACGTGCCGGTCGGTGGCATGGGTGCTGTGAGCGGGGCGCTCGAGCGAGCCGCTCGCAAGGCGGGAGCGACGATAGTCACGAGCGCCGAGGTGACCGCCGTGACCGCCGACGGCGAGGTCACCTACCGTTTTGGCGGGGCCGAGGCCACGATCGCGGCCGGCACGGTGCTCGCCGGGGTCGCCCCGCACGTGCTCGAGCGCCTGCTGAACGGCTCTTCCGACTCACCTGCCAGGCCGGAGGGCGCCCAGGTCAAGGTCAATCTGCTGCTCAAGCGGCTGCCGAGGCTCCGCGACGACGCGATCGACCCTGCGGCGGCCTTCGGTGGCACGTTCCACATCAACGAGACCTACAGCCAACTGGACCGCGCCTATGGTGCAGCATTCAGCGGCGTGATTCCCGATCCGCTTCCCGCCGAGGTCTACTGCCATTCCCTCACCGACCCGAGCATCCTCTCACCCGAGCTGGCGGAATCCGGGGCCCACACCCTCACCGTGTTCGGACTGCACGTGCCCGACCGGCTGCTCACCGCTACGAACAACGACCAGATGCGCGATCGGCTGCAGCAGGCCGCGCTCGACTCGCTGAACAGTGTGCTCGCGGAACCGGTCGAGTCGCTCTTGATGACGGATGCAGCTGGTTTCCCCACGATCGAGACAAAGACGACACTTGACCTCGAGCACGCGCTTCACATGCCGGGCGGCAACATCTTCCATGGCCCGCTCGCCTGGCCGTTCGCTGAGGATGACGTGGCACTCGCCACCCCGGCCGAGCGGTGGGGCGTCGCGACGGCGCATAAGCGCATCCTGCTCTGCGGGGCCGGGGCCCAACGCGGCGGCGGCGTGAGCGGAATCGGCGGACACAACGCCGCGATGGCGGTGCTCGAGCGCGGCTGATCCGGCCGGCGGCCGCTTTGCCTGCTCATCCTGCGGGGTTAGGCTCGGAGTTGACGCACCGCAGGGAGAGAGACGATGTCTACGTTCGATCAATTCGCCAACCAGGGCGGCGCTGCCGCCTGGGATCCGGAGCAGACGGCCGAGGCGAAGCGCGTCGCCGAGGAACAGCTGCAGAACGCTGACTACACGGGCGGCTTTCCGGAGCCGCTCGGCTCGGCAGAGGCCAGAGCGGATGCCGCGGAGCCTAAGCCGGCGACGGAATACCCGGCCTAGGCCGGTCGCAGACTGAGCCCGACGCGGCTGAGGAGTTCCCGACGAGGGTGAACTCCGGCGAGGGCGGCTGAGGACGGATGTCGCGGCGCGGATTGTCGGCACCGCACAAGTCGTCCGGCCACGCGACCTCGGCGCCGGACGCTTCCACAGCGGCTCAGTGACCGCGGTGGTCCTGGATCGTCATTCGAGGCCCGAACCGCGGCTTGGCGAAGCCGCTGCCGAGGATCACGCGCATCACCCGCTGGCGGTGACCGCGCCACGGTTCGAGCAGTTCGAGCATCCCGTCGTCGTCGACCGGCCTGCCGAGCAGCGCCCAGCCGACGATGGACGGCAGGTGATAGTCACCGACGCTCACCGAGTCCGGGTCGCCGTGCGAGCGCTGCGTGGTCTCCGCGGCCGTCCAGAATCCGACGCCGGGCACCGAGCGCAGCTTGCGCGAGATCTCGTCACTGCCTCGCCCGAGCGCAAGGGTGCGCTCGAGGCCAGAGGCGACGGATGCAGCGGCGAGCGCCGTCCGTGACCGCTGCGGGTCCACGCCCGCTCGATGCCAATCCCAGGACGGGATCCGCCGCCACACCGACGGCGCGGGACACACCCGCATTCCCTCCGGCGTCGGTCCGGGGGCAACGTCACCGTGCTTTGTGATCAACTCACGCCACGACCGCCTCGCCTCCTTGATCGTCACCTTCTGCTCGAGGATCGCGATGAGCATCACCTCGAACACGCCGTTCGTGCGCAGCAGTCGCATTCCCACAAGGCGCCGGTGCGCCTCGCGCAGGAACGGATTGCCGCTGACGTCGAACCCCTCGACATCATCGCCGCGGCCGAGCAACTCGGGCACCCCTGCGATCGCCCACTCGGCCCCGGCACCCCACGCGGTAGCCTCCACGGTGGAATTCCGCGCGGCGAGGTGCAGACTCGCGGGACCGTTCGGTGTGCGCAGGGTGCGCCACACCGATGACCCTTCCCAACGCAGCGTCGGATCGAAGGTGCCCCGGCTCAGCGGCTGAAGCGTCTGCCGCAGGTTGACGGGGTGCGCCGGCGCCCAGTTGCTGCGCAGCGGCCCACTCACGCGGCATCCGTCGTCATCGTCCCATTCTCACCCGTCCTGATGTCGCTCGGCGAGACGTAGTGTTGTGCGGTGGCTGTTCCGAAGATCCTGCTCTACTACCTGTTCACACCGCTCGCCGACCCCGAGGCGATCCGCCTGTGGCAGCGCGACCTGTGCGAGTCGTTGGGCCTGCGCGGTCGCATCCTGCTCTCGAAGGACGGCATCAACGGCACGGTCGGCGGCGAGCTGTCCGACGTGAAGAAGTACCTGCGCAAAACCCGTGAGTACGCGCCATTCAAGAACCTCGACGTCAAATGGAGCGAGGGGACGGGAGCCGACTTCCCCAAGCTCAGCGTCAAGGTGCGCGACGAGCTCGTCAGCTTCGGTGCCCCTGGCGAGTTGCTGGTCGACGAGAACGGCGTCCGCGGCGGCGGCACGAGACTCACGCCTGAGCAGTTGCACGAGCTCGTCGCCGAGAAGCAGGTCACCTTTTTCGACGGGCGCAACCGCATCGAGGCCGCAATCGGCAGGTTTGAGAACGCGGTCGTTCCGGATGTCGCCAACACGCGCGAATTCGTCGCCGAACTCGACAGCGGCCGCTACGACCACCTGAAGAACGAGCCCATCGTCACCTACTGCACCGGCGGCATCCGATGCGAGGTGCTGAGTTCGCTCATGGTCAACCGCGGCTTCGCAGAGGTCTATCAACTCGACGGCGGAATCGTGCGCTACGGCGAGACGTTCGGCGATGGCGGGCTCTGGCAGGGCTCCCTTTATGTGTTCGACGACCGCCTGTCCATCGACTTCACCGATGAAGCGGACGTCGTGGGGCGCTGCTATCGGTGCGTGGCGCCCACGAACACGACCGCCAACTGCGCGGCGCCGTCCTGCCGTGAGCAGCTGGTGGTCTGCGCGGAGCACGAGGCGGATACCGCATGCGCCCTGCACGCGCTGAGCGCTACGGGCAGGTGACGCTCACGCCTTCCACCTCGACGGTCTCGCCGGACGGCACACCGGCGCACACCTCGGCGAACTGGGTCACGACAGCACCGATGCCGAGTGCGAAGAGAACCGCGATGGTTATCCCCAGGACGATCAGCACGCTCGACACGATGATTCCCGCCGTCGCGAAACCATTCTTGAAGCCGGCATTCTTCGACCTCACCTGGCCGATGATGCTCACCACGAGGCCGGCAGGAGCCATGACGAAGGCGAGCACGAGGCCGATGATCCCGAGTGTCTTTCCGGGGTCCTCCCCCGCCACTCCACCCTGGGCGTTGTACCCGCTCGGGGCGTGCTCCCCTTGGTACGGCTGATACTGCGGCGCCGGCGGCGGTGATGAGGGCTGGTTCGACGGCGGCACAGGCGTTCCACTGTTGTCGGTCATGTCAACTCCTTGGGCGAGAGGCGCGGCCCCTCGAGAGCGGTTGGGTTCCACGACTCTAGCGCCGCAAGGGATCGGGCGGTGACTTCTGCCGGATCCGGATTGGGCCCTCTGATTCGCGCCGGACGCCCGCGCACACAATGATGGTGTCATGAGCATCGGCATCCTCACGAGCGGCGGCGACTGTCCCGGCCTGAACGCGGTCATCCGCGGCGCAGTCCTCAAGGGAACCCAGATTTACAACCAGGAGTTCGTGGGGTTCCGGAACGGATGGAAGGGCGTCGTTCAAGGTGACATCATGCCGCTCGAGCGCCGGGACATCCAGGGCATCTCGAAGCAGGGCGGCACAATCCTCGGCACCTCCCGCACGAACCCGTTTGAGGGCGAGGGCGGCGCGGACCGTGTTCGCGAGAACATGGCTCGACTCGGCGTCGACTCGATGATCGCGATCGGCGGCGAGGGCACTCTCGCAGCCGCCAAACGCCTCACCGACGCCGGCATCAAGATCGTCGGCGTGCCGAAGACGGTCGACAACGACCTTTCGGCCACCGACTACACCTTCGGCTTCGACACCGCTGTACAGATCGCGACCGACGCGATGGACCGACTCCGCACCACGGGCGACTCCCACGGCCGCTGCATGGTCGCGGAGGTGATGGGCCGACACGTCGGCTGGATCGCACTGCACTCCGGCATGGCGGCAGGCGCCCACGTCATTCTCATTCCCGAGCAGAAGACGAGTCTCGACGAAATCGTCGCCTGGGTCGAGGCGGTCAAGGATCGCGGGCGTGCTCCGCTCGTCGTGGTCGCCGAAGGCTTCCACCTCGACGAAATGGACGACCCGCACTCTGAGCGAGGCCTCGACGCGTTCGGCCGGCCGCGCCTCGGCGGCATCGGTGAGCTGCTCGCGCCCATCATCGAGGAGCGCACCGGTCTCGAGACTCGCGCGACGACGCTCGGCCACATCCAGCGCGGCGGGACCCCGAGCGCCTACGACCGCGTGCTCGCGACTCGCTACGGCATGGCCGCGGTCGACTCCGTGATGCACGGCCGTTGGGGGCGGATGGTCTCCCTCAGCGGAACCTCGATCACCCACGTCGCGTTCGAGGATGCGCTCGGCAAGCTCAACACGGTTCCACAGTCGCGCTACGACGAGGCCGCAATCCTCTTCGGCTAGGGTTCCTGCACCACAGGGCCGGCTTTGTCACCCGGTTCAAGCACCGATCCGGTGACGAACCGGGTTCGTCGGCTGGCCGGATCGAGCGATACCGGGCGTTCGATGCCGGGCTTAGCGATGCCGGGCGTGCGATGCCGCGTAACGTTGGGTTCATGTTCCGCGCGCTCCGAGTCGAGAAGTCCGAGTTCCCCACGGGCGGAGCGGGTGCCGCGATTCCCGCGAGGCTCGTCGAGCTCGACGATGCGGCACTCTCGCCGGGCGACGTCATCGTCGACGTCGAGTACTCGAGCATCAACTACAAAGACGGACTCGCCCTCGCCGGGAAGCCGGGCGTGATCAAGTCGTATCCGCTGATTCCGGGCATCGACCTCGTCGGGACGGTCGCCTCATCCGATGCGGACGAATGGACGCCGGGCGACCGCGTCCTACTCAACGGCTGGGGTGTCGGGGAGACTCACAACGGAGGTCTGAGTGAGCGGGCCCGAGTCAGAGGCGAGTGGCTGGTGCCGCTGCCAGATGCGCTGACCGGCAAGCGTGCCGCAGCGATCGGCACGGCCGGCCTCACGGCGATGCTTGCCGTGCTCGCCCTCGAACGACACGGCATCAGCGACGGTGATGTGCTCGTCACGGGCGCGGCCGGCGGGGTCGGGTCGATCGCGATCGCCCTGCTGGCAGGCCTCGGCCACCGGGTGGTGGCATCCACCGGTCGCATCGGAGAGCGTGACTACCTCATGCGGCTCGGCGCGGCGGAAGTTCTCGACCGCTCCGCGCTCGGAGCACCGGGAAGGCCGCTGCAGTCCCAGCGCTGGGCGGCGGCCGTCGACTCGGTCGGCAGCCGCACGCTTGCGAACGTGCTCGCCCAGACGAGCTACGGCGGCATCGTCGCCGCCTGCGGGCTCGCTCAGGGTTCGGATCTGCCCTCAACGGTGATGCCGTTCATCCTGCGGTCGGTGACTCTTTCCGGCATCAACTCGGTTCAGGCTCCCCGGGCGCTGCGCCTCCAAGCGTGGGGTCGTCTCGCATCCCACCTCGATCTGGAGCTGCTCGACAGCGTGACGAGCACGGTGTCGCTTGCGGACGCTCCATCCGTGGCGGAGCAGATCCTCGCCGGAAGGGTGCGCGGTCGCACCGTGGTCGACGTGCGCGCGTAGCGGCACGGCGCTCCGGCGCGACCCGTCATCGCGAATTCTCGCCAGGGCGGTCAAGCGCCCGCGACCGCAGCTGCGCGAGCCACAGGCGGAGCAGCGGATGCCGCGGCGCGAGCCGCGGCAGGCAGCGCCGACAGGATGCGCGACACGGCGCCGTCATCGAGCGCGGCCGACACGAACCAGGCCTCGAACACCGACGGCGGCAGCGACACTCCTGCGTCGAGCATCGCGTGGAAGAACGGCGGGTAACGGAACCCCTGCTGGGTCTTCACGGCCGCGTAGTCCCGAGGCGGCGTCGGCAGGAACGCGAACGAGAACAGGCTGCCCGCGCGCTGCACCGAATGCGCGACTCCCTCCGCGCTGAGCGCCGCCGAGACCGCGGTGGCGAGCTCGTCAGCGACCGCGTTCATCCTGGCGTACACGGATTCGTCCGCGAGGCGCAGCGTGGCGATACCGGCGGCCACCGCCACCGGATTGCCGCTCAGCGTACCCGCCTGGTAAACAGGGCCGAGCGGCGCTAGGTGATCCATCACCTCGGCGCGCCCGCCGAGGGCGGCGAGCGGCATCCCGCCTCCGACGACCTTGCCGAACGCGATCAGGTCCGGGGTCCAGCCGGCACCGTCCGGAACGACGCCTGCCGCTTCGAGCCCCCACCAACCGGCGGAGCCGACTCGGAAGCCGGTGAGCACCTCATCGAGGATGAGCAGCGCCCCATGCTCGCGGGTGATCGCGGACAGGGCGCGATTGAAGCCGTGGTCGGGCGGCACGACGCCCATGTTCGCGGGCGCCGCCTCGACGATCACGCCGGCGATGTTGTTGCCGTGCACGGCGAACACGGCCCGCACCGCGTCCAGATCGTTGTAGGGAAGCACTAGGGTCTGTGCCGCGGTCGCGGCGGTCACTCCGGCTGAGCCGGGCAAGGCGAGGGTGGCGACGCCGGAGCCGGCCTCGGCCAACAGCGCGTCCGAGTGTCCGTGATAGTGGCCCGCGAACTTGACGAGCAACTCGCGGCCGGTGAATCCGCGCGCCAGGCGGATCGCCGTCATCGTCGCCTCGGTGCCTGTCGAGACCAAACGCAGCTTCTCGACCGGAGCGACTGCGGCCCCGCCGCCGGACTGCACGGACACTCGCTCGCGCACGAGCTCTGCAAGCTGAGTCTCGGCCGGTGTCGACGCCCCGAACGAGAGCCCGCGAGCCGCGGCCTCCTGCACCGCCTCGATGACCTGCGGATGCGCGTGCCCGAGGATCGCCGGACCCCAGGAGTTCACGAGGTCGACGTACTCCCGACCCTCGGCGTCGGTGATGTGCGCACCTCTCGCCGAGACCATGAAGCGGGGGGTGCCGCCGACGGACCCGAAGGCGCGCACAGGCGAGTTCACGCCGCCGGGGATCGACAGGCGCGCCCTTGTGAAGTAATTCTCGTTCGTCGTGCCCTCGTTGGGGTTCATGCGTTTCGTTCCTCTCGCAGCCAGGAGGCGAGTTCCACGGCCCAGTAGGTGAGCACGGCGTCGGCGCCTGCCCTGCGGATGCTCACCACCGACTCCGATATCGCTCTACGCCGGTCGATCCACCCGTTCGCCGCCGCGGCTTCGATCATCGAATACTCGCCGGACACTTGATATGCCCAAACGGGAATATAACTTTCGGCGGCGGTGCGGGCGAGCACGTCCAAGTAGCTCATCGCCGGCTTCACCATGACGATGTCGGCGCCTTCGATGGTGTCGAGCACGCTCTCCCTCAGTCCCTCGCGCCGGTTGCCCGGGTCGATCTGGTAGCTCAGACGATCGCCAGCCAGGGAGGACTGCACCGCCTCACGGAAGGGCCCGTAAAACGCCGAGGCGAACTTCGCCGAGTAGGCCAGGATCGCGGTGTCGGTGAAATGCTCGGCGTCGAGGATCTCGCGGACGGCGGCGACCTGGCCGTCCATCATTCCGCTCAGCCCGAGGAGCTGCGAGCCGGACTCCGCCTGCGCGAGCGCCATGTCACGGTAGCGCAGCAGTGTGGCATCGTTGTCGACCGTGCCGCCGGAGTCGAGCACCCCGCAGTGTCCGTGGTCGGTGAACTCGTCGAGGCACAGGTCGGTCTGCACGACCAGGGCGTCGCCAACCTCCTGCACGGCGGCCCGTGTTGCAACGTTGAGGATGCCGTCCGGGTCGGTGGCACCCGAGCCGATCGCGTCTTTGTGCTCGGGCACTCCGAAGAGCATCACGCCGCCGATACCCGCCTCCGCCGCGTCGGCGAGCGCCCGGCGGAACGAATCGAGCGAGTGCTGCACAACTCCGGGCATCGAGGTGATCGGCACGGGCGCATGCGCCCCCTCGCGCACGAACATTGGCAACACGAGCTCGGCCGGGTGCAGCCGCGTCTCGGAGACTAGGCGCCGCATCGTGGGCGTGGCGCGCAGTCTGCGGGGGCGGATGCGCGGCGAGAGCTGGTCAGTCACGGGAAATCTCCGGCCTCGTGATCGGACCCGTCGTGGTGCGCAGTTCCTGCGCATACTCGACGAGGCCGTCGATGAGCGATTCGGCCGAGCGGGTCTCGGCAATGATATGCACGGCGAGCCCGGCCGCCCGGGCGTCGAAGGCGGTGCGCGGACCGATGCAGGCGACGAGCGTGTCGGGGGGCAGGGGTGCGAGTTGCTTCGCGACCTGACGGGCGATGCTGCCGGAGGTGACGAGAATCGCCTGGATGCGACCGGATGCGACGTCCGCGGCGATCTGCTCCGAGACGTGCACCCCAACCGTGCGGTAGGCGGCGACGAACCTCGCGTCGAAACCCAGACGAGCGAGCCCGGCGACGAGTGTCGGCTCCGCGATCTCCGACTGGGGGATCAACACCCGTCCCCGCACGTTCGTTCCCGGCCACTCCTTCACGAGGCCGCGCGCAGAATTGTCGCCCTCCGGCACAAAGTCGACGTGGTAACCGGCGAGGCCGAGCGCCGCCGCGCTCGTCTCCCCCACGGCGGCGATCTTCGTTCCCACCGGAACCTTCGTGCGGTGGCTCATGAGCACGTCCACCGTGGTCGCGCTCGTGACGACGAGCCATTCGAACTGGCCGTCTTCGAGCTCGTGCAGCGCATTGGCGAGAGCGGAGGGGTCTTCCGTGCTCGCGAAATTGATCAGCGGCGCGATGACCGGAACCGCGCCGCGAGATCTCAGCGTCGCCGCGACGGTGTCGCCCCACTTGCCGCCGCGGGGCACGAGGACCCGCCAGCCGTGCAACTGCCGATCGGGGCGAGCGGTCACGAGATCGACCCGTCAGGCACGAGCTCCGCTGCTCCGAGCTCGAGCAGCTCCTTCGCAACCCTCGCCGCGACCGCCTCGGCCGGTCGCGGATCGTCTGCCACATACAGCGCGTGCGAACTGGTCAGATGAGCGGTGCCGTCCGGACGATACACCCGCGCGGAGAGGAAGATCAGCCCGTCCTCAATGAGGGCATGGGCACCGATAGGCGCCGCGCATCCGGCCTCCAGAATGCGCAGGACTTCCCGTTCCGCGGTCACCGTCATTCGGGTCGGCCGATGGTCGATCGACGCGACGGCCCTGGCGACGACATCACCCGGAGCGGTGCGTGTCTCGATCGCGAGCGCCCCTTGTCCCGGGGCGGTCGGCCAGCCGTCAAGCCCGCAGTACTCGGTGACCTCCTCGAGGCGACCGAGGCGGGTGAGTCCCGCGGCCGCCAGTACGACCGCGTCGAGCTCCCCGGACGCCACCTTTCGGAGCCGTGTGTCGACGTTCCCGCGGATATCGACGACGCGCAGATCCGGGCGTCGGCTGCGGACCTGCGCCGCTCGACGCGGCGAACCCGTCCCTACGGTCGCTCCGGCGGGCAGGGTGTCGAGAGTGAGTCCGTTCCGCGCACAGACCGCGTCGCGAGCATCCACCCGCTTCGGTGTCGCAGCGATCACGAGCCCCTCCGCGCGCACCGTCGGCAGATCCTTGAGCGAATGCACGACGACGTCGCACCGTCCGTCGCGCAGGGCCTCGCGCAGCCCGATCGCGAACACCCCGGTGCCGCCGAGCGCCGACAGGGATTCCTTCGACCGGTCGCCCTCCGTCGTGATCGGCACGAGCTCTACGGGGAGTCCGGATGCCGCGGCGAGGGCATCCGCGACGGTCTGGGTCTGCGCCATCGCGAGTGCGCTCGCGCGCGTCCCGACCCGGATGACCTCGGGGGCGTGCCCCGAGGAGGTCGCCTCGCGACCGTCTTGAATCGTCATGGCTGCAGCCCCGCGACCGCCGGCTTGAACCCCAACCGAACGTTCTCGCAGCAGCCGGGACGGCAGACGTCGTACCAGGGCCCGAGATCGGTGAGAGCTGGCCGTTCCTCGACCGGCACTCCATCCCGACGCTCGAGCACGAGATCGACGAGGCCAGACACGTAGGCGGCGTGCACGCCGGGCGTCGGGACCCGCACGGCGAGCATCCCGTGTTTGCCAGCGGTCTGCAGAGCCTCCGTGTCGAGGTCCCACTTCACTTCCATGTGGTCGCTCACAAAGCCGAGCGGCACGATCACGACGGCACGGATGCCCGCCTCCGCGAGCTCGTCGATCACCTCGTTGACGTCGGGCTCGAGCCAGGGCATGCTCGGCGGTCCGGAGCGGGACTGGTACACGAGGGACCACGGTGCGGCGGACTGTTCGAGACGGCCGACCGCAGCCTCCTCCGGAACGGGGGTCGTCGTAGCGGCCATCACCACCTCTGCCACCGCGAGGTGCTGCGCGGCGTACGCCCCACCCTCGCCGAAACCGCGAGAGGCCGGGCCGCTCCTGGCAGCATCCGCAGAGGGGATGGAATGGGTGGAAAACAGCACGTGTGTCTGCTCTCGCGCGATGCCGGCGGCCGCGACCTCCGCGAGTCCCTGCCGGACGCCGTCGATGAATGGCTGAACGAAACCGGGGTGGTCGAAGAACTGCCGCACCTTGTCAATCTGCAGCACACCGTCGAGCCCGGTTTCGGCGAGCGCGCTCGCATAGTCCTCACGGTACTGCCGACAGCTCGAGTACGAGCTGTAGGCGCTCGTGCCGATCGCGATGAGCCTGGTGAAGCCGCGCTCGTTCGCCTCGACGAGCGCGTCGCGCAGGTACGGGTTCCAGTTGCGATTGCCCCACAGCACCGGCAGGTCGATGCCGCGCCGCGCGAGTTCCGCCTCGAGCGCGGCCTTGAGCTCGCGATTCTGGTCGTTGATCGGGCTCACCCCACCGAACGCCCGATAGTGGTGAGCGACCTCTTCGAGACGCTCCTCGGGTATCCCGCGGCCGCGGGTGACGTTCCGCAGGAACGGAATCACGTCGTCCTGGCCCTCCGGGCCGCCGAAGGAGGCGAGCAGAATGGCATCGTACGCCGTCGGCTCGGTCACGTGTTCCGGTCCGGCCGCGGCAGCCGGCGTCGCCGCGCGCACGAATTGGGCGTCCGGTGCGAGCGTCACGCCAGCACTTCCGGAATGGCTGAGGTGGGAATGCGACGCCCGGTGTAGAACGGCACCTCTTCGCGCACGTGGCGGCGGGCATCCGTCTGCCTCAAGTGACGCATGAGATCGACGAGGTCGACCAGCTCCGGGGCCTCGAGGGCGAGGATCCACTCGTAGTCGCCGAGGGCGAACGAGGCGACCGTGTTGGCGAGCACCTGCGGGTACTGCGATCCCTTGCGCCCATGGTGGCCGAGCATCGCCCGACGCTCCTCGTCGGGCAGAAGGTACCACTCGTAGGAGCGCACGAACGGGTAGACGGTGAGCCACTGCTCCGGCTCCTTGCCTCGCAGAAAGGCGGGCAGGTGGTTGGCGGTGAACTCCGCGTCGCGGTGCACTCCCATCGCGTTCCAGGTCGGGCGCAGCTGGTGCAGCAGCGCGGTGCGCCGCAGCTCGCGCAGTGCCCACTGGAGGTCTTCCGGGTTGGATCCGTGCAACCAGATCATGAGGTCGGCGTCGGCGCGCATGGATGACACGTCGTAGAACCCGCGCACGGTGACGCCTCGCGCCTCGATCACCTCGACCGCCGCATCGAGCTTCGCGGTGAGGATCGGCACGTCGGAGTCGGGAATTCGGCGCACTTCATCAGCGCGCCGGAAGACGGCCCATAGGGTGTAGCCGAGCTTCGGGTCGGATGTCTGCGCATTGGCGCTCGTCGTCATGTGCTCCATTGTCCCCCGTCAACGGGGACTTGCGAAAATCGGCGGCGCTCAGTCGCGCTTCGCCACCGCCAGGGCCACGATTCCCGCGACGACGGCGACCGCCGTAGCTGCGCCAGCGACCCACGGCACCGGGTTTTCCTCATACTTGGACTGCGCTCTTCGGGCGAGGATTCCGAGTTGCTTCGGCACGTTGAGCTTGTCCTCGATCTCGTCGAGCGTGCTTTCGAGTTGCGCCCTGGTCTGGGCGATGCGGTTCTGGATGTCTGACGTGCTCACTTGATCAGGCCCTTCACGGTGTCGATATCCCTCTTCACGCTCGTGATCGTTTCCTCGGGCACAGGTGGGAGGCCGGCCTTGAACTTGCGGTATCCGATCAATGCGATGATCGCGGCGATGATGAGCAGCACGAGCGCCATCAGGAGAGCGGCGAGCCAGCCCGGCATCACGAGGGACAGTGCCAGGATGGCTGCGGTCAACAGCACGCCGATCATGAAGAGCAGGATGACGGCGGCTACCGCCATCAGACCCCCGCCGATGCCGAGCGCCTTGAGCTTGACGATCATTTCGGCCTTGAGCTGGTCGATCTCGCCCCGGACGAGGTCCTTGACCAGCGTCGGCACGTCGGCGATCAACTGGAACAGTGATCGCTTCTGCGCGGGGCCCGTCGTGCTTCCGGGAGGTGTCCGCCACGGGGCGGGCCTACCTTGGGACCGTGGAACCGCTCCGACCGGGGATGCTTCCAAGGGATCGCTCATGACCCTCTCCTCTCGAGCCGAACGCGGTCAGTTGGAGATGGGGGGTGCGGTCGGGGATGAGTTCTCGGTGCTGGACGAGCCGGTGCTGGAGGAGGAATCGGTGCTGCCCGTCGACGACTTCCTGGCAGCGGCCTTGTTTGCGGCCTTCCTGACGCGACCAGTCACGAAGTCGACGACTTCGGGAGCCCTGTCCTTCGCGAAGTCCTCAACCTGGTGCACCTGACGCTGCACAGAGCTCTTGTTCCAGAAACGGTCGGCGGCCTTCGCGATCTGCTCATATCGACCGCGACCGGCGCGGCTCCCCAATACGTATCCGACGGCCAGCCCGGCAACGAGCACTAGCTTTCCACGCATGTTGACTCCCATTCCGTTGCCCCCCTGAACAGGGGAGACTTCCTTACGATTCGTTCAACCCTAGCCCTGCTTCGGCCCGAAGGTCTTGGAGCAAATTCCCAGACTCGCGCTTTGCGTGAGCGATGACGGCGGCGAGTCCCGCCCCGCTGACGCGTTCGCCAACCTCGCTGACTCCGGCTGCTGCACCCCGTTCCTGCTGCAGCCGGGACACGGAGGGACCACGCCACCGCTGCCGGTCGAAGGCGAGGACGTGATCGTCCGGAATAGCTGTCCCCAGCAGCCGTTCGGCGTCCCGCCTGGCAAGCTCGCGAAGATCGTCGTCCGCGTCGGGCGCCGCCTCGTAGGACAGGCGCAGCACGTGCGCACTCGCCGCCCGCTCGGCCAGCCACGCCCACTTCGCGCTCGCGTGGGTGAGCGCCCGTGCCCGCACCCCCGGAGTGCCCGCCGCAACGAGGATTCCCGTGCCGCGCGGGGCGGTGTCGAGCGCTGCGGCCTCGACCACGAGCGTGGCGAGGGTGATAGGTGCCCCCGTCGGCTCGTTCAGTTCGGCGGCCACGACGACACGGTCGGACGGATGTCGCGAGCCGTCCTCGAGGGTCACGCCCGAGTCGTCCACGCCGACCACGCGGGCGCCCAGCACGAGCGACACCCGCCCGTCGAGGTCCTCGGCCAGGGCCGAGGCTAGTCGGAACATACCGCCACGGATCCCCTGCACGGCGGAACCGGCGGGCGCGGCCGCGCGCAGGGTCAGCACCGCCTTGGCGAGCGACCCCTCGCTCAGCAGGGCGGCGCGCAGTCGGGGCGCGACGACGTCCACGTCCAGGTCGTCGGGATGGGCGGAGTGGATGGCGCCAGCGACCGGCACCACAAGCCGGTCGAGCACCGCCCGCCCCATCCGCTTGCGGACGAGCGCACCGAGGTTGCGCTCGCGCGATCCGACGAATCCCGACATCAACGCGTCGAGCTGCGCCCGCAAGGCGCCGGGGAGGCCGACGATGTCGATCACGTCGCGGGCGAGCGGGACGGCGGGAATCCCGAGCAGCCCGGTCCTAGGCAGTGGAAGCGGCTCGCCGGATCGAGGCTGCAGCCACGCTCCCCCTGCGGCGGGCGCAACGATCGACTCGGCGAGCCCGAGCTCGGTCGCGAGTGCTGCCACAGTGCCGCCGCGCGTGGCGAAGCTCTCGGCGCCGGCATCCAGCTGGATCCCGCCGACGGTGTGTGGCCCCACCTTGCCGCCCAGCCGATCGGATGCCTCGAAAAGGGTCACCCGCACGCCGCCGTCGGCCAGCTCGCGAGCCGTCACGAGCCCGGCGATCCCGCCGCCGACGACTATCACGTGCGGGGTCGGGAACGCGAAATGGGGATCGGTCACAGCACCATGATTCCACCCGACAGCCGGCGGGTCATCACCACTAACCGCCTCGATCCTGACGGTGCGGCGGAGCCGCGGTCGGCTCAGGCTGCCGCGTGCACGAGCTCCACGATCCGGGAGAGCACGTCCGGGTCCGTCTCGGGGGGCACGCCGTGCCCGAGGTTGACGATGTGCGCCGGAGCGGATCTCCCGCGCTCGAGGACGTCGAGCACGTGCCCCTCGAGCACCGGCCAGGGCGCGGCGAGCATGGCCGGATTGATGTTGCCCTGCACCGGTACGGTGCCGCCGAGGCGACGGATGCCCTCGTCGAGCGGGATGCGGTCGTCGATGCCGACCACATCCGCTCCGATGTCGCGCATCGCCGCGAGGAGTTCTCCGGTGCCGACGCCGAAGTGCACGATCGGCAGCCCCAGGTCCTTCACATGGGAAATCGCCCTCGCCGAATACGGCGCGACGTTCGCCGTGTAGTCAGCGAGCGACAGGGACCCGGCCCACGAGTCGAACAGTTGTGCGGCGCTCGCGCCGGCGAGCATCTGGCAGCGGAGGAATGCTCCGGTGACGTCGGCGGCCCAGGTCATCAGGGCGTTCCATGTGTCCGGGTCAGCGTGCATCATCGTGCGCGCACGCAGGTGGTCCTTCGACGGACCACCCTCGACGAGGTAGGCGGCGAGCGTGAACGGAGCCCCGGCGAATCCGATCAGCGGGGTCGTGCCCAGTTGTGCGACCGTGCGTGCGACTCCGGCTGCCACCGGGGCGAGGGCCGAGGGGTCCAGCGGACGAAGCGCCGCGACGTCCGTTGCCGTGCGGATCGGGGCATTGAGCACGGGACCGCGCCCGGCCACGATATCCACATCGACGCCCGCAAGCCGCAGCGGCACGACGATGTCGCTGAAGAAGATGCCGGCGTCGACCCCGTGCCGGCGCACGGGCTGCAGGGTGATCTCGCTCGACAGCTCGGGGTCGAGGCATGCGTCGAGCATCGCGGTGCCGACACGCAACTCACGGTACTCCGGCAGCGAGCGGCCGGCCTGGCGCATGAACCAGACGGGGGTGGTGTCTGGACGGTCGCCACGATAGGCGCGGATGAGGGGGGACGAATCGGTACGTCCGTCGACGAGCGGATGATCGGCAGGCAGGTTCACGCGACCAGTCTGCCAGCCGAATGACGGGTGTCCCCCGCTCGTACCCCGCTTCCAGATGCGAGAGTTACCATTGATCCGTGCTTCTCTGCCTGACCGCCAACCACCGGAACGCGAGCTTCGACCTTCTCGAGAAGCTCTCCCTAGGCGCACAGTCCGCGGCGGAAGGTCTCGTGGCGGGAAATGACGCGGTGAGCGGGGCGGTCGTGCTTGCGACCTGCAATCGCTTCGAGGCCTACCTCGAGGTCGAGGATCGGGCGAGCGCAGCCACGACAGGACAGACAGTCGAGGCCACCGTCGAGGCGATGAGCTCGGCGAGCGGTGTCGCCGCGGATGCCCTGCTCGATTCGGTCACGGTGCTCACCGGCGACGACGTTGTCACCCACCTGTTCGCCGTGTCGTCAGGACTCGAGTCCGTCGTCGTCGGCGAGGATGAGATCTCCGGCCAGGTGCGCCGAGCGCTCGAGCAGGCACGGATCGCCGGCACGACCTCATCCGGGCTCGAGCAGCTGTTCCAGCGCGCCTCGACCACGTCCCGCGCGGTCAAGACGAGCACCGCCGTCGGTACCGCGGGGCGTTCGCTCGTGCGCCTCGCCCTCGAATTGGCCTCGAGCCGGGTCACCGACTGGTCGCAGACGCGTGTGCTGATGATCGGCACGGGTTCCTATGCCGGGGCTTCGCTCGCGGCGCTGCGCGACAAGGGCGCGACCGACATCACCGTCTTCTCGCCGTCGGGGCGGGCCGCGAAATTCGCGCTCGGTCGCGGCATCCGCCCCACCACGGATCTCGCCGGTTCCATCACCGCCTCCGACGTCATTCTCACGTGCACGATAGTCGAAAACCACATCCTCACCCCTGACCTGCTCGAGGACTCCGGCCGCAAGCTCGTGATCGACCTCGGCCTGCCGCGCAACGTCGATCCCGCCGTCAGCGCGATCGACGGCATCGAACTTCTCGACCTCGAGACCATCAGCCTGCACGCGCCGCTGGAGGAACGGGTCGCCACCGAGGACGCTCGAACCGTGGTCGGCCAGGCGGCCGCCGAGTTCACCGCGGCAGAGGCGGAGCAGGCGATAGCCCCGGCGGTCGTCGCGCTGCGCCGCCATGTGTTCGACCTGCTCGATGCGGAGATCGATCGGGCGAGAAGGCGGGGCGACTCGACCCCCGAGACCGAGTCTGCGCTCCGTCATCTCGCCGGGGTACTGCTGCACACACCCTCGGTGCGGGCCAGGGAGCTGGCGCGATCGGGCGACGGTCAGGCGTTCACGGAAGGACTAGCGGCGCTGTTCGGCGTCGTTCCCTCCATGGTGACGCCCGCCGCGGTGCTACCGGTTCCGGATGACGCGACCCACGCCGACATCGGGCGCGGACCGGGAGTCGGGCTCGGCGAAGCCAGCGCCTCCTGAGCGGGTGAGCCTCGCGCCCGCCGAGCTGCGGCACTTCGAACGACTGCTCCGCAAGCAACGGGCCGAACGCTCCGCCGAGCTGCGGATGCTGACCATCGCCCTCGAGGACGTGCGCGAGGCCCGCGGCGAGAGCACCGCCGACGACGAGCACGACCCGGACGGTCCGACTCTCTCGGTCGAGTGGTCGCGGATCTCCGGCTTGCACCGTGAGCTCGCCGCGAAATCGAGGGCGCTCGATCGCGCATTCGAGCGCATCGCCGACGGCAGCTACGGTGTGTGCCTGAGCTGCGGCGCGGACATCGGCCGGGACCGGCTCGAGGCTCGCCCCGCCACCGAGCACTGCATCGACTGCGCACGACGACTCGAAGGGCGCCGCGGGCGGTAACTCTTCTCCGTCGCGTTGTCGGGCACTCGCGACGTTCCGTGACGCAGCCTCAGGCCACATACTCCAGCAGGTCGAGCCCGAACACGCGCATCGCGTCGTGCACCGCAAGCCGCGCCGACAGCGAGGTGTCGGCGAACTGGATCGTGAGAGCGTAGGCGACCCCCGCCCGCGGACCGTTCAGCAGCCCGACCTCTGAGCGAACGCCCTGATCTATCCCGGTCTTGTTGATGAGCCGGATGCCGTGGTCGGCGCTTCGATGGGCGAGCGGATCGAGACCGAAGCCGCTCGCGACGAGCGAGAGGTCCACGTTGCTGCTGAGCCAACCGAGCACCCGCTGACTCGTGACCTGGTCGACGACCTGGCCACGGCAGAGGGCGGTGACCAGCCATGTGAGCTCGGCGGCGGAACCGACCGACAGCTGAGGTGCATCATCCGGTCCCCGCTCGTCGCGCACGATGTCGAGCAGCGCCGTGCGCACGAGCCCGAGGGACTCCGTGCGCGCCCGCACGGCGTCGAGTCCGACCTTGCGCAGCAGCACGTTGGTGGCGAGATTGTCGCTCGTCGCGCCGACCAGCGCGGCGACGTCGACCATGGGCAGCGAGGGGGCCTGAAGGTGCTGCCAGATTCCGGAATCAGCGACTTCGTCCTCGGTCGTTCTGTCGAGGATCCCCAGCCCGACGACCTCCTGCGCGGTCATTCGCGCGGACACCTCGATGAGGAGGAGAATCTTGCCGACACTCGCCGTGGGCAACACGATCCGGTCGTCCACCGAGACGAGGGTCATGCCCGACTGCAGGTCCACCACGTTCGCCGAAACGCGAGCGCCCGCGTAGGCGAGCGTGCCGAGGGCGTCGAAGCCGGCACCGAAGTGCTCCCGACCGTCTGGTCCGCGATGGCGGCCGAGCCGCGCCGTCCTGATCCGCTCCCGACGTTCCTGGGTCGGCATCACCAGATCGTCACGCGCTCGCTCGGCGGGAGCCACAGCGCGTCACCCTCGGTCACGCCGAAGGCCTCGTAGAACTCGTCGATGTTGCGCACGATCTGGTTGCACCGGAACTCGTTCGGCGAGTGCGGGTCGATCGTCATGAGGCGCAGCACCTCCTCGTCGCGGGCCTTGATCTGCCAGGCCTGCGCCCAGGAGAGGAAGAACCGCTCCGCCCCGGTGAGCCCCTCGATGACCGGCGGCTCGCTACCGTCGAGCGAGAGGAGGTAGGCCTTCCAGGCGATCGCGAGCCCGCCGAGATCGCCGATGTTCTCGCCGATCGTGAGCGCGCCGTTGACCTTCTGGCCAGGCGCCTGCGCCGGCTCGAGCTCGTTGAACTGGTCGATGAGTGCGCCGGTGAGTTGCTCGAACGACCTCCGATCGGCCTCTGTCCACCAGTCGGTCAGCAAGCCGTCGCCGTCGTACTTCGAGCCCTGGTCATCGAACCCGTGGCCGATCTCGTGACCGATGACCGCGCCGATCGCGCCGAAGTTCGCCGCGGCATCCCGCGCCTCGTCGAAGAAGGGGTACTGCAGGATCGCGGCCGGAAACACAATCTCGTTGAAGCCGGGGTTGTAGTAGGCGTTGATCGTCTGCGGGGTCATGAACCACTCGTCGCGGTCGAGCGGCTTGCCGATCTTGCCGAGCTCGCGCTGGAATTCGAACTCATTCGCGGCGCGCACGTTACCGAGCAAATCGGCAGGGTCGATGTCCAGTGAGCCGTAGTCCCGCCACTTGACGGGAAACCCGATCTTGGGCGTGAACTTCTCGAGCTTGTCGAGAGCGCGGTGGCGCGTGTCATCCGTCATCCAGGCGAGCGCGGCGATGCTCTGTCGGTACGCCTCGACGAGGTGGTCGACGAGCACGTCCATGCTCTCCTTAGCCGCGGGCGGGAAGTGGCGCTCGACATAGATGCGACCGACGGCTTCGCCGAGCGAGTTCTCGACAAGCGAGACGGCACGCTTCCACCTGGCCCGGAGGGTAGGGGTGCCGGTCAGAGTGCGGCCGTAGAAGTCGAAATTCGCTTCGACGAACTCATCAGACAGGTAGGCCGCGTTCGAGCGGATCACCTGCCAGGCGAGCCAGTCCTTCCAGGCCTCAAGGCGGTCGTCGTTCAACTCCGCCGCGAGCCCTTCGATGAAACTCGGTTCGCGCACGACTACCTCGGCGAGCGCGCCGGACGGCACGTGCATCGCCTCGAGCCACAGGGTGAGGTCGATCCCCGCCGCGAGCGCGGCCGCCGCGTCCCACTCCATCGGGTTGTAGGTCGCCTCGCTGTCACGCGTGCGCACGTTGTCCCAGTGGTGGGCGGCGAGGGCTGTCTCGAGCTCGACAACGTGCTTTGCGCGCGCAGCGGCATCCGCTCGCTCTGGCTCGCTCTGAGCCGCGAGACGGAACATCGTCTCGAGGAACGACTCGTATTTCGAGCGCACGTCAACGAACTTCTCCTCCCGGTAGTACGACTCGTCGGGCAGGCCGAGCCCGCCCTGCTCGAGGAACACCAGATATCGGTCGGGCCTGCCGGGGTCATTGTCCACGAAGAGCCGGAAGAATCCGCTCGTGCCCTTGCGCTCGAGCCGGCCGAGGGTCTGCAGCAGGCCCCGGATGTCGCGAACCTCTGCCACCTCGGCGAGCAGCGGCTTCAGTGGCGCTGCCCCGAGTTCCTGCACCCTCGCCTCGTCCATGAAGCTTGCGTAGAGGTCGCCGAACTTGCGCTCCTCGCTGCCGGGCGCGGCGTCCTGCGCCTCGATGATGATGTCCTGCACGGCCTTCTCCGCAGCCTCTGCGAGCAGGTAGAAGGAGCCCCACCTGGCCTTGTCGGACGGGATCTCGGTGCGGTCGATCCACCTCCCGTTGACGTGCCGGAAGAGGTCATCCTGGGGGCGGATCGTGGGGTCGAGCTCCGAACTGTCGATGCCGGAGGGGAAGGAAATGTCGACACTCATGGGAGCCAAGCCTAGGCCTTGGTGCGCCTCCAGCCGGGTTGCCGCGTCCCTGCGCGCGGCTATCGTGAACCCGTGAAACTGTCAGCCCGGAACCCGCTGGACCGTGAGATTCTTCGCCTCGCCGTGCCCGCGCTGGGCGCCCTCGTGGCTGAACCGCTGTTCCTGCTCACCGACACGGCTCTCGTCGGGCATCTCGGCGAGGTTCCGCTCGGCGGGTTGAGTATCGCGAGCGCCATCCTGCAGACGGTGGTCGGCCTGCTCGTCTTCCTCGCCTACGCGACGACGCCGACGGTCGCGCGGCGACTCGGGGCCGGCGATCTGCCCGGCGCCGTCCGCGCCGGAATCGACGGCCTCTGGCTCGGCATCGCGATCGGCGCGGCGGTGCTCGGCGCGGGGCTTTTCGCCGGGCCCGCGGTCGTGTCGCTTTTCCGGGCTGGACCGGATGTCACGGCCGCCGCCACCACCTACCTCATGATCTCGCTCTGGGGCCTGCCCGCGATGCTGCTCGTGCTCGCGGCGACCGGACTGCTGCGCGGTCTTCAGGACACCCGGACGCCGCTCGTCGTGGCCGGCTTCGGGTTCCTCGCCAACGCCCTCCTCAACGCGCTGTTCATCTACGGGTTCGGCTGGGGCATCTCCGGCTCCGCTGTCGGAACAGTGGTCGCGCAATGGGGCATGGCAGGGGTGTACGTCGTCATTGCGGTGCGGGCGGCGCGCGTGGCGGAAGTGTCGCTGAGGCCAGGGCTGTCCGGGGTGACCGGTGCCGCGGCATCCGGCGGCTGGCTGCTGCTTCGCACCGCGAGCCTCCGCCTCGCTATGCTCGCCACCGTCTTCGTCGGAACCGACCTCGGCGTCACCGCCCTCGCGACGCTGCAAATCGCGCTCACGATCTTCGCGACCCTCGCGTTCGCGCTCGACGCGCTCGCGATCGCCGGGCAGGCGATGGTCGGGCATGGGCTCGGTGCCTCCGACGTCCCCCGGGTGCGCGCGATCACCCGTCGCCTCGTCTGGTTCGGGATCGTGAGCGGGCTCGCGCTCGGCGCGCTGCTCGCCACGATCGCGCCGTTCGCCGGGCCCGTCTTCACGAGCGACAACGACATTCACCTGGCGCTCACCGTCGTCCTGCTCGTGATGGCGCTCGGGGTGCCGATCGCGGGCTACGTCTTCGTGCTCGACGGGGTGCTGATCGGCGCGGGCGACGCGCGCTACCTCGCGGTGAGCGGGTTCGGGAACCTCGCGATGTACCTGCCGCTCCTGACGATCGCCGCCTCGAGCGGCAGCGTGACGGCGTTGTGGGCTTCGTTCGGGCTCGGCTACATCGGCGCACGGGCAGTCACGCTCGGGCTGCGCGCCCGCGGCACCCGCTGGATCGTGACCGGCGTGCGCTAACGCCTCGGCTCGACTTCTCTCCGGCCGTTCAGCATCAGGAGGTCAGTCTTCGCTGATGCCCGGCGACGTAGCACCCCATGTGCGATGACACGCCTCTGGAACGGTGGGCGGATGCCGTGCACGAGCAGCACCCGCGCCGGTTACCGTTAACCCATGTCGAGAACCGCAACTCCGCTCACTCGACGCCAGTTGACCGGGTGGCGCAACGCGCTGTTCTCGGTCTTCGGCCTGTGCGGGCTCGGCTTCGCGAGCTGGGCCGCTCGGGTTCCGGCCGTGAGTGAGTCGCTTGGGCTCCGCGCTGACCAGCTCGGCATTCTCCTGTTCGGCCTGGCCGTCGGATCCATCGTCGGGCTGGTCGCATCCGGACACCTCGTCGCCCGGTTCGGCGCCCGCACCATCATCACCTGGACCCTCGTCGGCGCCCCGCTCGGAATCAGCCTCGCCGCGTTCGGTGCCACTACCCTGCAGGTGTTCGCGGTCTCCTTCATCGGACTCATGGTCTACGGCGCCTCGATGGGGATCTGCGACGTCGCCATGAACGTGTCCGGCGCGGCCAACGAGCGCGCGCTCGGACGCACGATCATGCCCGTCTTCCACGCTTTCTTCAGTATCGGAACGATGCTCGGCGCGGCGCTCGGCGCACTGGCCGAGTTCCTGGCCGTCCCGCTGGACGTGCACATCGGTGCTCTCGCCGTGCTCATGATCGCGGCCGCTTTCGTCACCGTGCGCCACCTGGTCCCGGAAACCGTGATCGTCGAGGATCATCACACGAAGGAGTCCCCTGCGCAGAGCTGGCGCGAACGACTCGGAGCCTGGCGCGACGGAAGCACGTTGCTCATCGGACTCATCGTCCTGGGCATGGCCTTCGCCGAGGGCTCCGCCAATGACTGGCTCGCCTACGCGATGGTCAACGGCCACGGCACCGATGCGGGAACGGGAGCGGTGGTCTTCGGCGTGTTCGTGACGGCGATGACCGTCGGACGCCTCGCCGGCGTACCGATCCTCGATCGGTTCGGGCGAGTGCCCGTGCTGCGGGGCTCGGCGGTCCTCGCGGCGATCGGTTTGCTCCTGCTCATCTTCGTGCCGATCGTCTGGATCGCGATTGCCGGCGTTGTGTTGTGGGGTCTGGGCGCCTCGCTCGGCTTCCCGGTCGGGATGTCTGCAGCGGCGGACGATCCGAAGAAGGCTGCCGGTCGCGTGAGCGTCGTCGCGACGATCGGCTACATGGCCTTCCTCGTCGGTCCCCCGGTGATCGGATTCCTCGCCGAAGGCTTCGGCGTCCTGAACGGGATGCTCGTGGTGCTGGTCCTCGTCGCGGTCGCGGGGGTGGTGTCGCACGCGGCGCGGGAGCCACGCGGTGAGGCTAGGAGCGATCAGGTCGGCGCCCCGACGGCGAGCGAGCCACAGAACTCGGGTCACCGCGACCCGCAACCGTCCGACCGCCCCTCGAAGGAAGCGAACAGATAAGTGCGTCTCGTCATCGCCCGCTGCTCCGTCGACTATGCCGGGCGCCTCAGCGCTCATTTGCCGCTCGCGAACCGGCTCCTGCTACTCAAGGCCGACGGCAGCGTGCTCGTGCACAGCGATTCGCTGAGCTACAAGCCGCTCATCTGGATGAGCCCGCCCTGCTCGGTTTCCGTGCTGGACCCCGACAAGCTGCAGCTCGAGGCAGGCGTCACTGAGACCTGGAGGGTGACCCAGGCGAAGACTGGGGACCTGCTGGTCATCCAGATTCACGAGATCCTGCATGACTCCGCGCACGAGCGCGGTGTCGACCCCGGCCTGCAGAAGGACGGCGTCGAGTCGCACTTGCAGAAGCTCCTTGCCGAGCAGATCGGCCTGCTCGGGGACGGATACCGGCTCGTGCGTCGCGAATACATGACCGCCATCGGACCGGTCGATATCCTGGCGACGGATGATTCCGGCCGCTCGGTGGCGGTGGAGATCAAGCGCCGCGGCGACATCGACGGCGTGGAACAGCTCACCCGCTACCTCGAGCTCATGAATCGTGATCCGTTGCTCGCGCCGGTCGCGGGGGTGTTCGCAGCGCAGGAGATCAAACCACAGGCTCGCACGCTCGCGCTGGATCGCGGCATCCGGTGCGTCACCCTGGACTACGACGAGATGCGCGGCCTCGACGACAGCCACTCCCGCTTGTTCTGAGTCCCTCGGATACCCTCTCCCCCGCAATTCAGGAACTTCCGCGCTGATTCCTGTTCGTTACGGGGATCGGAGCCGATTCCGCTACTTCCACGACGAAGATTCCCGGATTGCGCGAGGAAGCAGGATGGCGTGGCGCGAATAGGCTGGGATGGATGAATACCGACTGGACCTGCATCCTCTTCGACCTCGACGGCACGATCACGCACTCCGCCCCCGGCATCACGGCTAGCCTCGGGCTCATGTTCGAGGAGCTCGGCAAGCCTGTGCCGTCCGCCGCCGAACTGCTCGAGTATGTCGGGCCGCCGATCCTCGACTCGTTCCGCGACCTCGCCGGGATGACGCATGAGGAGTCCGCGCAGGCCCTCGCGATCTACCGTCGTCACTACCTCGAGAACGGCACCTCGAACAGCTCGGTCTACCCGGGAATTCCGGAGGTGCTCCGCGCGATCCACAAGAGCCCGTTGCTTCTGTCGCTCGCCACTTCCAAGCCGGAGTTTCCCGCGGCCGTGATGCTCGACAATGCGAACCTCACCCAGTACTTCGACGTGATTACCGGCGCCTCCGCCGACGAGGTGCGCAGCGCAAAGGCGGACGTGATCGCCGAGGCGCTCGTGCGACTGAAGGCCCTCGGGGCGGATGTATCCAGGCCTGTGATGGTCGGAGACCGCAAGCACGACGTGGAGGGTGCCGCGGCGAACGGTGTGCCGACGATCTTCGTTGAGTGGGGGTACGGTTCTCCGGCCGAGCACGTCGGAACGATCGAGGTGGTACAGGCCCCCGAGCAGCTCGTTCCCCTCCTGCTCGGCAGGTAGAGGGCGACCCGGGCGAAGCGGACCTGCGCGGTAGCCCCACTTCGCTGATTCGGCCCGGGTTCACCCGGTGAGCGACCGCGGTGAGGTGCTCACCGCGCGAGACGCTCCACGATCCCGCCGAACACCCGCGGAAACGCCACCGCGGCCGGCACGATCCCAGCCCGAAATGCAGAGGCACCGAGAGCCACGACTCCCCCGGTCAGCAGCCGGAAATCGCGCGTGCGCAGCATCCATTCTCGCTCGTAGAAACCGGGACGCGCCGCCGATATGCACTCGATCGCGGCGCGCGCCTGCGCAAGGCCGACCCGGATACCCTCCCCCGTGATGGCGTCGACGTAACCGGATGCGTCGCCGACGAGCATCACCCGACCGACCGAACGCCGAACGGTCCGCTGGTGGAACGGGCCAGCGCCACGCAGCGAACTCGCCGGCACCCCACCGGCAACCCGTTCCGCAAGCGCCGGGATCGTCGCGAGCGCCGCGTCGAAGCTCGTGCCGACCGGTCCGAGGATCGCAACCCCGACCGTGTCCGCGGCGACGGGAGTCACGTACGCCTCGACGTCGCGGGTCCAGTGCACCTCGATGCAGTCGCTCCACGGCGCGACGAGGAAGTGCCGTCGCAGGCCGAAACGGCGACCCTCGGGAGGAACTCCGACGCCCAGCCCGACGAGTTCACGCACGGTGGAGTGCAGCCCGTCCGCGCCGAGCAGATAACGCGCTCGGAGCCCGGCCGCGGCGACGCCCGAGGGATCCTGCGAGATCGACTCGACCCGCGCCGGAAGTCGAACGACACCGACCGCCTCTGCGCGGGCCGACAGCGTCACACTGAGCACCGTCCGGCGAACCCCCAGCGCGTGCCCCGACCGGAAACGATGCTCGGCCCGCCTTCGCGAGGACTGGTAGGCGACACCTCGAATCGGGTAGCCCTCCGGCACAACTCCCAGGCGAGCGAGGGCGGGCACGGCTCCGGGCATCAGTCCCTCGCCGCACGCCTTGTCGATGCCCGGCTCTCGCGGCTCGACGACGACGGCGGTGAGTCCGAGCATCCGTGCCTCGATCGCGGCCGCGAGCCCGATCGGCCCGCCGCCGACCACCAGCACGTCGACGTCGTGCGTCATGGCGTGCGGAAGGCCGGCGGGTCGAGGGACGCGAGGGCGTGATTCTCGGTCGGGATCCGGAACCGGAGAAGCAGTATCGCGTTGAGCACCGTGAAGACGATGGCGGTGATCCATGCCGTGTGCACGAGAGGGAGCGCGATTCCTTCGATCACGACGACGAGATAGTTCGGATGCCGCAGCCACGAGAAGCGGTATGGCCCGCGCACGACGCGGCCGAGTCCCGGAACGACGATCACGCGGGCGTTCCACTGGCGCCCGAGAGATCCGATGATCCAGTAGCGCGCAACCTGACACAGCAGGACAATCACGAGCATGGGCCAGCCGAGCAGGGGATGGAACGGCCGGTCGAGCAGGAACACCTCCGCGAGACAGGCGAGCAGCAGGCCGGTGTGCAGGGCGACCATGAACGGGAAGTGCCCCCTGCCGTACTCCACCCCTCCACGGGCGAACGCCCAGCGCGCGTTTCGCACGGACACGATGAGCTCCACGATGCGTTCCACCCCGGTCACGAGAATCAGGAACGTGTATGCGATCACGTCGGCCAACGCAGCAGAACGAGCTCCGCCGAGATGCCCGGTCCGAGGGCGAAGAGCAGGGTGTTCTCACCCGCTCTCTGAACGCCCTCGTCGAGCGAGTCGGCGAGGATATGCAGCACGGACACGGACGACAGGTTGCCGACGCGGGCGAGCGAGTTCCAACTGATGTCGAGCGTCCCGTCGGCGAGACCGAGGGCCGTCGAGAAGGCCTCGAGCACTCGCGGGCCGCCGGGATGCGCGACCCAGCGCTCAATCTCGTCCACGGAGCAGCCGTTCTCGCGGAGGAACGCGGCGACGTCGCTCCCGAAGTTCTTCTCGACGATCTCGCTCACCCGGGCGGTGAGCACGATCCGAAACCCCGTCTCGCTCGCGTTGAACCCGATCACCTCCTCCGTGTCCGGGTACAGCTGGCTTCTCGTGTCGATGATGTCCGGGCCGGTAACCGGCATCCGTTTCGCGCGCTCGTCGCCGACGATGAGGACCGATGCCGCGCCGTCGCCGAACAGGCCGGTCGCCACGAGGTTGGCCATCGAGTCGTCGTCGCGCTGAAAGGTGAGCGAGCACAGCTCGACGGCGACGAGGGCGGCGACCGCGTGCGGATGCCCGGCCAGGTAGTCGTTCACTCGGGCGATGCCGGCGGCTCCGGCGACACAGCCCAAACCGTACATTGGAACCCTCTTGACGTCGGGCCGCAGTCCGAGCCGTGCCACGAGCAGCGCATCGATGGATGGGGCGGAGATTCCGGTCACCGAGGTGAACATGACGTAGTCGATGTCGCTGGGTTCAAGCCCCGCCGTGTCCAGTGCGGCACGGAGCGATTGCTCGGCGAGATCGGCCGCAACGTCGATGAACATGTCGTTCGACTGGGTGAAGGTCTGCGGGTGGAGGTACTTCTCCAGGGGCATCACGAGGTGCCTGGTATCCACGTGACTTCCGGCGTGGAGCCGCTCGAGCAGGGCACGCTTAGTCGGGTCCCCTGTGACGAGAGAACCGATGGTCTCGGTGATCTCGGCCTGGGGATACGCGAAGGCAGGAAGTGCCGGAGCGACCGCCGCGATTCGAGCCATTCCAGAAGGTAACACGCGACCCCGCTCGGCTGCCGTACGGTGTTTGCCGCCCCGGCCTTGATCGGAGGGCGCCGCTCTACCTCGCTCCGGCGCCAATAGGCCGTCCCCAGTTCGGGGCAGACGCGCGGTTGCGCGCTTTCCGCGTCAGTGGAACCTCTATGTTCAGATGATCTGCACGCCTGGTGCAGTTCTCACAGTGAGTTGTGTTCTTGAGTTCAGCAGATCAAACAGCACGCGTGCAGCACATCCGCCCGGGCTTCCCGGCCGTGGCCCTGCTGGCGTCGGTGTTCCTGCTCACCGTCATCCTCCAGTTGCTTCCGGCGGCGAGCAGCCAGGCGTCGAATGATGCAGCACACGGCACGGCCGAGAGCGTGTCCCCCGAGCTGGTGAACACCTTGGTTCTTTCGCTCTTCATCGGTGGGGCGGTGCTCGCTATCCTGTTCGTCGCTGCGGTCCTCATCCGCTCCGCGAGGAAGCGCGCCTAGTCCACCTTGGGGCAGGGCGGCAGCACTAGGAACTCGACCCGGCATGGCACACTGATGGTGCCTTCAGCCGCCAAGAAAGCGCTGGTCAGGCGGCTATCGCGAAAGGTCGATAGCGACGATTGCTGGTTAGCGATTGGGACCCCTGTGCGTCACACGCTTGGGGCGAGGCCCACCGCGAGCGGTGTCGTCGGCTTACCGGTAAGACGCGCGAGGTCGCCGCTCGTCTCGCCGAGCAGTCCGTCACGGATATTGCTGTCCAATCCGACGACGAAGGCGACCGTGGGCTCGTCGAGCCCGAACCCGGTGAGCATTTCCGCGTGCTCGGCCGGCGTGAGGTTGCGGAACGCGACCTCGCTGCCGATGAGCGTGCCAATCGTCGACGCCAGCTCATCGAAGCTCCACGCGCGGTCCCCGGAGAGCTCGAGGGTCTGGCCGGAAAGCGAATCGTCCAAGAGGGCGGCCGCCGCGGCGTCCGCGTAGTCGGCACGGCTGGCGCTGGCTACTCTGCCGTGACCGACGCTCGCGACGATCTCACCCGACTGGCGGGCCTTGCTCACCTCGCCCGCGTAGTTCTCCGTGTACCAGCCGTTTCGGAGGATGGTGAAAGGTACGCCAGAGGAGACCAGGAACTCCTCCGTCGCTTTGTGTTCAGGCGCCAGCAGCAGATCAGACGTCGTGGCGTTCGGAGCGCTCGTGTACACGATGCGGCTCACTCCAGCTTCCTTCGCAGCCGTGATCACGTTCGAGTGCTGCTGCACGCGCTGTCCGAGTTCGCTGCCGGACACCAGCATGAGAACATCGCCAGGTTCGACGATCGCCGTCACGCTTTCGGGCTTCTCATAATCGAGCGCTGCGGTCCTGACTCCGATGTCAGACAACGTCGACAACTTCTCTGTATTGCGGGCGGTGGCCACGATGCCGGCGGGCGTCACGCCGCGCGCCAGCAGCGCTTCGACGATGAGGCGGCCGAGGTGACCCGTGGTAGCGGTGACGATGTATGACAAGAGGTGTCCTTCCGGTTGCTTGTCGGTGTCAACGACGAACGCGCGCCATTACTTCCGAAGCGCTAGTGACCACTTCCGGTGGGCCACCAAACGGCGACGGGAACGACAAAGGCCGATCCGGAAATACTCCGGATCGGCCTTCGCCAGCCAAGAGCTGGACTCGACGAGTTCAAGAGCAGAACTCACCGTGGTGCGCGAGGGGGGACTTGAACCCCCATGCCCTCTCGGGCACACGGACCTGAACCGTGCGCGTCTGCCAATTTCGCCACTCGCGCAGACTAGGCGAGATTAGCACAACGGATGTCACGACCCGAAAGGGTCAGCCGGTGCCGGCACGGGACGCTTCATTCGCCGGAGGTATTTCACGTCACGGCACGGCCCTCGGGCAGGGCAAAGGCCGATAGCAGGCCCGACGGCTAACATACAAGAGTCACGCCATGACCGGAACGAGGAACCCGTGGGCCTGTTGGACAACTTCGAGCGAGGTCTCGAGCGCGCCGTGAACGGCGCGTTCGCGAAGACCTTCAAGAGTGGTCTGGCGCCGATCGAGATCACGAGCGCCCTCCGCCGCGAGCTCGACACCAAGGCGGCCGTGGTGAGTCGCGAGCGCATCCTCGTGCCCAACAAGTTCCTCGTGCGACTCGGCCGGACCGACTATCAGCGCATGACAGGCATCGGCCCGACGCTCATCGACGAGCTGACCCAGTTGGTGCAGACTCATGCGACCGCCCAGGGCTATCAGTTCGCCGGCGGCATCAGCATCCGGCTAAGCGAAGACACCGGGCTCAGCGAGGGCATGATCCGCGTCGACTCGGAGAACGTCAAGGGCGAGGTGATCTGGACTCCTGTGCTCGACGTCGCCGGCAGGCGCTACCCGATCATGAAGGCGCGCACCGTCATCGGCCGTGGTGGCGACGCCGACATCACCATCGACGACACGGGCACGAGCCGCAAGCACGTCGAAGTGCTCTGGGACGGCAAGCGGGCGCAGGTCAACGATCTCGGCTCCACGAACGGTTCACAGCTCAACGGCGAACCGCTCACGAAGGCGCTGCTCGACCCCGATTCAATCATCACCATCGGCAGAACCCGTATTGTTTTCCGAGTGCTAGCCCAATCCGCCGACGTGGACCAGCCCTCCACGCGCCTCAGGAGCGATCGCGAGCGAGGCACCGGACAGTGAGCGAGCTGACGCTCCTCATTCTGAGACTGGCCTTCCTCGTTGCGCTGTGGGGGTTCGTCTTCGCCGTCGTCTACGCCCTCCGCACCGATTTGTTCGGGCAGCGTGTGCGCCGCCAACAGGCCCAGGATGCGCCCGCGGCGCCGTTCGCGGCGGCCAGCGCACCGCCCGCCGTCGCTCCGTCACAGCGCGTCCAGACTCCGGCCAACGCCCTTCCGCACATCACCGCACCCGCCGCAACGGCGACGTCCGCCAGCCGCCTGGTGATCACCTCCGGCGCAAGAGAGGGCCTCGAGCTGCCGCTTGGAAATCAGCCTTTGACGATCGGCCGCTCCAGCGAGAGCGGCCTCGTCATCCGGGATGACTACACCTCGACGCATCACGCGAGGCTCATGCTCCTCAACGACTCTTGGGTGATTCAGGACCTCGACTCGACGAACGGCACGTTCCTCGCCGGCGGTCGCGTGGTAGTACCGACGCAGGTACCGCTCAACACCCCCGTCAAGATCGGAACGACGAGTTTTGAACTCCGGCGGTAGCTGATGGCCACGGCGAGCAAGAGTGCGGCCGCTTCCCACGTGGGGAAGATCCGCGCGAACAATCAGGACTCCGGATACGCCGGCGCCCAGCTCTTCGTCGTGGCCGACGGGATGGGCGGCCATGCAGGCGGCGATGTCGCCTCCGCGATGGCGATCAAACGCATCATCGAGACGGACAAGCGGTACGCCTCCGCGCAGGACGCCGAGTTTGCCCTTCAGTCGGCGCTGCTCGCCGCGAACGCGCTCATCGCCGAGACGGTCTTCGAACATCAGGAACTCACCGGAATGGGCACGACGGTGAGCGCGATCCTGCGTGTCGGCAACGAACTCGCCATCGCGCACATCGGCGACTCCCGCGTGTACCTCGTTCGCGACGGCGAACTGTCCCAGATCACCGCAGATCACACCTTCGTACAGCGGCTCGTCGACTCCGGCCGCATCACGGCAGAGGAAGCGGCGGTGCATCCGCGTCGTTCGGTGCTCATGCGTGTGCTCGGCGACGTGGATGCCGCTCCGGAGATCGACACGACGATCATGGAGACCCGTGCCGGCGATCGCTGGATGCTCTGCTCCGACGGGTTGAGCAGCTACGTGTCCGACGAAAGAATCCTGCATGTGCTCACCTCCACGACGGATCCGGATGCCGCAGCGCACCGACTCGTCAAGGAGAGCCTCGACCAGGGCGCGCCGGACAATGTGACCGTCGTCATCGTGAATATCGACGAATCGACGGATTCCTCGTCAAGCCCGCCCATCGTGGTCGGGTCGGCCGCCGCCCCGCTGTCTTTCGAAGCCGAGACGGCGCGCCGGCCGCTGCGGTTGCCGACACTCCTGCTTCATCCTCTCCGCCCGTCCCCGCCGGAGGACGCCCACTTCGAGCCGGAGTCGGAGGAGTATTTCGACGAACTGATCGCCGAGGACCGCAAGCGTGCCCGCAACCGCCGAATCGCCTGGCTCGTCGCGATCGGCCTCGCCGCCATTGCGCTCATCGTCGCACTCGTGCTCGCGTACCAGTGGACCCAGACCCGCTACTACGTCGGAGCGGACGGCTCCTCGGTCGCGATCTTCCGCGGCGTGCAGGCCGATGTCGGCCCACTCGCGCTGTCGAGCGTGCATCGGACGACCCCCGTTCGCCTCGACGACCTTCCCACCTATACTCGCCAGACTGTGGAGAACACGATCAACGCCGGCTCTCTTGCCGACGCCGAAGACATCATCGAGCGGCTCTCCAGTGTCAGCAACCAGTAGCATCGCGCCCGCCGGGCAGCGGAACACCCTCACAGAGACCATCCGCATCCGCCTGCGGGCTCCAGCCAAGCTGCGTAACCTCGAGCTTCTGCTGCTCGTGGTCGCCGTTCTCATCAACGGCGGAGCGATCGCCCTCGTCCAGCTCGGGGCGATCGGGTCGATTCAGCAGGAGATTTTCACCTACGCGGCGATCCTCGCGGGCTTCGCGCTCATCATGCACATCGCGCTGCGCTTCGTCGCGTCGGAGGCAGACCCCTTCATCCTGCCCATCGCGACGACGCTCAACGGCATCGGCATCGCCATGATCTACCGTCTCGACATCGCCAATGGCCGCGAGGGGTGGGAGGCGTCCGGCATCCGCCAGATGGCTTGGACGGCCGCGGCGATGGCCGCCGCCTTGGTCGTGCTGATCGTCATCCGGAACCACCGCGTGCTCCAGCGGTACCGCTACATCGCGATGTTCGTCGGCATCGCCCTGCTGCTGCTGCCGCTGACCCCGATCGGCAGGGAGATCAACGGCGCGCGCGTGTGGATCGGTATCGGACCACAGCGCGAGGACGGAAGCGTCCCCCTCTCGTTTCAGCCGGGCGAGCTCGCGAAGATCGCCCTGGCCGTCTTCTTCGCCGGATACCTCGTAACCGCGCGGGACAGCCTGTCGATGGTCGGCAAGAAGATTCTAGGAATCAGGTTCCCCCGGGTTCGCGATCTCGGGCCGATCCTCGTGATCTGGGTCGCGGCGATGGGCGTGCTCGTGTTTCAACGCGACCTCGGCACGTCGCTGCTGTACTTCGGACTGTTTCTCGTCATGATCTATGTCGCGACCGGACGGCTGAGCTGGGTGCTGCTCGGGCTCTCGATGTTCATCGGCGGCGCGATCGCCGCCAGCCAGCTGCTCGGCTACGTGAACAGTCGCTTCAATGGATGGCTCGACGCCTTCAACAACGAGGTCTACGGGCAGGCCGGCGGCAGTTACCAGCTTGTGCAGGGCATCTTCGGCATTGCCGACGGCGGCCTGATCGGCACCGGGCTCGGCAAGGGAAGCCCGGGAATCGTGCCGTTCGCCGAAAGTGACTTCATCGTCGCGAGCCTCGGCGAGGAACTGGGACTCACCGGGCTGTTCGCGATCCTCGCCCTGTTCCTACTATTCGTCTCCCGGGGATTCCGGATCGGATTCGCCGGACAGGATGACTTCGGTCGCCTGCTCGGCATCGGACTGGCCTTCGTCATGGCCCTGCAGGTCTTCATCGTGATCGGCGGGATCACCCGGGTGATCCCGCTCACCGGGTTGACCACACCGTTTATGGCGGCGGGTGGATCATCGCTCGTAGCCAACTGGATCATCGCCGCGCTGCTGCTGCGACTATCGGATACCGTACGTAATCAGCCGAGACTGGTGGTCGACCCGTGAACAAGGAACTGAAGCGTGTGAGCGTGATCGTGCTGCTCATGTTCGTGGCGCTCTTCGGGTCGAGTACGGTCATCGCCGTGTTCCAAACCGATAATTTGCGGGTGGACAGCCGCAACACGCGCACGCTCTACGCGAGCTATTCCGCCGAGCGAGGGCCGATTCTCGTCGACGGGGTCGCGATCGCCGAATCGGTGCTTGTCGACGACGAGTACAAGTTCCAGCGGGTGTACAGCAGCCCGGATCTCTATTCGTCGGTCACCGGATACCTCACCCTCAACCAGGGCAACTCGGGTTTGGAGGGATCGCTCAACGACTACCTCAGTGGCACAGCGAACGACCAGTTCCTCGACCAGTTCAACGCACTGGTCACCGGCGTGAACCCGAAGGGCGCGGCCGTCGAGGTCACAATCGATCCGGTCGTGCAACAGGCCGCCTGGGACGCCTTGGGTGACAACACAGGCTCCGTCGTAGCGATAGATCCGGCCACCGGCGCCATCCTCGCCATGGTGTCCAAGCCCGCCTTCGACCCGAACCGGCTCGCGGTGCACGACAACGGCGCGGTCATCGAGGCGTACGACGCGCTGATCGCCGACCCGGGTCGGCCGCTGGTCAATCGCGCGATCGCCGGCGACCTCTACGCACCCGGATCGGTCTTCAAGCCCCTCGTCGCGGCAGCTGCGATCGACAGCGGACAGTTCACGCCGCAGAGCGAGTTCCCCAACCCTCCGACGCTTCAGCTTCCACAGTCGGAGAATACGATCAGCAATGCCGAGGGCGGCAATTGCGGTGGCGGTGAGACCGTGACTCTTGCAACCGCCCTCCGGCTCAGCTGCAACATCACGTTCGCCCAACTCGGTGCGGCCCTCGGCAAGGATGTTCTCGCGGACTACACCGAGGCATTCGGTTTCGAGCAGCCCCTCAACATTCCGCAGAGGGTGACCCCGAGCGTGTTTCCGGAGGACGAGATGAACGAACCAGAGCTCTACCTCTCGTCGTTCGGGCAGGCAAGCGTACGCGTGACGCCGCTGCAGGTCGCCATGATGTCTGCCGCGATCGCCAATGGAGGTCGACTGATGCAACCCACCCTCGTCGAGTCGATCACGGCGCCCAACCTCACGGTTTTGGAGCCTTTTCAGGAGACGGTGCTCGACCAGCCGATAAGCGAGGCCACGGCCGCGACGATGACGGGGCTGATGGTCAGCAACGTGAGCAACGGGGCCGCCAGTAATGCAAGAATAAACGGAGTCGAAGTTGCTGGTAAGACCGGGACGGCACAAAACGACGGGGCGTCGAACACCCTGTGGTTCACTGGTTTCGCCCCGGCTGCAGACCCACAGATTGCCGTGGCAGTCGTTGTCGAGAACCAGGACGGCTTCGCCAACGAGACGGCGGCACCGATCGCGAAGAGAGTCCTAGAGGCGGTGCTGAACAAATGAGACCCACGAGCGGCCTCACTTTCGGGGGACGATACCAACTCTCCAGTCGCGTCGCTATCGGCGGAATGGGCGAGGTGTGGCAGGCGACCGACCTCGTGATCGGGCGCACCGTCGCCATCAAGATCCTCAAGGACGAATATCTCGGCGACCCGGGATTCCTCGAGAGATTCCGAGCCGAGGCGCGCCATGCCGCACTGGTGAATCACGAGGGCATCGCGAACGTCTTCGACTACGGAGAAGAGGAAGGCAGCGCCTACCTCGTCATGGAACTCGTTCCCGGCGAGGCCCTTTCCACCATCCTGGAGCGCGAGCGCGTGCTGCCCGCCGACCGGGTGCTCGACATCGTGGCCCAGACAGCATCCGCCCTGCATGCCGCCCATGCCGCGGGCCTCGTGCACCGCGACATCAAGCCCGGAAATCTGCTCATCACCCCGGACGGTCGCGTCAAGATCACCGACTTCGGAATCGCGAGGATCGCCGATCAGGTGCCCCTCACCGCGACCGGCCAGGTCATGGGTACCGTTCAGTACCTGTCCCCGGAACAGGCGAGCGGTCACTCAGCGTCCCCGACGACCGACATCTACTCGCTCGGCATCGTCGCCTACGAGGCCCTCGCGGGCAGGCGACCGTTCACTGGCGAGTCGCAAGTGGCGATCGCCATGGCCCAAATCAACGAGACGCCTCCGGACCTTCCGGCGACGGTGTCGGAGCCCGTGCGCAACCTCGTCTATGCCTCGATAGCGAAGAGGCCCAGCGACCGACCGGCGTCGGCAGCGCACCTCGCGCGGGCTGCGCAGGCGCTGAGGCGCGGAGACACCGCGGGGGCGGCAGCGGCGGTCCCCGCAATCATCGGCGGCGGAGTGCAGACGGCCGCGATGGCCACCCCTTACGGCGCCGCCCCCACCCAGGCCACCCGACTCATCACGTCCGCCAGTACGGTCACCGGCGAACCGCGAACCGGCGCAACCGACACGAGGTCTCGAAGCCCGTGGACCTGGCCGCTCATCGCACTGCTCGGCATCCTCGCGCTCGTGATAATCGGCACCCTCATCGCGGTGCTCTCGAACAATGGAGGCGAACAGAGCGCCCCGTCGCAGAGCGTGACTCCGCCGGCATCCAGCTCGCCGAGTGTCACCCCCTCGCCGACCCCGACAGAAAGCGACACGGTTCCACTAGGCGACGGCTCGCAATTCATCGGGCTGACCGAGGAAGAGGCGATCCGGCAACTGACCGAGCTCGGCCTCAACCCCGTGGCCGCCGACGGCAACGCCGCAGAGACACCCCAGCAGGAGGGCACGGTCTACAGCATCAGTCCGCGGGGAAACGTGCCGAACGGCTCCACCATCAACCTGCAGGTGTACACGGCGGTTCCGGCACCGGGGAAGCCGGGGGCGCCCACCGCCGCACCGGGCCCCCACGAGCCGGGAGACCAGGTCGAAGTTCAAATCCCCGCCTACGGCGGCTGCCCGTCCGGAACTTCGTTGACCGCGTACACCGTGACCGTCGACAACGGAACCTTCACTCCGGGCAATCCTGTGCCCGGATCTACCTCGGCGCTCCAGGTGACGCTCGGGAGCGGTGAGTCGGGAACAACCACCGTGTCCTACCTGGCCCAGTGCTCCGGAGTTCCGTCCGAATCGTCCGATCCGCTCGCCATTGCCTACGCGGAGCCCGTCGGTGACGGCGCCATCGACATCACCCCGGGCGCCTGAAGATGCCGGATACAGCTCCCGGTAAACTGGGCACAGAAGATTCCCAGGGTCCAGAAGATCGACCCGAGACCGATGGCCCCCGCCTGCTTGCGGGCCGGTACCAGATCGGTGACCTGATCGGGCGAGGTGGAATGGCCGACGTCCACGTCGGCCTCGACAGCCGACTCGGCCGGCGTGTGGCGATCAAGTTACTCAAGCCCTCGCTCGCTACCGACCCGAAGTTCCGGCTGCTGTTCCGTGAAGAGGCACAGAAGGCGGCGCGTATGGCGCATCCGACCATCGTGCGGGTATTCGATGCCGGCGAAGAGACGTCGGCCGATGCGAACGGGATCGAACGGCAGGTGCCGTACATCGTCATGGAGTACGTCGATGGCCGACTACTGAAGGACATCATCGCCGACGGCCCGCTCGATCCGAGCGAAGCCATCCGCATCACATCCCAGGTGCTCACCGCCCTCGAGTACAGCCATCGTGCTCTACTCGTTCATCGCGACATCAAACCCGGCAACATCATGATCACCCAGAACGGCCACGTCAAGGTCATGGACTTCGGCATCGCGCGCGCGGTGTCAGACAATTCGGCAACGGTCGCGGAGACAGGGGCGATCCTCGGAACGGCCCAGTACTTCTCTCCAGAGCAGGCTCGGGGCGAGACCGTCGATGCGCGCACCGACCTGTACTCCACCGGTGTCGTCCTCTTCGAGCTGCTCACCGGCCGTCCGCCGTTCCGGGGAGAGCGCGCCGCGGCGGTTGCCTACCAGCACATCAGTGAGGCGGCCGTCGCCCCGTCGAGTCTCAACCCGCGGGTCTCCCCCGCGCTCGACGCGCTCGTTCTGCATTCGCTGAAGAAGGACAAGTTCGAGCGTTACCAGACCGCCGCGGAGTTCCGGGCGGATGTCGAGGCCGCCGAATCCGGAAACGTTCCGACCCGCAGGCTTCCACCCGCCGATTTCAGCGCAACCCTCTTCGGCGTCAACCCCAGCGCCACGGCCGGCTCCGACGCCGCTTTGCGCCAGCTGTCTTTGGCTGACGACGATCAGGCCACCCGCACTCAGGCGCGTCCGCCAGTGGCTTGGATCTGGGCAGGGGTGGCCCTGATGGCCACCATCCTGATCGCCGTGATGATCTGGGTCGTGAACCTGCCCGACGAACCTCAGGCGCTCGGCCCGAACCTCTCCGTGACCGTGCCCGACGTCGTCGGGGCGACGTACGACAGCGGTGCCGCTACCCTCACCCGTCTCAAGCTCGTCCCGGTGGAACTCGGCCAACCCAGCGAGACGGTGGCAGAAGGAACGATCATCAGCACCGACCCTGCGGCCAGCACCAAGGTGAGCCCCGATCAGGTGGTTCGGGTCTACGTCTCGGCTGGAAAGAATCCGACGACTGTTCCGCGTCTGGACCAGATGAGCGAAGAGGCGGCGAAAGAGGCCATCGCGGCCAGAAACCTCGAGTACGGCGTCACCCGGCAGGAGTACTCCACATCGGTTCCCGCCGGGGCTGTCATCGAGAGCGCCCCAGCCTCGGGTTCGTCGGTGCGCGAGGGCGACACGGTCGATCTCGTGGTGAGCAACGGCCTCGTGCAGGTTCCTTCGGTCGTCGGACAGCCGATCGCGTCGGCGAACGCCGCGCTCGGGCGGCTCGAGCTGAACATCACCCCCATCGCGGACGGCAGCTGCACTGGCGGAGGGGTCACCTCGCAGTCGCTTCCCGCCGGTGACCGTCCGCAGAGGTCGGACGTAAGCCTGACTTACTGTTCGGGCTAGCGCCTCACCCGGACCCGTAACGCTTGACCTGAGGCTGCATCAGGGGCGGTGCAGCAGGGGCGTGAGCCCCACCGCGGCCTGTTGCGCCGCCGGCAGTCCGGCCACCGCGAGCCAATTCGCAAGCATGAGGTAGCCGCCCTCAGTGAGCACCGACTCCGGATGGAACTGCACTCCGTATACGGGGGCCTGTTCGTGCCGAACGCCCATGATCACACCGCCGGCGGTCCTCGACGTCACCGTGAGTTCGCGTGGAACCGTTCCATCGACGACCGCGAGCGAGTGATACCGTGTCGCGGTGAACGGCTGAGGCACATTCGCGTAGAAGTCGCTGTCATCGTGGGTGATTAGCGAGGTCTTTCCATGCATGAGCTCGTCCGCGTGTGTGACGGTGGCTCCCAGCGCCTCGGCGATGGCCTGGTGCCCGAGGCAGACCCCGAGGAGCGGCTGACCCGACTCGAGCGCCGACAAGACGACGGGGATCGAAACCCCTGCCGCCGCGGGCGTTCCCGGCCCGGGCGAGAGCAGTACCGCGTCGTAGTCGGCGAGAACTGCAGCCGCGTCCGCCGCCGCGAAGGCGTCATTGCGCACGACGGTGGTCTCGGCTCCCAATTGGAGGAGGTAGCCGTTCAGGGTATAGACGAAGCTGTCGTAGTTGTCGACGACGAGGACACGGGTCATCGCTCCACCGTAACGTCGGTTACCGAGACAAAGCTGTTGATCCACGGAAAGACGAAGAAGAGGCAGGCCGCAAGCACGGCGGTCACGATCAGGAGCGCGAGGATCACACGGAGCCAGGTCGGGCCCGGCAGTGCCCTCCACAGAGCTGCGTACACGGGCTACACCTCGCCCTGGGCGAGCGCGGCGATTTCCGCTGGTGGTCCTGCCGATCTCGGCCGCCAGGAGTCGAAGAGCCCGTAGGCGATGATGCGTTCTGCCGCAGAGAGCAATGGATTGCAGCTGGTCAGGGTGATCAGTCGGTCGGTCGAGGCGACCCCGACCTGTTGCGGCACGGGCTCCAGCACACCGACGCCGGTTGGCGGCACGTACTCGAGCGACCTGAAGAGGTAGGTGTACCAGCCCTCGGCCGTTTGCACGTAGATCTTGTCGCCGACCTGGAGTTCGCCGATCTTATTGAACGGCGCCCCCCAAGTCGTGCGATGGGCCGCGATAGCGAAGTTCCCGACCTCACCCGGCATCTGGGTCTCGGGATAGTGCCCGGCGCCTGTGGTGAGCACCCTGCTGGCATGAACACCCTCAGCGATCGTCCGGACATAGTCGGCGCCGAACCGAGGCACGTAGATGTTGGCGAACAAAGCCGTGTCCGCCGCGACCGGACTGATCACCGGATCGCCGAAATCGGTGCCCGGCGCCACCGGGGTGGCCGGAATGGCGCTCGAACCCAGTTCCCGACTGAGCGCGATGGCCTCTTCCCGCTGCTCGCCTCCGACGATCAGATCGTTGAGCCAGAGCTGCCAACCAAGGAAAAGGAAGACGAAGACGCCGGCGGTAACCAGTAACTCCCCGATCACCCCGAGAACGTCAGGGCGGGAATGTCGCACGCGCACGGCGGATCTGTCCCGGATGGTCACTGCAGAATCCTACTCTCGCCGATGGGACTGCCGGCCGCCGCTCGGCCGGTTCGCCCTGCGATCGCGTAGAATGCCGGAATGGCCAGATCGAACGACCGAAGCAAGTCAGTCGCTGCGACCCCGATCGGCGGTGCGGACCAGCGCCCGGAGAAGCGCGCTGGCGACGACGCGCCCAATCCCGTATGGTTCAAGCCGATCATGTTCGGCCTCATGCTCGTCGGCCTCGCCTGGATCATCGTGTTCTACGTGAGCGGCACCACGCTGCCCATCCAGCAGCTCGGCGATGGGAACATTCTCGTCGGGTTCGGAATCCTGTTTCTCGGATTCCTGATGACGACACGCTGGCGCTGACCGTCCCGCTCTTGTACCCCGAAGTGTCCCCCGCCGAGTCCTCCACAACGCGGACAATTACATGCCTGTAATTATCCCCAATGTGGAGGAACCTGTGGATAACTCTCTCGAGACGGTTCCGGTTCGCGTCAGGTGAGCGTCGTCGCAGCTAGGGTCGAGACGATGATGAGAGCGGCGAGCACCGAGCAGGTCATCAGAATCTGACGGTTGCGGTGCCGCGGTCCCCGTGTCTTCATGAACAGGAACGCCATCAGCGCCCCGACTGCGAGACCCCCGAGATGCGCCTGCCAGGACACGTTCGAGCCGGGCAGGAAACCGATCGTAAGGTTGATGGCGATCAGCACCAGCAGCTGCGTCCCATTGCCGCCGAGCCCCCGCTGAATCACGAAGAACGCCGCGAACAGGCCGAACACCGCGCCGGAGGCTCCGAGCACACCGCCTGCCGGGTTGAGGAGCAGCACCGCGACCGATCCACCGAAACCGCTGATCAGGTACAACGCGAGGAAGCGCAATCTGCCGAGCATCGGCTCGAGGATCCGACCGAAGATGAGCAGCGAGAACATGTTGAAGAGGATGTGCAGGAACGACCCGTGCGCGAACACCGACGTGATCATGGTCCACGGCATTATCTCCGTGAAGAGGGGACGATAGGTCAACAAAGCGCCGACCAATCCGGATGACACGAGCTGGAGCAGGTAGACGAGCGCGGTCAGCCCGATCAGTGAGTAGGTGACGACCGGGGCGCCTTCCGCCCGCTTCAGCGATGTGAGTAGTCTCGACTTCGTCCTGGGGGTGTTCGCGCGACCCTCACGAACACACTCCAGGCAGTGGAATCCCACAGCGGCCTCGGTCCGGCAGGCCGGGCAGATGGTGCGACCGCAGCGTTGGCAGAGGATATAGCTCTCGTGGTCGGGATGCCGGTAGCAGTGGTTGGCCGCGCCGCTGGCGTCGGTCATCGCCGCATCGAGCCGTGCGGCTCAGACCTCGTCGACACTGATGCTTTCGATCACGACGTCTTCGCGGGGTCGATCACGAGCGTCCTTGTCGACCGCTTCGATCTTCTTGACCACTTCGCGCGACTCTTCATCGGCCACCTCGCCGAAGATGGTGTGCTTAGCCTGGAGCCACGGCGTCGGCACGGTGGTGATGAAGAACTGCGAACCGTTTGTGCCTCGTCCGCCCTGAATGCCGGCGTTCGCCATCGCGAGGACGTACGGCTCCGAGAACGTCAGTTCTGGATGGATCTCGTCGTCGAACTGATAGCCAGGACCACCGGTCCCTTGGCCGAGCGGGTCGCCGCCCTGGATCATGAAGTTGTCGATGATGCGGTGGAAAACGACACCGTCATACAGCTTGTCCTTCGACACCTTGCCGGTCGCGGGGTGGGTCCACTCGATATCACCCGTTGCGAGGCCGACGAAGTTGGCCACGGTCTTCGGAGCATGATTGCCCAGAAGGTTGACGCGAATCGGGCCGAGATTGGTGTTCAGGGTGGCGACATGAGTGTGCTTTGACATGCCTCCATCCTTCCATAGCCGCGCTTGCGCTCAGCGATCGCACAGGAATTGCGGTGTTGGTTGCCAGCGCCCACCGTGAAAGGATGGGTCCGTTCGCTTCACCACGACCGGAGGTTTGTCTCATGGGACTGTCACGTAAACGCGGAAAAGAGCTCAAGAAGCTGAAGCACAGCGCCGCGGATCTGTGGGACGAACAGAGAGACGTTCTGGAGCGCGCCAGCGACGTGGTGCGTGAAGCGCGTCGACAGTTGAGCAATGCGTCCAGGGAAGAGTTCGTGCCGCGCGTTCGCGGAGCGGTCGACCAACACATCGTGCCTGTCGTCACCACGGGCTACACCGCCACGAAGACGGCCGTGGGTGACGTGCGACACAGGGTCGTGCATGAGGTGCTGCCTGGGGTGTCCTCCGCCCTCGCCGGAGCGCTCGCGACCCTCGAGGTGTCGAAGGACCCCCGGGTGCGTGAGATCGTCAGGCACGTGCATTCGACGAGTGACCGGGTGAGCGCGAACGCGACCAAGGCCTTTGCGGAGGCATCTAAGGCCTACGGCAAGATGGGCACGAAGGTCGGACTGGTGAAGCCTGCGCCGAAAGCGCGGATGGGATTCGGCGGCTACGCCCTGATCGTTCTCGGCGTCGTCGCTGTGGCAGGAGTGGCCTACGCCGCCTGGCAGACGTTGAGGGCCGACGACGAGCTGTGGGTGCTCGACGATACGGATGACACCGAGGTTCCGCCGAAGTAGCTCGGACACGTGAAAAGCGCCCCTGGTCATCGACCGGGGGCGCTTTTTCGTGCCGGGTGGCTGGTCCGACGCGGACCGACACACGGATCGAGTGGAGACGAGGGGAATCGAACCCCTAACCCCCGCCTTGCAAAGGCGGTGCTCTGCCAATTGAGCTACGTCCCCGTGGGATGTCCGCTGCACACGGACATTCCCTAGTGGGGCTACCTGGACTCGAACCAGGGACCTCTTCGTTATCAGCGAAGCGCTCTAACCGCCTGAGCTATAGCCCCGCAGGGCAGATACGAGAGTATCGCACCCTACGACTTTTCCCGAATCGAGCCTATGAGTTCTGGAATCCGACGAGCAGTCCGCCGGTGAGACGCGCGGCCAGGTTGTAGAGCAGAGCGAACACCGCACCGAGGGCCGTGCCGATGACGACGTTGAGCGCGGCGACGACGAGGGCGAACAACGCGACCTGAGGCAAGGAGAACATGTCGGTGACACTGAACGTCTCGTCGCCGAGAATCTGTCGGAACAGGTCATTGAGCACGCCGAAGATGCCCGTCGACTCGAGGATCAGCCAGACGAGGACGGCGACCACGACCTGTACGATACCGAGGCAAATCGCGGTCAGGAACGATAGTTTCACAAGCGACCAGAAGTCGAGGTAGACCAGTTTGAGGCGCACCTGCTTGGTGTTCGCCTTCTTGGGTGCCTTGCGCTGAAGTTTCTCGGCGACGCTACTCATCTGATGCTTCGTCCTTCCCAGCCAGGCCATCGGCGGCTGCAACTTCCTCGACCGGACCTGCTCCAGCCGAGTCTTCCCCACCTGCCGAACCCTGCCCCTGTGCCGGATCGGCAACCAGGGCTTCCACACCTTGAGCAACGAGGTTGCGTTCGATGTTCTTGGCTACTTCGATGATTCTGTCATCATCCGCGAACCGCGCGAACACGACACCCATCGTGTCGCGACCCTTGGCCGGGACCTCAGCGACAGACGAGCGTACCACCTTGCCGCTTTCGAGTACCACGAGCACCTCATCGGCCTCATCGACGATGAGGGCGCCGGCCAGATCGCCGCGGTTCTCCGCGAGCTTCGCGACCTTGATCCCGAGCCCGCCGCGATTCTGCACACGATACTGGTCGACGCTCGTCCGTTTGGCGTAGCCGCCCTCAGTGACCACGAAGACATATCCCTCGTCGGAGACGACCGAGGCATCGAGCAGTGTGTCGTCTCCGCGGAAGTTCATGCCGATGACGCCCGAGGTCGAGCGCCCCATCGGGCGAAGCGCCTCATTCGTCGCCGTGAAGCGAATCGACATTCCCTTGCGAGAGACGAGCAGCAGGTCGGAGTCAACCTCGACGAGCATCGCCGACACGAGTTCGTCGTCCTCGCGCAGGTTGATCGCGATGATCCCACCCGTGCGATTCGTGTCGTACTCGGTCAGAGCGGTCTTCTTCATCAGCCCTCTTCGGGTGGCGAGAACGAGGTACTGGGCGACGGCGTAGTCGCGGATGTCCAGTACCTGGGCGATTTCCTCGTCTGGCTGCATCGCCAGCAGGTTCGCGACGTGCTGGCCCTTCGCGTCACGCCCCGCCTCCTGCACCTCGTAGGTCTTCGCGCGGTAGACACGCCCTTTGTTGGTGAAGAACAGCAGCCAGTGGTGGGTGGTCGTGACGAAGAAGTGCTCCACGACGTCATCCGCCCGCAGCTGGGCCCCCTTGACGCCCTTTCCGCCCCGGTGCTGGCTGCGGTAGTTGTCGCTGCGTGTGCGCTTGATGTAGCCGCCCCGCGTGACGGTGAGCACCATCTCCTCTTCGGGAATGAGGTCTTCGACGTTCACGTCGCCATCGAAGCCGAAGATGATCTCGGTGCGGCGGTCGTCGCCGTACTTGTCGACGATCTCGGTCAGCTCCTGCATGACTATGTCGCGCTGGCGCTGGGGAGTCGCGAGGATGTCCTTGAAGTCGGCGATCCGCTTCTCGATGAGGTCTGCCTCGTCGATGATCTTTTGTCGTTCGAGTGCCGCGAGTTGACGCAACTGCATGCTCAGGATGGCGCGAGCCTGAAGTTCGTCGATGGTGAGGAGCTCGATCAGCCCGTCGCGGGCGTCTTCGACGGTAGCGGACCGGCGGATGAGCGCGATGACCGCGTCGAGCGCGTCGAGCGCCTTCAAGTACCCCCGCAGGATGTGTGCGCGTTCCTCGTCCTTGCGAAGCCGGAATGTCGTGCGTCGTACGATGACTTCGATCTGGTGGCTGACCCACGCGGTGATGAACCCGTCGATCGGGAGTGTCCGAGGAATTCCGTCGACGATCGCGAGCATGTTCGCGCCGAAGTTCTCCTGCAGCTGAGTGTGCTTGTAAAGGTTGTTGAGCACGACCTTTGCGACCGCGTCACGCTTGAGGACGACGATGAGACGCTGGCCGGTTCGGCCGGATGTCTCGTCCCGGATGTCCGCGATGCCGCTCAGCTTCCCCTCCTTGACCAGGTCGGCGATCTTCACCGCGAGGTTGTCCGGGTTCACCTGGTACGGCAGTTCGGTGATGACAAGGCAGGTGCGCCCCTGGAGCTCTTCGACGCTCACCACGGCGCGCATGGTGATCGAGCCGCGACCCGTGCGGTAGGCGTCCTGCACACCCTTGATTCCGAGGATCTGCGCTCCCGTCGGGAAGTCGGGTCCCTTGATCCGCTGCAGCAGTGCCTCGAGCAGCTCGTCGCGGGACGCCTCGGGGTTCTCCAGCGCCCACATCGCACCGGACGCTACCTCGCGCAGATTGTGCGGGGGGATGTTGGTCGCCATGCCCACTGCGATGCCCACCGAGCCGTTGACCAGGAGGTTAGGGAACCGGGATGGCAGGACGTCCGGCTCGAGGGTCTTGCCGTCGTAGTTCGCGGAGAAGTTGACGGTGTCCTCGTCGATGTCGCGCACCATCTCGAGGGCGAGGGGTGCCATCTTCGTCTCGGTATACCTGGCGGCCGCGGCGCCGTCATTGCCTGGCGAACCGAAGTTGCCCTGGCCCAGGGCGAGGGGGTAGCGGAGGTTCCAGGGCTGCACCAGGCGCACGAGCGCGTCGTAGATCGATGAGTCGCCATGGGGGTGGAACTGGCCCATGACGTCTCCGACGACGCGGGCACTCTTCGAGAAGGAGCGATCGGGCCGGTAGCCGCCGTCATACATCGCGTAGATCACGCGGCGATGGACGGGCTTGAGTCCGTCCCGCACCTCAGGCAGGGCGCGACCGACGATGACGCTCATCGCGTAGTCGAGGTAGGAGCGCTGCATCTCGAGCTGCAGGTCGACCTGCTCCACCTTGTCGTGGGCGAGGTCGATCTCGCGGCCCGGAATTTGGGGTTCTGTGGCGTCGGGCGGTGCGTCGGTCATGTTGTCTCTTTCTCATTTACCGCTGGTCGAATGGGCGCGAAGCGTCGTATCGAAACAGGTAGCTCGGTGCGGGTTTCGATGCGCGTCCTCCTTCGTCGGGTGCTGCTCAACCGGCGGGATAACGAATCTAGATGTCGAGGAAACGCACGTCTTTGGCGTTCTTCTGAATGAAGTTGCGTCGGGATTCGACGTTCTCGCCCATGAGGGTAGAAAAAATCTCGTCCGCGGTGAGCGCATCATCGAGCGTGACCTGCAGTAGCGTGCGAGTTTCGGGATTCATCGTCGTGTCCCACAATTCCTTGTAGTCCATCTCGCCGAGGCCCTTGTAACGCTGGATGCCGTTCTCCTTGGGAATACGCTTGCCGCTTGCCGCTCCGGCTTCGAGCAGTGCATCACGCTCACGATCGGTGTAGACGTAGTCGTGCGGGGAGTTGCTCCACTTGAGCTTGTAGAGCGGCGGCTGCGCCAGGTACACGTATCCGAGGTCGATGAGCGGGCGCATGTAGCGGAACAGGAGCGTGAGAAGAAGCGTGGTGATGTGCTGGCCATCGACGTCCGCATCGGCCATCAGCACGATCTTGTGGTACCGCGCCTTCTCGGGCACGAAGTCCTCCGCGATGCCGGCGCCGAACGCCGTGATCATCGCCTGCACCTCGTTGTTACCCAGGGCCCGGTCGAGCCGGGCCTTCTCGACATTGAGAATCTTGCCGCGAAGCGGAAGGATCGCCTGAAACTCGGGGTTGCGTCCCTGAACGGCGGAACCACCGGCCGAGTCGCCCTCGACGATGAAGATCTCACTGAGGCTCGGATCCTTGCTCGAGCAGTCTTTGAGCTTGCCAGGCATCCCGCCGGACTCGAGAAGCCCCTTTCGTCGGGTCTGCTCACGCGCCTTGCGAGCGGCGAGTCGCGCCTGCGAGGCCTGGATCGCCTTGCGGATCACGTCACGCGCCTGCGTGGGGTTGCGGTCGAACCAGTCGCCGAGCTGTTCACCCGCGATGCGCTGCACGAACGACTTGGCGATCGTGTTGCCGAGCTTCGTCTTGGTCTGGCCCTCGAACTGCGGCTCGTCGAGCTTCACCGAGATGACCGCGGTGAGTCCCTCGCGCACGTCATCGCCGGTGAGGTTCTCATCCTTCTCCTTGATGATCCCCTTCTCACGCGCGTAACGGTTCACGAGAGTTGTGAGCGCCGCCCGGAACCCCTCCTCGTGCGTGCCTCCCTCATGAGTGTTGATCGTGTTCGCGTAGGTGTGCACGCTCTCCTGGTAGGAGCTCGTCCACTGCATCGCCACCTCGAGCGAGATCTTCAGGTCGCTGTCCTCGCGCTCGAACGAGATGATTTCCGGATGCACCACCTCGAGTTTCTTCGCCGAATTCAGGTGCTCGACGTAGTCGACGAGCCCCTTCTCGTAGAGGTAGGTCACCTCGACGGGCGTCCCCTCCTCGCCGACGGCGCCGTCGCGTTCGTCGATGAGGGTGATGGTGAGGCCCTTATTGAGGAACGCCATCTGCTGGAACCGCGCGCGCAGGGTCTCATAGTCGAACTCGACGGTCTCGAAGGTGTCGGGGCTCGGCCAGAACGTGACGGTTGTGCCCGTGGCATCCGATTCTTCACCCTTCTCGAGGGGCTCGTTCGGAACACCGTGGGTGTAACTCTGCCGCCAGACGTGTTCTTGACGTCGCACCTCGACGTCGAGCCTTTTCGACAGAGCATTGACCACGGAGATACCCACGCCGTGCAGGCCGCCGGAGACCGAGTACCCGCCGCCACCGAACTTGCCACCCGCGTGAAGGATCGTGAGAACGACCTCGACGGTGGACTTGTTCTCCGACTTATTGAGGTCGACGGGGATACCGCGTCCGTTGTCCACAACGCGGATACCGCCGTCACGTCGCATCGTGATGACTATCAGGTCACAATGACCGGCCAAGGCCTCGTCTACAGAATTGTCCACGACCTCGTAGACCAGGTGATGGAGTCCGCGGGGACCTGTCGACCCGATGTACATGCCGGGGCGTTTTCGCACCGCTTCGAGACCCTCGAGGACCTGAATCTGGTCGGCACCGTAGCTGTCATCAGGCAAGGAGGTCGAGGGAATCGTCGTCATCTGAAAATGGGCTCCTGCCAGGTAGATCGAGAATGTCAACCGTGGCCGGGCTTCCCGCTGGAAAGCTGCCCCGAGGACTTGTCCCAGCCTACCAAACCCAGACCCGGCGCCCGGCGTATTCGCCAATCTGGGGGGATGTCGGTTCCGGGTGACCAGATTTGACTCCTTAGCCGTAAGTATCGCGCGGACCACGCCCTGGGATTGATCTGGGGCCGCGTTTCCAAGAGGGGGCACCCGGTCCCTCGAAGCGGAGGGTTTGGATGCCGGCGTCGGGATACTTGACGGCGATGTGGTTCATGATCTGCACCCGCATGAGACGGAGTTGAGTGGCCCACGCCGTCGAGTCGCATCGCACGGTGAGCGTTCCCTCCTCGATACCGATCGGCGTCGAATGTTGAGCCGTCTCCTCACCCGCGATTTCGGACCAGGAGGAGAGCAGATCGGACTGTGCGAGCGGGGAATTCCAGCCGAGCGTCGCGGTGAGGGAATCGAGCACGTCGCCGAGCCCGTGGGCGTCGCGGCCGAGCCCGAAGGCAGAGCTCGAGCCGGGCTCTTTCTTTTGCCGCTTCCGAGCGTCGCTCGAGCGCGGCCGCCCGTCGCCGAAGACCCGGCGGAATCGTTCGAATACCGTCTTCGATTCGGATGGTTCGTCGCTCATGCTCCCTCGATCCTGCCCTGGACGATCCGGATCGTGGTCGTTGTCAGTTCCGAGGGGACATCCTCGTATACCGCCGCGGTTATGAGCACCTGCTCGAAGTCGGCGATCGCGGCGGCGAGCCGTGCGCGCCGCGACTGGTCGAGTTCGGCGAAGACGTCATCGAGGATGAGCACGGGGTCGCCGCTCGAAGACTCACGTCGCAGCACCGTCGCCGACGCGAGCTTGAGGGCGAGAGCGAAAGACCAGGATTCCCCATGGCTCGCGTGCCCTCTGGCGGTCATCCCGTTGAGTTCGAGCAGCAGATCGTCGCGGTGGGGACCAACGAGAGTGATCGCACGATCGAGTTCGGCTCGGCGCACCCGCGTCAGGGCCTCCCGGAATCGCACCGCAACGTCCCGCGTCAGGAGGACCTTCGTCGAGAGGATCGGCTCGTCTCCGGAGGCGTCGATGCTGAGTTGGCCGGCTATCGTCGCGTGATGGTCCTCCCCGGCGATCGCCAGGTACGCCGAGCTGATCTCTGGCAGTAGTTCCGCGACGAGCACGCTGCGAGCGGCAAGGATCTCGGAACCGAGGGCTACGAGGCGGTCGTCCCAGATCTCCAGCGTGGCGAGCTGATCGCCCCTTGCCGCCGATGCTCTCGCCGTCTTGAGAAGCGTGTTGCGTTGTCTCAGCACTCTCTCGTAATCCGCCATCACGCCGGACAGCCGCGGCGTTCGCAGAACGAGAAGTTCGTCGAGAAACCGCCGTCGACCCGACGGCTCGCCTCGGACGAGCGCCAGATCTTCCGGCGCGAAGAGGACACTCGAGAAATGCCTGGGAAGATCGCGGGTCTTGATCGCTGAGCGATTCACCTGCGCCCGATTGGCCGCGCCCCTGTTTATCTGCACTTCGGCGAGTACCTGTCGCCCAGCGTGCTCCAACCTGGCCCGGACAATCGCTGATTCCTGGCCCTGCCGGATCAGCGCGTGTTCGGTGGAGACCCGATGCGACCCGAGCGTGCTGAGGTAGCCGAGGGACTCGACGAGGTTGGTCTTGCCCTGTCCGTTTCGTCCCACGAAGAGGTTCGCGCCCGGGGAAAGGTCGACCTCCGCAGTCTCGTAATTACGAAAATCGGTGAGACTCAGATGTGTGACGAGCACTTATCCCGCGTCCGATCGCCACCTGGCAGGGGTGAATCGGTCATTCTGCATGGCCCTACCTGGCCTTCTTCACTCCGTGTCCGCCAAATTGGTTGCGCAGAGCAGCAACCGCCTTCATGGCGGGTGATCCGTCGCCCTGGCGTGACACGAATCGGGCGAAAATCGAAGCGCTGATTGTGGGCACAGGGACAGCGTTGGCGATCGCCTCTTCGACGGTCCAGCGTCCCTCACCCGAATCCTCGACGTAGCCTTCGATGTCGTCGAATTCGGGATCCTCCTCTAGCGCCTTGACGAGCAGTTCGAGAAGCCAGGACCGCACGACGGTGCCACGTTGCCAGGCTTTGAAGGTTCCGGTGACGTCCTTGATAATGTCATCGCGCTTGTCGAGCAGCTCATATCCCTCGGCGAAGGCTTGCATGAGCGCGTATTCGATACCGTTATGTACCATTTTCGCGTAGTGCCCGGCTCCCGTCTCGCCGGCGTGCACGAAACCTTCCTCGCGTGGCCCGTCCGGACGCAGCGCGTCGAACACCGGCATCGCTCGGGCAACGAGCTCCGCGTTGCCGCCGACCATGAGCCCGTAGCCGTTCTCAAGGCCCCACACCCCGCCGGACACGCCGACGTCGAGGTAGTGGATGTTTTTGGCAGACGCGAGTTCGGCGTGCACGATGTCCTCGGTGAACCGGGAATTTCCGCCGTCGATGATCAGATCGCCTTCGGAAAGCACGTCGAGGAGATCCACGACGACCTCTCGGGTGATCCTGCCGGCAGGAACCATGACCCAGACAATCCGTGGCGCCGGGAGGGAGGCGGCGAGCTCGGCGAGACCGGCGACATCCGTCACGTCAGGATTCCGATCGAATCCGGTGACCTCGATGTCGTGGTTGCGCAGCCTGGTGCGCATGTTGTTGCCCATCTTGCCCAGGCCGACGAGTCCGATGTGCATGGTGGCTCCGTTCTTCAGCGCTCAGCGCAGGAGGAGGTTGGGTTGCAAGAGGTATTTGTAGTCGTCGGCGCCCGCGTGGTCCTTCGATGACTGGCTGGTGATGAGTACCGGTCCGGGTTTGTTGGGATTCTCGGTCTTCGTGAAGGAGATACGCACGAACTCGGAGTGCACAGCGCCTAACCCGTCGAGGAGGAACTGCGGCTTGAGCGACACGACGGTATCGACGCCGGTGAGGAAGGCGTCGATCGACTCGGATGCTTGGGCCTGTTCTGAACCGATCGCTTCGAGGGTCAGACCGTCACTGGAAAAGCTGAAGCGCAGAGCCGCCTCCCGCTCGAGGACGAGCGAGACACGGCGCACGGCTTCGATGAGCTCGCCCGTGTTGATGACCGCGTAGTTGTCGACTGTTTCGGGGAACAGCCTCTTGACAGGCGGGAAGTTCCCCTTGATCAGCAGGGAGGTGACCGTCTTCTTGTCCGCACGGAAGGCGATCAGCTCTCGATCGTCGGTGCTGGTGATGGCCACGGAGATGGTGCCACTGTGTCCGAAAGTCTTGCCGATCTCCTGCAGGGTTCGTGCCGGCACGAGTGCCGTCACCGAGGTGACGTTCGAACCGGCGGAATCCCAGTCGATGGATCGAACCGCCACTCGGTAGCGGTCGGTCGCCACCAGACTCACCGAGTTCTCCGACACTTCCAATTGCACGCCGGTGATGACCGGGGTGACGTCGTCGCGCGATGCGGCCACGGCGACCTGGGCGATGGCGTTCGCGAATTCCTCGGCGGGAAGAAGCCCGGTCTGATCGGATACCTGAGGGAGAGTCGGATATTCCTCCACCGGCATGCTCAGCAAGGTGAAGTTGGCGGACCCGCAGGTCACGATGATGCGGGATTCCTTCGTCGTGAACTGAACTGGAGCGTTCGGAAGTCGGCTCGCGATGTCGGCAAGGAGCCGGCCGGAGACGAGGATCCTGCCCGGCTCCTCAACCTCCGCTGCGATTGACGTCTGAGCGGACACTTCATAGTCGAATGACGACAGACTCAGCCCCGAATCTGAGGCCTCGATGAGCACGCCGCTCAGGATCGGAAGTGTGGTGCGTTGTGGCAGGAGTTTCACGGCAAAGGAGACGGCTTCGCTGAACACGTCGCGGTTGACCTGAAACTTCATGGGGGCTCCCCTGCATTGGTGACTCGGGGGTCAATACTGACACAGCCGAAAGTGCCCGAAGTGGCGCTATCGGCGACCCGAAGGTTCTTTTCGGAAACAAATGATCTTTAAAGAACAATGTCATTAACCGCTGTGGGATCTGTGGATAACTCTGGACAAGCCCGTTCCGAGCGGGAAACTACACGCGTGTCAGATGTGTACGGGCTGTTAGCGGATCCGCATCGCAATCGTGGGAACGCCCCAGCAGCCTGAGGACTTTCCACAAGCAAGGTTGTTTGCTCCCATGCTTGGATCGACTTATCCACCGTTTTCCACAAGTTATCCACACTGTGGAGTTTTGCCCCGCTTTCGGGGGTCAGTCTCAGAGACTGCTGTACCGGTGGTTCTGCTTGATTCGGCTGGTCAGCTCGGTGACCTGGTTGTAGATCGACCGGCGTTCCTTCATCAGCTCGCTGATTTTCTTGTTCGCGTACATCACGGTCGTGTGATCGCGATTTCCGAACAGTTGCCCGATCTTGGGCAGGGAGAGGTTGGTGAGCTCGCGACAGAGGTACATGGCAATCTGTCGAGCCGTCGCGACCGCCTGTGAACGAGAGGAGCCGTAGAGGTCGTCTACCGTGAGCTTGAAGTAGTCGGCGGTGTGATTGATGATGTCGACCGGCGATATGACGTTGTCGTCATCGAGGGTGATGAGGTCCTTCAGTACCGTCTGCACCAGCGCCAGGTCGACGGGCATCCGGTTGAGGCTCGAGAAGGCGGTCACACGGATGAGAGTGCCCTCCAGCTCACGGATGTTGGAGGACACCTTGGAGGCCATGTATTCGAGAATGTCGTCGGGAACCTGGAGGCGATCACTTTGAGCCTTTTTACGAAGAATCGCGATGCGTGTCTCGAGATCGGGAGCTTGCACGTCGGTAATGAGTCCCCACTCGAAGCGAGAGCGCATCCGATCTTCGAACCCGGTGAGGTGCTTCGGCGGGAGGTCGCTCGTGATCACCACCTGCTTGTTGTGGTCGTGAAGGGTGTTGAAGGTGTGGAAGAACGCTTCCTGAGTCGAGTCCTTGCCCTGTAGAAACTGGATGTCGTCGATCAGCAGGATGTCGATGTCGCGATAGCGCGACTGGAAGACCGACGCCCTGTTGTTGGCGATCGAGTTGATGAAGTCGTTGGTGAACTCCTCCGAGCTGACGTAACGGACACGAATGCCCGGGTACAGACTCTCTGCATAATGACCAATCGCGTGCAGAAGGTGTGTCTTGCCGAGGCCCGAGTCGCCGTAGATGAACAGGGGGTTGTAGGCCTTCGCGGGCGCTTCGGCCACCGCGACCGCGGCAGCGTGAGCGAATCGGTTGGACCCGCCGATGACGAAGTTGTCAAAGTTGTACTTGGGGTTCAGGCGTGAGTCGGACCGGTTCGCATGCGACTCCGAGGGAGATGTGACTGGCGGATGTTCGACCCATGGTGGCTCGGCGGGCTCGGCAGAAGGATGCAGGGGATCTTGCGAGATGTCCGGGTTCACCACAATGGCGAAGTTGGCGACCGGAACGTCGTCGCCGAGGGCGGCGATCGCATTGAGCAAGGGAAGTCGGATCCGTTGCTCGAGCATTCCTCGGGTCAGATCGTTCGGTACCTCAAGGTAGAGCGTGCCGGCCATGACCCCCTTGGGCTCGACGAGACTAAGGAAACCCTGCAGCTGGGGGGTGATCCTCTCGTCCGAACGCAGGCTCGCTAGGACCGAGTGCCAGATGGGCTGAATCTCGTCCACGCCGTCAGTCATTTTCGCTCTTCAACACGCTGTCCTCAGATCAAGTTTCCCCGGGTTACTCACAGGGTTATCCACCGGCTGTGCAGTTCATCCACCTTAGTTTGCACAGGTATGTCCTTGGCAAGCTGAGTTATGCACATGTGGATAGTGTCTCGTTATTCACATACGGTTTGACCGCAGCCCGTTTACACCGTATTTTTAGTCAGTTGACTTCTTTGGCCCACCCGGCCATCCCGTCCTTCCAGGGCGCCACCTGGTTATGGCCTGTCGGCTGGGACTGCCCACCGACAGGTAATCGAAAGCCACAGAACTATCGACTGACGTCGTGGAGAACGAACTATGAGCAAGCGCACATTCCAGCCCAACAACCGCCGCCGCGCCAAGGTGCACGGTTTCCGCCTTCGGATGCGCACCCGTGCCGGTCGCGCGATCCTCGGAGCGCGCCGTCGCAAGGGTCGCACCGAACTCTCCGCCTAGCCGCCATTCCAGGCGGTGCTCGCGAAATCCAACCGGATTGTCCAAGCGGATGAATACCGGTCGACGATGAGGCGTGGCCGGCGTATTGCGAGCGCGCACGCCCTCGTCTATTGGCGAGCAAACGACGAGCACTCCACGGTGCGATTCGGCTTCGTCATCACCAAATCGGTGGGCAATGCCGTACGGCGCAATCTTGTCCGCAGGCGACTGAAGAGTATTGCAGTTTCGCTCCTCACCTCGATTCCTCCCGGAACCGACGTCGTGGTGAGGGCATTGCCAGTTTCGGCGCAGGCTTCCTGGGATACCCTGAGCACTGAACTTCGCAAGGTTGTGAGTAAGGGTATGGCGCGCGCATGAGCCGAGCACTGTGGTTCGTCTTTCTACTGCCCCGCAATCTCTGCGTCCTTATTCTGCGTGTCTACCGCGCCGTGGTCTCCCCTTTGTACGGAGACGTGTGCCGGTATTACCCGTCCTGTTCCTCCTACGCGCTACAGGCGATCCAACGGCACGGAGTGATTCGCGGGACATGGCTGGGCTCGGTAAGAATAGTCCGTTGTCACCCCTGGGCTGCCGGCGGTGTGGACGACGTACCCGAGGGCTGCTCCCAGGGATTCTCCTACTCGCCGTTCGGTTTCGTCAGCCGGGCGGCCGACAAGGCCCCGCAGTCGCACTCCCGCCCGATCGACCTTGTAGATAGCCACGGAAAGGGCTGAACCGAAGCATGGATATTTTCGGAATAATCCTCTGGCCCATCAAGTGGGTCATTGAGGCAATCCTCGTCGCGTTCCACTTTCTTCTGACCGCGGTGGGGCTCGATCAGGATGCCGGGCTGACGTGGGTCCTCTCCATCGTCGGACTTGTTCTCGTGGTCCGGGCCGCACTGATTCCCATATTCGTGCGCCAGATCAAAAGTCAACGCCGAATGCTCGAGGTCGCACCTCACCTCAAGAAGATCCAGGACAAGTACAAGGGCAAGAAGGACCAGTTCTCTCGTGAGGCGATGCAGCGCGAGACGATGGCACTCTACAAGAGGACGGGAACCAATCCCCTCAGTTCGTGCTTGCCGCTACTGCTCCAGATGCCGATCTTCTTCGGTCTCTTCGCAGTTCTAAGCGATGCGCAGAACCAGTCGGACAACCGCGTCGCGGGAGTCGGATTGCTCAACGAGACCCTGTCCGAGTCTTTCGGAAACTCCGAGCTCCTCGGCGCTCCCCTGCGCCTGGCTATCAGCACGGCCGAAGGGAATGTTGCCGTGATCGTGATCGCGTCGATCATGGTCGTTCTCATGACCGGATCGCAGTTCATCACCCAACTCCAGATCATGTCGAAGAACCAGTCGCCTGAGATGCAGAACTCGCCGATGTTCAAGCAGCAGCGCGTGCTGCTGTACATCCTTCCACTGGTCTTCGCGTTCTCCGGTTTCACCTTCCCACTGGGCGTCATGTTCTATTGGCTCGTGTCCAACTTCTGGACGATGGTTCAACAGTTCATCGTGATCCGCAACATGCCCACGCCTGGAAGCGAGGCCGCACTCGCTCGAGAGAACCGGCTTGCCAAGAAGAACACACGGCGCGGCATCGTCGTCATCGAGGACAAGAGCGAGAAGCCGGTCGACCAGGTCAAGCCCGCGCAACGTCAGCAGCCCGTGGGAAAAGCCAGGGCTAAGAAGAAGCCCAACGGCAAGCGCTGACGCCCACCCACTCCGATGGCACTCCCCCATCGCGGCCATTCCTTGTACAGAAAGTAGCGCATGAGCGACATCAGCACACCAGATGAGGCCGGCACGACGACCACCATTGATACAGGGCACGCCTCGGAGCTGGCGAAGCCCGTGGAGGCAGAGCGCAGTGTAGCCCAGCTCGAGGAGGAGGGGGATATCGCTGCCGACTACATCGAGGAGCTACTGGACATCACCGATCTCGACGGAGACATCGACATCGACGCTCGGGACGGAAGAGCGTACCTCTCGGTCAACTCAAGCAGCGAGAGCAACCTCCGGATTCTCTCCAAGCCGGACACGGTCGTCGCTCTTCAGGAACTCACCCGCCTCGCCGTACAGGCGAAAACCGGATCCTACTCCCGCTTGATCCTCGACGTCGGCGGATCACGCGACACACGGGCGGCCGAACTCAGCGCCCTGGTCGATCATGCCATCGAGCGAATCGACGGCGGTGCGCAGTCGGCGTCGCTTCCTCCCATGTCGTCCTACGAGCGCAAACTCGTTCACGACATCGTCGCGGGGCGTGGCTTCACCTCCCAGTCAGAGGGCGAAGGCCGCGACCGTCACACCGTCGTCAGCCGCGGATAGTTTCACGTGAAACATTGCGGCCGATCGTGACCACAGTTCGCTTGGAAGAGGAGCCGGCAGTCGCGGCTGAACTGTTCGGCGCTCGCCTTGGCGTGGCTCGCGACTATGTCGAAGAGCTGGCTTCTCGGGGTGAGGAGCTAGGACTCATCGGGCCGCTCGAGCTTCCACGTCTATGGACTCGGCACATTCTGAACTGCGCGCTCGTTGCTCCCCTGCTGCGTACGGGTGCGCGGGTGGGAGATATCGGGAGCGGCGCCGGCCTTCCCGGCATCGTTCTCGCGATCGCGCGGCCGGACACGCAGCTCGTGCTCATTGAACCTATGGAGCGCCGGGTGGAGTGGCTACGCCAGGAAGCGGAACGTCTTGGGCTGAGCAACGTGGAGGTGGTGCGTGCTCGTGCAGAAGAGGCACGGCTCGACCCTAATCTCGACCAAGTCACCGCTCGCGCCGTCACCGCACTGTCGAAACTGCTCCCGTTAGCCGTGCCGCTGGTGCGCGCCGGCGGCGAGATGCTGCTCATGAAGGGTGCCAACGTCGCCGCGGAGGTCGAGGCGGCGGCAAAAGTTATTCGCCGCCTGCGACTGTCGAATTTCGAGGTTTTGACGCTCGGCGAGGGCGTGGTGACAGAGGTCACGCGGGTCTTTCGGGCTACAGTGGATTGACCGAGCCACTGGAACCGGTGGTCGGATGAACGTCACCGGACCCGAGGATGAAACTGGTTCGGATCGATGAGAGCTCCCGCCGATTCGACCGACTGGCCGCAGGTACTGAGGATGGTTTCACGTGAAACATTTCGGCTTCAGCCGGCGTAACAAAGACCGCAATTCCGCACGAGCGGTCGAGGAGAACACCCCCATGAACACCGCGATGTCGCTCGCTCCCCCACGCCCGCCCGGAAAGGACGCCCCGGTAGAGGACCTCACGGATAATTCTCGTTCTTCGGAGGGTGTTCCTGCGCCGAGTTCTGCAAGCGGGACGTCGGACGAGTCGTCTGATGACGGTACTCGGGCCGAATCTCGAACCCTAGCCGCGGTGCTCGTACCTGAGGAGCCCCTGGTGACCGCGGACTCATCGATTCCGGAGGTATCCGCTGCCGAAGAGCGCACCACCCTGCAGATCCCCTCGGACGCGACGCCACTTGAACCGGTTGCAATGGCGAAAGCTGTGCCTGAAGCGGAGCGCCCCTCAGAAGACACTCCCCTGGCTCGCGAGATCGCTGACCTTACTCGGCGGCGCTCCGCGCTGGCGGCCGAGCAGCTTCCGCTGCCCCCCGCCACTCGGATTTTCACGGTAGCGAATCAGAAGGGCGGGGTGGGCAAGACCACGTCGACCGTTAATCTCGCCGCGGCGCTGGCCAGAGCCGGAGCGCGAGTTCTCGTTATCGATCTCGATCCGCAAGGGAACGCCTCGACGGCGCTGGGAGTGGAGCATCGCTCTGAAACGCCCAGCGTGTACGACGTGGTTATCAATGACGAGCCGATCAGCGGCGTGATCCAGGCGAGCCCCGACTTCGAGGGCCTCTATTGTGTGCCAGCGACGATCCACCTTGCGGGCGCGGAGATCGAGCTCGTCTCCATGGTCGCGCGCGAGCAGCGCCTGCGAACGTCGCTCCTGCGTTTCCTCGAAGAGAGTCCCGACACCTTTCACTACGTGTTCATCGATTGCCCACCGTCACTCGGCCTGCTGACCATCAATGCCTTCGTCGCGGCGAGTGAAGTGCTGATCCCGATTCAGTGTGAATACTATGCACTCGAGGGCCTCAGCCAGCTGTTGAACAACATTGCGCTCATCGAACGGCACCTCAATCCGGCGCTGATGGTGTCGACGATCCTCCTCACCATGTATGACTCCAGGACAAACCTGGCAAACCAGGTGGCACAGGACGTCCGGGACCACTTTCCGGAACAGGTGCTGAAAACGCCGATACCCAGGTCCGTACGGATCTCGGAGGCGCCGAGTTATGGGCAGACAGTAATCAGTTATGACACGAATTCGGCAGGATCATTGTCCTACCGGGAAGCAGCGGCCGAGATCGCACGACGGGGAGCACCGAACTGATGGCAACTAAACGTACGGGACTCGGGCGCGGCATAGGTGCGTTGATTCCAATCGACGATTCGAGCGGCCACCGCCCCGTGGATGTATTCTTTCCCACCACCAAGGAGTCGAGTGCGACCCTCGTGGCCGTGCCGGGCGCGCGGCTGGCTAACCTTTCTCCTTCGGACATTGTTCCGAATGCGGTTCAGCCGAGAACGGTGTTCGGACAGGAGGAGCTCGACGAACTGGTTCGGTCTATTCGCGAGGTAGGGCTGCTCCAGCCGATCGTAGTGCGGCCGATAGTGGACGCGGTGGATGGCGGACCGCAATATGAGCTCGTGATGGGTGAGCGCCGGCTGCGCGCGAGCATGATTCTCGGGCTGGACACGATTCCAGCGGTGATCAAGAACACCGCGGATGACGCGATGCTCCGTGACGCGTTGCTCGAGAACCTGCACCGGGCGAACCTGAATCCTCTCGAAGAGGCGTCGGCATACCAGCAGTTGCTTGCAGACTTCGGAATCACCCAGGACGAACTCGCGAGCCGGATCGGTCGCTCACGGCCACAGATCAGCAATACGCTCAGGCTGCTCAGGCTTCCGGAGGCGATCCAGTCTCGAGTGGCGGCCGGCGTGCTGAGCGCGGGACACGCGAGAGCGATCCTCTCCACTGGCGCGCCCGAGGCGATGGAGCAACTGGCCGACAAGATCGTCAACGAGGACCTGTCCGTGCGCGCAGCGGAGGCCGCCGCATCAGCGGGAGTCGGTGCCTCGAAAGCACCTAAGGCCAGTGCCGGTCGTCGACAGGGTCAACTTGACGAAATAGCTGAGCGCTTGGGTGACCGGCTCAACACCAGAGTGAAGGTCAGTTTGGGCGCCCGCAGGGGGCAGGTCGTTATCGACTTCGCGAGCGTCGGCGACTTGAATCGCATCTTGGGAGAACTCGGCGAGCCGGGATTCGGCTGAACTACTCGGCCGGCCGGTCGCGCGACTCGCGAATGGCAGCAACGGCGAGGGCCTCGTAAACCCACCCCAGGTCGTGCCCTGCGGCTTCCAGTGCGAGGGGAAGCAACGACGTTTCGGTGAGGCCTGGCAGGACGTTGGCTTCGAGAAATTGCGGCGTGCCTTCCGCGTCGACGATCATGTCGACGCGGGAAAGGTGTCGAAGCCCGAGCGCGGTGTGAGCGCGAAGCGCTGCGTCGGCGGACCTCTCTGCTGCTTCGGTGCTCAGTCGGGCCGGCGTGTAGAAGCGGGTCTCCCCCGCGTTGTAACGTGCCTCGAAACTGTAGATGCCCGACAATGGCTCGATCTCGACGGCGGGGAGCGCCACCGGTCCGTCCCCGCTGTCGATCACGCCGATCGCGATCTCCGTGCCGACGACCAGTCTCTCAATGAGTGCGACATCGCAATAGGTGTATGCGTCGACCATGGCACGCGGAATTTCGGCGGCATCCATCACTATGCTGACGCCCTGGGCCGAGCCGCCCATCGCGGGCTTGACCACGAGCGGGACCGGGAGTTCCGACGCGATGCTCTCAAGCACGCTGGTGGTGCCGAGCTCCCGGAATGTCTCTCGAGGAAGGCTGATCGAGCGCGGTGTTGCCACGCCGACTCGCGACACGATGACCTTTGCGGTGGGCTTGTCCCAAGCCAGACGGGCGGCGCCCGGTCTCGAGCCGACGTAAGGGATGGCGAGCATTTCTAGCAGCGCGCGGAGCGCACCATCCTCACCGCTTGCTCCATGCAAGGCGGGCCATACGACGTCTGGCTTCGTGTCCCTCAGGTAGCCGAGGAGTGTGGCGTCCGGGTCTCGCAGAGTCACCTCGATGCCGTGCTCGGCCAGACTGTCCGCGACGCGGCGACCCGATCGTAGGGACACCTCCCGTTCGTGGGAGATGCCTCCGGCGAGCACGACGACGGTGCGGGGCGATGAGGTGTCCATGTGGGCCGATCTCGGGAAAAATGCTGGTCAGGGCTATATGCAGTTCAGTTCATATTAGGCGGCGGAGCCGTCGATCTCTCACTCAGGGAGACGCTGTCGAGTTGTCCGGTAGGAGCGAAGGTGTCGAGCAGGTCCAGCTCGCCGTCGATGACGGTGGCGAGGCGACGAATGCCCAGCCTGATCGTCTCCGGCGTCGGGTAGCAAAACGACAAGCGCATGAATCGACGGCCCTCACCGTGCGCAAAGAAGGCGGTGCCCGGCGTGTAGGCGACAAGCTCCTTCACAGCGCGGGGCAGCATGGCCTTCGAGTCGAGCTGGGGAGGCAGGGTGAGCCAGACGTAGAACCCGCCGGTTGGAACGGTCCAGGTCAGCTCGGGGAGGTGCTCGTGCAGCCCTGCGAGCATCGCATCGCGCCGCTCCCGGTAGACGCCCCGGAAGATCTCGATTTGCGCTTTCCAGTCCGCAGTGCGCAGGTATTCCGAGACCACGAACTGGTTGAAGGAACTCGGCGATAGGACCGCTGACTCGTTGGCCAAGATGAGCTTCTCGCGAATGGCGTGCGGCGCAAGCGCCCAACCGATGCGGAAGCCGGGGGCGAGTGTCTTGGAGAACGATCCCAGGTAGATCACTCCCTCCTCCTCCACCGAGCGCATGGCCTGCGGCGGCGGCGCATCGAAGTACAGGAGGCCGTATGGGTTGTCCTCGAGAACGAGAATCTCGTTCTCGCGGCAGATCTCGAGTATCTCCAGGCGCCGATCCCAGCTGAGGGTGACCCCGGCGGGGTTGTGGAAGTTGGGAATCGTGTAGAGCAGCTTGATCGTCTTGCCCGCGCCCCGCAGTTCGTCGATTCGTTCACGCAGAGCTTCGGGTACAAGGCCGTGTGCATCCAGGGGCACGTGGCTGATCTCCGCCTGGTAGGAGCGGAACACACCTATCGCGCCAACGTAGCTCGGCGCCTCCGCGAGCACCACGTCGCCGGGATTCACGAAGAGCTTTGTCACGAGGTCGAGACCCTGCTGCGATCCGGTCGTTATCACGACATCGTCCACGCTGCCGTGAATTCCCTCGAGGGCCATAACCTCGAGAATCTGCTCCCGTAGAGCCGGTGTTCCCTGTCCGGACCCGTACTGCAGCGCCTGCGCGCCTGAATCCGTCATCACACGGTCGAACGACGAGCGGATGAGCTCGGTGGGAAGCGCGGAGACGAAAGGCATCCCTCCCGCGAGCGACACGACCTCGGGACGTGACGCGACCGCGAACAGGGCTCGCACCTCGGACGCGCTGAGCCCCGCCGCGCGTGCGGCGTAATGGTGATACCACGGGTCGAGGTTCGTGCCTGACCCGCTTCTGTCTGTGCGGCCTTGTGTCATGCGATATCCGTCGTGTCGTCGAGGGCGTTTGACCCCAAGGGTATCTGCCCTTCGGAGCAGTCCACTCGCGACCCGTCGGGCTGCTAGGCCAAGAACTCGGCGAGGTCGGACTCCAGAGCGCCCTTCGGCTTCGCTCCGATGACCGTCTTCACGACTTCGCCTCCGCGGTAAACCTTCATTGCCGGGATCGAAGTGATCTGGTACTTCGCTGCCGTCTGCGGGTTGTCGTCGACATTGAGCTTTACGACGGTGATCTTGTCGGAGTGCTCGGCCGCGATCTGGTCGAGGATGGGGCTGACGGCGCGACACGGGCCGCACCATTCCGCCCAGAAGTCGACGAGGATCGTCTTGTCGGAGCCGAGTACCTCGGCGGCAAAGGTCTCATCGGTGACGTCGAGTGCGTTTGACATGCTTCTTCTCTCTATTGGGCTGCGGCGAATCGTGCCGTTGTGGGTATGGTGCGCCTGGTCAGGCGGAGGCTGTTTGGAGCAGATGGGTCGGCAGTGAGGCCAGGTAGTGCTCCACGTCGAGCGCGGCTACCGTTCCGGAAGCCGCAGCGGTGACAGCCTGACGATATGTGACGTCGAGGACATCGCCGGCCGCGAAAACGCCGGGCAGGCTCGTCCGTGAGCTGCGCGCCTCTACCGCTATCGTGCCCTCGTCCGTAAGGTCGAGTTGGCCGTGGACGAGGTGCACGCGCGGGTCATTGCCGATGGCGATGAACAGGCCGCTGAGGTCGAGCGTCGTCTCGGTTCCATCCACCGTGTCGCGAAGACTCACTCCGGACACGAGTTCGTCGCCGTAGATCCGATCGACCGTTTTGTTGAAGAGGAACTCAATCTTGGGGTTCGCCTGTGCACGATCCTGCATGATCTTCGATGCTCGAAGCCGATCGGACCGGTGGATGACGTAGACCTTGTCGGCGAATTTCGTGAGGAAGGTTGCCTCTTCCATCGCGGAATCACCACCGCCGACCACCGCGACGGTCTTCTGGCGAAAGAAAAAGCCGTCGCAGGTGGCACACCAGGACACGCCGTACCCGCTCAACCGGGTCTCGTCGTCGAGGCCGAGCTTGCGGTAGGCGGAGCCGGTGGCGTAGATCACGGTGAGCGCCTCGTGCACGTCGCCGTTGCCGAGGGTGACCGTCTTGACATCGCCTGTGAGGTCCACCGAAACGACGTCGTCGAGGACGACCTCGGTGCCGAATTTCTCCGCCTGTGCCTGCATGTTCATCATGAGCTGGGGGCCCATGATGCCGTCGGGAAAGCCTGGGAAGTTCTCGACCTCCGTGGTCTTCATCAGTTCACCCCCGGCTTCGACGGAACTCGCGATGAGCAGGGGCGAAAGACTCGCGCGCGCCGCGTAGATGGCGGCCGTGTATCCCGCGGGACCCGAGCCGATGATGATGACCTGACGCACGAGGCTCTCCTATTTTTTCACCCGGAAGCCTCCCGATGAGGCTCGAGGGTTGTAACCGATTCTATTGGCCGAGTATTCCGCACGACCCGCGTTACGCCTTGCGCCCGAATCGCGCCGTCACCGCGCCGACCGCCGTCCTCGTCTCGGGGTTCCTGACCAGCAGGAGCATGCCCAGGTAGACGGTAGCCATTCCCGCTCCTATCGTGCCGATCGAGATGATGGCCGAAACTCGGCTTTCCTGCGCGAACCCGTTCGGTGTGACCCCGCCGAGGGCGAACAGGATGCCTGCGCCGACGACCGCGGAGACTATGGCCGCCAGAGCGAACTGCAGATGACGGCCGAGCAGCAGTCTGCCCCCGAGCGGGCCGAGCCGGCGGCGCAGCAGGGCGAAGGCCGCGATGGTCTGCGTGAGACCGATCACGGTGGTGACGAGCGCGATTCCCGCCGCTATCCGGTCAACGGGAAGCAGGCTGCACAGCAGCACCCCGACGATCGCGAGGGCCGACCTGACGACCTCGATGAGGAAGGGTGTGCGGGTGTCGTCGAGAGAGTAGTAGGCACGCTGGAGGACAAAGAACGCGCTGAATGGCACGAGTCCGAGCACGAAAGCGATGATCACGATCGCCATTGCCGTGACGTTGTCGAACTGGGTCTCGAATACCCGGGCGAACGGGAAGGCGACGACGACGAGGATGGCGGAGGCGAGGGTGATCAGCAGCCCGATGTTGCGCACTGACGACGACACGTCATCCCGGAGTCCCGCCAGATTCTTCGACGACGCGTGCCCGCTCATGCGGGTGAAGTAGGCGGTGCCGACCGACACGGCGATGACCGAGTGCGGAAGCATGAAGATGAGCCAGGAGTTCTGCAGCGCGAGAAGGGACGCGCCCTCGCCTGCGGCTTCCGACGCTACCCGGCTTTGGAAGATGCCCACGACCTGGCCGAGGAGGATCATCCCGAAGACCCAGCCGGCGGCCTGTCCCGTGCGTCGGAGCCCGACGCCCTTCCAGTGGAAGTCGGGGCGGTAGGCGAGCCCGGTGCGCTTCCAGAACACCGCGAGCACGATCGCCTGGGAAGCAACCCCGAGCGTCGCGCTTCCCCCGAGTAGGGCGATTCGGCTCGCATCCCAGACCTCGACGTCGCTGTTCGCGCCACTTCCGCCGAAGACGAGAGCGAAGGCGAGTAATCCCCCGATAGCGATCAGGTTGTTCACCACCGGCGCCCAAGTGAACGGGCCGAATACCCTGCGGGCGTTGAGCACCTCACCGAGCAGGCTGTACAGCGCGTAGAACAGCACCTGAGGCAGGCACCAGTAGGCGAAGGCTGTGGCGAGGGCGATTCCCTCCGGAGAGAACCCGCTGCCGTCCGTTCCGGGTTGCACGTAAAGCGAGACCAGAAGCGGAGCGGCGACGGTCGCCAGTACCGCGAGCCCGAAGAAGGCCACCCCGCCGATCGTGACGATCTTGTTGATGTAACCCTGGCCGCCGTCATCCTGCACGCTCGCCCGGACGATCTGGGGAACGAGGATGGCGCCGAGGACGCCACCGGCGACGAGTGCGTAGATGTTGTTCGGCAACTGATTCGCGAGGGCGAAGGCGTCTCCGGCGGCGCTCGCCACTGCGCCAAGCGTCGCCGTGAGCACGATCGCCCGTACGAATCCGAGCAGCCGCGAAACGAGCGTGCCGGAGGCGAGCAGGGCACTCGCCCGTCCGATTCCTGAGGAGCGCTCCGGACCGGGTTCTGTCGGCCCGGGAAGGTCACTCATGGGATTCCAATGCCGCATCATCCGTCGCCTTCTCGTCGGCGCGGCGGCCACGGCGGCGGATGGTGCGGATGATCCCGAGGATGAAGACGCCGACGACAATCACGGCGAGCACAGCGGTTGCGGCCGTCTCCCAACCGGCGTTCACTGTCAGGTTGGTGAAGGTCGGCGGGGCGATGACGACTCCCGTGGCACTCGAGAGAGAGATCGCGATGGTCACCGCCCCGTTCGCGACCGATTCGACCGGAACGGATGCGCGCCGCTGAGAGTTCGCCTCGACCGTCACCTCGACACGCTTCTCGAGAACATGGAGAATCGGGGTCCGTGGCTGCACAGTCACAAATACGGTGACGGGAAAATTCAGTTCGTTACTGACGTTGATGGGAAGCTCTGCCCGGTCGGCGATCACGTTCAGCGTGCTGCTGTCGACGACTTGCACCGAGGATTCGATGTCGTGCGATGCAGCGATGTACTCGTCGACGGCGGCCGGCCAGCCGGTCTCGCCGACGGTCCACGCCTGTGAGGATAGCGCGAGCAGAGAGAGCCTGCGCTCTCCCGTGATGAGTATCGGGTCCATGAGCACGGTGGCGAATTGCGCCGTCGCGGCCTCCGCTGCGGCGAGCGACTGCAGGCGGGTGATCCGCTCGGGCATCACCGGAAGATCGATCAGCGTGGCCTCTACCGGGTCCTGGGCGAGGGCATCCCGGAAACCGGAGGCAGCGGTCCAGGGAATCGCCTCGAGGGCGCTCAGCGTGTCGGACAGTCGGAACCCGCCGAGAGGCGACTCGCGGTCGAGGGTTGCGAGAACCGTGCCGCGGGCCAAGGCGCTGTCCTGTGCGAGAGTGGCGAGCGAAGCCGTCAGGTTGACCATCGCGGACTGCCAATCGCCCTCGCTGGAGGCATGCACGGCAGCGCGAAGCCGGTCGGAAATCAAGTCGTCGGAGGTGGCGATGGAATGGCCGCCAATGCGCGTCGCAGCACCGGCGGTCGCTCCGAGCCTTCCGGCCGAGGAGTTGTCCGACGACAGAATCGTCGTCGTGAGGCCCGCGGTGGCGAAGGTGTCGAGGTCGGAGGCGACGACGGTCGACTCCCGTGGCCATGCGATGCCGGTCGATGTGTAGTCCCAGTCCACCAGGGCCGCATCATCCGGCAGTGGTGGCGGAGTGGGGTCGCCCGTCGGCGATGGGCTCGGCGACGATGTCTCGCCTGGGCTCACACCGGCACCCGGGAGCTCCTCGTCGCCCGAATTGGGTTCGGTCTCGGTGGAGAATCGGGTCGGGTCGATCGCGAAACCCGTCGGCGCCAGCACACTCAATCCCGCCTGACTGGTGGCCGAGACGTCCGTGTCGGCATAGGTGAGAGCGAAGGTCTCGTTGGGCGCGGATTCGAGTCGTGCGAGCCAGGACACGGCGCTCCGCGGCGCGGTGTCGCCGAGCACGCGAACGGAGGCGACGATTCGGGGATCGATGCCGATGGCGACCCGCCGACCGAATGCCTGGTCGAGTTGGCGCGTGAGTACGCCGTCGACCGACGTGTAGCTTTCCAGGCGCTCGGCTGAGATGAGACCCTCCGATGCGCCGGGAACGGTGAGCGGCATGGCGACTGCGAGCGGCGCGGGTTGGAACCCGGATGCCGCGTTCACGGTTATCGCGGTGCGCGCCTCCCCCGTCAGCTCGTCGCCGACGGACACCACTGCCGACAGCCTGTGCACGGCGAATCCCGCCGCGGCATCGAGCGCGAGCAGGGCCGCAGGAATGACGATCGGCAGGTCCGCGCTCTCACCGGCCACGAGCGGCGGCGCCGGCAGCTCTTGCAGCACCTCGCCGAACACAGCGGGTTCCGCGCCTTCAGCTGGATCGAGCCAGCCGGCCAGCTCCTCAGCGCTATCGAGGGGTGACCGGTCGAACCGGACGGTGAGGGTCGCGGCGGGCAGCGCTACCGCCGAGCGGTTCGACAGCGTCACCGCGAGAGACAGGTCCTGGTCCGGAGCGAGGACTCCCGAGGCGGCGGGAACGGCATTCACGTGAAGGGCGGCCGTAGCAGCACCTACGGGATCGGTCGCGGAGGGAAGTGTCGCTGATCGTGTCATGCCGTCAACTGCCGCCGCTGGCGGCTGGACGGCCGTGAGGGGTACGCCGAGCACGCCGATGGCGACGGCAAGTGCGAACAGGGAAGTGATGGGTCTCATTGGGCGGCGGTCGACTGGAGCATCTCCCCGGTTGACATGAGCGATTCTAGGCCGTCGGCTCTGCACGTCCAGTGCGGTCGGGGCACCGTGCGGCAGAGCCTGCGTGTGGCAAGCTTGACCACCATGGAAAGTGTCGCTTCGGCAATTCAGCGACTCGCCGATCTCGCGGCATCACCGCACATCGTTCGCCTGTCGAGCGCGTTCGCCGCCGCCGGTCACGAACTCGCTCTCGTCGGCGGGCCCGTGCGCGACGCCTTTCTCGGGCGCGAGGTCAACGATCTCGACTTCACGACCAACGCCCGGCCGGACGACATCTTGTCCATCGTGAAGCCGATCTCGGATGCCCACTGGGACATCGGACGCGCTTTCGGCACGATCGGTGCGCGCATTGCCGGGCACACGGTCGAGATCACGACGTACCGTTCCGATTCGTACGACGGCGAGACGAGGAAGCCGATAGTCGAATTCGGGGACACCCTCGAGGGAGACCTTGTGCGTCGCGACTTCACCGTCAACGCCATGGCGCTCCGGTTGCCGGAACAGGTGCTGGTCGACCCGTCAGGCGGCCTCGACGACCTGATAGCGGCCCGCCTGAGCACGCCGGGTGCGCCAGGAACGTCGTTTGGAGATGATCCGCTCCGGATGCTGCGCGCCGCTCGCTTCACGTCCCAGCTCAACTTCACCGTGGCCGAGCCGACCCGGCTCGCGATGATCGAGCTGGCCGGCCAAATCGGCATCGTGTCGGTCGAGCGCATCGCTGAGGAGCTGTCGAAGCTGTTGCGCTCGGACGCGCCTCGAACCGGGCTAGAACTGCTCGTGGCCACCGGCATCGCCGCGTACGTTCTGCCCGAGCTGCCCGACCTCCGGCTCGAAATCGACGAACATCATCACCACAAGGATGTCTACGAGCACAGCCTCACCGTGCTCGACCAGGCCATCGAGCTGGAGCGATTGCGCGCGCGTCAGGGTTCGCCCGACCTCGTGCTGAGGATGGCCGCGCTTCTTCACGACATCGGCAAGCCGGCGACCAAGCGAACAGAGCCGGGCGGCGTCGTCACCTTCCACCACCACGATGTCGTCGGTGCCAAGTTCGCTGCACGAAGACTCAAGGCCTTGCGCTTCGACAAGCAGTTCATCGCCGACGTCAGCCGCCTGATCGAGCTGCACCTGCGTTTCTTCGGATACACGGATGGCGCCTGGACCGACTCCGCGGTGCGTCGCTACGTGCGCGACGCCGGGCCGCTGCTCGAGCGCCTGCACATCCTCGTGCGGGCTGACGTCACGACCAGGAACCGACGCAAGGCGGACAGGCTCGGATTTGCATATGACAACCTCGAGGAGCGCATCGCCGTGCTCGCCGAGGAGGAGGAGCTCGCCGCCATCCGACCCGACCTCGACGGAGAGCAGATCATGGCAATCCTCGGCATCGGCCCCGGTCGCGAGGTCGGCGAGGCGTACCGGTTCCTGCTCGAGCTGCGTCTCGACGAGGGCCAGCTCGGTGCCGAAGAGGCAGAGCAGCGCCTTCGCCGGTGGTGGGCGTCGCGCTGAGCCCCGTCACGTGCCGGGCCGTGTGCGCCCCTGCCGTCGCATCCTCGCCCATTCGGCCGGCGTGGTCGCGCCGAACAGGCGCAACCACCTCGGCGAGCGTCTCCTAGGAGAGGTCGAGGATGAACTGCTCGAGCATCTGGCGGGCCACCGGATCGGGGTACTGCACGGGCGGCGATTTCATGAAGTAGGCGGACGCCGCCTCGACAGGACCGCCCCGACCGGCGTCGAGCGCCATCTTGGCCGCACGGATCGCGTCGATGACCACCCCGGCGGAGTTGGGCGAGTCCCACACCTCGAGCTTGTACTCCAGGGTCGTCGGGGCGTTGCCGAAGCCGTGGCCCTCGAGACGCACGAAGGCGAGCTTGCGGTCATCCAACCATGGAATGTGGTCACTCGGCCCGATGTGCACGTCGCGGGCGTTGATCTCGGCGTCGATGTTGCTCGTCACCGCCTGAGTCTTCGAGACCTTCTTCGACTGCAGCCGACGCCGCTCCAACATGTTTTTGAAGTCCATGTTGCCGCCGACGTTCAATTGGTAGGTGCGGTCGAGAACGAGTCCCCGCTCCTCGAACAGGCGGGCAAGCACACGGTGGGTGATGGTCGCCCCGAGCTGGCTCTTGATGTCGTCGCCCACGATCGGCACCCCGGCCGCCTCGAATTTGGCGGCCCACTCCGGGTCGCTCGCGATGAACACCGGCAAGGCGTTGACGAACGCGACCCCTGCGTCGATGGAGGCCTGCGCGTAGTGCTTAGCCGCGACTTCCGACCCGACGGGCAGGTAGCACACGAGCACGTCCGCGTTCACGTTCCGAAGGGACTGCGCGATGTCGACGGATGCGGCATCCGATTCGTTGATCGTGTCGAGGTAGTACTCCCCCAGGCCGTCGAGTGTCGGCCCGCGCTGGACGATCACTCCGGTCGGCGCGACCTCGGAGAAGGCGAGGGTGTTGTTCTCGCTGGCCCAGATCGCGTCGGCGAGGTCCAGCCCGACCTTTGCTGCGTCAACGTCGAACGCCGCGACGAACTCGATATCTCCCGCGGCGTAGGGACCGAACCGGTTGTGCATGAGGCCGGGAATGATTTCGTCGGGCGCAGCGTCGGCGTAGAAGGTGACGCCCTGAATGAGCGCGTTGGCGCAGTTTCCGACTCCGACGATGGCGACTCGAATGGGCATAGCGACACGACTCCTTGATAGTTGCGGGGTTCCCTGACTACACTAGGCAGGTTGCCCGGGCTCGATTGACACCTGTCGCCGGCCGGCAACACATGCAGAACCCTCCTGTCACAGACCGTCTGTGACCGTTTCAGTCCGAAGGAGGTGGGTTAGTCATGCATCAATACGAACTAATGGTCATTCTCGATCCAGAGATCGACGAGCGCACTGTCGCTCCCAGCCTTGACAAGTTCCTCAACGTCATCCGCAACGATGGCGGCACGATCGACAAGGTCGACATCTGGGGTCGTCGCCGGCTCGCCTACGAGATCAACAAGAAGACCGAGGGCATCTACGCCGTCGTCGCGATGACCTCGAACGCCGCGGCCACTGTCGAGCTCGACCGTCAGCTGAAGCTCAGCGAGGCAGTCATGCGCACGAAGGTGCTGCGTGCCGAAGAGGCCATCGCGCAGGTGGAAGAGGCTGCAAAACTCTCCGCCGAGAAGGCAGCCCGCAAGGCTGCTGCCCCTGCGAAGACGGCACCGGCTTCGGATGACGCGGCTCCCGCCGCTCCGAAGGCGACCTCCGCCGCGTCCGCCCCAGCTGCCCCTGCGGCTCCCAAGGCTCCGGCCGCCCCGAAGGCCGCCGAGTAGCTCGTGGCCGGCGAAACCGTAATCACCGTGGTGGGCAACCTCACCAGCGACCCCGAACTGCGCTACACGCAGGGCGGGCTGGCGGTTGCCAACTTCACCATCGCCTCGACTCCCCGCAGCTTCGATCGTGCGGCGAACGACTGGAAGGATGGTGAGGCACTGTTCCTGCGCGCGAGCGTCTGGCGCGAATTCGCCGAGCATGTCGCCGGTTCGCTCACCAAGGGTTCACGCGTCGTCGCAACCGGTCGTCTCAAGCAGCGTTCTTACGAGACTAAAGAGGGCGAGAAGCGCACAAGCATCGAGCTCGAGATCGATGAGATCGGTCCGTCTTTGCGGTACGCGACCGCTCAGGTCACCCGCGCCGCACGCGACGCAGGTGGCCAGGGTGGCGGGCAACAGTCCCGCGGCCAGGTTGCTGACGAGCCCTGGGCGGCGTCCGCTCCGGCGTCGTCGTCGGGGGCGGGCGCCTCTTCCGGCGGCAACGACGTCTGGAACACGCCGGGCAGCTTCAACGACGAGACGCCGTTCTAGCCTGTCGCAACCCCTATTACTACTACTGATTAAGGAATAAACATCATGGCTGGAAAGAGCAGCGGCGACCGCCGCAAGCCGCTCCGGACCGTCAAGGGCGGCAAGAATGCCGCCCCGGCGAAGTCCATTCGCGTCGGCGTCATCGACTACAAGGATGTCGCGACGCTCCGCAAGTTCGTATCCGAGCGTGGAAAGATCCGCGCTCGCCGTATCACCGGTGTCTCCGTTCAGGAACAGCGTCTCATCGCCCGTGCCGTCAAGAACGCACGCGAGATGGCACTGCTGCCCTACGCCGGCTCAGGCCGTTAGGAGCCACTGACATGTCAAAGCTGATCCTCACGCACGAGGTCACCGGCCTCGGTGCCCCCGGCGACGTCGTAGACGTCAAAAACGGTTACGCACGCAACTTCCTCGTTCCCCAGGGATTCGCCGTCGGCTGGAGCCGCGGCGGCGAGAAGCAGATCGAACAGATCAAGGCCGCCCGTTCGGCTCGCGAGCACGCCACCATCGAAGAAGCCAAGGACCTGAAGGCGAAGCTCGAGGCCACCTCCGTGAAGCTCACGGTCAAGGCCGGCGCCGGCGGACGCCTCTTCGGTTCGGTCAAGTCGTCCCACATTGCAGATGCCGTGGCCGCCCAGGGCCTGGGCGCCGTCGACAAGCGCAAGATCGAGATCACCTCCCCCATCAAGGTCACGGGCGAGCATGAGGCGACCGTGCGACTGCGGGATGACCTGATCGCGAAGATCACCCTTCAGGTGGTTGCTGCGAAATAGTTCCTGTTTCCCACGCGGCGGCGCAGAGCACCAGCTCGGCGCCGCCGCTTATTTCGTGCCCGTATAGTGCGTGGTTGTGCACAGTGCCCCCGGCGAACGACAACCTTCAAGCTCTGATCGAGAGAAGTTTTTGCACACAAGGTGTGGAATAGAGAACTGCTGGTCAGCACGCTTATTTCCCGCAAATCTGCTGAGTTATCCCCAGCGAAGTGCACAGCTTTCACACACGATCGTCGGCGTTTCGCGCCGATATTACACAGGTTTGTCCACAGGGGTCGTTGGTGCGGGCCCGCCAACGGTCCCTAGTGTGTGACAGCGCCTCTCGCTCGTACCTGACGGGCGGTCCGAATTCTCCTCCGGGCAATGTCCCCGGCACCCGATAGAACAACAGGATAAGGAGGTGTGCGATGTCGATTGCGCACTTGGGAATTGCGGGCGCGGGCCAGAGCGACGGTCGGTCGGAGCAGCGGCGTTCCGATCAGCAGCGCGGTCCCGAGCGAACGCCGCCGTACGACCTCCTCGCCGAGCAGAGCGCCATCGGCGGGATGCTTCTGAGCAAGGACGCCGTCGCCGACGTCATCGAGTCGGTGCGTGCCGTCGACTTCTACATCCCCAAGCACGAGATTATTTTCGATGCGATCCTGTCGCTGTATTCGCACGGCGAACCCACCGACGTCATCGCGGTCACCGACGAGCTACTGAAGTCCGGAGAGCTCACCAGGGCCGGCGGCGCCGACTATCTGCACACGCTGACCGGGCTCGTTCCCACCGCCGCGAATGCGGGGTTCTACGCGACGATCGTCGGTGAGAAGGCGGTGCTTCGCCGTCTCGTCGAAGCGGGAACTCGGATCGTGCAAATGGGCTATGCGAGCGAGGGGGAGGTCGTCGACCTAGTCAACAATGCGCAGGCGGAGATTTACGGCGTGACGGGAGGAGTCGAGGCGGAGGACTTCATCCCGTTGACCATCGCGGTCGAGACGGCAATCGACGAGATCGAGGCCGCGAAGGGCCGCGACGGCTCGATGACGGGTGTGCCGACCGGTTTTGCGGAACTCGACGAACTGACGAACGGGCTGCACCCCGGTCAGCTGATCATCATCGCGGCCCGACCTGCTCTCGGAAAGTCGACGCTCGCCCTCGACTTCGCGCGGGCAGCTTCCATCAAGCACGACATGCCCTCCATTTTCTTCTCGCTGGAGATGGGGCGCAGTGAGATTGCGATGCGGCTGCTGTCGGCCGAAGCATCCGTACCGCTGCAGAGCATGCGCAAGGGCACAGTCGAGGCGAGAGACTGGACGACGATCGCCTCCACGCGTGGCCGCATCAACGACGCGCCGCTCTACATCGACGACAGCCCCAACCTGACCCTCGTCGAGATCCGCGCGAAGTGTCGCCGGCTCAAGCAGAAGGTCGGGCTCAAGCTCGTCATCATCGACTACCTGCAGCTCATGACATCGGGTAAGAGAGTGGAGTCGCGCCAGCAGGAGGTGAGTGAGTTCTCTCGGGCGCTCAAGCTGCTCGCGAAGGAGCTACAGGTGCCGGTGATCGCCCTGTCCCAGCTCAACCGAGGGCCGGAGCAGCGCGCTGACAAGATGCCCGCCATTTCGGATCTCCGGGAATCCGGGTCGCTCGAGCAGGATGCGGACATGGTCGTGCTGCTGCATCGCGAGAGCGCCTACGAGAAGGAGAACCCCCGCGCTGGTGAGGCCGACCTGATCGTCGCAAAGCACCGCAACGGTCCTACCCGCACTGTGACCGTGGCCTTCCAGGGGCACTTCTCGCGCTTCACTGACATGCACGTAGACCGGTAGCAGGCAAGCGTCTGGTCGGGAGCTCCCTGTGCTCAGCCGGCTCGCCACGAGACGCGGGTAAACTGGCGGAGTTCACCACCGAGAAAGAGGTCGACCTCGTGTCCGTCAACCTGGACGACCCCGCACAGCGGGCGGCATATTGGCCGCTCCCCATCGCGAGAGGCGTGGCCGCCGCGGTGCTCGCGCTCGCGATCACCTTCTCGGCCGACCACTCGGCAATGTTCGGCATTCTCGCCTTCGGCTGTTTCGCGATCATCAGCGGCATCGCGCTCGGCGTCCTCGCTTTGGTGCGACTGGCGGGGAGCGAGGTGCGTCCATACCTGCTGGCTCAGGCAGCGGCGTCCATCGGGCTCGGCGTGCTGGCCCTCGCGCTGCGCGACGGCGGCGTGGCGACCCTGTTCCTCGTCGTCAGTGCGTGGGCGGCGCTGACGGGCGCTCTCGAGCTGTACAGCGGGTTCCGCACACGCCGTCGGCATGTGGCATCCGTCGACTGGCTGAAAGTGGGTGGCCTCACGGCTCTTCTGGCGATCGTGCTCGTCCTGGTCCCGCCGGAGTTCGCTCAGCCGTTCACCGGGCCAGACGGAGTGGACCGCGTGCTCGACGCGGCCGTGGTCGCCGTCGGAGTGCTCGGTGCTTACGCTGCCATCACCGCCGTCTACCTAGTCGTGGCCGGCCTCTCAGCGAAGTGGGGACCCCAGAAGACAGATGGCGCCGCCGCCAAGCCGACAAGAGCGGAGCGCGCATGAGCACCCCCCGATCCCGGCAGCCGAGCCGGAAGGACCGCTTCCGTCCGCTCGAGCTTCTCGTCCTGTCCGCGGTGGTCGCGGTGGTCGTCGGCCTCGTCGTGCTTCTGTCGACCCGCGATGTCGAGATCTCGATCATCTTCACCGGCATCAGCTTCATCGTGACGCTCATGGTCTTCGCGATGCTCGCCTTGGCCACCAAGCCAACCGGCGAGGAGCGAAACGATCTCGACGAACAGGATCGGAACCCGCGCCACTGAGTCGATGCTTCCGCGCCGCCTGATCTTCGGGCGGAACAGAGGCCAGCCCCGGCCGACCTACCGGTCGAGGTAGTCGACGAGTCCGCTCGCGAGTCCCACATACCCGGCGGGCGTGAGTGCCGTCAGGCGCACCTTCGCCTCCGCGCCGATGTCGAGTCCGTCGACGAACTCGGCGAGTTCCGCCCGGCCGACGCGGCGCCCGCGGGTGAGTTCCTTGAGCAGCGCGTACGGGTCGGCGATCGAGCTGCGCCCGGCGGTGATCTCCGCCCTGATGACGGTCTGGATCGCCTCGCCGAGGATCTCCCAGTTCGCGTCCAGGTCCTCGGCGAGACGCGCGGGATTGACCGCAATCTCGTCGAGCCCCCGGCGGAGGTTGTCGAGCGCGAGGAGCGAGTGACCGAGCGCGACGCCGATGTTGCGTTGCGTCGTAGAGTCGGTCAGGTCGCGCTGCAGCCTGGAAGTGACAAGCGTCGCCGCGAGGGAGTCGAGCAGGGCGCTCGAGATCTCCAGGTTCGCCTCCGCGTTCTCGAACCGGATCGGATTGATCTTGTGCGGCATGGTCGAAGAACCAGTGGCACCGGCCTGGGGAATCTGGGTGAAGTACCCCATCGAGATATAGGTCCACACGTCGGTCGCAAGGTTGTGCAGCACTCGATTGGCGTGGCTGATCGACGAGTAGAGCTCGGCCTGCCAATCGTGTGATTCGATCTGGGTCGTCAACGGGTTCCATTCCAGGCCCAGCGAGGTGACGAATTCACGCGACAGCGCCGGCCAGTCCTGGGAGGGATCCGAGGCCACGTGTGCGGCGAACGTGCCGGTGGCGCCGCTGAACTTGCCCAGGTACTCGGTTGCGTCGATCCGTCGAGAAATCCGGCGAAGCCGATGAACGAAGACGGCGAATTCCTTGCCTACGGTCGTCGGCGTCGCGGGCTGACCGTGGGTGTGCGCGAGCATCGCGTCGGCGCGATGGGTGCTGGCCCGTTCGGTGAGCGCATCGAGGACGGCGTGCAGGCGCGGCAGCCAGACGTTCCGCACGGCGGCGCCGATCGTCAGAGCGTAGGAGAGGTTGTTGACGTCTTCACTCGTGCAGGCGAAGTGGGTGAGCTCGGCGACATCCGACAATCCGAGACCTTCGAGGCGTGCGCGAATGTAGTACTCGACCGCTTTGACGTCGTGCCGGGTCGTTGCCTCCAATTCGGCGAGCTCATCAATGTCCGCCTGACCGAATCCGGTGACGATGGCGCGGAGCGCGGACTGGCGGTCCGCGCTCATCCGGCTCGAACCGAACAGCTCCCGGTCGGTGAGGAAGATGAGCCACTCGATCTCGACGTGCACCCTCGCGCGGTTGAGTCCGGCCTCTGAGAGGTGTTCGCCCAGGCCGACGACGGCGCCTCGGTAGCGTCCGTCGAGGGGGCTGATCGGCTGTTCTGGCAAGGTCATTGGACTCCCAATCGAATTCCCGGTTTGATCTGGCCGAAGAGCGCGTTCGTCGCCCGTTCGATCCTGCCGAGAATGGTGTTGAACATGGCGGCATCGGAATAGTACGGATCGGGCACGTCCACCTGCGGAGCCTGCTCGGGGTCGAAGCTCAAGAGCATCGCCACCTTGCCGCGGTCAGCCTCGCTGCCGGCCCAGGCCCGGAGGATGCGCTCCTGTGTGTGGTCGAAGACCACCACGAGGTCGAGCTTTTCGAACCAGGCGGGATCGAACTGGCGTGCGCGATGGCTTTTGCCGTCGTACCCGCGCTTGGAGAGCGCGGCGATCGTCCGCGAGTCGGCGTTCTCGCCGACATGCCAGTCGCCGGTTCCCGCCGACATCACGGCGATCGCACGATCATAGCCCTGGCGTGCGACCAGGTCTCGGAACACGATCTCGGCCATGGGCGAGCGGCAGATGTTGCCGGTGCAGACGAAACAGATCCTGAAGAGCTCGGACTCGTTGCTGGCCCGGTCGAAGATCATCCACCCATTGTGTCAGGTGGATCAATTCGGGATTCCTCTCCTCCCGTGGCCGAGCATGAGGGCTCATCGCACCGATTTCAGCGGACCACGGACGCCCCGCCGAACAAGTGGAAGGATGCTGGACAGACGGAAGGGGTTGGCCGTGATCGATTCCGGGACCGCCGGCATCGTCGTCTCGGCCGCCGAAGTCGAGACGGGGAGGACGCTCGCCGTGCTCGAGCGGCAGGCCGCGACCCTCGTGGCGCTCCGTGCGCGACTCGGACGAGCGACCTCGCTCGCCCCGTCTGGAGCGGAGAGTGACTGGCACGGCCCGGCACAACGGCTCTACGAGCTTGGGCTCTCCGAACTGCGACGGGCGCTCACACTCGCGCAGATCGCCGTAGACGACGCGCTGCGAGAGACGCACCGCGCAATCGGCGCGCTCCCCACCCGTGTCGGATGACCTTCTCGTCAGCGGTGGAGGCTCGATCTCGGTCGGGACTCCCGGACTGTTCGCGCACGCGCGACTCCTCGAGAACCTCGAGCGGGAGCTCCGCGAGTGCGCGCTGGCGCTCGAAGGAAGGGAGTCGGCCGTCCGTTCCCGAGCTCTGGCGGGCACGTCCGCAAGCGCTGCCCGGGCGGAGGACGCGATCGATGACGCGTCGGAGCATCTCCGGGCGGCCGCGACGAAGAGCGGCGCCCTCTCCGCCGCGCTGCGACTGACCGCGGATGCCTACGGAATGACGGAGTCCACCCTGCAGCGTCTCGCCCGCTCCGCCGCGAGCGAGGTGGGGATCGGCTTGGGGTTCCTGAGCACGACGGTCGGCCTACTGCTGATTCCCGGGATCCTCTCCGTCCTCGCGGGCGGGGCTTCCGCCTACTTGCTCATCGCCGCGATCTCCCCGACCGCCGCGAGCGGCGTCAGGAAGGCAGGAGTCGACTGGCTGAATGAGAACAAGGTGATCCTGAGCGATCCACGATTCGTGCAGCTCGTGCGCCTCGCGGTCATGAGCGCCGACGACTTCGGCGGCGGCGCGCTACGGCTCCCGACCCCGGTCATCCGTCTTTTCGGCGATGAGGGGCTCGGCCTTCTCGGGCTAGACACCTCCGCGGCCACCATCGCGTCCGCAGCCGGGCTCGTCGGACTCGCGAGAGAGACACCGGTGGCGGTGCGGGCCACGGCGATCGGCGCCTCCACGCCCGCGACCGGGCTCGCGGATCGCGCCAGCCGGGTACCGAGGGGTTCCGCGCAGGTTCGAATAGACCGCCACGTGCGGAAAGGGGGTCCGGATCGCTTCGAGGTGTACCTCGGCGGAACCATCGACTTCTCCCTCGCTGCGACTGACGAACCCTGGGACATGACGAGCAACCTCGGTGCCATCGCCGGGGCGGACGCGGGCGCCTACCGGGCGGTCACCGAGGCTCTCCAGGCGGCGGGAGTCCGTTCCGACTCGGAGATCGTGGTCACCGGCTATTCCCAAGGCGGGCTGCTCGGCTCCATGCTGGCCGCATCAGGCGACTACGACGTGCGCGGGCTGTACACGCTAGGCGCACCAGTCGGCCAGGTACCCGTTCCCGGCGAGATCCCCTGGGTAGCGATCGAGCACACGGACGACATCGTTCCCGCCGTCGGCGGTACCTGGTCGAGCAGCGATCCCGTCCTCGTACGGCGAGAAGCCTTCTCCGACAAGGCGCCCGATCCGGAATTCGCCGTTCCGGCGCACCAGCTCTCGCACTATCGACACACCGCGGAGCTCGCGGACGCCGCGGGCGAAGGTCGGCTGGTTCAGGTGACCGAGGCCTTCAGCAGGAGCATGAGGGGAGCGGATCGCGTGGAATCGACCTGGTACGAGGCCAACCGGCTTCCTGGATAGGCTAGGCTGCCCTTACCTGTTCCCATCGAAGGATTCCATGCGCGCCCCCCGCTTCCTCACCACCGCCGGCATCACCATCCTCGCCCTCGGCCTCACCAGCTGTGCCGGTGCTTCTCCCGCGGAGGACGCCGCCGCCGAATCGACAGGGAGCGATGGAGAGCTCACCCTCTACGCCGGACGTGACGAAGCGCTCATCGCCCCCCTGATTGAAAAGTTCACCGATGACACCGGCATCGAGGTGATCGCGCGCTACGGATCGAGTTCCGAGCTGAACGCCCTGCTGTTGGAGGAGGGCGACAACACCCCCGCCCAGGTATTCCTGTCGCAGGATGCCGGAGCTCTCGGTTCGCTCAGCAACGCGGGCCTCGTCGCCAAAATCCCCGAGCAACTGGCCGAACTCATCCCCGCGGGCTTCACGTCGGAGGACGACAGCTGGATCGGCATCACCGGACGGGCTCGAGTCATTGCCTACGACGGCGAGAAGCTCAGCGAGGAGGAGGTGCCCGACGCGGTCGATGACCTCATCGCGCCGGAATGGAATGGACGCGTCGGATTCGCGCCCGGCAACGCGAGCATGCAGTCCTTCGTCACCGCCTACCGTGTGCTCGAGGGCGAAGAGGCGGCGGACGCATGGGTGCAGGGAATCAGCGAGAACTCCCCCGTGCTCACCGAGAGCAACGGCGCGACGCTCGACCTGGTGAACTCGGGCCAGCTTGATATCGGCCTCATCAATCACTACTACTGGTTCGAGGACGCGGCCGAAGTCGGCGCGGACGGCATGCGCGCGCAGCTCAAGTTCCTGCCGGGCGACGCCGGCGGCATGGTCAACGTCACCGGAGCCGCCATCCTCAGTAGCGCGGCCGAGGATCCCGACGCGCTCGAGTTCCTCGAGTACCTGGTCTCCGAGGCCGGACAACGGTATTTCGTGGAGAACACCTTCGAGTACCCGCTGCTGCCGGGCGTCGACGCCCCGGAGGGGTTACCGAAGCTCGAGAGCCTTGTGAATGCCGACCTCGACCTGAGCAACCTCGCCTCCCTCGAGCAGACCCAGGAGCTCCTCGCAAAGTACGGTCTCCTATAGGGAGCACACTCCCAGGCGCTCCGGCGCAGAACCGAGGTCCCACAGCCTTCAGGAGACGGATGTCCGAGCAAGTTGCCACGAGGAGCGCTGCCGCAACGACGGCAACCGCGGGTCGCCGACCAGCTCCTCGGCTATTGCTGGCATTGGCATTGATCGCCTGCGCGGTGGCATCCATTCCGCTCGTCTACCTTGTCGTACGGGCAGGATCCGGCGGGTTGGATGCCGCGATCACCGTGCTGTTTCGGCCGCGGGTACCGCAACTCCTCCTGAACACGGTCACCCTCGCGACCGCCGTCACCGGCACCTGCGTGCTCATCGGCGTGCCGACCGCGTTCCTGCTGGCTCGGGCGCGACTGCCGCTGCGGCGCCTGTGGGCGGTGCTTGCCGCGCTTCCTCTCGCCGTGCCGTCCTATCTCGCCGCGTACGGGTGGCTTGCAACGGCCCCCGCCCTGCACGGCTTTTGGGCCTCCTGGCTCGTGCTGACCCTCGTGTCGGTGCCCTACGTGACGCTTCCCGTCGCCGCCGCGCTCAGGGCGGGAACGACAGGACTCGATGACGTCGCCCGCACGCTCGGTCGCGGCCCGTGGCGGGCGTTCTGGCTCGGCACCTGGCCGCAGATCCGTCCGGCGACTCTTGCCGGCGCTCTTCTCGTCTGCCTGTATGTGCTCTCGGAGTTCGGCGCCGTGTCGTTGTTCCGCTTTCCGGTTCTGACCACCGCGATCCAACAGGCATACGGAGCGAGCTTCAATCGCAGCTACGCCGCGATACTCGCGACCGTTCTCGTGCTGCTCGCGATTCTCGTCGTTCTTGGCGAACAGGCGGCGAGGGGACGCGCCGCACGGCGATTCGGCTCGGTCGCTGGGATGGCCCGGCAGCGGGTCATCCGTCTGAAGAACTGGACGGCGCCGGCGATCGCGCTCCTCGCCGTGGTGCCGGCCCTCGCCGTCGGGCTCCCGGTCGCCGTCCTGTTCGCCCGCCTTCTAGAGGCCGAGACGCTGCGCGCTCTCGATGTCGCCGACCTCGGCCAGGCCACCCTCAACACCCTCGCGCTCTCCGCAGGCGGAGCTCTCATCGCGTTGCTTCTCGCCCTTCCCATCGGGGTGCTCGCGGCCCGATACCGTGGCCGACTTGTGCGCGCGGTCGAATCGATCGGCTACCTCGCGCTGGGGCTTCCGGGCATCGTCGTGGGACTGTCGCTCGTGTTCTTCTCCCTCTCCGTGCTTCCGGGGCTGTACCAGACGGCGCTCGTTCTGGCATTCGCGTACGGCGTGCTGTTCATGCCGAAGGCGATCGGGGCGATCCGCAGCTCGACGGCTCAGGTGCCGACCTCCCTGGAGGACGTGTCCCGCACGCTCGGCTACGGGAAGCTGCAGACGTGGTGGCTCGTGACCGCTCGTCTCGCCAGGCCGGGCATCGCCGCCGGCGGGCTCCTCGTCGCGGTGACCGCGATGAAGGAGCTGCCCGCGACCCTTCTGCTCCGCCCGACCGGCACCGACACGCTCGCCATCGAACTGTGGGCCCGCACGGATGTGTCCGCCTACGGCGCCGCCGCGCCCTATGCTGCGACGCTCATCCTCGTTGCCGCGGTGCCCGCGTTCCTGTTGTCGGGTGCCGGCCGCGGCCGACTGGACGGGGTGCGGACATGAGCCGACTGTGGCTACGCGACCTCGTGGTCGGATACGAGAGCGGGACAGTGCTGCGTGGGGTGTCGTTGGACGTTCCGCACGGCGCGCTCGTCGCGATCGTCGGGCCGAGCGGGTGCGGCAAGACCACGCTGCTGCGCACTATCGCGGGTCTGATGCGAGCCCGGTCGGGCGAGATCCGGCTGAACCTGCGGATGGTGACGACGCATGGGATCCACCTCGCCCCGGAGAAGCGGCGGATCGGTTGGGTTCCGCAGGACGCGGCGCTCTTCCCACATCTCACGGTCGCTGAGAACATCGCCTTCGGGCTCGGCGGTGGGCGTCGTGCGGCACGCCGCGCCGCGCGCGAGGATCGCGTCGCCCATCTGCTCGAGCTCGTGGGGCTGTCGGCGCTCGCTGATCGCACGCCCGCGCAGCTCTCGGGCGGTCAGGCGCAGCGGGTGGCGTTGGCGCGGGCTCTCGCGGCGAAGCCGGAGGTCGTGTTGCTCGACGAGCCGTTCGGTGCGCTCGACCCGCTGCTGCGCGGCGAGCTGCGTGCCGAGGTGCGCGCCCTGCTCACGGCGGAGGGCACGACGGGCATTCTCGTCACTCACGACCAGGCTGAGGCCCTCTCGATCGCCGATTATGTGGCAGTGATGAACGACGGCGAGATTCTGCAATTCGGGCGGCCGGAGGAGGTCTACGAGCGGCCGGCGACGCCCTGGGTAGCGAGCTTCGTCGGCGACTCGGTGTTCCTCCCGGCCGTGTGGCACGCGGGGACGGTCGAGGGCGGGTTGGGGAGCCTGTCGGCGGAGTGGATGCCTGCATCCGGCGCCCTGTCCGAGGCGATGCCCGAGGACGGAACATCGGTCACCGTGCTCGTGCGACCCGAACAGATTGAGCTGGCGCCTGGGGATGCTGGTTCCGGGTTTTGGGCGACGGTCACCGCGGTCAGCTACACCGGACATGACGCGTTGCTCGAGTTGCTGCTCGGGAACGGGGTGCGCTGCACCTCCCGCGTGCCCGCTTCGGGACTGTTGCCTGTCGGCGCGCGCGTCACGGCAACGGTGCGAGGACCTGTGCTCGCGTATCCGCTGGCTCCCGAATAGCCGGGCTGCCCTCTGCTGCAGTCCGTGGGTGCCCTCGATCAGCTAACGGCGGCGGTCGTCTCGTCCGACGATGGGCCGCACGATGATGCCGATGATCCAGCTGATGAGCGCGAGCACGAGCGCCCCGAGCACACCCCACCAAAAGCCGTCCACCACGAGTCCGAAACCGAGAAGCGAACTGATCCACGCGACGAGCAGCAGCAGCAGGCCGTTGACGATGAGCGCGATGAGTCCCAAGGTGAGGATGTAGAGCGGAAATGCGACGATGCGGATGAAGTTGCCGATCACGCCGTTGACGATCCCGAAGACCAGCGCGACGAGCAGGAATGTCAGCACGATCGCGAGGGTGTCGCCGGGGGGATAGGGGGCTACTCGCACACCCGTGACGATGAGCGTGGTCAGCCAGAGGGCAACCGCGTTGATCGCCAGGCGAACCACGAATCTCTTCATGGGGTAATGATGCCAGCAAACTCCTGCTTTGCGGGAAGGTGAAGCGCAGACGGGCGCGGCGTTCTCCTTCGTTCCCGGGGTGCGGTGAGACGATGCACCTTCGGGTGATAATTTCCGCTTCCGGAATATGTCCGGCCATAGACTCGAGCCGTGACTCCCCCACCGCGTCCGCAAGTTCGTCTGCGCCCCGAGATTCTGGAGCTCGCCGCGTACCGGCAAGGAAAGCCTGCCCCTGGCGACGCCTTCAAGCTGTCGTCGAACGAGAACCCGTTCGAGCCGATTCCCGAGGTGCTCGATGCGATTGCGGCGTCCTCGATCAACAGATATCCGGATGGGGCGGCACTCGTCGTTCGCGACCGTCTGGCCGCGCGCCACGGCGTGGAGCCCGCGCGCGTCCACGTGGGCGCGGGCTCGGTCGCGATCCTCGCACAGCTGATCCAGGCCGCGGCGAGCGTCGGAGACGAGGTCGTCTACGCCTGGCGCTCATTCGAGGCCTACCCGGGTCTGGTGACCGTCGCCGGCGCGACGAGCGTGCTCGTGCCGCTGCGCCCGGACGGGTCCCACGACCTCACGGCGATGGCCACGGCCGTCACCGACCGCACCCGTGTCATCCTCGTCTGCTCGCCCAACAACCCCACGAGCACCATCGTCACCGCCTCGGCCTTCGAGGCGTTCCTCGCCGCCGTTCCCCAAGACGTGCTTGTCGTGCTCGATGAGGCATATGCGGAGTTCGTGACCGATCCGGAAGCGGTCTCGGGCATCCGACTGCTCGAGAATCACCCCAATCTCGTCGTGCTGCGCACCTTCTCAAAGGCATACGGGCTCGCCGGACTGCGATTCGGCTACGCGATCGGATCCGCCTACGTGCTCGATGCCGCCCGCACTACCGCGATACCGCTCTCTGTGATCGAGCCCGCGCAGCGTGCCGCGATCGCGGCCCTCGACAACGAAGAGCTCCTTCTCGCACGTGTCGCGGCTCTCTCGGCTCTGCGCGACAGGGTCTGGCGGGAGCTTCTCGACCAGGGCTGGCGTGTTCCGACACCGCAGGGCAACTTCGTCTGGCTCGAGACAGGCGATCACACTGAGACCGCGGCAGCGACCTTCCTTCGGCACGGAATCGTGGTGCGGGCCCTCGGCGAGGGCCTGCGCGTGTCGATCGGCGAGCCCGAATCTGTCGAGAAACTCCTAGCCGCTGCGGCAGAGGTTGTGGGCACCCTACCAACTCAGGGCCATCCGAGCGGGCTAGATTAGAACCTTGACGTCGGCCGTCGGCCGCGAGTCGACTCCCTCCGGCACAGCCCAGCACCATCAACAGGACTGCGAGGTCACCGTGGCACAGTCAGCCGATCAAGCGATGGCCGCCGACACGGTGCAGTTACTCTCCGCCGACGGCGTGCTTCAAACCGAGGGCCCGGCCGCCGATTACCTCCCCCTCGTCGAGGGTCTGAGCGACGAAAGCCTGCGCCGTTTCCACCGCGACATGGTCGTGATCCGGCGTTTCGATGTCGAAGCGGCCAACCTGCAGCGTCAGGGCCAGCTCGGCCTTTGGGTTCCCAGTACTGGCCAGGAGGCCGCGCAGGTCGGCTCCGCGCACGCGGCTCGCGACCAGGACCACATCTTCCCCGCCTACCGGGAGCACTCGGTAGCCATGATCCGCGGTGTCGACGTGCTCGGAATCATCCAGCTGCTACGCGGCACGACCCACGGCGGATGGAACCCCGCCGAGTCGAAGAACTTCCACTTGTACACGCTTGTCATCGCCTCACAGACGCTTCATGCGACCGGCTACGCGATGGGGATCTCCCTGGACGGACTGTCGGGCACGGGGGATCCGCGAACTGATGAGGCCGTCATCGTCTACCTCGGCGACGGGGCCACGAGCCAGGGGGATTTCAACGAGGCCCTCGTCTTCGCAGCCAGCTACCAGACGCCGCAGTTGTTCTTCGTGCAGAACAACCACTGGGCCATTTCCGTTCCGGTCAGCGTGCAGTCCCGCATCCCGCTCTACCAGCGGGCGAGCGGCTTCGGCATTCCCGGAATCCAGATCGACGGTAACGACGTACTCGCGAGCTACGCGGTCACCGCACGCAACCTCGACGCAGCCCGTGCAGGAGAAGGCCCTCGGCTGATCGAGGCGCTCACCTACCGAATCGGTGCGCATACCTCCTCGGACGACCCGACCAAGTACCGGCAGGACGCCGAGCTTCAGTCCTGGTTGGCGCGCGACCCGATCGCCCGGTTCGAAACCTGGCTGCGCTCCCGTGGGGCGGATGATGCGTTCTTCGCCGACATCGCGCAGGAGGCCGAAGATTTCGCCGCCGACATCCGGGCCCGCACCGTGGCGCTGGAAACCCCGGCGACGGACAAGATCTTCGACCACGTGTACTCGGAACCCCATCCTGTCACCGCAGAGCAGAAGCAGTGGCTCGCGAACTACGAGGCATCGTTCGGAGGCGACTCATGACCGAACTCGACGCGGGCATCGGCCTCAGCGCCCCGGTAACGAACGGGCCGGGAACCCACGGCCCTGCCACCAACACGGACGCGCCGCACCATCTCGGCTCACGTGCGGACGCGGGAACGACACCCCGCCACCCTGCCGCCCCGGAAGCCGGCACCGTGCAACTGCCGCTCGCCAAGGCGCTCAACGCCGGGCTGCAGCGGGCGATGCGGAACGATCCCAAGGTGCTGATGATGGGCGAGGACATCGGCCCCCTCGGCGGCGTCTTCCGCGTCACCGAGGGCCTGCAGGCCGAATTCGGTGCCAGGCGTGTGCTCGACACCCCGCTCGCGGAGTCCGCGATCATCGGTTCCGCGATCGGGCTCGCGATGCGCGGTTATCGCCCCGTGTGTGAGATTCAGTTCGACGGGTTCATCTTTCCCGGCTTCGACCAAATCACCTCGCAGCTCGCGAAGATGACGAACAGGCACGAGGGCCAGGTGCAGATGCCCGTAGTCATCCGGGTTCCGTACGGCGGGCACATCGGCGCGGTCGAGCACCACCAGGAGAGCCCCGAGGCCTACTTCGCCCACACGCCAGGGTTGCGCCTGGTGAGCCCGAGCACGCCGAACGACGCTTACTGGATGATTCAGGAGGCCATCGCCTCGAACGACCCCGTGATGTTCTTCGAGCCGAAGAGCCGCTACTGGCACAAGGGCCCCGTCGACCTGGAGGCGAGTGCGGTTCCGCTGCACTCGAGCCGTGTTGTGCGCGCCGGAACCGAGGTCACCCTGCTCGGTCACGGTGCGATGGTGACGGTGCTGCTTCAGGCGGCGGAACTCGCGGCCGCGGAAGGTACGAGCGTTGAGGTGATCGATCTGCGGTCACTCTCCCCCATCGATTACGCGCCCATCATTCGCTCCGTGCAGAAGACGGGGCGCCTCGTCGTCGCCTCGGAGGCGCCGGGATTCGTGAGCGTCTCTTCGGAGATCGCCGCAACGGTGACGGAGAAGGCGTTCTACTCCCTCGAGGCGCCGGTTCTGCGTGTCACCGGCTTCGATGCACCCTTCCCGCCTGCAAAGCTCGAGACGATCTACCTGCCCGACGCCGACCGCGTGCTCGAAGCCGTCGACAGGGCCATGGCCTACTAGGGCCTCAGAAAGCGCGGGAACGGACAACATGAGCAGCCAGGAATTCAGACTTCCGGATGTCGGCGAGGGCCTCACGGAGGCGGAAATCGTCGAGTGGAAGGTCGCGCCCGGGGACACGGTAGTCGTCAACCAGGTACTTGTCGAGATCGAGACCGCGAAGTCGCTCGTCGAACTGCCGTCACCGTTCGCGGGTGTCGTGACGAAACTGCTCGTCGACGCAGGGACGACGGTCGACGTCGGCACGGCGATCATCTCGGTGTCGTCGGACCGTGCCGACCCATCGGATGGCGCGGCTCAGGATGCTCCGCTGGCCCTCGCGGACACCGGTCACGCCGACGAGGAGACCCAGGCCGTCGCCGACACGGCCGCGAGCATCGGCGTCGAGGACGAGAAGCCCGGTTCCGTGCTCGTCGGCTACGGGCTGAAGGGCCACGTGGCGTCGCGAAGGAACAGGGGGGCCGCAGCATCCGCTCCCTCGAAGCGCGCCGCCGACGAGGCCGCGCCCGGAGCGGACCAGCACCGCGCTGCACCACGCCCGAGCTCTGTGCCGGCTGCATCCGCGTTCACGATCATCGCGAAGCCGCCGATCCGTAAGCTCGCCAAGGATCTCGGGGTCGACCTCTCCCTCGTGAGCGCGACCGGCCTCGCGGGCGAGATCACGCGCGACGACGTCATCCGCCAGGCTTCGCAGGCCAGCGTGTTCCGCAACATAGAGACGCCGCAGCGGGCGGGGCATCGTGAAGAGCGCGTCCCCGTGAAGGGCGTGCGCAAGGCGATCGCCGGCGCCATGGTGTCGAGCGCCTTCTCGGCGCCGCACGTCAGCCTGTTCGTCGATGTCGATGCGACCCGCACGATGGAGTTCGTCAAGCGACTGAAGGCCTCCCCCGACTTCGCGGGCGTGAAGGTCTCCCCGCTGCTGATTATGGCGAAGGCCATGATCTGGGCGGTGCGGCGCAACCCGACCGTGAACGCGCAGTGGACCGACGACGAGATCATCGTCAAGCACTACGTCAACTTCGGAATTGCCGCGGCCACCCCGCGGGGCCTGATTGTGCCGAATATCAAGGAGGCGCAGGACCTCTCGCTGCTCGAACTCGCGAGCGCGATCGAGCAACTGACCCTCACGGCGCGGGATGGGAAGACCCAGCCCTCCGAGATGGCGGATGGCACGGTCACGGTGACCAACATCGGCGTCTTCGGAATGGACACGGGCACACCGATCCTGAACCCGGGCGAGGTGGCGATCGTAGCTCTCGGCACGATCAAGCAGAAGCCCTGGGTGGTCGACGGCGAGGTGCGCCCGCGCTTCGTGACGACGCTCGGCGCTTCGTTCGATCACCGCGTCGTGGACGGCGATGTCGCGAGCCGCTTCCTCGCCGACGTGGCGAGCATCATCGAGGAGCCGGCGCTGCTGCTCGAGTAGAGCGGCTGGCCGGTAAGCGACCGCCCCGATCCTCGCGCGTGCGAGAAGGGCAGGAGAGAAAGCGCACCCCCTGCTACGCTAATGATAACGACACTCATTATGCCCTTCCGGCTCCTCCTAGGAAGCTCCCCCATGCACTCGCGACGCTCCCCCGGCATGCTCCTCGGCTGCTTGGGCGTGACAGCCCTCGCCCTCTCCGGCTGCTCGACCGCACCCGGATCCAATTCGGATGACAGCGCGCTCGTGCGGGTCGTGGCATCGACTGACGTCTATGGTGACATCGCGGCGCGGATCGGCGGGGAGCTCGTCGCGGTGACCTCGATCATCAGCGGCCCGACGCAGGATCCACACAGCTACGAGGCCACGGCGCAGGACCAGCTCGCCCTATCCAAAGCGGACCTTGTGATCGAAAACGGCGGCGGGTACGACCCGTTCATCGGCACGATGCTCAAGGCCTCGGGCGGTGACGGAGTCGTCGTGGTGAACGCGTCCGAGGCATCCGGCCTGCTCGAGGGCGACGTGCACGCAGGCGACGACGGCCCCGCCGAGGATGCGGGCGTGCACGGCCGCGTCGAGGGGTTCAACGAGCACGTCTGGTATAGCTTCCACGCGGTCGAGAACATCGCCGCGGAGCTCGCCCATGAGCTCGCCGAGATCGACGAGGCGAACGCCGACGCCTATGACGAGAATCTCGCCGCCTTCGTCGTCGAGCTCGATGCTCTCAGGGAGCGGGCGCACGCACTGCACGACCTGACCGGCGGCAAGGGGGTCGCGATCACCGAACCGGTGCCGACATACCTACTCGGCGAGGTCGGCCTCGAGAACCGCACTCCGGAGGAGTTCTCCGAGGCGATCGAGGAGGGAACGGATGTCGCTCCCGCTGTACTTCGCGAGACACTGGCCCTCTTCGCCGACGACTTCGTCGTGCTCCTCGCCTACAACGCACAGACCGCGGGCGCCGAGACGGAGCAGGTGCGGGCCGCGGCCGATGACGCAGGGGTCGCCGTCGTGTCGCTCACCGAGACGCTGCCCGCCGACGCGGACTACGTGGGCTGGATGAGCGCCAACCTCGATGCGATCGAGAAAGCGCTTTCCTGAGCACCGTCCCGCGTCGCCATACTGAGAACGACAATCATTCATCCGACAATCGAGGATCAACGTGCCCGCGCCTGTGACGCCGCCCATTCTGAGCATCCGCTCGGCGACGCTTTCCTTCGGCGATCGTCCTCTCTGGCGAGGGCTCAACCTGGACCTCCAGGCAGGCGAGTTTCTCGCCGTGCTGGGACCGAACGGAACGGGCAAGACGAGCCTGCTCAAGACGATCCTCGGACAACAGCAACTCACCTCCGGAACCGTAGAGCTGCTCGGCGCTCCCGTGCGGCGCGGCAGTCGCGAGATCGGCTACATCCCGCAGCAGAAGCTGCTCGAGCAGGGCACCCCCCTGCGCGCTCGCGATCTGATCGCGTTCGGAATCAATGGCCACCGATGGGGGCTTCCGATATCGAGCGCGGCGTTGCGGCGCCAGGTCGACCAGGTGCTCGAGTCGGTCGGCGCCAGCGACTACGGCCACTCGTCGGTGGCGACGCTCTCCGGCGGAGAGCAGCAGCGCATCCGCGTCGGCCAGGCCATAGCCGGCAACCCGCGCCTCTTGCTCTGCGATGAACCGCTCCTCTCGCTCGACCTGCATCACCAGCGTGCGGTGAGCGACCTCATCGACGAGAAGCGACGCCAACTCAACACGGCCGTCGTCTTCGTGACCCACGACGTCAACCCCATCCTCGGGATGGTGGACCGGGTGCTCTACCTGGCAGGCGGACAGTTTCGGATCGGCACCCCTGACGAGGTGCTGCGCTCGGAGGTGCTCTCCTACATGTACGACACACCCGTCGAGGTCATCCGCAGCCGCGGGCGCATCATCGTGGTCGGTGCGCCGGACGGCTATGGTGCGCACGACCACGACGTGCACCACGTCGAAGGCGGCGCGCACTGATGGCTGACTTCTGGGGCACCGTCTTCAACTTCGAGAACTACGGTGAACTCGTCGTGCTCGTGCAGAACTCGATCTACGCCGGCGCGCTGCTCGGCATCGTCGGCGGGCTGATCGGCGTGTTCGTGATGCAGCGGGACCTTCAGTTCGCGGTGCACGGAATCAGCGAGCTGTCGTTCGCCGGGGCATCCGCGGCACTGCTGCTCGGCGTGAACGTCGTGTTGGGCTCGACCCTCGGATCACTGCTCGCGGCGCTCCTGATCGGTGTTCTCGGCGTGCGGGCACGGGAACGCAACTCGATCGTCGCGGTGCTGATGCCGTTCGGCCTCGGCCTCGGAATCCTGTTTCTCGCCCTCTACGAGGGTCGCACCGCCAATAAGTTCGGTCTCCTCACCGGCCAGGTCGTCTCGGTTGACAATGAGCAGCTCGGCCTTCTCGTCACCATCTCGATCGTCGTGATCCTCGGGCTCGGAATCATGTGGCGGCCCCTCAGCTTCGCGAGTGTGGATGCAGATGTCGCCCGCGCGCGTGGCCTGCCGGTGACCGCCATCTCGGTCGCCTTCATGATCCTGCTCGGCCTCGCCGTCGCCGTGTCGATCCAAATCGTCGGGGCGCTGCTCGTGCTCGCCCTGCTCGTGACGCCCGCCGCAGCCGCGATGCGGGTCACCGCGTCCCCGTTTCTCACCCCCCTCCTCAGCGTCCTCTTCGCCGTGGCCGCGATGGTCGGCGGCATCCTTCTTGCGCTCGGCGGCGGCCTGCCGATCAGCCCCTTCGTGACGACGATCTCGTTTGCCATCTACCTGGTCTGCCGGGTGATCGGCCGGCGACACAGCATTCGATCGCGCTCGCGGCGGGTCTCCCCCGCGCTCGAAAGCAGGATCCCCGCATGAGGCGCAACACCTGGCAGCGCGAGGCGGTGCGTGAAGCGCTCGGCAACAACGAAGGTTTTGTGAGCGCGCAGATGCTGCATTCCGGGCTGCGTGAGGCGGGGTCATCCATCGGACTCGCGACGGTCTATCGGGCGCTCGCCGACCTCGGGTCAGCTGGCGAGGCCGACTCCCTGCAGTCCGACCAGGGCGAGGTGCTGTACCGCGCGTGCACGCCGGGGCAGCATCACCACCACCTGATCTGCCGCTCCTGCGGCCTCACAGTAGAGATCGAGGCGGATGCCGTGGAGGCCTGGGCGCATCAGGTGGCTGCCGACAACGGATTTACGCAACCGAGCCACGTTGTGGACGTTTTCGGTATGTGCGCGAAGTGCAGCGCCGACTGAGCGGTAAGTTGCGCCGAGGCATCCTGACCCGTACTGTAGTTCTTTGGTCGAGCGGTATCTCCGCTCGCATGTACGCAAATCTCCCACCGCAACATTCCCGGGGGATTGTGCGTGCCGACAAGAGACCTTGGGTAGAACGAAAGTTCTACGGTAGATGGAGGAAAATCATGGCAGCAACATGCCAGGTGACAGGGGCCATTCCCGGCTTCGGTCACAACATTTCGCACTCGCAACGGCGCACCAAGCGCCGCTTCGACCCCAACGTGCAGAAGAAGACCTACTACGTGCCGTCGCTTCGCCGCAACGTCACCCTGACCCTCAGCGCGAAGGGCATCAAGGTCATCGATGCTCGGGGCATTGAGTCCGTCGTGAAGGACGTTCTGGCGCGCGGGGTGAAGATCTAATGGCGAAGCAGCAGGACGTACGTCCTATCATCAAGCTCCGCTCGACGGCGGGCACCGGCTACACCTACGTGACGAAGAAGAACCGTCGCAACGACCCCGACCGTCTCGTGCTCAAGAAGTACGACCCCATTGTGCGCAAGCACGTCGAATTCCGCGAGGAGCGCTAACCATGGCGAAGAAGAGCAAGATTGCGAAGAACGAGCAGCGCAAGATCGTCGTGGCGCGCTACGCCGCCAAGCGCCTTGAGTTGAAGAAGGCCCTCGTCGACCCGGCCTCAACCGATGAGCAGCGCGAGGCCGCCCGCCTCGGACTGCAGAAGCTTCCGCGCGACGCGTCGCCGGTGCGCGTTCGTGGGCGCGACGCGATCGACGGCCGCCCCCGCGGTAACCTGCGCCAGTTCGGAATCTCCCGTGTTCGCTTCCGTGACATGGCGCACCGGGGCGAATTGCCCGGAATCACTAAGTCAAGCTGGTAGGTTACATCCGGTTCCTCGGTCTTTTATCGTCCGATGGTCCTGAACTGACAACTAGTCGCTTGACTGTTCTGATCGAGCAGACCTGATACTGCACCAATCGTCCGAGGAGGACACAAATGGCTGACAAGTCACTGAACCGTACCGAGCTCGTCGCGGCAGTAGCCGCAGAATCTGGCCAGAGCCAGGCTGCTGTGAACGGCGTCCTCGACGCACTGTTCTCCACCCTCGCGACCTCGGTCAACGAGGGCACCAAGGTGACGATCCCGGGTTGGCTCGCCGTCGAGCGCACGCACCGTGCCGCTCGTGCGGGCCGCAACCCTTCGACGGGTGAGGCGATCCAGATCGCTGCCGGTTACAGTGTCAAGGTCAGCGCGGGCAGCAAGCTCAAGGCCGCCGCGAAGTAGCAACGCTTTCAAGGGGATGACGTCCGATCGGGCGTCATCCCCTTTTGCGCGCTCAGGCGAAGGCAAGTGGCGAGCGAGCAGAACGCGCGCTCAGCTTGCTCGCCTAGGCTGTAGGAGTGTCTGAGCTGGTCCGCAAGCCCGAGCGCGTCGGCGACGCGAACCTCGCCCGTCTATCCAGGGTCGTTCGCGTCACGGGACCGGCAATTCTGCTCGTCGTCGCACTGCTCAGCCTTCTCGCTGCGCTTCAGTTCGGAGGAGGATCGGCGGCCCCGGTCCTGGCCGATCCGGGCGCTGTCGTGCGATTCGGCCTGCCGATCGCGAAGCTCCTGGTGAACATCGGCGCCGCCGCTACCATCGGCCCGCTCGTGCTCGTGTGCTTCGCGCTCAGCCGAGACCGCCCCGAATTCGACCGGGCCCTCGATTTCGCTGCTGCTGCCGCCGCATTCTGGGCGGTCGCCTCCGCCGTCACCGGTTTCCTCACCTTCCTCAGTGTCTACCTGCAGCCCATCTCGTTCGACGCCCAGTTCAGCGACCTGCTCGGCGCCTTCTTCACCGAGGTCGACTTCGGTCAGGCGTGGCTCGCGACGACCGTCGTCGCGGCGACGACGACGGTGCTGTGCTTTGCCGTGCGCAATCAGACGGCACTGTTGTTCGTGGCAGCGTTCTCTGTCGTCGCCCTCGTGCCCATGACGCAGCAGGGTCACGCCGCGGGAGCGTCAGGACACGGCGCCGCGATCTCCTCGCTCGGCCTGCATCTCGTGTTCGCGGCGGTTTGGCTCGGCGGGCTCCTCACGATCGTGGTCCTCAGAAGCACGCTCGACACGCAGCGAATCGGCACCATCGTCGCCCGCTATTCCACCTTCGCGCTGATCAGCTTCATCGTGGTGGCGGTGTCCGGGTACGTGAACGCCGCACTGCGCGTCGGCACCCTCGACGGCATGCAGCGGCCGTACGGCATCCTGGTGCTCGTCAAGGTGTCGGCGCTGGTCGCCCTCGGAGTCTTCGGCGCGCTGCAGCGCCGCTTCCTGATCAAACGGATGCAGCGCTCCGACGCATCTCGCGAAGTCTCGTTCTGGGCGCTCATCGCCGCCGAACTAGGCTTCATGGGAATCGCGTCCGGCGTCGCCGCGGCCCTCGCCCGCACCGATCCGCTCGTCGAGCAGGTGCAGATCACGACGACGCCGGCGTACATTCTCACGGGGGAGCCACTGCCACCGGAGCTCACCTTCGCCCGTTACTTCACCGAGTGGCAATTCGACGTCATCTGGGTGCTCGCCGTAGCGTTCCTCGCCTTCTTCTACCTCGCGGCCGTGTGGCGGTTGCACCGGCGCGGCGACGCCTGGCCGGTGCACCGCACGGTGCTCTGGCTCGCCGGGCTGGTCCTGCTCTTCTACGTGACCAATGGCGGCGTCAACCTGTACGAGAAATACCTGTTCAGCGCCCACATGCTCGGCCACATGCTGCTCGGCATGATGATCCCGGTGCTGCTCGTGCCCGCGGCACCTGTGACGCTCGCGCTGCGCGCGATTGCGAAGCGGGTGGACGGCAGCCGGGGCGCGAGGGAATGGATCATGCTCGGCGTGCACTCGAGGATCGCGGGCATCCTCGCGAATCCCATCGTGGCCGCCGCCGTCTTCGCCTCGTCGCTCTGGGTGTTCTACTACTCACCGTTGTTCCGCTGGGCCACGACCGATCACATCGGGCACCAGTGGATGATCGTGCACTTCCTGGCCACGGGCTTCCTCTTTGTGCAGTCGCTCATCGGGGTCGACCCCGTGCCGTATCGTGCGCCCTATCCGCTGCGCCTCGTGCTGCTGCTGGGAACCATGGCGTTCCACGCGTTCTTCGGGCTCTCGCTCATGACCGGTACCGGACTTCTCCTTGCCGACTGGTACGGCGCGATGGGGCGCGACTGGGGTCCGTCGGCGATCGTCGACCAACAGAACGCGGGCGGGATCGCCTGGAGCGTCGGCGAGATCCCGACGATAATCCTCGCCATCGTCGTCGCCTTCATGTGGTCGCGCAACGATACGAAGGAGGCGAAGCGGCTCGACAGGAAGGCTGAGCGCGACGGCGACAGCGAGCTGACCGAGTACAACGACATGCTCACCGGGCTCAGTCGACGACGTTGACGCCTATTGCCCGATGATGTCCACCCGTCCGCCGGGCTCGATCGTGATCAGATAGCTCACCGAGAACTGCACGTCCTCGTCGAAGGTGGAGAGCGAGCCGTCGAACAACGACCGGACGCCAACGACGAGGTGAGCCGTGCCGACCGTCGGCGGCACCTGCCAGGTGCCCGGTGTGGGGCCGGGAATGATCTCCACGTCAGGGTACTCGACCATCGACCACTCCGGCACGCCCTCGAGGCGATTGGTGATCGTCTCCCCGAACGGGCATCCGGTCGGATGGAGCACGGTCTGGTCCGTGCAGCCGTCGAGAAGCCCGTCGAGCTCACCCTGCACGAGCGCCTCGAAGTCCTCGTTCGCTCGGGCGCTGACATGAGCCTGCACCGTCTCGCCGGGCGTGACGACGAGCACCGTCTCGGGCTGCGCCGATAACAACTCCGAGTCGTGGCCGAGCGAGAACGCCCCCGGCGTGAGCACGGCGTACGACGCCGACACGCTCGGTCCGGCCGAGGATTCGACCGCGATGCCGTTCGCGTCGAAAGTGGTCGTGTTCTCGGCGGTTACCTCGAGTATGCCGCTCGGACTCGTGACGAACGACCACGCCTGAAAGAGCCCGAATCGATTCGGCAGATGCTCGATCTCGAACGCCGTCCGCCCGGTCGCGCCGTCGAGCTTGAACTCGTACTCGACGAGGTGGACGCCGGCGCCCTCATCCGATTCCGAGACCAGGCGGATGTCGTCGAGCTTGCCGAGCGCGGCAGGTGAGAGCAGGTCGGCGGCGGCGTCCTCCGGCACCCGCACGCCCGGCGTGCCGACCGCGGCATCCACGTCTCCGCGATCGAGGGCGGCGAGGTACGAGCCGACGAAACCCTGTGCGCTGTACAGCGTGCTGTTGAGCGCGGCGATCGTGCCGGCGAACGCGATCAGGACGACTATGGCCGCCAGCGGCCACCGGATAGCGAGCCTTCGGGCCAACCTGCTCGCCCGCTCCTCCCCGCCCCCGGTCGCCATGGGGCAATTGTAAGCGTCACCGGGTCGCGCTCCTCGGCCCCGGCGGAGAGGTAGATTGGATCGGATGATCGGCACTCGGGCGAAGGGGCGAGCGTGAGCGAACCGCGCGCCGCATTCTCGAGCGGAACCTTCGCGCTATCGGCCGAGCAGCAGGCCCTGTTCGACACGATCGAGACGACACGAGAGCATCTTTTCGTGACCGGTCGGGCGGGCACCGGCAAGTCGACTCTGCTGAACTACCTCTCGTGGAACACCTCTAAACAGCTCGTCATCTGTGCGCCCACCGGGGTTGCCGCGCTCAACGTCGGCGGGCAGACCATCCACTCTCTCTTCCGGTTGCCGATCGGTGTCATCGCCGACCATGAGATCGACCAAAGCGCCGACGTTCGCAAGTTGTTGAACACCATCGAGACGCTCGTAATCGACGAGGTGTCGATGGTCAACGCCGACCTGCTCGACGCGATCGACCGCTCGCTGCGCAAGGCGAGACAGCGCCCGAACGAGGCGTTCGGGGGAGTGCAGATCGTGCTGTTCGGCGATCCGTACCAACTCGCTCCTGTGCCGGGCGACGCGGACGAACGGGCGTTCTTCGCCGACCAGTACCGATCGATGTGGTTCTTCGATGCGAGGGTGTGGGATGCCACGGACCTGCGCATCTATGAGCTCAGCGTCATCCATCGCCAGCACGAAGAAGAGTTCAAGGCCATGCTCAACGCGGTGAGGCACGGGGGAGTTACGGCGGAGATCGCGGGCCTGCTGAACGCAACGGGCGCGCGACCCGCCCCGACGGAGGGCGCGATCACGCTCGCCACGCGCAACGACACCGTGAACGCGATCAACGCTCGCGCGCTCGCAAACCTGCCGGGGCGGGTGCTCACCGCGAAGGCAGAAGTGACCGGAGAGTTCGGCGGGCGAGCGTACCCCGCCGACGAAGCGCTGCAACTCAAGGTCGGCGCTCAAGTGATGTTTCTGCGCAACGATTCGGACCAGCGCTGGGTGAACGGATCGGTCGGAATCGTGACGAAGATCTCGTCCACGGTGTTCGTCGAGATCGATGGCGAGGAACACGAGGTGCAACCGGCGATCTGGGAAAAATTCAAATATTCCTACTCGGCGGCCACCAAGGAGCTCAAACGCGACATCGTCGCCGAATTCCAGCAGTTCCCGTTGCGGCTCGCGTGGGCCGTGACGATACATAAGTCCCAGGGCAAGACTTACGATCGAGCCATCGTCGACCTCGGTCAGCGCTCCTTCGCTCCAGGCCAGACCTATGTCGCGCTGAGCCGCATCACCGAACTCGACGGGCTGTACCTAACCAGGCCGCTGCGGCCATCGGACATCATCGTCGACCAGGATGTGCGCAGATTCATGGAGAAAGCACAATCGATTCCCGCCATCAGCGCCCGCTGATCCTCGGGAGGTAAGTACCAGTCCGCATTCAGCTGGGTAAGTGCGACCGGCAGGCCCGGTCTAGTGCTGTTGGTGGCCCGGCAGGACCAAGTCGGACAACGGATCGTCGTCCACTTGAGCGGGCACAAACTCGGCATGGTGCCCGCCGTGCGATTGGGCGTACCGCCCCGCTTCAGTCGCGGCGAGGGCGGGAGTGACGAGCGCGCTCGCGAGCACTCCCCCCGCGAGAATGGAGAGCAGGTACCGACCGGCGGTGGGAGCTTCCGGTGTGGGAGGAGGGTTGTCCGGATCCTGGTTGCGGCGCAAGTGCCCGCTGAGCACCGCGGTGGCAAAGAGCTCCAAGATCGTGGCGATGGACATCGGAATCAATGGCAGGAGCGACGTGAGCCAGGTGGCGTCGAGCAGCGCGGCGCCCACGACCAGAAGGCTCCAGAGGATCACCGGGGCAAGGGCCGCCGCCCGCACGATCCGCGGGCCGACGAGTCTGTCCCGCGCGAAGGTGAGGACGCCCCAGCCGAACTCGGCGATGCCGAGACCGGCCAGGACGACCGCGACGGGAAGAGGAGAACTGGTGACCAGGGCCAGGTGAATCAGACCTGCGCCGATCGCGGCGAAGCCGAGCCAGGTGCGGGTGATCTGCGGCACGTCCGTTCTCCTCTCGCGTGCTGTGTTGGTGATCGGCTAAGCGACCGAGGCGCGAACGTTCTTATCGGCACCGAGGCCCACCGCGAGCAGAACAGCAGCGCTCGCGAAGTGCAGCACGTTGTCGGCGCCATTGATGGCGAGGATGTTTGCGGGCGAGTCCACGATGAACAGACCGATGATGCCGAGCAGCAAGTAGGCCGCACCGACGGCGATGTTGACGCTCTTCGCGGCGCGAACGTTCGAGAGACCGGCGATCAGCAGGGCAGCGCCGATGAGGAGGTGAGCGATGTTATGGAAGATGTTCACCTCGAACAGTCCAAGGAGCAGTCCGCCGTCGGGGTCGAAGAATCCGACGCCCGCAGCGGAGGTCGCCACGAATCCCAACAGGCCAACCAGAAGATAGACCGCGCCGAAAACAGTAGCCAGCAAACGGTTTGGGGACTTAGTCATTTTGTTATGCCTCCTAGAAACAGCCCGACGAACGTCGCGCCTATTACGTCATTCGTACAGGAAGGCAAGGCGCATTGGTGGGAGATTGACAGGCGTTCACAATTGTGGTCCCATCGCCTCTTGCGCCTCACTCGAGGAGATGCTCCTGCAGGAAGGTCGCGGTACGCGCGAAGGCCAACGCAGCCGCTTGTTCATCGAGGGTGGCACGAATCGTCGCGTTGGCGAAGCCGTGGTTCGTTCCGCGATACCGGTAATGGCTGATCGGAGTGCCGTGGTCGCGGAGGCGATCAATGAAGGAAGAGGGGTCCTGACCCTCGCCCCACTCGTCGGCGTCGGCCAGATGCAACTGCACCGCACAGGGAATGACGCCGTGGTCTCTCGGCTCGAGGCTCGCGTAATAGGCGACGACGGCATCCGCCGATCCGCCCTGAGCGTGCAGGAGGGCGATCCAGCCGCCGACAGAGAAGCCGACGAGAGCGACCCGGTCGGATCCCTCCGATCGCCCGCCTTGCACGGCGTCGTCGACGATCGCGAGCGCCAGGCCCACGTCGAGCTGGTCGAAAAGTGCCTTTGCCGTCGCCTCGTCCGTAGTCGCCACGCCGCCATACAGGTCGGGAACGACGACGCGGAACCCATGGCGCACGAGTGCCTTTGCGTAGAATTCGAGCGCGGGCAAGCGCCCGAACCAGTCGTGCACGACGACTACTAGCGGATTGCCGGCCGCGCCGAACTCGAGGGCGATCCCGGGGGAGGGGATGGGCACGAGTTCGCTCATGCTCCATACCCTACTTCCCGAAATTATCGCTCCGCAGGGTCGATCCCGATGACCGGTGGGACTTTGCCGCGATACCTGCCGGCGTAGCCTAGGCGGTCCCTCAAATCCGGGCAGGCGGGAAGTCAGCTGAACGCGCATTTGATTACGTGCTCGCCGTAGACGCCGCCTTACGCCGTATGGTATCTTCCTCTGCACAGCCTTACGCCGTATGGTCGACCCATTCCCGCCGAGAGCGTCAACGAAGGAGAACCACCATGAGCAAGTCCCCGCCCGAACAACCGACGCTGCCAGCAGGAAGGATGAGCCCCGGGCACATGATTCTGCTCGTCATGGGGGTGCTGGCCGGCGCCGGCGCCTTCGGCGTCCTCGCGAATTCAGGGCCGCTGCTCCTCGGCCTTGCTCTGGTCGTCGCCGCACCGCTCCTCATCATCGTCGGAGCGGTGGGCCTCGGCGCGAGCCTTCGGCCGCCGTTCACCCACCAATCCGAAGTCGACACCGCGAGCTATCCCGCGCAGCTCGAGGGTCACCTGGATCCGAAACTTTCGCGCTGGATGTGGCTCGTCAAGTGGTTCCTCGCCATCCCGCATTTCGTCGTGCTCGTCGTTCTCTGGATTGCATTCCTCGTGGTGACCGTGGTCGCGGCTCTGGCGATTCTCTTCACCGGTCGCTATCCGGCGTCGCTCTTTCAGTTCGCAGTCGGCGTGCTTCGTTGGAACTGGAGGGTGGCGTTCTACGCCAACGGAGTGATGGGTTCTGACCGTTATCCGCCCTTCACTCTCGCGCACACGGACTACCCGGCGACGTTCGACGTCAGCTACCCGGAGAAGCTCTCGCACTGGAAGGTGCTGGTCAAGTCGTGGCTGTTCGCACTGCCACACCTGCTGATCGTCGCCCTCCTGACGGGAGGGGGATGGGCGTCGTCAACGGGAAACGGCGTGGCCTTGCTCGGACTGCTCGTGTTAATCGCAGCGGTGATCCTGCTGTTCACCGGGGTGTATCGCCTCGGGCTGTTCGACCTGCTCATGGGCATGCACCGTTGGATCTATCGGGTGGTGGCGTACGTGGCGTTGATGCGCGACGACTACCCGCCCTTCCGGCTCGACCAGGGCCCCCTCGAAGCACAGGCGCAACCAACCGTCCCGTGACCTATAGATGCGCGCATCGGCCACGACGTCGTCGGGCGCCTCTTTCCGTGAACTACGAGGACCGCTCCGACGAGTGGGCCGCCTCGATGCCGCTGAGGATGACTCCGAGTCCGAAATCGAACTCGTCGCCGTAGGCGTATCCCGGTCGCAGGATGAGCCCCATCGCCATCTCGGAAAGATACGGGAAGGCGTTCGATGCCATTTGTTGCTGCGCCATGATGTCTTTCGTCGCCACGCTGATGTCGCCGTCGTCATCCAGTGGCAGGGAGGCCTCCTGGAGAGCGAACCCGTGCACGTAGCTGTCGATGAGGGAGAGCGCGTGGCCGACCATCGGCATTGAGAGGCCCGCGTTGCGCAGGCATCCGATCATGGCATCGTGGTATCTCAGCGTGGCCTCGGTGGTTCGCGAGTCCATCAGACTGATGGCCCACGGATGCTGGCGGAGTACTCGTCGCTCCGAATCGGCGCGTTCCCGCAACGCTGTCTTCCAATCGCCTTCAATCGACGCGAGGGCCATCTCGCCCACGACGACTTCCACCATCCCGTCTAGGATCTCGTCCTTGCTCTTGACGTGGTAATACAATGACATCGCCTCGACGCCGAGTTCCCGCGCGAGTTTGCGCATGCTCAGCGACTCGATTCCGCTCGCGTCGGCGAGCCCGACCGCGACCCGCACTGCACGGTCACGCGTCACGGGCGGCCGGGATGCAGCTTCTGTTCTTGTCGAGGTCATTGTGTCTCCAACCGCGTAATTCTGCCGAAGTTAGCCTAGACGCCACCTTACATCGTATGGTACGTTTCATCGAACCACCTTACGCCGTAGGGTCTGGCCGGTTCCGCACCCCGACGACGAAGGACGAATCATGACCGGGCTGTTCGTCGCGGGACCGGGTGGTTGCCGTGAGATGACCGGACCGCCCCACCTCGTCGGGCGCTCAGAGGCGGCGTCCGACGTACGCGCCGCAGCCCGGTTGTGCGCGGCATCGGAGGAGTTCACCGGCATCAGGTACCCAGTGCACCGTTGATCGCACGAATCGACACGACGCCAAGGAATGAGGCAATGATCGAGATGAAGGCGGCGAAGACCAGCCACAACCAAACCCAGAGGGCGAGCACTATGAAGGCGGTGGTGCAGCACGCGTATGGCTCCGCAGAGGTGTTGAGACTCGAGGAGATTCGCCAACCGACGACGATCAAGGATGACGAGGTGCTCATCCGCGTTCGTGCGGCGTCTGTCAATCATGCGGACCTCGTCTTCACTACGGGCCGTCCGCTCATCGCTCGCCTCGCTTTCGGGCTGCGCCGGCCGAAGCAGATGGTGCGCGGCAGGGACGTCGCCGGAGCGGTGGAAGCGGTGGGCAGGAGCGTCACTAGGTTCCGCCCGGGGGACGCGGTATACGCCGAAGTCGAGACCGGGGCCTTCGCGGAGTATGCGCGAGCACCGCAGAGAATGGTCGCTCGCAAGCCCGCCAACCTGACGTTTGAGCAGGCCGCCGCCGTGCCGGTCTCGGCGCGGACGGCTCTGCAGGGGCTTCGTAACGTGGCACGGCTGCGGCTCGGTCAGACCGTGCTGATCAACGGTGCCTCGGGCGGGGTGGGCACCTTCGCCGTGCAGATCGCGAAAGCCCTGGGAGCCGAGGTCACGGGCGTGTGCAGCACGAGGAACGTGGCCCTGGTCCGAACGCTCGGCGCCGACCATGTCATCGACTACACGAAACGGGACTTCACCGCGGGCGGACAGCGCTACGACGTGATCTTCGACAGCATTGGCAATCACTCGCTGCGCGAGTTGCGAAGCACGCTGACCAGCGCCGGAACATTGGTCCTCTCCAGTGGTACCGGTGGCCCTGTGCTCGGGCCCATGGGTCGCATCCTCCGGGCACGGTTGCTGTCGCCGTTCATCAGCCAGAATCTGCGCACGTCCGCCACGCCGCGGGCGACTCTTGACGAGCTGACGGCCCTGGTCGAGTCCGGAAAGGTCAGGCCGGTGATCGATCGAACGTACTCGTTGGGCGAGGTTCCCGAAGCGATCCGGTATTTCGCCGAGCAGCACGCACGGGCGAAGGTCGTCATCACCGTCTCGGAAGGCTAGTTCGGGGACTGCTCGCCGCGCGCCCTTTCAAGACCGTCGAGGATCAGGTCAAGGCCTAACGGGAACTCGTCGCCGTAAGAGTATCCGGGTTGAAGCACGTGCTTCGCCGTCAGTTCGACGAGGTAGGGGTACTCCTTGGCCGGGAGCTGCGCGAGTAGGATCTGTGCCATCGCGGCGGTCTCCTCCTCGGTGTGGAACGGCAGGGTCTTCTCCTGCATCGCGAAGCCGTAGATGTAGCTGTCGATGGCCGAGAAAGCGTGAGCGGCCAGCGGGATAGAGAATCCGCTATTTCGAAGCGTGCCGATCACCCGGTCATGGTGCCTCAGAGTGGCCGGGCCGGGATTGGTGCCGGAATCCTTCAGCGTGGTAGCCCACGGATGGCGGGACAAAGCTTCGCGAAATGACAGGGCGCGCTTGCGCATTGCCGTCTTCCAGTGGTCACCAGGCGAGGGCAGGTCGATCTCGCCGAACACCGCGTCGATCATGCCGTGCAGAAGGTCGTCCTTGTTCGCGACATGGTTATAGATCGACATCGCTTCGACCCCCAGTTCCTCGCCGAGCCTGCGCATCGTGAGTGCCTCGATCCCGCCCGTATCCGCCAGGGAGATGGCGCTGCGCAGGACCCGGTCCCTGTCTAGTCGCGTGCGGCGCTTCACGCCCGTGTCGCCCCGAGGATTCGTTCGCATCTTCCTGGTCTCCTCCGTTGACAAGCTTACAGTGTAGTCGTAGCGTACTTACAACATAAGCCTACGACGTAAGGAAGAGAACATGGCTATTGAGCTCACCCACCCGGTGAAGGCCTCCCGCTCGCGGCTACTCGAGTTCACCGCCTGGTCGCCGCGCAGGGCGGCCTTGATCGCCGGCGTCGCGCTTGCGCTGATGGCAGTTCTGGGCGGTGTCGGCAACTTCGGCGCAATCGCGCCTCTCATTTCACCTGGGGACGCAGTGAGCACCGCGAGCGCGATCTCCGATTCTCGATTCCTGTTTCTCGCCGGCATCGCCATGTTGTACGTTGTGATCCTTCTCGACTTCATCGTGTCCGGAGCGTGGTACACCCTCTTCAGGCCGGTGCACCGACGCCTCTCGGCCGCCGCCGCGTGGCTGAGGATCGTGTACACCGTGCTCTTCGCGGTGGCGATCAGCCAGCTCGTGGTCGGGTTCACGCTCCTCGACGATCCCGAGGCGGCTTTGCCCGCTTTCGAGTCGTTCAGCACCATCTGGCTCACCAGCTTGGGCCTCTTCGGCATCCATCTGCTGATGGTCGGCTACCTGGCTTTTCATTCCACATTCATCGCCAGGACATTCGGCATCCTTCTAGCGGTCGCGGGCCTCGGATACATTGCGGATGCGGTCGGTGTCGTGGCGGACGCGACCTTCCCGTTCCTGTTCGCTTCGTTCGCTTTCGTAGGCGAGGTCGCGATGATCTTCTGGCTGCTCATCAAGGGCCGTCGGTTCCCTGCCAGCTGTGACGCGATCTCGAAAACGGAAGGACAGGGCCGTGCCGTGGTCGCGATAGCGAGGGCGTGAACGAGTCGGCGGCGTCCGACATCGTAACGATCAAGCGAATGGCTTAGGCGGGGTGAACGCCGAACGCCGCAGCGAGTTTCTCGATCTTCTGTGCGCGCCCCAGGCGCGGCAGGTCGCTGCCGTCGCGAATGACGCGCCCTCGTGATTCGAAGTCGGCGAGGAAGTCGAGGGCCCACTCGACGTCGCTTCGAGTGGGACTGATGACCTCGTTGATCACCGACGACTGGTCCGGGTCGAGGCACAGCTTGCCTGTCAATCCGAGTGCCACCGTCATCGCAGACTGCTCGCGTAGGACGGGATGACTGCTCCCCACGGTGGGCCCGTCGATGGGACCGGGGAGATTGCCGATCCGGCTGGCGATGACCAGCCGGGAGCGCGGGTAGGACATGGCGAGGTTGTCGGCGCTTGTTCCTGTGTCGCGTCGGTAGTCACCGCTGCCGAAGGCTAGGCGGAAGGTGCCGCGTGCGCGGGCGATCGCCGTCGCCTCCTCGATGCCTAACGCCGACTCGACCAGGGCAAGTACAGGAGTGCTGCCGCCTAGCCGGTCGAAGGTCTCGGTCACGTGCGCCGGCGACTCGGTCTTCGCGAGCATCACTCCGGCGAGTCCGGGGAGGCCTTTGAGGGCGTCGACGTCGTCCGACCAGAACTCCGTGGAGCGGTCGTTGATACGAACCCACACCGGCCTCTGCCCGGGCAACCAGTCGACGATGTCTCCCCGAGCGCCGGCCTTCATCTTCGGGTCGACGGCGTCCTCGATGTCGAGCACAACCTGGTCGGCGCGTGACGCGACCGCCGGGGCGAAAAGGTCGACGTGGTTTGCGGAGACGAGCAGCCAGGACCGAGCGATCTCGGCCGGAATCCTAGCCCGCCCGATCCGGTTGGGAAGGACATCGGCGGATGGATCCGTGGGCTTCATCGGCTGTTCGTCTTTCGGTTTGCGTCGCGTGGTGCCTGTCTGAAGGCGCACCCCCACTGTGGGTTGAGGGTTGCGTCCGAACTCAGCCTTTCACAACGGGGAAGCGCCCGGCGCCGCGCTGGGCGCCACTCTCAGGATGACATTGCCCTTTTTGCGGCCCTTGTCGACGTACCGGTGTGCCTCGGCGATGTCGGCGAGTTGGTAGGTGCGGTCGGTGACCGGCGGATATCGACCCGTTTCCGCTAGCTCGGCGAGGAAGGCGAGGTCTTCAGCCTGCTATTTCCCGACGCTGGCGGTGACCAGTTTGCTGTTGGCACCGTTGCAGACGCCGGTGACACGCGCTCCCGAGTTCTTCGCGAGTCGAACCACCGCAGTTCCGACCGCATCGGAGGCGCCGTTGACGACCACGGTGTCGCCAGGCTTGATGTCCACCTGATTCGGATAGCCCCGCGCGGTGATGCCCCGAAGGCGATCGTCACGGCCTGCTCGAAGCTCGAGTTGCGCGGTTTCACGGTGATGGCGCCTCCTTGCGGGACACACACGTGCGCGGCGTGCGCGCCGAATCTGCCCCGAGCAACGCAATGACCTCGTCGCCTGGTCTGAACGCGGTAACGTCAGCGCCGACAGCCTCGACAACGCCGGCGGTGTCCATACCCGGGATGCGGCGGCGCGGCCTGAATGCGCCGATTCCCAACGCGGCCAGCAGACCCAGCCCTCGTGAGATCTCCCGGCTACGGGTGCGGTGATCAGCGGCACTCACTGTGGTCGCGTGAACTTTCAGGAGCACCTCATCCGGCTTGGTGGGCGCCTTTGTGCTTCCTCGACGGCTACAACATCAGGGGAGCCGAACCTCCGGTACACGGCCGCCTTCAGGAGTGACTCGCGTTTGAATCGAGACCGCGTGTTGCAGGCGGCGGTGGCGCTCGCCGACAAAGTCGGCATCGAGGCGTTCAGCATGCGCCGGCTTGCTCAGGAACTCAACGTCGTACCGATGGCGCTGTACAAGTACCTATCGAACAAGGAGGAACTGCTCGACGCGATGGTCGAGGTCATCGTCGGCGAGATCCGCCCTCCCGTGTGTGACACCGATTGGAAGAGCGCGGTGCGGCAGAAGGTGCTCTCAATCGAATCTCGAATCAGCAAGACGCCGACCGTGCTCAATCACGTGCACTCCTTGATCGTTGCCTGCCCCTCCGAAGGTGTGGTCACGCCCAGCTAGCGAGGGCTGATTCACCATTTTTTGGGACGGGAGTTGCTCGGGTGCTTCCGCTCGTTTTGAGTGCGCCGGTGCAATCCGTGGGCGTCGCTCTGGTCAGTGCTCAGGCAGCTTCGGTAGCTTCGCGGCTGCAAACTGCGGGTGCGGGCCTTGGATGTAACCGGTTCCCGTGGTGTCTACCTGTGGTCCGCCGGGAAGGTCCTTGCTGAGGAGGTACTGGCCGATGCGGTCGAGCGACGCGTTCGAAACGAGGGTGTGCTGAGCGGCGACGCTGATGTCGCGGTAGATGCGTTCCAGTCGGCTCCCGCGGAACACCGCGGGCGAACCCGCCTGCGCAAAAATGAGATCGATCGCCTTCTTCGCCGTTTGAACCGCGTAGGTGTTCGCCTGATGCAGCCGCACCCGCAACTGGTAGTCGACGGGGCTCTGGTGATGGGCGTTCTCGTAGGCCTCCGCCGTGGCGGTCCACGCGAATAGGCGTGCCGCCCGCACCATGGCGTCTGCCTCGCCGAGGGCGAGCTGATGCACCTGCTCGTTGCCGAGTCGTGCTTGCCGGAGCGAACCATGTCCCGCAGCTGTATGCACGAGCTTGGTGAACTCCTCCATGGCCGCCTTAGCTAGACCCAGCGCGTGCGCCCCGTGCGCCATCACGTTGAACATCGCGCGGTAGAGCGGACGGTCGTACACGCGGAAATGGACCCCGCGCTCGTTTACCAGTTCGCGCGGGATGAAGACGTCTTTGATCTCGATGTGGCCGCTGCCCGTGCCGCGCAGGCCGAGACCATCCCACGTGTCATGCAGCGTGACAGCTGAGCGGGGGAAGTACCCGGTGATGTACCAGGGGTTGCCGTCCACCGGTGAGGTCACCTGCTCGCCGTCCTCCGTGTAGAGGATGGAGCGACCGTACAGCCAGTTCGCCTCCGGGGAGCCGCTGCAGAACGGCCACTTGCCGCTGACCCGATAGCCGCCCGGCACGCGAACGGCCTTGCCTGCTGCTCGGCCGAGGTTCCCCGCGGTGATCCACCGGTCCTTCGCAAGGATCGGGAGCATGGCCTCTGGCGAAGCGAAGGTGCCGCCGGCATGCAGCATGCCGAGCCAGCCGACCGATCCGTTGATACGGGAAAGCTCCTCGATGGCGTCGAGCCAGTCAACCGGGTTGCACTCCAGTCCACCGAGCTCCCGCGGCAGGAAGGCGCGGAACACACCCGCATCGTACAGTTCCTCGGCCAACTGCTGAGGAATGCGGCGCTCGGTCTCGAGATAATCCTCCGCGGCGAGGATCCTCGCCTCAAAGCTTCGGGCAATCTCGTACAGGTTCGGATTGTCCTCCGACCCGCGCGAATCAGGGGCCGGGGCCGTCGTCGTCATTGTCATCTGCACTACCTCCACGCTAAGCGTAACAATGCGATACACCGGTGTACCACGTTGATTGCAGTCCAGCATACCGGCGCTCGTCGGAACCGCAACCTATGAGACGCGACTATAATTTGGCTCGCCCTGCAGGGCACCGGCAATGAAGGGTAATTCGATGGACTCTGGCGGATCGCATGAGTAGTGAGGGCTCGACGACGGTCGATCGCAGCGTCCGGCTTCTGTTCGAATTGGCGCGCCATCCCGAGGGTCTGACCGTATCGGAGCTGGCCCGGCGACTGGAGACTCAGCGCCCACCGCTGTACCGACAACTGCGCACGCTAACAGAGGCGCGCCTGATCCGCAGGACCGACAACAAGCTCTATCGACTCGGCATTGGCGTGCTGGAACTCGCACGCGCGTTCTCTGCTCCGTTCGCCGAGCGGGCGCGCCCGGCATTGCAATCCGCGGCTGATGCCACTGGATACTCTGCGCTGATCAATCTCGCGGATGGCGAGGCGCTCGTCATGGTGATGTGTGCGACGCCGCGGGCGCCAGGGATGCACCTCACGACGCCCACTGGCTTCCTGTATCCCGAGGGGCCCATTCCGCCACGTCTCGCGATGCTCGCCTGTCGGCCGTTCGAGCCCGACGAGTCACCGCTCGTGACCGAGGCGCGCCAGCGCGGCTACGTCGGAACGGCCACGCTTGGTACCCGCTACGGATTTGTTGGGGTTGCCGTGCCGCTGCGCTCCCGCGGGGTCGACGGCAGCATAGCGCTAGTGACCGGAGCGGGTCTTGGGCCCCTCAGCGATGAGGACGAGCGAGAGTTAGCCGATGTCGCGCGCGCCGCCGCTGAGGAAATTGGCAACTCCGGGCTCTAGGCGCTGTCCAGACTCTAGTCAGGTGTGTCTCCAAGTGAGCGTCACTTCCACGACGCAGCTGTAACAGTATTCGCGCGAAGCCAGTAGCCGGCGGCGACTCTCAGTGGACGCCGCGAAGTTTACGCCGTCGTGGTTTTCCGCGGGTGGCCCTAGTGGTATCGAGAGAAGTTGGCGTCCTCTGCCAAATGTCGCGAGATTTTCGTGATGGCTGCCACGTCGCACGAGTGTTGTTCCGAACTCGTTGGTCATAAACCTCGAACTCGTGATTCGTCTTTGTCGCCAACGACGGTTTGAACGGCGAGATCAGGTGCCGATTCGTCCACCCATGGGCGATGGCCGATCTTCGGGTTCGCAACCCCAAACCCGACCACCAGGCCATAGGGGCGCGAATGAGATACGGCGGAAATCCCAAGGAAATCTGGAATGGGAGACGCATCATCCGTAGCCCCTGCGGTTGTTCAGCTCCGACCGGTTCCTTGATTCGCGGAGCAGCGGTGTGCCGGGGATCGTGGAGGGCATTCACGTCGTAGCGAAAGGGTTCAACGCCTCGTGGCTTGAGTGTCGACCCGGGCGTGCTCGTGACAGAACTCCGGACGCTGATCGTGGCCTAGCGTAGCGTTGCGGTACGGGAAGTTACCTTCACGATACAACTTGTTGTTATAGTGACCCCGTCACCCCTCAACGGAGAGAAAGAGATGACCCTACCTTTTCGCCCTAGCTGTCGTCTCCGGTTGCCGCAATGACCGCAGTGATGCGGGCGCCCGACGCAACACTCTCCCGTCGGCTGATCCAGCCCCGGCCGGTCCTGCTCGGAGTTGCCGGCTTCGCGGTGTTCTTCCTGGCGATCGAACTGCTCAGCCGGTTCTCCGGGCTGAGCGAGGAGATCCTCCCGCGCGCGAGCACCATGATCCTGCGCACCCTCGAGCTTCCCGCGCAGGAGAGTTATGTCATCGCCATGGGTGAAACGCTTTGGGCCTCGCTTGTCGGACTTATGATCGCGACCCTCCTTGCCGTGCCGATCGGTGTGATTCTCGGCACGTCCGGGGCCGCATACAGGGCGATGAGTGCGCTCATCGAGTTCATGCGGCCGGTACCGCCGGTCGCACTCATCCCGCCTGTGCTCCTCATCATGGGCGCCGGTGCGGAGATGAAGATCTTCCTTGTCGCGTACTCCACGTTCTGGATCATCCTGTTCAATGCGATCTATGGCATTCGCGGGGTCGAACCGGGACTGAAGGATATGGCACGCGTGTTTGGCACGGGACGCACTAAATCGCTCGTGGTCGTAAGCCTGCCGAGCGCGGCTCCGTTCATTTTCACCGGTGTCCAAATCGCCGCGACCGCGGCGTTCATTGTAACGATCGGCACAGAAGTGCTCGCTGGCGGCAGCGGCGGCATCGGCCAATGGCTGATGGTGAATCTCAATGCCGTGACACGTCGCGAGTGGGTGTTCGCGGGCGCATTCGGCGCGGGCCTCGTCGGGGTAGCGATCACGGGGCTGCTGGTGATCATTGGGCGGATCGCGTTCCCATGGTCTGTTTCAAACCGGGAGCGCGCAGAATGACCGCAACGAAGCTAGTTCAGGCGGCTCGAACGATGATCGTCCGCCAACCGGCTGAGGATTCGCGGAGGCGGGGCTGGAGACAGCTCGGCGACCTCGCGCTGCGCCTTGCGGTGCTCATCGGTGCGGGACTCGTTTGGGAACTGTACGCTCGCGCGTTCCCTTCGCTCTTCATCCCGCCCATATCTGCGATCCTCGCGAATGCATGGGACCAATGGGTGACGGGTGACTGGCGCGCCCTGTTCATCGCTCCGGTCTTCCTCGAGATGCTCGCCGCGAGTTTTCGCCGGCTGGTGCCGGGGCTCATCTACGGCGCGGTCAGTGGCATCATTCTCGGCGTTGCCCTTGCCCGGGTCCGATTCCTCGGGGAGATGTTCTCGCCACTAATCCAGTTTTTTCGGGCGATCCCGTCTTCGGCAAAAATTCCCATGTTCATGGTGTTGCTCGGGATTGGGGACACTATGAAAATCTGGGTTATCGGGATCTCTGTCGCGCTGCCATTGCTGATGAACGTCATGGACGGCGTTCGCAACGTCGATCCAACCCTCCTTGCGGTCGCGAAAGTGTATCGCGTAGGGCCTTGGACTCGACTGTGGGGTGTCATCCTTCCGGCCGCGGCACCGCAGACCTTCGCGGGATTGCGCATCGCGACGATGATTGCGCTAATCGTGCTCGTGCTGTCCGAGCTGACCGGAGCAGCAGACGGAGTCGGATATTACGTCCTCTACGCGCAGCGCATGTTCTATGTCCTCGACATGTGGGCGGGCGTGCTCGTGCTCGGCTTCATCGGCTACCTGCTCAATGCCGTCGTCTCGCTCGCCGAGGTACGAATCCTCCGCTGGCATCGCCAGTCGACCTCGACCGCACGCTGAATCACAGACAGTTTCGCCATCACGCCGAATTACACCGACAGTTCAAGGAGAGAAGCACCATGACTTCTAATTGGAAGACGAACGCAATCAACCGCCATCCCGTTACGATCGCCGCCTTGATGGGTGCAGCAGCCCTCGTCCTCAGCGGATGCAGCAGCCCCGACACCGCCCCGCCGGAAGAAAACGAGGGCAGCAGACCGGGCGCCCAAGAGACGGTCACCGTCGCCTATGGCTCGTTCAGCACCGGGACCTCGGCGCGGCAGGTGCTCTACGCGGATGAGAAGGGCTACTTCGAGGAAGAAGGCATCGAGCTTGAGGTCACCACCCTCATGTCAACGCCGAGTTTGGCCTCCCTGCTCGCCAGCGGTGAGCTTGATGTTGCTACTGTGTCCTACCAGCCGGCCTTCAACGCGCTGGCCGCCGGCATCGACATCAGGGTCCTCGCGACAATCCAGGCCGTGCAGGAGGGTATGCAGACGGTCTGGGTTCACGAAGACTCCGGAATAAAGTCGCTCGAGGACCTCGAAGAGGGCGCGCGTTTCGGCATTGCTTCGGTCGGCGGCTACGGCGAACTCCTTCTCCGGGAGTCAATGGAGCAGGCCGGCCTGAGCATGGACAACATCACCTTCACGGAGGTGGCTCCGCCCGAGGCCGCGGCCGCCCTGGAGCGCGGCGACATTGACGCAGCGCATCTGCCGTCCCCCTTTGCGGCCGCCATCATGAACGCCGCCGACTCGCCGCTCACGCGCATGTACGACTTCGCCGACACTCCGACCCTCACCGGCATGGTTCAGGGCGGCTTGTGGGCTAACGGCCAGTTCGCCGACGAGAACCCTGACGTAGTTGAAGGCTTCCTGCGCGCGGTCGAGCGCGCGGCCGCCGAACTCGAAGCCGATCCGGAACTGGACGTTGAGTACCTCGCTCGGCTTGGCAAGCTCGAACCGGCGATCGCCGGACTCATGCCGCTCGAGCGCTGGGTTGGGAAGGTCACCACTGAGGACCTAGAGGTCGTGATCGACCTCATGGTTGAGCACGGGATGCTTGAGGAAGGTGCAGTGAATGTCGACGACGTCAATTGAGTCAATCGACGACGTTTCCCCTTCGGTCAACGTTCTTTTAGACGTTGTCGGGCTGGGCAAGACCTACGGGAGCGGGCACGGTGCAGTCCGCGCGCTCGACGACGTGACTTTCTCCGTCGAGGAGGGCGAGTTTGTCTGCATTGTGGGTCCTTCCGGCGCGGGCAAGACGACCCTCCTGCGGTGCCTCGCTGGCCTGATGACGCCAAGCCAAGGTCAGGCGTCGATCGCCGGGGAGCGCATTAGTGGCCCGCCCCGCGGGCTCGCAATGGTGTTCCAGGACTACGGGCGGTCACTCATGCCGTGGCTCAAGGTCGTCGAGAACGTCGGCTTTCCGCTGCGCAACAAGGGCGTGTCCAAGGCGGAGCGTCGCGAGCGCAGCATGGCCGCCCTTGAATCGGTTGGCATCGCCAACTTCGCGCAGAAGCATCCGTGGCAACTTTCCGGCGGAATGCAGCAGCGGGTGGCGATTGCCCGCGCTCTCGCATACCAGCCGCAGGTGCTGCTGATGGACGAACCGTTTGCATCCGTCGACGCTCAGACACGATCGGACCTCGAGGACCTGACCCTACGTATTCAGCGCCAGTCGGGTATTACAACGGTGTTCGTCACGCACGACATCGATGAGTCGGTCTACTTGGGTGACCGAGTGATTGTGCTCACCAAGCCGCCCACCACAGTCTCCCAAATATTCGACGTCCCTCTGCCGCGCGAACGCGACCCGATCTCGACCAAGGAGTTGCCGGAGTTTGCGCACCTCCGGGCCACGGTGATGCGCGCAATCAAGACCCTCTAAGTGTACCAATAAAGTACGGCTTGTAACTGTTATGATACATGTGCCAGAATGAATGATCGGCAGCAGGGTCGCCGCGGATGGATCGAGGAAACGATGAGCGCGACATTAGCGGTGACGACGAAGCGGCAAGAGTCGGTGGTCCGTCTCGCGCCTGGCGAGCGACAGGACCAGCGTAGCTTCCGGGACATGCTCGGCCGTTACCCTACGGGAGTTGTCATCGTGTCGGCGAGCACGCCGGACGGGCCCGTAGGTATGGCGGTCAACTCGTTTTCTTCCGTCTCCCTCGACCCTCCCCTCATTTCGTTCTGTCCAATGGTGACAAGCGCCACTTGGGCGCGCATACGACCGGTTGGAAGCTTCGCGGTTTCGACGCTCGGCGCTAATCACGCCGACGTCTCCCGCCTGTTCGCGCAGAGGGACGTCGACAAGTTCGCGGAGCATGAGTGGGCCGTTAGTCCCGCCGGTCACCCGGTGATTGCCGACGGCCTCGGTTGGATCGACGCGACCGTTGAGTGGGTCGCCCCCGCAGGCGACCACAAACTCGTCATTGCGCGCGCCAACCAATGGTCGGAGGCCGCCACCGGGCGGCCGCTCGTGTTCTTCAGCGGCGGATACCACTCGCTCGCTGAGTAGAGCCGCTTGAAGTAATCTCGCTGTTGCAGCTGAGGCGAGGACCATCTCGCGCACGCGACGTTCCAGGTCCTTGCGAGATCGCTAACAGGGTGGGCACATCGCAAGTGAGGGATTCTGCCCGGCGCCCGGAGCGATGCAGTTTGTCGCTCACGCCTGCGTGGTGGGCGGCCCGAAGCAGTAGTGAACCCAATTGCGCTACGTGCCGGCGCTTAGGGCCGCAGGCACAGGTGCGCGGCCAGCACGCCATTCCCTCGAGCACCCGGCGCATGACCTCGCGCTCGTCGAATCCGCAGCGCCCTATCCGGGGCCTGCCGAGGTAGGGGCAACGTATCGCGCGCCGCTGCGACAGCAACGCTCGGGCCGGCACCACACGGCGGCAGCCAGCACGGTTGCCCCGTCCCGCGTCAGCCTGTGCGAAGACCTCGGCGAAGGTCGGCAATTTGATTGCGCCACCAACAGCGCGGGCGGGGGGCCGGCACGCTCGAGATCGTCCGCGACGGCGCCCTGACCCAAGGAGAGATTTTCGCGAGCACCCGCGGCATGCCCTTCGTCCGTCGCGGGGAATTCCATATTGATGCTCATTCGAGCGCTTCTCGAGCTCGCTGGTTGTTCCGCTTCAGGCGCGCGCGAGGAGTTCGCGGGCTACGGCTAGATCGGTGACGAGTGATGTCGCGTAGCGGCCGAGCAGCACGGAGTGGATCGCGTTTACCTTGGTGAGCCCGCCGGCCACGGCGATTGTCGTCGGAATCTGTTGAAGCTGTTCGCTGCCGATCGCGATCGTTCGAGCCGACACCTCATGCATCAGAGGGTTGCCGCGATCGTCGAGCAGCACGCCGCAGACTTCGGCGCGCACGCCCTGTTCGCTCATGCGGCGCTGTTCGCCGCGATTGAAGGCCTCGCGCAATTGCGAATTCGGGGGAGTCCAGCTACCGACCGCGACCACCCCGATCGTGGTCTTGTCGAACATCTCGAGCGTGGAGGCAATGCCTGGTTGGCGCCGCAGCCCGTTCGCGGTATCGACGTCGGGCAGAAGGAGCGGCGCGAAAAGCGGGTAGGTGTCACCATGACTGACAGCCGAGAGCATCCGCAGCGGTTCCATCGAGTTCGTGTCGAGGGACCCGACGATGCCACCCAGTTGCACGATCGGGCAGGGCGGCAGGGTCGTGATGGCGGCGGCGGTCGCGGCAACGGAGCGCCCCCAGCCCAGGCCTAATACATCGTTTCTGGTGGTGATTCGCATGATGAGGGCTGCGGCTGCGCGGCCGAGAAGCTCGCGCAGTCGTTGTTCCTGCTTGAGCGTCTGCATGTCGACTAGCACCACGTGCTCGAGGTCGTAACGTGCCCGTAGTTGGTCGGCGAGCTCGGTGTTGCGCTCGCGGGGAGCGGCGATCGAGATGCGCACGAGGCCCTCGTCCAGAGAGCGCTGCAGGATGCGTGCCACCCTGAATCGTGAGACGTCGAGCTCAGTGGCAATCGTCAGCTTGCTCTGATGCCGCAGGTAGTAGCGCTCGGCGATCTCCACGGCCAAAAGCAGTTCGTCTCCTGAAAAGGCGTCCTCGCTCGACCTGTTGCTCATATGAGCAGCCTATTTGATTGTCCTGCGCACATTTGATTAGGCTCGCTCGGGCCGCGGAGATTCGCGGCACAGCGAAAGAAAGAGTCACAGGCGACTATGAGCGCGACCGTCGAGAGCCCCACCCGGTACACGGTCGGTGTCGATTTCGGCACCGAGTCGGCGCGTGCCGTGGTCGTCGACCTCGCTACGGGTCGAGAGCTTGCGGAGTCGACCTCGGTCTACCCGTCAGGGGTCATTTCCGAAGCGCTCCCAGGCTCAGGCGTCCTGCTCGGAGCCGATTGGGCGCTGCAGGATGCCGACGACTACCTGGGATGCCTGACCGAGACCGTAACCCGGGCGCTCGCCGCATCGGGCGTTCCGCGGGAATCCGTCATCGGAATTGCAATCGACGCGACAGCGTGCACGATCGTGCCGACGCTGGCCGACTCGACGCCGCTCAGCCGTCTAGTGGATTATCGTGACGACCCGCACGCCTGGGTCAAGTTGTGGAAGCACCATGCAGCCCAGCCGCAGGCCGACCGCATCAATGTTCTCGCCGCGACGAGCGACGATTTCGACCTTGCCCCCTATGGTGGCCGTGTCTCGTCCGAATGGCTGCTGCCAAAGACCCTGCAGGTCTATGAAGAGGCGCCCCGGATCTTCGAGCGCGCTGATCGCTTCATCGAAGCACAGGACTGGATCACCTGGCAGCTGACCGGAGTCGAATCGCACAGCGCCCAAGCCGCGGGGTTCAAGGCAAACTTTCGGGTAGAAGCGGGCGGCTATGCCTCGGCGCGCGCGCTCGACTCGCTCGCCCCTGGATTCAGTGCGGTTCTTGACCGGTTGTCGACCGACTTCAGCGCAGCTGGCGCACGGGTGGGTTCACTCGTCCCGTCCTGGGCCGATGCCCTTGGCCTGCCGATCGGAATCGCCGTCGCAACGGGAAGCATGGACGCGCAGGTCTCGATGGTCGCCTGCGATGCTACGGCTCCCGGCCGGATGGTGCTCGTCATGGGAACGAGCATCTGCAATCTGCTGCTTGCCGAGACCGGGATACCGGTCGAGGGACTCGCCGGAGTCGTCCGTGACGCGATCGTTCCCGGCGTCTGGGCGTACGAGGCTGGGCAGGCCGGTGTCGGTGACATGTTCGGCTGGTTTGTGCGCAACAGCGTGCCGGCTTCGTACACGGAGCGCGCCAGGGAGCTCGGGCTCGACGTGTTCGGCTACCTCGAGTCCCTCGCCGGCAGCGTCGAGCCCGGCCGCAACCCCGTCCTCGCGCTCGACTGGTGGAGCGGCAATCGCTCCCCACTGGCCGACTCGGCTCTAAGCGGTGCCGTCATCGGGTACTCCCTCGCTACGAGACCGGAAAACGTTTATCGTGCGCTGCTTGAGGCCGCCGCCTTCGGGCAGCGCGCCATCATCGACACGTTCCAAGGCGCAGGAATCGCCGTAGACGACATCGTCGCGTGCGGCGGACTCCCGCAGAAGAGCCCGCTCTTCATGCAATTGCTCGCCGACATCACGGGCCGGGAGATTCAGGTCTCGCACAGTTCCCAGGCGGGCGCGCTCGGGGCGGCAATTCACGCGGCCGTCGCGGCCGGACCCGAAGCTGGCGGATTCGCCTCGCTCGGCGAAGCCGGCAATGCGCTCGGCGGAAACAGGTCTGACGTGTACTCCCCCGATCCCACGGCCACGGCCGCCTATGAGTCGTCCTATGCCGACTACCAGGAACTCGTGACCTATTTCGGAAGTCAGAACGTCGGTGTTATGCACCGATTGAAGCGCCGTGCCAGCGACGGCATCGCGGCTTCCTAGCCACACCCATCACCACCACCAATACAGAGTTGTAAGGAGCATTTCGTGAAAATTGTTAGGACTGCCAGTGCGATCGCCTTCGGCGTCGCTGCAGCATCCCTCCTCGCTGGTTGCAGCGCGGGAATCGGCGCCACAACCGACGGCGCCACGTCAACGTCGACGTCGATGACCAACATCGTGAAACTGTCGGGCGGTGACTGGTTCAATCGAATGGAAACCGGCAACCAGGAATGGGCTGCTGAGAACGACTTCACCGTCAACCAAACCGCTGGCGACGATTCCAGCCCGGAAAAGCAGATCGCCATCATCAGCGACACGATCCCGCAGAAGCCCGCAGCGATCACGGTCGTGCCGAACGCGCCAGAGAGCATCGAAGCGGTTCTCAAGCGCGCCAGAGACGCTGGCATCATCGTCGTCACCCATGAGGCTGCCGGCATTGTCAACACGGATGCCGACATCGAAGCATTTGATGACGAGGCCTACGGGGCCCACCAGATGGATCTCCTCGCCAGCTGCATGGGCGACGCCGGGGGAACCTACGCTCACTTCGTCGGCGGCCTCACCGTCACCAGCCACAACAACTGGGTCAAGGGTGCAGAGGACCAAGCCAGTTCCGAGTACCCGAAGGTGAAGTCGATCGGTGACCCGATCTCGTCCGACGAGAGCGCAGACACCGCATACCAGCGCACAAAGGAACTGCTTGCCACCTACCCCGACCTCCGCGGCATTCTCGGCGCCGCGTCCACTGACGTCGTCGGTGCAGGCCGTGCCGTTGCCGAGGCAGGAAAGGAAGACAGCGTCTGCGTCATCGGCACATCACTGCCGTCCACGGCAGGTGACGCGCTGAAGACCGGTGCCGTCGACACGATCACGTTCTGGGACCCGGCCCTTGCGGGCAAGGCCATGCTCACCATCGCGAAAAAGCTCCTCGCCGGCGAAGAAATCGTAGACGGTACCGACCTTGACATCCCCGGTTACGAGAAGATCACTCAGTCGCCCGACTCCGCCACCACCTTCTTCGGAACCGCGTGGGTGGATGTCACCGCTGAAAACGCCGCCGACTACCCCTTCTAATCCACGTGAACCCGGTGGCCGGCCCGTCGCGGCCGGCCACCGCGGAAGGCAGCAAACATGACTGACAACCCAGTGGTGCTTCGCGCACGGGGGATCGACAAATCCTACGGAGGAGTGCACGCGCTGGCCGATGCCGACCTCGAAATCCGTGCCGGTGAAGTGCATTGCCTGGCCGGAGCGAACGGCTCGGGGAAATCGACCCTCATCAAGATCCTGTCCGGGGTCGAAGCACCCGATCGTGGCGAGATCGAGATTGCGGGCACCGTGACGTCGAAGCTGTCCGTTGTCGGTTCCATCTCCCACGGCATTCAAGTCATCTACCAGGACCTCTCGCTGTTCCCGAACCTCACGGTCGCCGAAAACGTGGCAATGACGACGCGCGTCGCGGGCAGGGCAAGAATCATTTCCATCACCGCGGCCCGCGAACTCACCCTCACTGTGATGAAGCGGCTCGAGCTCGATATCGATCCCGATGCGCTGCTCGAAGAGCTCTCGGTGGCCCAGCGGCAGCTCGTCGCCATCTGCCGCGCCATCGCCAACGACGTGCGCGTGCTATTCATGGACGAGCCGACAACGGCACTCACCTGGAACGAGGTCGGCACGCTCTTTCAGGTGGTCAGCGCGCTTAAGGCCGACGGCGTCGCCATCGTCTTTGTCAGCCACAAGACAGAAGAAGTCTTCGCGCTCTCCGACCGCATTACCGTGCTGCGCAACGGCAAGGTCGTCGCGGTCGGCGGCGTCGCGGAGTTCGACCGCGACTCCCTTGTCGAGGCGCTCATCGGTCGCCAGGAACTCGAAGAGCGAATTGTGTCGAGTGACGTGCACGATTCGCCCGTGCTCGAAGTCAACTCGATCAGCGCGCCCGGCCTGTTCGCCGAGATCTCATTCACGGCGCATGCCGGTGAAATCATCGGTCTCACCGGCCTGATGGGTTCCGGCCGCAGCGAGGTCGCCGACGCCATCTTCGGCATCATCCCCTTCACCTCCGGACGCGTCGCGGTCGACGGTCACGACATCCGCAGCGGCGACGTTGCGAGTGCGATCTCCGCCGGGATCGCCTACGTACCGTCGGACCGCCTGACTCAGGGGATCTTCCTCGACCAGGCGATTAGCCGAAACCTCGTAGCCTCGTCGATTTCGTCATTGGCCAACAAGCTCGGCTGGCTGCGACCGAAGGCGATTCGCGCGGGGGTCGACAAGCTGATCGACGAGTTGTCCCTGAAGGTCGGTTCTCCTGACGATCCGGTATCGAGCCTGTCCGGAGGCAACCAACAGCGTGTCGTGATCGGCAAGTGGCTCGCGACGAACCCACGGGTACTCGTGCTCAACGGCCCCACCGTGGGGGTCGACATCGGTTCCAAGGCGGCCATCTTGCAGATTCTGCGCGAGAAGGCTGCCCAAGGCATCACGGTGTTGCTGATTTCCGACGACGTCCCCGAGCTGGTGAGCGTCTGCCATCGCGTGCTCGTCGTTCGTCGCGGTCGACTCGTCGACGAGATCGCCTCACAGAATGTCACGGTCGAAGCCGTGCGCGAAAGGAGCATCGCGTGAGTGTTCTTACCCGAACCCCGCAGTTTCATATCGCGCGATTGCGAGGACGCAACAACGAGGGGGTCCTTCTCGGGATCATCGCGCTGCTCCTCCTGCTCATCGCGATGTTCAGCCCCGGCACGCTCTCGCCCGCCATGTTCGCCGACATCCTTCGCAGTTCCGTCGTCAACATGGCGCTCGCGCTCGGCGTCCTGCTCATCATCATCTCGGGCGGAATCGATGTCTCGTTCACGGCCATCGCCATCTTCGCGGCGTATTCGACGGTCGTGTTGATGCGCTCGATCGGACTTGACAACGGAATCCTTCCTTTCCTCGCCGCGGCTGTTATCGGCGCGCTGCTCGGCATCATCAACGCCGTGCTGGTTGCCGGTTTCAAACTGCAGACGCTCATCGCGACGCTGGGAAGCCAAGGCATCGTGCGCGGTGCGCTGCTCGCGTTCGTCGGCTCCGTGTATATCTCCTCGCTCCCGTCGGCGCTCGCCCAGATCGGTGACGCACGGCTCACGACGATCGGCGGGTCAGCGGTCAGTGTCCTGGTGATCCCCGTCATCCTGCTGGCCGTCGGCCTCGCCGTGGTGCTGCGCAAGACGATGTTCGGGCGCTCGATCTACGCGATCGGTGGTGCGCCGGAATCGGCGCGTCGGGCCGGCATCCGCGTCGGCCGAGTGCAGACCGTCATCTATATCGCCGCCGGCGCGTTGTCGGGCTTTGCGGGGATGGTGCATGTCGCGCTCGTCGGCCACGCTTCGCCGTTCGAACTCGTCGGCACCGAACTCACCGTGATCGCCGCCGTGGTGATCGGCGGCGCCTCGGATGCAGGTGGGCGAGGCTCGGTACAGGGAGTCGCGTTGGGCGTTGTGCTCCTCGCCCTCATCCAGAACTCGCTCGTGCGGCTAGGGGTGCCCGGCTTCTGGCACACCGCAGTCGTCGGCGTCGTCATCCTTCTCGGAGTCGCGATCCAGGCACAGAGCCGTCGTCGCCGCAGCAAGCGCTCCACCATCCTCGAAAGCGCCGTGACCGCATGAGTTCAGCATCCACCGTCGCGCCATCGTTCCTAGCGCGCGTGCGCCGAACCCTGGACGCCGCGGGCCATACCGGGAATCTCGGGCTCCTCCTCGCCGGGGTGATCATCGTTTTCAGCCTGCTCAACCCGAGCATCTTTGCGAGCCCGCTGAACCTGCAGTCGATCGCGTACGCAGTGCCAGAGATCGCTCTGCTCGCTCTCGCGATAGCGGTGACCATGTCGAGCGGCGGCATCGACCTCTCCATTGTCGCCACCGCCAACCTGAGCGCACTAGGTGCAGCGAGCGTGTCGATCGCGCTGATGGCCGGAGGCGTCCCCGGTGACGCCGCCGCCGCCACGGGCATCGCTGTAGCCCTCACCGTCGGTGTCGGCTGCGGATTGATCAATGGGCTGTTGGTGGCGAAGCTCCGCATCGCACCGATCCTCGCCACACTCGCCACCATGACGCTTTTCAGCGGGTTCGCGGTCGCCGTCACGCGTGGAACCCCGCTCTATGGCCTTCCGGATGCGATTCTCGCGCTCGGCGTGCAGACCGTTGCCATCATCCCGGTGAGCTTCTGGCTGCTGATTCTGGCCGTCGTCGTGATCTGGGCGGTCATGAACCGGACAGGGCTCGGCCTTCGCATCATCCTCGTCGGCGCGAGCCCCGAGGCCGCGGACTACACCGGAATTCGTCGTAGCCGAGTTCTGCTGAGCACTTATGCGCTTTCAGGCGCCATCGCAGCACTCGCGGGGATCCTCATGTCCGCGAGGTCGGCGAGCGCGACCGCAGAGTACGGGTCGTCATATCTGCTTCTTGCGATCACCATCGCCGTGCTTGGCGGCACCAATCCGCTCGGCGGACGCGCCCCCATCGTGGGCGTGGGCGTCGCCGCGATCGTCTTGCAGGCGATCTCAAGCGGATTCAACGGGCTGCACATCAGCCCATATATCTACCAGATACTGCAGGGGCTCATTCTCGTCGTCGTGCTCGTCGTCGAGGTGAGACGCGGCAGGTTGACGAAGTGGATTACGCGGATGATGAGTCGGCCACCCGCAGACGGTGCTGCTCTCGCCGCTTCCACAGGGGCCGCAACCCCTCTGAAAGAACAACCAACTCCGAAGCCACTCACGCAGGGATCGCACGAACATGACTAACCACACTTCCTCTAGCCAAGACGAAGCCCGCCAGCTCATCGTCGCCGAGTCGGCGGCCATCGCCGCGATCGCTGCCCAGATCGATGACAGCTTTGACGAAGCAGTAGAGAAACTGCTCGCGGTGCCGGGCAAGGTCATCGTCATCGGGTCGGGAACGTCGGGCGCGATCGCCCGCCGGCTAGCTCACTTGCTCTCAGTCTGCGGCACCCCATCATTCTTTCTCATCGCGGCAGACGGCCTGCACGGAACAGTGGGGGCCGTCGGAGCCGGCGACCTCGTCATCGCAATCTCCAAGGGTGGTGAATCTGCCGAACTCACCGAATTCGTGCAGCTGGCGAAGGATCGCGGCGCGGGATCGATCGCCCTCACCGCCCGCGTCGAGTCCCCCCTCGGCCTCGTCGTCGACCTCCCCGTCCTTATCGACTCGTCGACTGCCGACCCCGGCGGGGTGATCGCAATGGGGTCGACCCTTGCCACCGCAGCGTGGGGCGATGCGCTCGCCATCGCCCTCATGAAGCGCCGCGGATACTCGTGGCGGTCAGTCCTTCACAGTCATCCCGGGGGATCTGTCGGCGCCCATGCCGACGAGCTGCTGTCCAACGTCGACAAGCACCCGCACGCCGGCTGACCGCCCCTGGCAGACCACGCCTTCGTCTCCCAACGAGCGGAAAGCGGCGCCCCAATCCGTTTCCTTCAGATGCTCCTCTGCGGCACGAACACGGAATTGTTCAGGAGCTACGGCGGCGAGGACATCTGCGCACCCCGACGGGGTCAGCCGAGCCGGGGCGCCAGCTCCGCACGCAGAGGCCACTCCTGGCCTTCGAGAATCACCTGGGCGCACCGTCCGGTGGTCGCGTTCACCACGATCGGAGCCATCAGGTTGAGGGTCATGCCACCATTTCCGGGGTTCGCCACCACGAGCACTATCGCGTTATCGCTCGACTCGAGCTGGAGTGCGCTGCCCTGTTCGTTCGAGATCTCGGGGGTGTAATCGGGCAGGTGCACGCCGGCGTCGACCACGAAGACGCGCGTCTCGCTCTCGGTCGCTCGGAGGGCGTACAGGCCGGTGACACCCTCGACATCGTGGAGTGCGAAGTCGACGAGCGGTTCGAAACCGCGGGGGGCAGTGATGAACTGCAGCGGCATGCTCATCGCAGGAAGTCCATCAGCGTCGGCTGCAACACGCGAGCAGTCACCGCGAGCGCCGACTGATAGCTGGTCTCCTGAAGTTTCAGATCGAGGATCACGCGGGCGAGGTCCACGTCTTCCACTCCTGAGCGTTGCGTCTCGAGCGCTATCGACCGTTCCATGTTCGCCTCCTCGGCCCGATCCAACTGCACCTGTCGCGTGCCGACTTCGGCTTGGTAACCCACAATCGCCTGCAACCGGTCGTCGACTTCGTTCAGTCGTTCGCGGACGTTCACGCCAGCGTTCAGGTCACCGACAACTCTACTGATGACAGCGAAAACGGACGTGTCTCCTTCGCCGAAGACCCCCACGCCGTCGGCGTCGACCCGAACCGTCGCGTCGTCGCCGATACGCCGCTGCACCGTGCTGGTGGGCGACCCATTGTGCGTGAACACGGCGTCGAAAGCTGCGCCGGCGTTCGAGTTCCCGGCGAAGACGTTGCGCCCGAGGTAGGAGCGGTTGGCCACGCTGAACAGTTCGTCCCCAAGCGTCTTGAGCTCGAGCGCGATCGCATTCTTAGCCTCAGGCGACAGGGCGCCGTCATTCGCGCCCTGCAGGGTCAGGTCCCGCACTCTGTGGAGAATGGAGACGGATGCTGTCAGAGCCGAATCAACCGTTGCGAGCCACCCGTTTCCGTCAGCGATGTTGCGGCCGTGCTGCTCGGATGCCTGCTGCGCCGCGCGAATTCGCAGGGAATCGGCGGTGCCGGTCGGATCGTCGGAGGGCCGTGTGATTGATTGACGGGAAGAGGCCCGGTTCTGCAGCCTGGCCAGATCGGACATGTTGGATTGCAGGTTGCGAAGCGCGGACTGCGCGAGGGTCTGGTTCGTGACTCGGGTGATCATGCGCTACCTCCCGACGAGTCCGGTGCGGTTGATCAAGACCTCGAGCATTTCGTCGATGGCGGTCAAGACCCGAGCGGCCCCCTGATAGGCGACCTGATAAGTAAGCAGATTCACGTTCTCCTCGTCCATGTCTACGGACGCTCCAGCGAGCTGCATCGAACGGGCCGAGGTCGCGGTGAGGTCCGCCACGACGGCTTGTTGCAGATCGGATCGCGTCGCCACTCCGATGCGCGTGACGAAGTTCGACCAGACCTTGCTAGGTGAGTTGGCAGTGACGCTGAGTTGGGCGATCTTGTCGGCGATCGTGCCAGCGTAGGCGCCCGCGCCCGGCTCTCCTGCCGCTATGCCGCTCATGTCGGCCGGGATGACGAAAAGGCCTCGCGCTGCCGGCACACCGGGTGGGAGTCCGAAGAAGTCAAGGTTGGTCTCGCCGGTGGTGGACTGACCCGTTCGGTGAAGCGCGTTCACCTGTTCGGCGAGGGATGTGGCGAGCGAATTGTATTCCTCAGCCGCTTCGGCGATGGCACCGCCGGTTCTGCTCCCGTCGGCGGGGGCGAGTGCCGACAGGGCGCCGGCAATCTCACCGCCCTGCAGGTCGATGGCCTTGCCTGATCGGGTGGGGTCTGCCCACTCGAGCGACACGGGGAAGGCTTCCGCGCTGTCCATCAGATACGCTCCGCTCGCCTGTACCGGGCGGAAGGTGTCGCCCGAGACGATGGCGTTGCCGCCGATGAGTACTTCGACCGACCCGTCCGCCGACGCGCGGACGGTTCCGCCTGCGAGCGATGCGATCGTCGACGAGAGCACCCCGCGGCGGTCGAGCAGTTCGTTCGCCGACTGGCCGGCTGCGAGGGTCGATCGGATGGTCGCGTTGAGGTCGGCGACCTGGGCCGCCGCGTTGTTGAGCTCACTCACCATCCCGTCGACCTTGCCGCGCAACTGTGCCCACTGGCCGCCTAGTTCGTTGAATCCCGCAGAAATCCTGGTGACAAGCACCCCGGCCTCGGCGAGCAGCACCCCGGCGGGCGCTGCCTCGCCCACCTGATTGGCTAGCCCTTGCCAGGCCGACCAGAATTGGTTCAACTGGGTCGAGAGTCCGTTCTCGCCGGGCTCTTGAAGTGTGGACTCGATGTTCGTCAATGCTTCGGCTCGGGACATCCAGTAACCGGAGGTCGCGGCAGAGGACCGTACGCGTGCGTCGAGAAACGAATCGCCGAGTCGGGAGACGCCTTCGACTGACACCCCCTCGCCAGCGCGAAAACCAGCTGCGAAGAGGCTCGCGTAACCGGTCGGGGGCACCGCACTGGTCGAGATTCGTTGCCGAGTGTATCCCTCGGTGTTCGCGTTGGCGATGTTCTGACCGACCACGTCGATGCCGTTGCGCGCGGCGACGAGGCCGCTGTACGCGGTGTTCAGGCCACTAAAGGTACTCACGGACGAGTCTCACATCCTCGTATCGAACAGCAGTGCGGCTGACGGCGCGCCGGATCCGCCGCGCGAGTCATAAGTCCCTGCCTCCGGATGCAGATCGGCGAATAGCTCCTGTGTAGAGCGCGCCGCCTGGCGCAGGAACTGCTCATTGAGGTCACGCACCTGCTTTATCTGGTCGGTGAGTTCTCGCATGGCGCGAAGGTGTGCGCCGAGGACGTCGCCCCACGGACCAGATGGTGCGTGCGCGGCTAGTTCGCGCAAAGTCGACTCCTCGGGCACGCCCCATTGTCTCGCGACTTCCGCGACCTCAACGGTGCGCGCTAGGCCCGAAGTGCGAAGCCGCTCCATCACCTGCTCCACCTCGCGAGTGGCATGCTGGATCCAGCGCGACTTGCCCGCGGTAAGCAGCAGCTGCTCCTCCTCGAGCTTGAACAGCAGAAGCTCGAGGAGCTCGCGCTCACGCCATAGCAGCGCGGACAGTTCGTTTGCGCCCACGGCTCCTCCAGCTTTCTCGGGTGAGTGCCGCAGTGGTTCTGCGGGTTAGGGCACGCACGCCTTGACCGGTACTGTCGGCACCCGCACGCGGCGCGTTAGGCATTCGTCGAAAAATGCGCCCCCGACTGGGGGCATGATTCTTGCGCAGAGAGAAGGCGCAGGCATCTAGAGTCGGAAATGCCCCAGAACACCTGTACCGCTGGACCCGAACCTGGTACTGACTAGCACGAGCTCAGGCCGTGCTTCGCATCAGTCCACGTATTACGCCCCGGGGGGTCCACAGAATGAACCGCGCAGCACGCAACAAGTTGGTGGTTGAGAACCTGCCGCTTGTCGGCTATCTCGTTTCTGAAGTGTGGGCGAGAGCGACACACCTGTCTCGGGACGATCTCGCCTCGGTCGGCGCTATCGCGTTGATCACCTCGGCAGACGCGTTCGATCCGACGCTCGGCGTGCCATTCGGCGCCTTCGCCCGGCGTCGGATCGTCGGAGCCTTCGCCGACGACATGCGCTCCGCAGACTGGGCGCCGCGCTCAACCCGTCGGCGCATCAAGGAGACGAACTCTGTCCAGGAGAGCCTGACGGCGGCACTCGGACGCCCACCGACTGTGGACGAGGTTGCGTCGGCGCTCGGCGCGGACCGCGAAACGGCACGCACTGCGATCGCTGACGCCTCCCGCGTCGTTACAACCCTCGATGACGTCACCGTCGAGCACTTGCACGCCGAGATTCCACTGCCCGAGGAGACCCTCCTCGTCGCCGAGCGCCTGAGCTACCTGACCGCCGCGGTGAACGCTCTGCCGGAAAAGATGCGGAGCATCGTCGAGCAGGTGTACTTCGATGACCGCTCGGTCAAGGAAATCGCGGCCGGGCTGGGCACGACGCACTCAGCGGTCTCGCAACTGCGCGCCGAGGCCATCCGGCTGATCCGCGACGGAATGACCGTGCACTACGGGGAGGACACCGCTAGCCCGTACGTCATGCAGTCACGCATAGCCCCGGCGAACCGAACCGCCTACCTCACCCGCCTGGCCGAGCACGCGGCCGCAAACGGGACGCGGGCGACACTCGGGCGCTCGGCGGCCGAAGACTACGCGGCATCATGAGCGGTCCCGAGGAAAGATATTTTCGAGACGCCTAACCAGGGGCACTCGAGTGCCGATAGCTTCACATACCTGCCCACGGATGGACAGGTGCACCAGACCCAATCACGGAGGAATACACCATGGGTATGCAGATCAACACCAATATCGCCGCACTCAACTCGTACCGCAACCTGTCGGGTACGCAGAACGACCTGTCAAAGTCGCTGGAGAAGCTTTCCAGTGGGCTCCGCATCAACCGCGCCGCTGACGACGCAGCCGGGCTGGCAATCTCCGAGGGTCTGCGTTCGCAGATCGGCGGCCTTACCGTTGCCGCTCGAAACGCCCAGGATGGCATCTCCGTCATCCAGACCGTTGAAGGTTCGCTGACCGAGGTCCACTCGATTCTGCAGCGCATGCGGGATCTCGCCGTTCAGGCCGGTAACGACTCGAACAGCATCGAAGCGCGAACTGCTATCGGTGACGAGGCCCTGTCGCTGCGCGACGAGCTCAGCCGCATTGCAGAGTCGACGAACTTCAACGGAATCCAGCTGCTCGACAGCACCGCCACGCTGAAGTTCCAGGTGGGCGCCGATGGAGCATCGAGCAGCCAGATCAACGTGGACCTCAGCGGGGCGAACGTCGACACGGTTGTTGCCGGAATAAACTTCGGGACCACGACGGGCGCGCAGTTCACGACGGCCACGGCAATCAACCTCGGCGACATGCAGACCCAGTTCACTCAGGGTTCGACGGTCGTTACGGTCGCCAAGCCGGGCGCGGCGTATGCAAGCACCGGAGCCATGGCTACGGCGCTCAACGCTGACAAGGGGTTCGCGCAGAACTTCTCGGCATCGCTCGACAACCAGGGCAAGCTCGTCGTCACGTCGAAGACGTCCGCTGGTGGGCCTGTCACCATCGCGCAGGACTCCACGACGCCCAACACCTTCGTCGCGAGCGCGGTCACCGCCGGAACGCCCGCAACCGCAGGCTTCGACAGCGCCGCCGCGGCTCAGGCATCGATTCTCCTGATCGACACGCAGATCACCGCCGTCTCCAGCGCTCGCGCCGAACTGGGTGCCGTGCAGAACCGGTTCGAGTCGGCCATCAACACGTTGAACGTGTCGAAGGAGAACATCTCTGCTGCCGAGTCTCGCATCCGCGACACCGACATGGCAGAGGAGATGGTCAACTACACCCGCGCGAACCTGCTCTCACAGGCTGGCACCGCGATGCTGGCGCAGGCCAACCAGTCGAACAGCGGAGTGCTGCAGCTCCTCCGCTAGACCGGGTAATAGATCAACGCTCGGTGGCGGTCGAGGATGAACTGGACCTTCGCCTCGGTCGCCACCCGGCGTTCCCGGTGCCACCCACCATCGAGTCGAAAGTAATACCCGAAATCACCGAGGGAAAGATCAACAATGGGACTCGCAGTCGACGGACTCGTCAGTGGCCTGGACACCACCTCGCTGATCAATTCCTTGATGCAACTCGAGGCGCTGCCGCAGACCATCCTCAAAACGAAGGTCTCCACCAGCCAAAGCATGATTTCCGCCCTCCAGGGGCTGAACGCCAAGATTGCCGCCCTCGGTGAACTGGCGAGAACCACCGCTCAACCAGGGGCCCTCGACCTCTACACCGCGACCACCAGCTCAACGACAGCTACGGCAACCGCGAGAGCGGAAGCCAGCGCAGGTCAGATGAATGTCGTGGTGGCCAGCCTCGCGCAGGCGCAGGTGGCAGTGTCCGCGGCGATGTCCACCTGGCCGGAGAACCCACCGGCTCTCACCATCGTCGCCAGCGACGGTACCCGCACAGCTGTGACCGCTGCCTCCACGTCCCTGGACGATGTCGTCCTGGCGATCAACGGAGCCGGCGCCGGAGTCAACGCCACCAAAGTGTCCACCGGCGACGGCAAGTACCGCCTGCAGTTCACGTCGGCTGAGACCGGCGCCGACGCTTCCTTCGGAATTGAGAGCACCGTCGCCGGCGGAACCCAGCGGAACGTGCTCGATCCGGCTGCGGGGGCCGCAATGATCAAGACAGCCCAAAACGCTTCACTGAAGCTTTGGGCTGGCACGAGTGCCGAGCAGACGATAACGTCGCCGACGAATACTTTCGCGGAGTTGCTCCCCGGTGTGGACGTCACGGTCACAGCTGTGTCGAGCGACCCAATCACTGTCACGGTCGCCCGCGACGACACCAAAATCAACAACGTTGCCAAAGACTTCGTCGGTGCGCTGAACGGCGTCTTCGCCCTGATCTCGACCAAATCCGTTGTCACTGACAGCACAGATTCGTCGGGGAGGACGAGGATGTCCGGCGGCCCGTTCACCGGCGACAGCACGGTCCGTGCGACGAACCAGCAGCTTCTGACCGCGGCATCCATGCCAGTGGACGGCAGGTCGCCGTCCGAAATCGGCGTCAGCATCACCAAGACCGGCGAGATCGAGTTCGATGCAGCCAGGTTTGCGACTGCCCTCAAGGAGGACCCCGCCAAGGTTGAGCGGGTTCTGCAGGAGCTCGCCACGCGCGTGGCGGATGCCGCAACAGAGGCGTCGGACAAGTACGACGGCATGATCACCGCCAAGATCACCGGCCAGGAATCGATGGTCAAGAACTTCACCACCCAGATCGCCGAATGGGATGGAAGGCTCGAAGCGCGCCGGTCGACGCTCGAGCGCACGTACGCCGCCATGGAGGTACAGCTCAGCGCCCTGAACTCGCAGGCGTCCTGGTTGACATCGCAGATGGCGGCACCGACAGGGGCGGGCGAATAGACATGACAATGACGAACATCGAAGCTCAGCGCGCGCAGTACAACCGTGACGCGGTACTCTCCGCCAGCCCGGTTCGCCTGCTCACCATGCTCTACGACCGCCTGATGCTCGACCTTGAGCGTGCAGAGGCGGGTCATCCGCGCGCGGACTGGCAGCTCGTCTCTGACAATCTGCTGCACGCGCAGGCGATCGTAGCCGAGCTCGCCTCCTCCCTGAAAACGGATGTCTGGGACGGTGGCGAGACCCTCCTTGCGTTATACAACTATGTTTCGAACGCCCTCGTGGCTGCCAATGTGCAACGTGACGTCGCCGGCATCCGGGAGAGCATCGCCCTGCTTGAGCCGCTGCGCCAAGGCTGGCATGAGGCCGCTGGGCGGCTCACCGCCCAGCCGGTCGGGAGCGAAAGCGCAAACGGCCGGGCACTCGGTGTCGCCTGACAATTCGGCGATCGGAGCCGGTTGGCCGGAAGTGCTCGACGAGATGGAGGCGCTCGCGAGGGATGCGACCGCAGGCTCTGTCGACGTCCGCGCAAAGTCGGTCTGGTCACCGCCGACGCACCTCGGCCCGATCCCCGTCGAGCTTCGCGAGCGCGCCGGTCACGTGCTTGCGGCGCACCGCGATGCCATCGATGACCTGCAGGTTCTTCACCGAACCGCGGGTCGGCACCTCGCCGCCGTACGTTCGGTGCCGTCCGGCCAGCGGACCGATCAGTCGGTTTACCTGGACGTCACCGGTTGAGCAGCCTCGATTTTCTTTGGAGATCCCCTAACGATTCGGCGCGGGCAACCGATAGCTAGAAGTTGAGAGCACGGACTGCTCATGGAAAGGCCACGGATCGGCCGTCGATTACCTATGACGACGAAACGGGTTGCTGTGCTTGAGTCGGTCACCTCCGCTGCGCTGAGCAGTGCCCTCGACGGGTTGGCACTTCGTCAGCGAGCCATCGCCAACAACATCGCGAACGTGAACACTCCGGGCTACAAGGCTCAGCGCGTGCAGTTCGAAGATGCCCTTGCCTCGTCGGTGCGCAACGGCGACGGACATGCGAACCCGACGATCGAGCAATCACTCGAGCCGACGCGACTCGGCGGTAACAACGTCAACCTCGACACCGAGACCCTGTCGAACATCGACACCGTGCTGCGCTTCCAGTTCGCCGCTCGCGCCGTCGAGGGGCCGTTCTCCGGCATGCGCACCGCCATGAGGACGAACTGATGACCTTCGACGCCATCGGAATCGCGGGCACGGGTCTCAGCACGCACCGCAAGTGGCTCGATGCGATCTCCGACAACCTCGCCAATGTCAACACCGCCACCAGCACTGACGGCGCCGCCTTCCAGGCGCGGTACGTTGCGGTCCAAGAGGGAGACGGTACGACGGGAGTGTATGTGTCCGGCGCCGCCTACGGCGACGCTGAGGGTCGGTTGGTGCACGAACCGACGCATCCGCTCGCCGATGCGGATGGATACGTGCGCTACCCCGACATCGACCTTGCCTCGCAGATGGGTCAGCTCATCATGGCGCAGCGCGGCTACCAGGCCAGCGCGGCTGTCGTCGACCGCGCACGGGAGACCTACACGGCTGCCCTGCAGATCGGACGTGGATGATGGCGATCCCCGCGCTCGACGCGATCTCGGCGCCGACAGCCACAGGCTACCTCTCCGCTTCCGAGAGAGCCGGCAACGCCGGCGACGGCGCCTTCCAAGCCCAGCTCAGCGGGGCAATCGACAACTTGCAGCAGTTGCAGGGCACTTCCAACGAGCTCGCGATCCGCGCGGTCACCGGCGATCTTGACGATATCCATTCGGCGACGATCGCCTCGACGCGGGCAGCGGTCACCCTGGAACTCGTCGCCGCCGTGCGGAACAAGGGCGTTGACGCCTTCAACGAGATCATGAGGATGCAGGCCTGATGCCAGCTCAGGTCGTATCCGCCTGGCGGCGACTCACGAGCGCTGTCGGAGCATTCAGTATCGCCCAACGGACGATTGCGCTCATCGGCGTCGCGGTGCTCGTGCTGGGGATCGCCGCGCTCGCCAGCTGGATGGCGCGGCCGACCTACACCCCCCTGTTCTCCGGCCTCGAGGCATCTGACGCGAATGCGATCGTCGAGCAGTTGCGCACGGACGGCATCGCATACGAGTTGTCCGAGGGCGGAGCGACGATTCTCGTGCCGGAAACGGATGTGTACGACCAGCGGCTCAAGGCGGCGTCCAACGGACTGCCAGGATCGAGCGGTGGCGGCTACGCGCTGCTCGACGACATGGGAGTCACCTCGTCGGAGTTCCAGCAGTCGGTGACCTACAAGCGCGCCCTCGAGGGTGAACTCGCCTCGACCATCTCAGCGCTGAACGGCGTGAAGACGGCATCGGTACGGCTGGCCATTCCCGAAGAGACAGTGTTCGTCTCCGAGCGCAACAACCCGACGGCGTCGGTGTTCGTCGAGACGGAGAGCGGTGTGACCCTCTCCGCCGACCAGGTGCAGGCGGTCGTGCATCTCACTTCGGCGTCGATCGACGGAATGAAGCCGAACGATGTCGCTGTGATCGATGCGGACGGCATGGTGCTGTCGGCTGTCGGCGTCGGCGTGAGCGGATCGGCCGGTGATCGTGCCACGGACTACGAAGACCGTGTGCGCACTGCGGTGCAATCAATGCTCGACCAGGTCGTCGGCCCAGGGAACGCCTCCGTAGTGGTTGCGGCGGACGTGAACTATGAGTCGGCAGAGCGGGTGGAGGAGAGTTTCACCGCCCCCGAGGACATCCCCGCGCTCAACGAGTCGTCAAACCGGGAGAGCGCTACGGGATCGGGCCAAGGCTCCGCGGGTGTGCTCGGCCCGGACAACATAGCCGTTCCAGGCGAGGACGGGGAAAGCACCTTCATCACCGAATCCACGGTACGCAACAACGCCGTGAACAAGGTGACGGAGTCGCGGGTCATCCCGGCCGGTTCTATCGACCGGCAGACAGTGTCGGTGGCGATCAACGGCGCCGTCGCGGGCGGCCTTGACATGACGGAGGTCTCCGCCCTCGTCGCAGCTGCCGCCGGAATTGACGACGACCGCGGCGACGCAGTGACCGTCGAGGTTGTCAATTTCAACCAGGCGGGGGCCGAGGCGGCAGCCGAGGCTCTCGCCGCTGCCGAGCAGGCTGCAGCAGACGACCGACAGGGCGCGCTGGTGCGCACCGCGATCATCGCGATCGGACTCATCGTCCCGTTCGTGCTCGGACTCATCGTTTACGCCCGCCGGTCCAAGCGCCAGGAGCGCAAGCCGGTTGACATCGACCTCACCGAGATTCTCACGGCCCCGACGATTCCCATCACGGCCCTCGCCGCGGCACCGCTGGAATTGTCCGGCCAGCCCATCGGCACTGACGCCACCGCCATGGACCGTAAGCGTGCCGACATCCGCAGCCTCGCCGAGACCGACCCCGAGAAGACTGCCGAGTACCTGCGCGGCCTGATGGACGATCGGCAGCCGGCATGACCGCGCTTAGGCCGTCCGAGACGGATCCGAGCGCTCTGACCGGTACCCAGAAGGTGGCCGTCGTGCTGATGAGCATGGACCAGGAGCGCGCCGCCAACGTGCTCAAGCGATTCACAGAGGCAGAGGCGCAGGAGATTGCGGCGGAGATCGTGCGGCTCAAGCGAGTCGACTCGATCGTCGTAGAGCGTGCCCTCACCGAATTTCACGACATGGCGGTGCATCACCGCACGCAATCCCGTGGAGGCCGCGCCTTCGCCGTCGGCCTCCTCGAGGCATCATTTGGTGTGGAGCGAGCGGCCGGCGTGATGAACCGGGTGGCCTCCTCTCTCGGTGGCATGGCCTTCGAATTCCTCGATGCTGCCGAGCCCGCACAGATAGTGACTCTTCTCGATGGTGAGCTGCCGCAGACGATCGCCCTCGTGCTCGCCCACCTGCGACCGGAACAGGCATCCACCGTGATCGCCGGATTCGTCGAACCCCTCCGCACCGACGTGGCGCGGAGCATCGCGACAATGTCCAGCGCCACGCCGGAATCTGTCGGCATCGTGGCGGGCGCTCTCAAGTTGCGCGCCGGCGCGGTCGTCTCCGCCCGCGAGAGCATCGAGGTTGTCGGCGGGGTGCAACCCCTCGTCGACATCATCAATCGTGCGGATATCTCGACCGAACGCGCCCTGCTCGAAAGCCTCGATCTGCGCGACCCCGAGCTCGCTGAGGAGGTGCGGTCGAGAATGCTCACCTTCGCCGACATCGTGCGCCTCGAGGACCGGGACGTTCAGCAGGTGCTTCGCGGCATAGACGTGGCGGGGCTCGCTATTGCGTTGAAGGGTTCTCCGCCCGCGGTCGGCGAAAAGATCCGGATGAACCTTTCCGAGCGCAACCGCGAGATCCTCGACGAGGAGATTGCCAGCGCCGGACCGGTGCGGATGTCGCAGGTGGAGGACTCAAGAGCGGAAATCGTTCGCACTATCCGTGGGCTCGAAGCGCAGGGCGCGATCACGGTGCAGCGCGGCGAGGAGGACGAGTATGTCGATTGACGCCGGCTTCGCGCGAATGGCTTTCCCTCCCCTGCGCGATGCCGCCGCGAAGGAAGCGGAGGAGTCAGCGCGCGCCCGCGGTCACCTGGCGGGTTTCGTGCAGGGTCTGCGGGACGCCGCACAAGAGACTTATCAGCGCGAGGCACATCGGGAGATCGAACAGGCCGAGGCCCTGCGCGCAGGCCGTGAGCGGGTCGACCGCGCGGTGGCGGTACTCGCGGCGGCGGCGCGTGCGCTGGAATCATCGACCGTACCGGTGCTGATCGCAGCGCAGGATGTTGTCGCAGCTTCGACAGTGGACCTCGCCGAGGCGATCATCGGCCGCGAGCTCGCGGAAGGCGCTGGCTCGGCCCGGTCGGCGCTCGAACGCGCCCTCGCCGGTGTGGACCCCGCGCGCGTGCACGTCGTGCGCGTGAACCCTTTCGACCTCGACGAGTTGAGCGAGAGCGACCGCGCCGCGGCCGGCGTGCGGTTCACCGCAGACCCCACCCTCGCGCGCGGTGACGCGGTCACCGAGTTCCCCGACAGCTATATCGACGCTCGTATCTCCACTGCAGTCGCGCGGGCGCGCGCAGCGCTTCTGGGTGACGAATGACCCGGACCGCCTGGCGCCCACGCGCCGAACTATTCTCCGCCGCCCTCGACGCCGCCAGGCCCGAACGTGTCGGCAGCGTGTCCTCCATCGTCGGTCTCGGCGTAGAAATCGCCGGGCTCGACGCTGCGATCGGCGACATCGTGCGGATTGGCACGGCCTCCCCGATCGATGCGGAGGTCGTCGCCACGACACGCGGGGTCATCCGGTGCATGCCGCTCGGTCGGATGACCGGAGTTCACGTCGGCGCTCCCGTGCGCGCCCGTGGGGGCCGTGGACTGCTGGTGCCCACCGGACGCGGCCTGTTCGGGCGGGTCATCGACGGGCTCGGACGACCCATCGACGGCAAGGGCCACCTGGAGGTGAGCGAGCGGGTTCCCCTCGAACACGAGGCACCGTCCGCGATGCATCGTGCCCGCATTGACACCCCGTTGCAACTCGGCGTGCGTGCGCTCGACACCCTCACGACGGTCGGTAGAGGGCAGCGGATGGGGTTATTCGCAGGCTCCGGCGTCGGCAAGTCATCGTTGCTGTCGATGATCGCGAGAGGCACCGAGGCGGAGGTTTCGGTGATTGCCCTCGTTGGCGAACGCGGCCGTGAGGTGCGCGAATTTCTCGAGGACGATCTGGGACCGGAAGGCCTTGCTCGCTCAATCGTCGTCGTGTCGACGTCGGACGAGCCGGCGATGATGCGACTCCGCGCGGCCTTCGTGGCAACGCGCATCGCCGAGTCGTTCCGGGACGGCGGCGCCCACGTGATGCTCATGATGGACTCCCTCACGCGCGTCGCGATGGCCCAGCGCGAGATCGGGCTGTCGGTCGGCGAACCACCGGCGACTCGCGGCTATCCGCCATCGACCTTCTCGGTCCTCGCCCGCCTCCTCGAGCGCGCCGGTACCGGGGAAACCGGTTCGGTAACCGGTATGTACACGGTGCTTGTCGACGGCGATGATCACAACGAGCCCATCGCAGACTCGGCAAGATCCATCCTCGACGGACACGTAGTGTTGGATCGCAAACTGGCTGTGATTGGTCATTTTCCGTCGATCGACGTACTCGGGTCGGTGTCTCGCGTCGCCTCGCGGATCACCGACGCGGAGCACAACGGTGTTGCGACGGCGCTGCGCAGGGTGCTCGCGGCGCGGCGCGGCGCCCAGGACCTTCTGGATGTCGGTGCGTACCACCGCGGGTCGAACCCGCTTGTCGACGCGGCGGTCGACCACCAGCATGAAATCGACGCATTCCTGCAGCAGCGAATGGACGACCAGACATCCGGGGTCGAGTCGTGGGCTCGGCTGAAACGACTTGTCGACTCCCTCGGAGTCGTCTGATGTCTCGAAACTTCTCCCTCGCCGGTCTTCTCAGGCTCCGTCATCTCGAGCAGGATGTTGCCGCAAGCGATCTGGCTTCCGCGAACGCTCGCGTCCGGGACAACGCGAGTCGCCGGGCGCGCGCACGCAACGCCCTCGGCTCGACCGCGAGCGAAGCGTCGACAATCGTCGCGCTACACGCTGTCGCAGCCGCCCGTGCCTCGTCGCGCAGCATGTTGGCGGAGTTCGAAGCCGTGGAACAGCGCGCCGGTGCGAGCGCCGACGAGGCTCGGCAACGGTTCGAGACGGCGCGCGTGCGCTCGATAGGGCTCGAAAAGCTTGCGGACCGGCACGACGCGGAGGTGGCTTCGGAAGACCTGCGGCTGGATCAGGCAGCCATCGACGAGCTGGCAGTCTCCGCCTGGCACCGGGTCAGGGGTGACAGATGACTGTCATTCTCGACCGCACGACCGCCACGGGTGCTCCCACCGGTCGGGCTCCGAGCTTTTCCGGGAGCGTGTCCGACGCGACAGCAACGGCCGGGCCATTCGACGCGACGATGGCTGAGGTCCTGGGTGCGTCGAGGCCCGCTGACGCGCAGCGACCGGCGCTCCTGTTCGCCGGCTCTGCCGCCGTCGATCCGTTGGCCGCCTTGCCGGCAACGGACGCGCTGACATTCGTCGTCCCGCCGGGCGCCCTGACGGACTTGAGCACACCGGTGCCGGTGCCGGAGGCCTCCGCCGATGCTCCCATCGAGCCCGCTGCTGTCGACGGACCAGTCCAGTCAGCAGAAGCGGACGAGACGGGAGGCACCGTGCCCCCCGCCGGTCCCGCGACGCACGGGGCGCTTCGCGCGGACGCTCCTGTCTTCTCGGGGCTCGCTCCCTTGCTGCCTCCCGCTGCCTCCGCGAACGAGCCGTGGGGGGTTCAGTTCGGCAACACCTCCGCTTCGATCTCGGCCCGGAGCGCGACGGTCGGCGCAACCGCCGGAACGTTGCCGACAGCCTTGGTCATGATTGGTCCGTCCGCTTCCGTCGCGTCGGTGAGACTCCTCGGATCGTCCGACGCGACGGGGTCGACACCAGCGGAAACCGCGCACAGGCAGCAGCTGCAGACACCGGTCGCCGCGTCCGGTTTCATGCGAGCGGAATCCACGACTCCGGCGCCCTCGATTGAGATGCCACCGAACCCACCGCAGGCGAACCCCGCTCAGCCCGGCCAATTCGGCGCGGCACTCCCGGTGGTGGCTCCGGCCGTGGCGGGGCAAACCACCGTCGCGACGCCGACGACCCACGCGACAGTTCCCCACTCGGTGCCGTTCGCGACACAGGTCGCCAGCCCCGTGTTCACGCTCTCGGCCGCCGGGCCCGGGGAGCACGTGCTGACGGTCAACGTCAGTCCCGACAATCTCGGCCCGGTCACGGTACGCGCGCACGTCTCCGGCGACGGTATCCGTGTCGAATTGTTCGCCCCGAACGAAGCGGGACGAGAGGCACTACGCGGCATCCTGCCCGAACTGCGCCGCGACCTTGCCGGTTCCGGCATGTCGGCGAGCCTCGATCTGTCCGAGGGTAATCACGCGCCCGACGACGAAGACCTCGGACCTGAGCGTGACGGCGAGAACGCTCAGGGTCAGGACCAGCACGACACCGCCGATCGTTCCGAAACTGCGCCGGGTGCACTTGAACGCCCCGGCCAGCTCCCGCGTGACACGGCATCCACTCTCGACGTGACGGTCTGAGGTAAGAAAATGAAGGAGCAGCAGCTGTGACGATCGACAACATCACCGGAGCCAGCACAATCGACCTGCAGTCCATCAGGACGGCCGCGCCGACCCGTGCACCCAAGCAGACGCTGGACTCCGAGGCGTTCATGGCGCTCCTGGTCGCTCAGCTCACCAATCAGGACCCGAGCTCCCCGATGGACACCAATCAGATGATCGGGCAGACGACGCAACTCGCGATGATGGAGAAGCTCACCGAGCTCGCGACGACCGGCCAGGAGGACTTCTCGTTGCAGATGCGAGTTGCGGCCGCGGCGATACTCGGCCGGGAAGTGAGCTACCTCGACGTCGACGGAGAATCGGCGACGGGAACAGCCACCGCCGTCTCCTATGCCAAAGGCGTCCCGATCATCACCGTCGGCGACGTCGATGTTCCCCTCGACCTCATTTCCGGCATGAAGATCAAACCGGCTTCCTGAACGCTCCACTCATCGATCAATAAGGAGAAATACATGCTTCGTTCGCTCTATTCCGGCATCTCGGGACTGCGGTCCCACCAGACGATGCTCGACGTGACTGGCAACAACATTGCCAACGTCAACACGTCCGCATTCAAGGCGTCGGCGGTTCAGTTCCAGGACACCTTGTCGCAGCTGACCCAAGGGGTGGCGGGACCCCAGGCGGAGGCGGGCGGGACGAACCCCGCCCAGGTCGGTCTGGGGGTGCGGATTGCCGGCATTTCGACGAATTTCGCCCAGGGCTCCACGCAGGCGACAGGGCGCGCGACCGACATGATGATCTCGGGCGACGGATTCTTTGTCACCCGGCAGGGAGGCGAGACGTTATTCACTCGAGCCGGCTCGTTCGACTTCGACGCGCAGGGTCGACTCGTGTCGCCCGACGGTGCGATCGTCCAGGGATGGGCCGCGGTAAACGGGCAGATCAACGATGGCGGAGCGGTCGGTAACATAACGCTGCCGCTCGAGGTGATTTCCTCCGCAGCGGTCACCACCGGGGCGACCGTGGGCGGCAACCTGCCGGATGACGCCTTGGACGGAACTGAGCTCGTCCGTGATGTGCAGGTTTATGACGCTGCGGGAGTGTCGCGCAATCTCTCCCTCATCTTCACCCGCGTCGATGATGGTACAACCGACGGCTGGACGGTCAACGAGACCGGCGGCAACTCGGTAGACGCAGCGAAGCTGACCTTCGCGTCCGGAACCTCCACCGGCGCGACCCAACTGCTCGTCGGCGGAATCACGGTCGACCTGTCGGCCCTCACCGGCTTCGCGGGCTTGACCACAGTCGACATCACCAGCCAGAACGGCCGCGACGCCGGCGCCCTCCAATCATTCACCGTCTCGGCGGATGGCAGCCTCATCGGGTCTTTCAGCAACGGGTCATCGCAGGTCATCGCGCGCATCGCACTGGCGACCTTCGTCAACCCGGGCGGACTCGAGAAAGCGGGGGCGTCCGCCTACCGCGCTACCTTCAACTCGGGCGCCGCAGAGCTGGCAACTCCGGGGGACCCCGGCGTTGGATCCCTCGCCGGGGGAGCCTTGGAGATGTCCAATGTGGACCTTTCTCAGGAGTTCACCAACTTGATCGTCGCGCAGCGCGGGTTCCAAGCCAACGCACGAATCATTACGACGTCGGATGAGGTGCTGCAGGAGCTGACCAACCTCAAGAGGTAGACGAGGTCTGGTAACTAACGGGAGGATGGCGCCTGCCGACAGTAGCCCGTGACGATCCAACCGGGGTCGGTCACGACCGCGGGGTGGGCAATGATCGTCGTCACGCGACTGAACGGAAGTCAGTTCGCGCTCAATCCTGATCTGGTCGAGCGCATCCACGCGGCTCCCGATACCACCCTCGTGATGGTCGATGGTGCACAGTACATCGTCACCGAGTCGATGGCCGAAGTGATCGACATGATCGCGCTCTACCGTGCGCGGGTCATCGCTCTCGCGTCGGAGCTGCCGTCCGCTGCGCTCCGGCGCGGTTTGCGACCACTCGGACTTGTCGGCACACGGGAGAACGAACGCGAGGGCCAGGTGGGAGATCCCGTCGTCTCTCATCTCAGGGCTGACTGATGGATCCGGCAACCCTGATCGGCATCATCGGCGCGTTCGGCGCCCTCCTTGCGATGATTTTAATGGAGGGCGCCAGCCCCACCTCCGTGCTCCTCCCGGCGCCCATGATCCTCGTGTTCGGTGCGACCATCTTCGTAGGCATCGCGAGCACGACTCTGCCGGACGCCCTGCAGGCGGCGAAGGCCCTCCCGGGCGCCTTCACCGGCAAGGTGACCAGACCCCACACCGTGATCGACCAGATGGTTGAGGTCGCCGAGGTCGCACGTCGTCAGGGGCTGCTCGCGCTCGAACAGGAGGCCGACAGGATCGACGATCCATTCGCGAAGGCGGCGTTGCAGGGAGTGGCCGACGGAATGGATGCCGATGAGCTCGCCGTGCTCCTCGAAGACAAAATCGCCACCCATGAGCGCGCGGCGAAGCAGGCAGCGAAGTTCTACACGTCAATGGGCGGCTACGCGCCGACCATCGGGATCATCGGCACTGTCGTCTCGTTGACGCACGTACTCGAGAACCTCTCCTCCCCGGAAGAACTCGGGCACCTCATCGCAGCCGCGTTCGTCGCCACGCTGTGGGGCGTGCTCTCGGCGAATTTCCTCTGGTTGCCGATAGGCGGGCGACTCAGCCGCCTCGCCGATCTCGAGGTGCAGCGGATGACCTTGACAATGGAGGGGGTGCTCGCGGTGCAGGCTGGCAGCCAGCCGCGTGTGCTCGGCGAACGACTGCGGGCCCTCGTACCGCCTCACGAGCTTCCGAAGGCGGCATGAGCGGTCGCGGCTCCCGCCGGGGCCGGAGCCGGGCGACCGGCCATCCGGTGGATGAACACGTCGACGAGCGGTGGCTCGTCTCCTACGCCGACATGATCACCGTGCTCATGTGCCTGTTCATCGTGCTCTTCGCGATGTCGACGGTCGACCAGCAGAAGTTCCAAGACCTGCGCGAGTCACTTGCCACGGGCTTCGGCGCGGAGGCGAGCGAGACGGCCGACTCAGCATCCGGCGTGCTCGTGCCGCCCGAGGTCGCTTCGGGCGAAAGCGACACGCTGACGCCGGCTGGCAATATAACCGACTGGGAGCGCGCGAAGCTCGAAGTGAACGAGCTCACAGCCCTGCGGGAGCAGATCAGGAACGGCCTCGTGCAGCAGGGACTGGAACGCACCGTCGGATTCGCGATCGATGAACGGGGATTGACCATCCGGCTTGTCGGGTCCGAGACGTTCTTCCAATCGAACAGCACCACCCTCAGCGACGTCGCCCGGCGAGTGCTGGCTTCGATCGGGCAGATACTCGCGGGCAGCTCGAATGAGCTGTCGATCGAGGGGCACGCCGACACGCGGCAGTCGGCATTCCCTTTTGCCACCAACTGGGAGCTGTCGTCCGGTCGCGCCACCGAGGTGCTCCGACATCTCGTCGAGAGCAGCGGTGTTGCTGGCGAGCGGATAGGGGCGGTCGGATACGGGTCTGCGCGACCGATCGCTGCCGGCGCCGCGCCGACGGATCTCGCCTCGAACCGCCGTGTCGACATCGTCGTGCTGTCGGATGAGCCGGAGGCTGTCCGTGCCCTCATCGCGGAGGTGATCGAGGCCGGCTCCTGATCGAAGAACCAGGCCGCGGCGCCTCCTTACCGTCGCGAACACGCTGCCGATAGTTTCTCCTGTGACGGTCCAGGAACACACGGGAACTCGTGCGCCCGCAACCCCGGACCCGCCGGTCGAGGTGTACGACTTCCGACGCCCCACCTCGTTGGTGCGGGAGCACTCCCGCGTGCTCGAACTCGCGTTCGAGACGTTTGCGCGTCAATGGGGAACCCAGCTCACCGCGAATGTGCGGGTGCTGTCGCAGGTCAACTGCGAGCAGGTACTCATGCAGACCTACGACGAATACGCCGCCGCGCTTCCCGCGACGACAGCCATGGTGCTCTTTTCGATCGAGGGACTCGGGGCGAGCGCCGTCATTCAATTCTCGACATCTGCCGCTCTCGGCTGGGTCGCGCACATGGTCGGCGCGGTGGGTCCCGTCGTCGCCCCGGAGCGCAAGTTCACGCAGGTCGAGCAGGCGCTGCTGAGGCGACTCATGGATGACGCTCTCGAAGACCTCCGCTATTCCCTCGACTCGATGCTCGTCGCCGACGTAAGCATGGACGGGGTTCAGTACAACTCGCAGTTCGCTCAAGCGGCTGCCGCCGGCGACCTGATGATCGTCGCGACCTTCGCCATCCGGGTCGGCGATGTCGTCACCCCTTCGACCGTTGCGATACCGGCGGACGCCCTGCTTCCACAGCTCGGAGAGGCGCATCAGACGAGCCTCGTGACCAACGCGAGGCAGCTCATGCGGGGCCAAGTCGCCCAGGTTCCCATCGATCTCGCACTGCAGCTGAGTCCGGCCAAGGTGAAGCCGGGAGCAATCCTCGACCTCGCCGTGGGCGACATCCTGCCAATTCCGCATGCTCAGGATCGGCCGCTTGTGCTGACCATCGACGGTCTGCCGTTCGGTCGAGCGGCCGCCGGATCTAATGGGGCGCGCCTTGCCTGCATCGTCGTCAGTACAGATTCTTAGCCAGTACGAGTCTTAGTAAGAGGAGAGACCGTGACCAATACCACTCAGACCATCCACGTTGACGCCGCCGAAGCGATGGTCGGACTGCTGCCGAGCCCCATTCCGCTCGTCGCCGTGCCTGAACCGGTCACCGGCGCATGGAGCGGGCAGACCGGCGGCGCCGTCATCGCGTCGTTCGTCGGTTCCGTCTCGGCCGACATTGGGATCGTCTTCGAGGCGGCCTACTCTGTCACAACGTCCGCAGGCATTGACTCGGCGCTCGTGTCCGTCGTCGACGTGCTTCGCCCCGCGCTCGAAAGCGCTGCGGGGGTTCTCGGCACTGGCGTTCTCGGTGAGGCGCGGGTCGAGGAGGCCTCTGCCCTGTTCGACCACGACGAGACAAAGGTCTTCAGGCTTACCGGAAAGGCGGGTGCGACGGCGGGGTGGTTCGCGATCCGCGTCCGGGACACCGCGGTCATCAACAGCGCCGCACGCCCCGCATTCGATTCCGTCGGCAAGCTCGGCCGTATCAACAGCGTGGAAATGACCCTCACCGTCGAGATCGGCCGCACCCGCATGTCCGTGCGGGATGTGCTTTCGCTCGAACCGGGCGCCGTCGTCGAACTCGACCGCTCAGCCGGCGCGCCCGCCGATGTGCTGCTCAACGGTCGGCTGATCGCACATGGTGAGATCGTCGTCGTCGACCAGGATTATGCAGTTCGCATCACCCGGATTCTCGACGTTGCCGAGAGCATCGCTTAAGTGGAAACCCTCGCCGTCGCGCTGCGTGTGGCGCTCTCGCTTGCCGTCGTGCTCGGTCTGCTGTGGGTGCTGCACCGCCGACTCAGCCGTGGCACTCGGGTTAAGGGCAGGTCCGAGACGCTGGCAGTCGTAGGACGCCAAAACGTAGGGCCGAAGGCATCCGTGGTCGTTGTGGATGTCGACGGCCGCCGTTTCCTGCTCGGGGTGACAGAGCAGTCGGTGAATGTGCTGCACAGCGGCGAGGTGCCGGCCGAGCAGATCAGCGAGAGGACGTTCGCGCGGTCGATGTCGGAGGCGCTCGGCCCGCGTGCGGCTCCCGGGCTCGCGGCGGTGACGCCGTTCGCCGAAGCGCAATCCGAGATCACGGCGGTTACGATGCTCCGGCCGCGACGCCACGCCGCCTCAAACTCGAAGCTGGCCGGGTCGATCCTCTCACCGGCTACCTGGACTCAGGCGGCCACCGCCCTCCGGCAGGCGAAATGAGCCGCACGGCCGCGACGAGATCCGGCTCCGTGCTTCCCCGGACCGTGATCGTCGTCGTGCTGGCCGTCGCGCTCGGATGCTGCCTCGTCCTGTTGAACGCCGCCGTCGGCCACGCGGCTCTCATCGACCCCGCCGCGCCCACCGACCCTGTCGCACCGGGCGAGGGCGTCGGCGGGGTCAGCGTCCAAATCAACGGACCCAACGGGACGCCATCTTCGTCGATCATCACCCTCGTCGGGATCACGCTCCTCTCTGTCGCACCGGCGCTGCTGCTGATGATGACCTCGTTCACCAAGATCTTCGTCGTGCTCGCGATGACCCGGAACGCCCTCGCGCTACCATCGATCCCGCCGACCCAGGTGCTTGCCGGCCTCGCCCTGTTCCTATCCCTGTTCATCATGGCTCCAGTGCTGGCTGACGTGAACGAGCTCGGCGTGAGGCCGTACCTCGACGGGACCATCGACTTCGCCGCGGCGGTCGAGGCGGCGTCGGGACCGCTTCGGGAATTCATGCTCGCGCACACCCGCGAGGAGGATCTCGCGCTGATGACGCGGGCCGCTGAGCAGGAGAACCCGGACGACGCCGCGAGCGTACCGATGCTCACCCTCATCCCCGCGTTCATGATCTCGGAGTTGCGGGCGGCGTTCATCATCGGTTTCGTCATCTTCGTACCGTTTCTCGTCATCGACATCGTCGTCTCCGCGGCGCTCATGTCCATGGGCATGATGATGCTGCCGCCTGTCATGATCTCGCTCCCGTTCAAGATCCTGCTCTTCGTCCTGGTCGACGGATGGGGACTCATCGTCACGTCGCTCATCAGTAGTTATCAAGGGGTCTGATGGACAGCAACGCCGTTCTCGACATCGGCCTGCAAGGGCTGGTCATCGCCGCGAAGCTCTCTGCGCCGATCCTCGTCACCGCACTCGTCGTCGGGTTCGCGATCTCTCTGCTGCAGTCGATCACGCAGATACAGGAGGTCACGCTGTCGTTTGTGCCGAAGGCGGTCGCGGTAGGTGTGGCGCTCGTGATCAGCGGGCACTGGATGATCTCCGAAATGGTCTCCTTCACTCACGGGCTGTTCGAGAAGATCCCTTCACTTCTCGGCGGGGGCTGACGTGGAAATCCCGCTGGACCTCGCCTGGACCGAAGCGACGATGCTCGCGGGAGTGCGCATCGTGGCATTTCTCATCATCGCTCCGCCGTTCTCCTCAAGCGCGATCCCCGTGCGGGTGAAGGCAATGCTCGGAATGGGCCTCGCGCTCGCCGTGTCGCCTAGAGCGGCAAGCGGGTACGTGACGCTTGACACCGCCCCATTCTTCGGCGCGCTCCTGTCCGAGATCATCATCGGTGCCCTTCTCGGATTTCTCGTGTTCATCGTCTTCGCCGCAATTCAGTCCGCCGGCGGTCTGATCGACATGTTCGGCGGGTTTCAGCTCGCCCAGGCCTTCGACCCGCAGATGATGATCAACGGCGCCCAGTTCACTCGGCTCTTTCAGATGACCGCGCTCGCGCTGCTGTTCGCCTCCGACGGCTACCAACTGATCATCGGGGGCCTATCCCGCAGCTTCTCCGCGCTACCCATCGGGGTCGGCATCGACCTGGCGGAACCCGCGCAGGCGATCACCGCGGCGGTCGGCCAAATGTTCCTCGCGGCGGTGCAGATCGCCGGACCTCTGATCGTGGTGCTCTTCCTCGCCGATGTGGGGCTCGGTCTGCTCACCCGCGTCGCGCCCGCCCTCAACGCGTTCTCCCTAGGGTTTCCGCTGAAGATCCTGCTGACGGTCCTGCTCGCCGCCGTGGCGTTCGTCGTGCTACCGCAGATTGTTGCATCGCTCACCGACGACGCCGTAGACGCGATGCTGGGGGTGTACTGACATGAGCAACGATTCGGGGGAGCGCACCGAGCAGGCCACCCGGAAGCGGATGAAGGAGGTCCATTCCAAAGGTCAGCTGACCCGCTCGCAAGACCTCTCAGCCTGGCTCGGGATCGGAGCCGCGGCGCTCATGCTGCCTGTCACGATGACTCTCGGCACCGAAGCTGCGACCGAGCAGATGTTCGCGATCGGCGCCGTCATCGCGAACCCCGACCCGGTCGCCGCCGTGGAAACACTCACGGCCGGCGTCGGTTCATTAGCCGCGACGCTCGCCCCGCTGCTCACAGCTGTCGCCGTCGTCGTGCTCATCGCCTCCGTGCTCCAGGGCGGCGTGCACGTGAAGAAGGTCGCCGGCAACTTCCAACAGTTCAACCTCGTCACGGGCATGAAGCGAGTGTTCGGCGCGCAAGCGATGTGGGGCGGGGCGAAGGCGCTACTCAAAACGGCCGTCGTCGCCCTGGTGCTCTACTCGGTTGTGCAGGGGCTGTTGCCCGTGTTGATGAGCGCGGGAGGAATGTCCGTTTCGTCGTTGCTGGCCGCCGCCGCCGAAGGCACCACTGCTCTGTTGCAGAGTGCCGTGCTGGCCGGCCTCGTACTCGCGGCCGCCGATGTCGTCGTGGTCATGCGCCGCAACCGGAAGAAGACCCGGATGACCAAGAAGGAGGTCAAGGACGAGAACAAGAGCTCGGAGGGCGATCCCCTCATCAAGTCCCAGCGCAGGGCCCGCCAGTTCGCGATGAGCCGCAACCGGATGATCGCCGCGGTGAGCGGAGCCGATGTCGTGCTCGTCAACCCGACCCACGTCGCCGTCGCTCTCAGGTACGAGCCGGGAAAGTCAGCTCCGCGCGTGGTCGCGAAGGGCGCAGGCACAATCGCCGCGCGCATCCGGGAGCAGGCCGAGACCGACAGGGTGCCGATCGTCCGCGACATCACCCTCGCCCGCGCACTGCACGCGGCTTGCGATCTCGGGCAGGAGATTCCGGTCGAACTTTACTCAGCGGTCGCCCGCGTGCTCGCGTTCGTGATGGCGCTGCGCAAACGCGGCGCGGCGACCGGCATCCACACCATGACAGAACCAGCACTGTGAACCTAAGAGGCAACGGACATGAATTCTAATCTCGGCAAACTCGCCGTTCCGATCGGCGTGGTCGGCATCATCATGCTGCTCGTCGTGCCAGTGCCCGCCTGGCTGCTCGACCTGCTCATCATTATCAGCATCCTCTTCGCGCTGGTCATTCTCCTGACAACCATGTTCGTGAAGAAGCCGCTCGACTTTTCCGTGTTCCCGTCCCTCCTGCTCGTGGCGACGCTGTTCCGCCTCGGCATCAACGTCGCCTCCACTCGGCTTGTGCTCGGTGAGGGCTACGCCGGGCAGGTCATCGAAGCGTTCGGCCATGTCGCCGTGGGCGGCTCGCTCGTAATCGGCGCCGTCGTTTTCCTCATCCTCGTCGTCATCCAATTCGTCGTCGTCACGAAAGGCGCGGAGCGGGTGGCCGAGGTGGGTGCACGCTTCACCCTCGACGCAATGCCGGGAAAGCAGATGGCGATCGACGCCGATCTGAACGCCGGTCTCATCTCGGACTCCGAGGCGCGCGAGCGCCGCGCGGCCGTCTCCGCGGAAGCAGACTTCTACGGCGCGATGGACGGCGCGTCGAAGTTCGTCAAGGGCGACGCGATCGCGGGCATCATCATCATCATCATCAACATCGTCGGTGGCATCGCAATCGGAATGCTGCAGCGCGGCATGTCGGTCGAGGAAGCGGTGGGCACCTACACATTGCTGACGATCGGTGACGGACTCGTCACCCAGATTCCGGCGCTTCTCATGGCCGTGTCGACCGGCATGATCGTGACGCGCTCGAACGTGGATTCGGACATGGGCTCGACGGCGTCGTCCCAGCTGACCCAATCGCGAACGGCGCTGATGATCACCGGTTGCGCTGCGATCGTGCTCGGGCTCATTCCCGGCATGCCGCTGATTCCGTTCCTGATCGTCGCGGCGCTGCTTCTGTTCGCCGCCCAACGCATCAAGGTATCCGAGACACGGAACAAAGCGGTTCAGGATGCCGCGGCCGTGAGCGAGCGCGCACCTCAGGCTGAGACCACCGAGGAACTCATCGATCAGATGCGTGTGCACGCGCTCGAGATTCTGCTCGCGCCCGACCTCGTCGACCTCGTCTCGGGTGCCTCGGATGACCTGCTCGGTCGAGTTCGCGCGCTGCGACGCAAGGTCGCGATGGACCTCGGCGTCGTCGTGCCACCGGTGCGTACGCGCGACAGCATCGACTTGCCGCTTTCGACCTACGCGATCCGCATCGCCGGCGTCGAAGCCGGTCGCGGGATCGCCCCGGCAGGCAAGGTGCTCGCGCTCGGTGACGCGCTCGACTCCCTGCCCGGCGCGGCCACCGTCGAACCCGTGTTCGGCCTCATCGGAAAGTGGATGCCGAGTGAGATGCGGCACAGCGCGGAGCTCACCGGCGCGACCGTCATCGACCGGGTTTCCGTGGTGGTCACGCACCTGTCATCCATCATCACCGGCAACGCCGCCCGGCTGCTCACGAGGGAAGACGTGCGGGTACTCACCGAGGGTGTCAAGCAGGTCAACCCCGCCGCAGTGGACGAACTTGTGCCGGGGCTGCTCTCCCTCGCCGAGGTGCAGCGCGTGTTGCAGGGGCTCCTCGCCGAACAGGTGCCGATCAATGACCTTTCGCGGATCTACGAGGCTCTCGCGCTGCGGGCGAAAGTCTCGACGGAACCGGAAGCCCTCGTCGAGGCCGCACGGATGGCGCTCGGCCCGGCGATCGCAGCCCGGCACCTCGATGGAAGCGTGTTGCGGGTGATCATGATCGATCCGGTCGTCGAGCAGTCGATGCTCGAGGCGATGCGGCCCTCCGAGCAGGGCACGCAGATCCTTTTCGACCAGGGCAGGATTGAAGCGCTGCTGGCGTCGCTCAAGGAGACCGTCGATGCGGTGCAGGCGAGCGGGAGGACCGCGGTGCTCGTGTGCGCGCCCGCCGTGCGCTCCGCCATCCGACGTCTCGTGGCGCCCCAGTCCGGCGGACTGCCGGTGCTGTCCTACCAAGAGGTAACCTCGGCGAATATGAATATCGAGACCGTCGGGGTGATCCGTGCCCCGGCGACACTTACATCTTGAGGTCAGGACCCTCGATGACTTGCCGGCGAGGGTTCTCGCGGAGTGCGGTCCAGATGCCCAGATTGTCGCGGCGGAGCAGGTCACGGTCGGCGGAATCATGGGGTTCCTGGCTCGGCAGCATTATGAAGTGACGGTCGTCGTGCCCGATCATTCCGTCGCATCCGCTCGCCCGTCCTCGAGTGCGGGATTGGCCACCCTGCTCGATGACGCAGACGAAGCCGAAGCGCAGTTGCAGCAGGCGGCCGCGATTTCGACGCACTCGGAACAGTTCGACGTGCTCATGGACTCGCTGAGCTTCACCGAACCGCCGACCGCACCGGCACGCGTCGCACCGCCGCTCATGAACGCCGCTGGGGATCTTGTTGCCCTCGTCGGCGTGTGGCTCGACCCGCTCGGCGTCGCGGTATCGATGGCCGCTTCTGTCAACGCGACCGTCTGCATCGCCGGGACCGTGGCCGCGGCGGGGTTGGAGCGGGTGGACGGTCGGCGCAGCGCACTCGGGGCGAGGGCATCCGGCGTGCGCAGCGGTCGCGGAACGATCGTCGCCGTCGGCCTCGGCAGCGGCCGCAGGGGCATAACCGTCAGTGGTGACATGCTGCGGTCGATAGCCGCCGACCAGGTGTGGGTCGTCGTCGATGCGAGCCGCAAACCCGAGGACACCGCGAACTGGGTGGCGGCGGTGGCGAACGTATGCCCAGTGGTGGCGATGGCCGTGGTTGGCCGGCACGACACCGCCACACCCGATTCTGTCGATGCGCTCGGCTGGCCCGTGGGCTGGGTGCACGGCACTTCGATAGGCTGAGTGGATGCTGGTTCTCACGCGCAAGTCAGGGGAGCGCCTGCTGATCGGTGACGACATCGTCCTCACCGTTCTCGACACGCGCGGCGACGGAGTGCGGATCGGTATCGACGCCCCGAAGGGTGTTCGGATTCAGCGAGAAGAGATTGTGCGTGCCGTGACCGAATCCAACGTCGCTGCCAGTCAGGCCACCCTGGATGACGAGAATCGCATCAAGGCGGCGTTGGGCCTCGCCCCTGCTGCGGCGATCGTCGGCCCGATCGTTGCAGTGGATTCCCCGGTCGAGGACGCTTCGAGCACGTAGGGCGCCACTGCTCAAGTCGTTCGCCGCCCTATGCGCCCTATGCGTAGGCGACCGCCAGGGCAGGCTGGGACTCGTCGACGAGGTATCGGGCGTACGCGCCCAAGGTCAGGAAGGTCGGGAAGTCCTCGCCGAGGGTGACTTCGCGGAAGATCTCGACTGCAGCGTCGAATTGGTCGCCGGGCGATCGGTCGACGCCCGCGAGCACACCGGCGAGGTGCGCCTCGACGGTTTGCTTCGACACGGTAGTTCCCTCCGCGGTGACGACGCGCTGGTGCATCCACTGCCACAACTGGGACCTGCTGATCTCGGCGGTCGCCGCATCCTCCATCAGGTTGTCAATTGCTGCGGCGCCTACCCCGCGCAGCCAACTCTCGAGGTAGCGGACGGCGATCGACACGTTGGTGCGCACGCCGAAATCAGTCACCTGATTCGGTATTCGTAGGTCAAGCAGATCGACCGCGGTCACACGAACGTCGTCGCGCGAACGGTCCAGCTGGTGCGGTCGCTCGCCGAGTACCGCGTCGAACTCGCCGCGAGCGGCATCGATGAGCCCCGGGTGCGCGACCCAGGTGCCATCGAAGCCGTCCAACGCCTCGCGGCGCTTGTCCTCGCGAACCTGCTCGAGGGCCAACGCGGTCACCTCCGGATCGCGCCGGTTAGGGATGAATGCGCTCATGCCTCCGATGGCATATGCTCCACGCCGGTGGCAGGTCGAGACGAGGAGTTCGGTGTAGGCGCGCATGAACGGCACCGTCATCGTGATACGCGCACGGTCGGGTAGCACGAATGAAGTACCGCGCCCGCGAAAGCTCTTGATGATGCTGAAGATGTAGTCCCAACGCCCGGCGTTGAGTCCTGCGCAGTGATGCTGCAACTCGTAGAGAATCTCCTCCATCTCGAACGCCGCGGAGATGGTCTCGATCAGCACCGTCGCCCTGATCGTGCCATGCGGCACTCCGATCGCGTTCTCCGAGAACGTGAAGATATCGTCCCAGAGTCGGGCCTCGAGGTGATTCTCGAGTTTCGGCAGATAAAAGTACGGGCCGGTTCCGCCGGCCATGAGCTCCTTCGCGTTATGCAGGAAGTACAGCCCGAAGTCGACGAGAGACCCGGATGCCGGTGTCCTCAAACCGGCACGGTCAGTGAAGCGCAGGTGCTTCTCAACCAAATGCCACCCTCGCGGGCGCATCACAATCGTCGGGGTGTTCTCGCCAACGCTGTACTGCTTGCCGTCCTCCCCTGTGAACTCGAGGTGGCCGCGGATCGCATCGAATAGGTTGAGCTGCCCGCCGATAACGTTCGTCCAGGTGGGGCTCATGGCGTCCTCATGGTCGGCAAGCCACACTTTGGCGCCCGAGTTCAGGGCGTTGATCGTCATCTTGCGATCGGTCGGACCGGTGATCTCGACGCGGCGGTCCTCCAAGCCGGGCCCGGCCCCGGCGACGCGCCACGTCGCATCCTCGCGGATCGCCGCGGTCTCGGACAGGAACCTGGGGTCCCGACCGTTGTCGATGTCCTTGCGCTGCTGCATCCGCGCCGCAAGCCTCTCGTGTCGCCTACCGGCAAACTGGTCGTGCAGACGGCTGAGAAAATTCAGGGCGTCCGGGGTAAGGATTTCGTCGAAGCGCTCGTGGAGCGGGCCGATGATCTCGAGTCTCGTGTTCATGATGGTGTCCTTTTGTCTAGTGGAATTGCGCGGTCTCGGTCGAACCGGCGAGAGCGAGCGTTGAACTGTATGGGTTGAGTGCCGTCGCTATGCGGTCGAAGTAGCCGGTGCCGACCTCGCGCTGATGCCTCGTTGCTGTGTACCCGTCCGGCTCCGAGGCGAACTCGGCTTCCTGCAGTGCCACGTACGCGCTCATGTGCCGCTGCGAGTAGTCCCGCGCGAGCGTGTACATCGAGTGATTGAGCGAGTGGAATCCGGCGAGAGTGATGAACTGAAACGCGTAACCCATCGCGGCGAGCTCCCGCTGGAAGCTTGCGATCTGCGCGTCATCGAGCCGCAGCTTCCAATTGAACGACGGTGAGCAGTTGTAGGCGAGCTTCTTGCCCGGAAATTCCCCATGGATGCTCTCCGCGAATGTGCGTGCGAGCTCGAGGTCCGGTTCTGCGCTCTCAACCCAGAGCAGGTCGGCGTACGGGGCGTAGGCATGGCCGCGGGTGAGCACGGTACCGATGCCCGGACGTGTCCCATAGAACCCGTCGGCGGTGCGCTCGCCCGTGAGGAACGGTCGGTCGCGCTCGTCGACGTCGCTCGTGATGAGGTTCGCGTCGAGCGAATCGGTGCGCGCGATGATGATCGACGGCACGCCCGCCACATCCGCCGCCAGCCTCGCCGCATTGAGGGTGCGGATGTGCTGACCGGTAGGCACGAGCACCTTTCCGCCCATGTGCCCGCATTTCTTCTCTGACGCCAGCTGATCTTCCCAGTGCACGCCGGCGGCGCCGGCGGCGATCATCGAGGCCATCAACTCGTATGCGTTGAGGGGGCCACCGAAGCCGGCTTCGGCGTCCGCGACGATGGGGGCCAGCCAATCAGTGTCCGTACCGCCTTCGGAGTGGTCTATCTGGTCGGCCCGCAAAAGCGCGTTGTTGATGCGGCGGACGACGGATGGCACGGAGTTCACCGGGTAGAGGCTTTGGTCGGGGTAGGTCTGGCTGGAGAGGTTCCCGTCGGCGGCGACCTGCCAGCCGCTCAGGTAGATCGCCTTCAGCCCGGCGCGCACCTGCTGCACGGCCTGGTTGCCGGTGAGCGCGCCGAGGGCGGCGACCCAGCCGTCCTCGTTGATGAGGCGCCAGAGTCTCTCGGCGCCGCGCTCGGCGAGGGTGTGCTTTTCCTGAACGGAACCGCGGAGGGCGATAACGTCTTCGGCGGAGTAGTCACGGACGATTCCGCTCCAGCGCGCGTCGGTCTTCCACTGGTTCTCCAGCTCGGTCGCGGTTTGACTCTGGTCGCCGGGGCGGTTGCTCGTCATGAGAACTCCTTCGTTGGTAGTTCCTCGACTCTGGGCCCCTATGGAAGGTTCTTCACCCGATGTTCGGCCGGAAGATAACCATTTTTTCTATTCCGCGGAAGAACGATCGATGGCACGCTTGGTTAATGACTGATTCACCGAGGGCCGCCACCGAGGATGAAGACATGTTCGACTCACTCACGATCGGCCGCCGCATCCGCCAACTCCGGTCGGAGCGCGGTTTCACCCTGGACAGCCTCGGTGCCGCGCTCGGGCGCGCGCCGTCCCAGATATCGGTGATCGAGAACGGCAAGCGAGAGTTGAAGCTCGGCGAGGTGCAACGCCTTGCCCGGATCCTCGGTGTGACCATCGACGAGCTGATGAATCCGGAGCCCCCGTCGAAACGCGCGGCGCTCGAGATCGCGCTCGAGCGCGCCCAGCGCGGACCGCTCTACACTTCACTCCCGCTGCCCGCCCTTCCCGTGCGGAAGTCTCTCAGTGATGAGGCGATCGAGACGATCCTCGCGTTGCATGACGAGTTGCAGCGCCTGCTCCGCGAGCGTGCGGCCACGCCCGAGGAGGCCAGATTGGTGAACACCGAGCTGCGCCGCACAATGCGACATCGCAACAACTACTTCCCGGAGTTGGAGCAGGCCGCGAAGAAGCTGCTGGATGCTGTCGATCACCCGGGCGGTCCGCTATCGCAGCGCGTGGCATCCGATCTCGCCACCACCCTCGGGTTCTCACTGCACTACGTTCCCGACCTGCCTACCTCGACCCGCAGCGTCACCGACCTCAGGAACGGCCGCATCTACCTTCCGGTCGGTCAGTCCGATGGCAGCGACGCACGAACGACGCTGCTGCAGGCCCTCGCGAGCAACGTGCTCGGTGTCACCGAGCCGCGCGACTACGCCGACTTCCTGCGCCAGCGGGTGGAGACGAACTACCTTGCCGCGGCGCTCCTCATCCCCGAGCGATCCGCGGTCGAGTTCCTCACCAGCGCCAAGGAGAAGCGCGAACTCTCGGTCGAGGACCTCCGTGACGCCTTCGCGGTCAGCTACGAGACGGCCGCCCACCGGTTCTCCAATCTCGCCACCCATCACCTCGGTATTCCTGTGCACTTCCTCAAGGTGCACGAGAGCGGCACGATCTCCAAGGCCTACGAGAACGACCGGGTGCAGTTCCCGACCGACGCCCTTGGCGCGGTTGAGGGTCAGCTCGTCTGCCGACACTGGAGCGCACGCCGCGTCTTTGACATGGCCGACCGCTTCAGTCCGTACCACCAGTACACCGACAAGCCAACGGGAACCTACTGGTGCACGTCGCGCATCCAGTCCACCGCGCGGGGCGACTTTTCAGTGAGCGTCGGCACGCCGTTCGCACACGTCAAGTGGTTCCGAGGGCGCGACACCACGAATCGGGCGAGTTCCACCTGCCCGGACGAGGGATGCTGCCGCCGCCCTCCCATTGACCTGGCGCGCCGCTGGGAACAGCACTCACTCCCCAGCGCCCGGCTGAACAGCTCGCTGCTGGCCGCGATGCCCGCCGGGGTGTTCTCGGGCGTGGACAGCACCGAGGTGTACGAATTCCTCGACACGCACGCGCCGCGGGAATAGGCGAACCGTCGCCGAGCAGGCGCGTCGGCATGCGCGACCAGGAACGTTCCCACCGCGGTAGCTACTTCGCGGGCCCGAACCGCTTGACCAGGAGGCCGGGCGTGACCCTACCGATTCACTTGACCACCGATCGGTGGAGACGGCTCACCGAATGGCCGCTGGCCGTGGCCGCCGTCATCTTCCTCGGCGCGTATGCCGGGGCCGTCATTGGAAACCTTCAGGCGCCTAACGACGCCGTCCCCGAACTGATCATGACAGTCACCTGGGTGCTCTTCGGTGTTGACTACGTCGTCAGTCTCGTCCTCGCCCAGAACCATGGCCGCTGGTTCATTACCCACCTGCCCGAGTTCCTCGTCGTCGTACTCCCCGTCCTCCGCCCGCTTCGGCTCCTCCGTCTGGTGCGCCTCATCGAGGTGCTGCACAGGACTGCCGGTAACGCGCTCCGCAGTCGGGTGAGCATCTACGTGTTCTCCACCGCGGCCCTGCTCGTCCTGGTGGCAGGTCTGGCGATCCTCGACGCGGAGCAGAACGCGGCAGGCGCGAACATCCTGAACTTCGGCGACGCCATCTGGTGGGCGTTCGTCACCATCACCACGGTCGGCTACGGCGACTTCTTCCCTGTAACCCCCCTCGGCCGGGTCATCGCCGGCGGCTTGATGATCGCTGGCATCGCGCTGATCGGGTCCGTCACCGCGACGATCGCCTCCTGGTTCGTGGAGCAGATCAAGGGGGCTCCGGTTGAGCGGGAGCCTGCGGCTGAGGCCGCGCCGCCGGCGCACCAATAGTGGGAGGGTGGCGTCGACACACGCGGAGTGCAGCAGCTCATCGCCCGCAAACCGTCGGAGTCCGCCGTGTAGACCGACGACCCCTGCAGGGTGGTCAACCTGCTCGCGTTTGCTGACGCGCTAACGTCCCGAGGCTTTTCAGTGGAGTTTCTATCGTCGCGTCACCGTCAGCACAAACGCCAATCGGGGTCGAAGCAGTTCTGACTACGGAGATCCTCTTCGCGGCCCGGGAAGAGTCGCAGAACCTTCAGCAGTTCCTGGTCAGAGGCGCGACGCTATATCTTTCTCGCAACTGATTCCTCGTCTAGCGCGGCACGGTGAGGTCACCGCGTGCAGTACGAGAGTGCGCTCACTCGAAGCACGTTGTCTCAAGGGGGGCGTAAATC